>CAKPGL010000001.1 GCA_934154785.1 uncultured Bacilli bacterium | reverse complement strand
TCATATTTAAAATTGCCTTTGCTATATCCTGAAGTATTATTTAGCCACATTGTTAATTGATTACTTGTCTTAGAGATGCCAGAATCCAAGTGTACTTCTTTTGTGTCACGTTGTTTTGGCCATTCATTATATTGAATGCAATATTTATGGATTAATTCTACATAATTTTCTGGTGTTATAACTATTCCATAATATTTTTCTTTCAAGTAATCTAACGTACTTTTTAATGATTTGTCGTATTTAAAATCATTCCTATTATATCCTGACCATTGTAACCATAGTGTCAACTGTCCGCCTGTTTTAGATATATCAGAAGTCAATTGTATTTCTTTCGTGCTGGCATATTTTGGCCATTCATTATATTGAATGCAATAATCTCTGATTAATGTCACATAATCTTCTGGAGTTACAGCCTCTTTATAATATTTTTCTTTTAAGTCATCTAATATATTTTTTAATGTTTCATCATATTTGAAATTATCTCTATTATACCCTGAATTATCTAGCCACCTTGCTAATTGATTACTTGTCTTAGAGATGCCAGAATCCAATTGTATTTCTTTTGCGTCAAGGTGTTTTGGCCATTCATTATAGCTACTGCAATATTTACTAATTAATTCAACATAATCTTCAGGCAAGCATTTATCTAATTTATTTACATCTTCGTATAAATCAGAAAATATTCTTAATTTACCTTTAATACCAAAGATAGCTAGTAAGTCATCTTGTTCAATATCAATATCGTTGTTAAAGGTATTACTAGTAGTACTAGTAGATTTAGTAAATTCATAATTCCATAAGTCAAATTCACTACCAACTTTTATTATTTTTTTAATAATTAGTTTTCTTTCTACTTTTTGTTCTTCTAATTTTTTATTATCTAAAAATGCTCCATACTCTGTCTGAATTCTTCTTAGTATTTTATAATACCTAACTATTTCTTTGTTAGTTGAATTGGGATTAGGAATACCATTTCTATCTATCCATTCTGTTATTTCTATTAATTTGGATAAATCTCTTTGTTCTTTTTTTACTCCTTTTAGTATATCTACTTTTAGTGTATTATTAACTAAATCTATTACAGTTGGAATATTATCTTTATTATCTTCTCCAATAGCACTAATACATCTTCCTAATTGTTGTAAAAATAATATTTTTGAATTTTCATTTAATGCCCTAAACCAAATTATTCCATCTATTTTATTAACATGAACTCCTTCATTTAGCATATCCATAACAAACATAAACTTCTTCTTAGGAGATTGTGAAGAGTTAAAATCCGCTAAATTTTTATCGTTTTGGCCTTTATTATTGTCTGAAATCATATTATATGATTCTACTTTGTGTTTCATTTTTGCATTTATTATAGAAATTATTTTTGAATCTATTAATGTTTCCCAATTCATATATTCTATAATTTTAGAAGCAATATCATTTATTAATGACTGTAAAGCACTTGGACGATTATCAATATGTAAACTAGTTAGTAATAATATATTATTTTTTTCATTATTTAAATAGATTATTTCACTTTCATCTAAATTTATATTATTATTAATTTTATCATATATAGTTGTTAATCTATCTTTGTTAGTTTCTAAGTACTCTCCAGAAAATAAAAATTGTTGCATTAAATCTTGGTATGATTTTATCATTCTTTGAGCTTGTGAATCTGTGATCACCTCATTAGATTCTGTATTTATATATTTTCCATCATTATTTTTTGTAATGGGAATAAATACAATATATTTACCATCACTTTTTAAATTATCTTTTAGTATTTGTTCTATTCCATTAGAACTTTCTACCTCTCTTCTTAAATTCTCATATTCTTTTCTTTTTTCTGATTTTAGATTTTCATCAGTTATATCTTCTATTTTTAATTCTAGTTCATCAAGACTACCATCTTTTGAAAGAGCATATTCACAATTAATAACATTAGGGTTATGAATAATTCCTCTCTGTATTGCTTCAAGTAAATTCATATTGTATGACAAATGTTTTTCTTCTAATATGTCATCGTCAGTATAGCCATAATTTTTAGCAAGTTCTTCAGACATATCTCTTTTATCCATATCTCTTTCTGGAGTAGCAGTTATACCAAGTACTTTAGCTTTTTGATGCTTTAACAATTCATTTAATTGTTTACCCCATTCATTAGCACCAGTTCTATGAAGTTCATCAAGAACAATTAAATCATAATTATCATTTATTATATCATCCGCATTATTACCTTTAGTTAAATATGAATATGTTGTAAGTGTTAAGTTAGGAAAAGTTTTTCTTACTATATCTTCATTATTTTCAGTAATACTAGTTCTATAATTTTTTGAAATTATTCTTTTTAGTTGATCTAATATGTAATTATTAGGTGCTAAATATAAAATTTTAGCGTGTTTAGTTTCTTCTAATTGATTTATTTTTTCTTCAAAATAATGCATTTCTGAAAGTGCTACATAACTTTTACCCGTTCCAGTTGGTAAAATAACCGAAGTATAGTCTTTTTCATTAAAATTTTTATTAATGTTAATAAAAGCCTCTCTTTGATATGATTTTAAATTTATTTTAGTATCTTTAATTTGATTACATCCCAAAAATTCTTCTAATTCAGAAAGAGTAAATTTTTCATTAATATCTATTTGAGTAGTATTCCTAATTAAAATTAACATTATTGCATTAGCAATAGTTTGATCACTTAGGCTTTGTTTATTTAAATTATTATATATATCTATGAAATTGTGAGATTTTAAATTTTCTATTAATAATTCTCTTTGATCTAAACTTAGATGCTCTTCTACGCCATAATAAGGCCAATCAATTAAATCTATAATACTATTGGCAAGCCATGTTTCTGTAATATATTCATTAGTATAATTATCTTCAATAAAGTTTTGTAATTCTATAAAAGGATTTTCTAATATATTTTCTATCTGTTGCATACTTAAACTATTTATATACTTGAGTATATCTTTTTCTGAGTTTGAAATAGTTAAACTAACTGATTCACTTAGTTTAATAGCGTCTTTATTTGACTTTCTATTGACAATTTCTGCTTCTATACCATAGGTATTATTTCTTAAATATTCAATCACATCATCATATTTATTGTCGTTTAAAATACTTTTAAGTAAATCTAAACTTTTTTCTTTTCTAAGACGGGATTTAGCTAAAATATAAGATTTGAGATATATGTTTTTAGCACTTTTATATTCTATATTGCCTTTAGTTAAATTATATATATTTTCTAAAGTTAAACTATTTTCAAATCTTTTAACATCGTATTTTTCTAATTCAAAATTAGGTACATTTAATTTACCATTATTGATTTTTTCTATTAAAATTCTTTTTAATTGAGCAATTTCTTTTGTTTCTGGAACTTGTTGTAACAAACTAATTATATCCATGATTTCAGGGCTAACCGCAATAATATTTTCTTCTACATCATTGTAATGTGTTAGTTCAACAGAAGAAAAAGCATTACCTAAGGTATTTATTAAAAATTTATTTCCTATTCTATCAATTATTGGTTCTTTCATTAGATCCATTTTGAGAATTATCTTATTTTTTAGTAAGTTTTGTTGGCTGTTTAAAGCATTAGAATCTTGTGAAGACATCAATTGTTCTATACCATTTACAAAAATATTTTTAGATTCATCAATATAATCTTTAGTTAACATAGATTTTATGTTATTTAATTGCTCCTCTGTTTTAGCGTTATCAATGGCATCAAAAAAGTATTTTGTCATTTCATCATCTAAAGTTTCATAATAATTTTTTAATACTTTATTAATTTCCTGTAATATATATTGTCCAGAATTAACTATCTTTTTCCCAAACTCACTTTTAGGAACTCTTAATACTATATATTTATCGTCATAAAAACTTCTGCCGTAATCAAGAGTTACATTAGCGTTACTTGAAAAAGAAATACAATTAGTGTGTTTGTTATAATCAATTTTAATATGTTCTATGATCTGTTCTAATGTTAGTGGGTCATCTTTTTTAAAGATTGTTTCCCCATAAAATTCCCTATCAGTTCTAATTCTTACTATTTTTCCGTTGTCATCAACTATTAATTTATTTTCAATATCAGACATATCTCTTTTATTTAAAGCACGAAAAAAGTAGTAATTATTTTCATCACTTAAAATATTAAATTTATTAATATCAAATATTTCATTAATCACATCAATCAATCCTTTTTTATTATAATATATCTATTAAGTATTATATCATAGATAAACAATAAAAAAAAGGAATTATATCCCTTTTTCTTGCCTAAACAGTATAGATCTGTTCTAATATAGAAATATCTTCTTTTAGAAAGTTAATACCATATTTATCTTTTAGTTTATTATATTTATCTTTAAATTCTTCATAATTAATTAAGAATAAATCTAAATAATTAGTTACAATATCTTCTGTATATTCTGGTACTTCTATGTATAGGAAATCTAAAATTTTCTTATAATTATCTTTATCTAAATTTAAGAATAAATCTTTTTCATATTGATTAAATAAATTATTCATTATATAGTCTTTTCTTTTTCTTTTAAATTTCCTTTTACTATATCCCAACTTATACCATATTCTTTTAGTTTTGAATCAACAGGGCTTCTAAGAATATCATGTAAACGTCCTCTTACTACTAATGGTATATTATTATTTACCATATATTTTATAAGTAATCTTTGACTTTCAACATCTATTCTAATATTAGTTGCGGATAAAAATCTTTCTAACCCTAAACTTTGAAATAATTCAATATTACTAGTTATGTTATTGTTAGTTATTAAAAAAATACCAGGTGTTAAAAGATGTTGATATTCAGGCATTTGAAAATATGGTATATTAAATTTTTCTTTTATTTGATGACTTCTGCTACCCCAAACACTAGGAGTTAATAAATGACTAAACTTAGGGTCATCCCACTCTTTCATTGCTAAAATATCTTTAATATCTTTATAGCTACATTGCCATATACTAGGTGTTAATAATCTTTCATATTTAGGGTTATTCCACTCTTTCATACTCAATGTATTTTTTACTTCACTATAACTACGGTTCCAAATACTTGATGTTAGTAAATGTTGGTATTTAGGATTATTCCATTCTTCCATTTCTAATATTAATTTAATATTTTTATAATATGTTTTCCATATATTAGATTTAAAAACTTGAGCAAATTTTGGATCACTCATCTCTTTTAATGCTAATATCTGTTCTACTTCTTCATAACTATGATTAAAAGCTAATTTTGACTGAAGTTCTAGTTTATCCTTTAATAATTCCTTTATATCACTATTATTTTTCATAATTAATTCCCCCTTTTGACAGTTACTTATGTTAACAGATAATTATATTATTGTCAAATTGGCGAAACAATACATAAAAAGCACTATAATATAGAGAAAATCTACAATATAGTGCTATTTTATATTTTCTAAATACTCTTTTAAAGTAGTAACTACATTACTAGGTAATATAGTTTCTAATTCTTTATTATCAGTTTCTTTAATTTTATTAATAGTTTTATATTTTTTAAGTAATTCATCTCTTCTTTTTTTACCAATACCAGGGATACTATCAAGAATGCTTTCCAAGGCTCCTTTACTTCTTAAATTTTTATGATAATTAATAGTAAAGTTGTGAACTTCATCTTGCATACGTTCTAGTAAATAAAACAAATTACTTTTATGATCTATTGGTATTTCTTCTAAAGAACTTGTAATTAAACTTTCTGTATTATGTTTATTATTCTTTTTTAGGCCTATTACAGGAATATTTAAGCCTAAACTTGTTATTACTTCATTAGCAATATTTATCTGACCAATACCACCATCTACAATAATTAAATCTGGTTTCACTAGGTTATCTCTTAATACACGGAAATATCTACGATATATAACTTCTCTCATTGTACCATAATCATCATTTTTATTAGTAGATATTTTAAATTTACGATACTCATTTTTATTAGGAATACCATTTGTAAATACAACCATACCAGATACATTAAACGAACCAAAAAGATTAGAGTTATCAAATATTTCAATACGATCTAGTTTATCAAGATTTAATACTTCTTTTAACTCGTTATTAGCGTCAATAGTCTTTTGTTCATCTTTTTTTATTAATTCAAATTCATTTTCCAAAGTTATTTTCGCATTTTCACAGGCCATATCAACTACTTTTTTCTTTAAGCCTTTAATAGGTTCTTTAACGCTTACTTGTAATAACTCTGATAAGACATTACTATCTACTATTGCTGGAACTAAGATTTCTTTTGGAAGTAATACATCTTTACTATAAAAGTGTGCTATATAACGCTCTAATTCTTCTTTAACTTCTTCTATCATTGAAATTATTTTAGAATGTCTACCAATAATTTTACCACCTCTAATAAATAAAACTTGAATGCTTAAATATCCTTTATTTTCATAATAACCAAATACATCTCTATCAATAGTATCTTCTAATTCTACTTTTTGTTTTACTAAAGTAATATCTATATAATCTAATAAATCTTTTAGTTCTTTAGCTTTTTCAAAATGTAGTAATTCACTTTCTTTATTCATTTCGGTAGTAATTTTTTCAATTATTTTATCACAGTCCCCTTTTAGAAACGCTATTATTTCTTCTTCCATAGACTTTATTTTATCTTTATCTACTTTATAATTACAATAACCTAGACATTGCCCAATATGATAATATAGACAAGGTTTCTTATTATAAGTATTACATTTTCTTAAAGGGTATATTCTATTAATTAAGTTTACTGTATTACGTGCTGCAGTTACATTAGGATAAGGTCCATATAATCTCGAATGATTATTCTTTTTTCTATTTAAATTTCTTACTATCATAAGACGTGGTGCTTCTTCTTTAGTAAGTTCTATATAAGGATAACTTTTATCATCTCTAAGTAGAATATTATATTTAGGATCATACTTTTTAATTAGGTTTATTTCTAAAATAAAAGATTCTGTTTCACTACCAACAACTATATATTCAAAATCTACTATTTCACTAACTAATTTAGCAGTTTTACCAGTATGTTTGCCACGGAAATAAGAACTAACCCTATTTTTTAATTTTTTTGCTTTACCAACATAGATTATAACCCCATCTTTATTTTTCATTAAATAACAACCAGGTTGATTTGGTACTAAAGCTAGTTTTTCTTTTATCATAAAATCATCTCAATTCTTACTTAGTTTATCTATCGCCTCATCAAATGTACTAACACTAATTAATTTTATTTTATAGTTATGTTCTTTTACTACTTCTTTTGCCTCTTCATAATTATCACTTGGTACTAAGAATAAATCTGCTTTTGCTTTAACAGCAGCCGCTATTTTATATTTTACACCGCCTATAGCACCAACATTACCATCAGCATCTATTGTACCAGTTCCAACTATTTTCTTACCATCTGTGATATCTTCTTCTACTAAAGAGTTATATATAGCAAGACTTAACATAAGTCCTCCAGATGGACCAGATTCCGAAGATTTAAAACTAAATTTAACTTCTGGTTCAGTATTAACTTCGTATTCTTTTAAAGCACTAATGCCAATATATTTCTTATTTTCTAAAGTAAATATTTTAGCGGTACAAGTAATTTCTTTATCGTCTCTTTTAACTAGAATATTAACTATATCATCATTATTATAGTTATCTACTAAAGTTTTAACATCTGTAATATCTGAAATACTTTTATTTTCAATAGAAATAAGTTCATCACCTATTTTTAAATTAGTATCAGCATGCTCATCTATTAAAGTAACATAAACTTTAGAATTAACTATTTCATATTTTTTATTAGCGGCACGAAACGCAACAATTTTAGCGCTATTCATAGAATCATTTAACATAATACGCATTCTAAGATTTGCTTCTTCATACGTTTCGTTATTATAAACTATTTCTTCTTTTTTGACAATATCCTGATTCTTATCAATTAAAGCCCAAAGTAAAGTAGGAATTACACCTTTTATTTCACTTACTGAGGCCATATACATGTTGTCATTAGTAGAATAAGAAGAAGTAATACTAACTCTATCATGTAGATTAATTACACTACCCGGTGCATTTATATAATAAGGAAATTCTATATTGCAAACAGCGTATACTAGTATTAATATTCCTATTGAAAGTAGATTTTCCTTTATAAATTTTTTAATATTATCATATATTTTATTGAACATAGTTTCATCCTTTCTAATCTATCTTATACAAGTGTGAGGTCTTTATGAAAAAAAGTATGTCTAATATAGGTAGTATGTTAATTATAATATTTTTACTTATTAATATTTTAATTCATCCTAATTATGTAAGTAGTGCAACATCTTTAGCATTTGATATTTGGAAAAACAATTTATTTCCTTTTTTGTTTCCAATGTTTGTAATTTCTGAAGTAATGATTTCTTTAAACGCTATAGATATATTTAGTAATTTAGGTAATAATATAATTACTAAGTTATTTAAAGTTAAAAAAGAATGTACTTTTATATTAATAATGAGCATGCTATCAGGATTTCCTAGTAGCGCTAAATACATAAATAGTATGTATGAAAAAGGAATACTTAATGATAATGATGCTTCTAAAATACTAATGTTTGCACATTTTTCTAACCCCTTATTTATTATTGGTACTATATCTAGTACTTTTTTAGGTAATATAAAGTTAGCTAAATTAATTTTTTTAAGTCACTATTTAACTAATATATTAATAGGTATTATGTTTAGAAATTATAACCCTATTAAAAAAGAAAACAACTTGTCTTCTTTTAAATATAGTAGCACTAAAGAAAGTTCTAAAAGTTTAGGAGCTATTTTAGGTACCGCTATTATAAATAGCATTAATACTCTTTTACTAATTCTTGGTACTATTAGTATATTTTTACTTATTACTACTATATTAAATTCTACTATTGATTTAGGTAATACTGGTAACGCTATTATAAATGGTATTATAGAAATGAGTCAAGGTTTAAAATATGTTAGTATGTTAGAAATATCATTACGTTTAAAGACCACATTATCTGTTATGATTATATCTTTTGGAGGACTTAGTGTCCACTTACAAGTAATGAGTATTTTAAGTAATACTAAAGTTAAATATTTACCCTTTTTATTAAGTAGAATAATACACGCTCTAATAGCGGGGTTAATAGCGTTTTTAATCTTTCCTATTATGTAGTTTTATAATGTACTATACGTATACCAAAATTCTTATTATTAAATAGTTTATTAGTAATTGGCATACTTGCAGACATTACCCCATTTTGTATTGAAGTTTCAGCCTTGTCAACTGTAGCACCACCTAAAACATCTGTAACATAGTCTCCATAGGAAATGGTATTATCACTAGTGCTATATTTTAATTGCTTAGATACAGTAGTAAAATCAAATGTTATACAGTATGTTCCACAACTACTTACATTATTTAATTCCTTTTCTAAAATATCACTATATATTAAATTAACTATAATATTTTGTCTATTTAAAAGTGTAGTTTTAATAGCGGATTTCTCATATAAATCTTTTAAAACCAAAACTATTTGAAATAATACTATCATTATTACTGTACAAATAGTAAACGATACAATAAGTTCAATTATTGAAAATCCTTTATTATTCTTCATATTTATTCTCCTATCAATTTTTAGAAATTAAAGTAATTCGAGCAAAGCCATTATTCGAGGTTGTTGGAATATCAGATGGTATAGTAGAAGTATTTGTACTTGTTGAAGCTACTTCGATTATTTTAGATCCTGTAGGATTTGCGGTTGTTCTATATACTACTGTACTATAACTATTATATTTTCCGACTCTAATATATATTTTTTGCCCTCTACTAAGAGATAAATTAGTTGTCACATATTTATGAATAGAACTAGATGATGGTCTAGGACTTAATAATTCTATTTTATAAGTACCATTATCTGGTGCTGTAAAGACTTGTTCATTAGATGTTATAGTACCATCATAGGTAATTACTGCTTTACCATTTCCTTCTTGTATACCACCTTTAGTACTAGTGTTAGTTAAATAATATTCACTGCCAAGTAACCATTTTGTAGAAAAATCTGAGATCGTACTAGTTACGGTATCATAATTTGCTTTAGTAAAGGTCCAGTTAGAACCACCTCCGCCACCAGAATATTTGCCAGAATAAGCACCAAACCAGCCACCTCCACCAGAACAATAACTTTTTCCTGTTGTTGAACCAGGTGCTATACCTCTACCAACGCCAAAATTCTCACAAGTACTCATACTAGTACATTTTTCATATGAATATGTTTTATTATTACTATCTGGATGTGTTAAAAAACCTCCTGGTCCTGTTAATCCGGCACCAGTTGCATAAGCTACATACACATTGTCATCCTTTGCTCCCACGCAGGTACTACCATTATAACTTGTAACATATGAAGTGCCTAAGTCATGATTGTCACTACCTGGTCCTCCAATTGAAGCACAGCCAGTGTGAGTTTGTGTACTTGCAGAGCTTCCACCGCCACCAGCAACTATTACACGAGCATATAAACTATCTTGACCTATTCTTATATCAGTAGCGCCACCTCCAGTAGTAAAATACGTACAAGAGTTAACACTGATTTCTGTAAGTGTCCCACCACCATTAAAACCACCATTTAATGTTTTATTGGAAGTATTGGAACATATAAATTTTTTTAAGCCTTCACCTCCAACATAAACAAATAATTGCTTATTCTTAGTTAAATAAACTGTGCCACTAGCATAACCGCCTTTACCACCTTTACTAGGCGTAGCAGTATCACCACCTTGAGCACCCCAAACTTCTAACTTATAATTACCTGAAACAGGTACTAAAAACTGTTGAAAAGTGCCAGTATAGTCAAATTCATAAGTATTTTTAACAGCATCTTTATAATTATAATCCCAATACACTACAGTATTTGAGTTATTGTTATTATTAGTAGTATCATTTAATTTTAATGACGCAAATGTGTCATCATTAAACTCAATTAATAAGCGGTACTTTCCTTCTTCTTTATCTACTTTTAGATAATTGATAAAATCATTAAATTTTTCCGACAAAGTACTTGTTTTCTTACCTTTTAGTCCAGATAAAGATTCATCTGTTAAAAGAATAGTTTTTACTTGCCCTTTAAACTTTAACATTTCAAAACTGGAATCAGTTATATCATCTATTATAGTATACTTAGTGAAACTAGCAGTCACTTTACCTTTATAAGTATCAAGTAAATTATTATTTATTAAATAATTTTTAACTTCATTAGTAATATAAAGACCCGTTATAGTATTATAATTAAAACTTTTTTCATAACTTCTACTTATATTTTGAAACTGAATATACATAAAAGTTAGTGTTCCAATAACTACCATAGACATAACTAATGCTTCAACTAACATAAAACCTTTATTATTTTTTTTCATAAACTGACTCCTTTTATTATTGCTATCTTTATGTATTTATTATATAATATTTTTAGGATAAATACTAGTCCAAAGAATAAAATGGAGGATTTTATGTTAAAGATTTTTGATTATAATAAAACACCTATCGTGGAGGTTGTTAATGAAATATTAGTAGATGCTAGCAAAAGAGGTGCTAGTGATATTCATTGTGATCCCCTAGAAGAAAATATGAAAATAAGAATACGTATTGATGGTCAGTTAATTGATTATGCTGAAGTACCAAATGAAATTAAGAAGAATTTAATAACTCGTATTAAAATAATTTCTGGTATGAACATAACTGAATCTAGATTACCGCAAGATGGCGCTATTAAAGCAACTATTCAAGATGTTGGTCTAGATTTGCGTGTTTCATCACTACCAACTAATGAAGGTGAAAAAATAGTTATTCGTATTCTAGATTATTCAATGAGTACATCTGGTATTGAAAGTTTAGGTTTTAGTGAACCAAACTACAAAAAAGTAATACAAATGATTAATGAACCAAATGGTATTATCCTTGTAACTGGTGCGACTGGTAGTGGTAAATCTACAACCGTATATTCAATATTACAAAGATTAAATAAAGAAAGTACTAATATTATTACTGTTGAAGACCCAATAGAAATGAACATTGAAGGAATTAACCAAGTACAGACTAATAGTGAAATAGGATTAACTTTCGCAACTGCTCTACGTTCTATATTACGTCAAGACCCAAACATTATTATGATTGGAGAGATTCGTGATACAGAAACTGCTAAAATAGCGGTTCGTGCTTCTATTACCGGACACTTAGTTCTATCAACACTTCACACCAATACTGCTTTAAATACTATTGAACGTCTTCTTGATATGGAAGTAGAAAGATATTTACTTGCAAGTGCTCTTACTGGTGTTATTGCCCAAAAACTGGCTCGTAGTCTATGCCCACATTGTCGTCGCCTTAGACCTACCAATGCTTATGAAAGAGATTTATTTAAGAAAGTATTAAATAAAGATGTACCACAAATATATGAAGCTGTAGGTTGTGAAGAATGTCATAATGGCTATAAAGGAAGAATTGCTATTCATGAAGTATTATTAATTAGCCAAGAAATAAAAGATGCCTTAAGTGTAGGTATTCCTCGTGAAAAATTACGTGAATTAGTATATGGTGCTGATGTAATCACCATGTTACAGGATGGCCTTGAAAAAGTATTAGCGGGTACTACATCATTTGAAGAACTATTAAAAATAATTGAACTTGAAGATGATGAAAAACTAGAAAAAGAAGGCGGATTAGAAGACGCCATGAATTTACTAGAAATAGCTAGTGAAAAAAGTGATCTAGAAATTCTTTCTTAATAATTAAAATAGATCAAGATTAAAATTAAAACATCTTTCATAATGGAAGATGTTTTAATGTGATAAAAAATTTATTAATGTATTAAAGTCAATATTAAGTAATAAAATTATTGTTGCTCCTATACTTAAATAAGGGCCAAAAGGAACAATATGTTCTGAATTTTTAGATAGCAATATTAAGGATATTGGTAATCCAACAAGTGAACCAATAAATATAGATATAATAGCAAGTGGCGCTCCAAGTACTAAGCCAAATATAAACATTAACTTTATGTCTCCCCCACCCATTGATTCTTTTTTAAACATAAAGTCTCCTAAAGTTTTTAATAAATACATTACAACAAACGCTATTAAACCATTAATAACTGAACTAATTAATACTTTATAACCATCAATAATACCAATTTCTAAAGCTAACAGGCAACCAAAGAATAATAAAACTTCATCAGGAATAATCATATAATTAAAATCACTAACCATAATTATAATTAGCATTGATACAAAAGTTAATGCTTTAAGAAGTTCGGGAGTAATACCAAACACTAAGTAACATAACATAAAAACTATTCCACAAAGAAATTCAAATACTGGATAATACCACGCTATTTTATTCTTGCAATAGCGACATTTACCTCTTTGTAAAATAAAAGAGAAAACAGGTATTAAATCTAATATTTTTAATTGATGATTACAATTAGGACAATGTGAAGGGGGATAAATAATTGACTCCCCCTTTGGTAATCGCCAACCTACTACATTATAAAATGAACCTAAAATCATTCCTAATAGTAAGAAAAATATGCAAAACAAATAATTCATGATAACCACCTATTCTAGGTCTTGAATAGCACCATATACACCAAACATTGGTATAACTATTGCTAAAATAATAGCACCAACTACAACAGTAAGAAAAACTATTAATACTGGTTCAACAAGCGTTTTAATACGCGATACAGAGTTAGTATGTAATTCCTGATAATAGTCTGAAACTTTTTTCATCATTTCTGGCAATTGACCAGTTTTTTCACCAGTAACTAACATTTCATAAGCTGGTATTGGAAAAGCCCAATTGTTTTCAAAAGCCGTAGAAAGTTTCTCTCCTTTAGCTAAGTTTATAATTGTATCTTTAATTAGAGAACGATAAATTTCATTATCAGTTACTTGATTTAGTATTTCCATACTATCTGTTATAAATACGTTATGTGATAAAAGAGATGCAAACGTTTTAGTAAATATGGTAACTTCATTATAAATAATAACGTTAGACATAACTGGTATATGCATAGCAAGCCATTGCATTCCATAACGTACAGATTTAACGTTTTTATATAAGTAAATAAGTATTAATAGGAATCCTATAATCCCACCAAAAACGTAATAAATATAATTTTTTAAAAACTCACTCAAATTTAAAATCATTTGTGTAAATGCTGGTATCTTAGCATCCATACTAGCATAGATATCTACAAATCGTGGAATTACCCAAAGTAATATGAATGTAATTACTGCGATTGCTACTACAAATATTATTGTTGGATACATCATTGCTGTAATCATTTGTTTACGAGTTTTTTCAATATTTGTAAAATATTCTGACATGTCATCAAGGGTTTCTGGCAGTTCACCCGTCATTTCTGATGCTTTAATCATGTTTATTAATATTTTAGGAAAGGCATTACCTTGTTTAGACATTGCGGAACTTAAACTTTCACCAGTACTAAGTTCATATATTAAAGCTTTAAATAATTCTTTATACTTAACTTTTTTATATTGCTTAGAAAGTATTTTCAAAGAATCAACTAGCGGTATACCAGACTTTATATAAGTAGATAATTGTGTTAAGAAAAAAATTAAGTCTTTATTAGCCATTTTTGTCCTACTATAACTAGAACTACTATGAAATAACTGAATATACTTGTTAGTTTTAATATTATAAACTTCGTACCCTTCACTAATTAAATATGAAAGAACCTCAGTTTTAGAATATCCTTCAAAATATCCCTTAATTGTCTTACCATCTGGTGCCTTAGCAATATATTGGTACATTAACTTTACAGTACTTTTCTCTTCATTTAAAGCACTTATATCAATTAAAAGTGCCTGTCTATCAATATCTTTTTTACTAGAATTACCCTTGGCTTCTTTTATTTTTTTAGAAAACAAGCTAGGTGCTGAAAATATATTATTTAAAATATTATTTAATTTTGTTTTTAAACTAGGCTTTTTCAGTTTAACACTATCATCCGTATATTCATCTTTATCAGTGATACTAGCCATGTTTTCACGAAGTTTCTTCTCTTCTGCTTCTTGAGCAAGTAATTGTTTACGAAACTTAGCTTCCTCTTTTTCTAGCATTTTTTGCTCTTTACTACTTTTTTCCATGTCAGGAATAGCAGGTTTACGAAATTTATTGATTAAAATTAAAGGAAAACCAAAGCCATAAACAAAGTATTGAATGAATTTAGCAATGAATATTAAAATAGAAAAAATTCCCAAAAAGAAGTATTTAAAAATATTAAGAGGAAATATATTAAAAATATTTTTTAAATTATTGCTTTTAGTACTGCTAATATCCATTATATACCACCCACTTTTTATTTTCCTTTACTATAAAATAATTATAGCATAAATTGTAAATTTAGAAAACATATTTAGACAAATTCATATAATATTTTAGAAAGAGGTATCTTTATGAATTACAGTTTTCCTTATTATGGTATGATGCCAATGAGTGGTATTAGTACTATCCCAGTACGTGGTGCCTCAGGTGGAATTTTTAGTAGATTATTAGGAGGATTTAATGTTAGTTCTTTATTATCTAATACACAAAAAACTTTAAATCTAGTTAATCAAACTATACCAATAGTTAAACAGATAAACCCTCTAATAAAAAACGCTAAAACCATGTTTAGAGTTATGAATGAGTTTAAAAAAGTAGATGATACTAGTAGTAATTCTACGACTAGTATAAATACTAAAAACAGTAAAATATTAGAAAAAGAAGAAGTGTCAAATAGTGTAAACCAAAACTCTAATGTATCTGATGGTCCAGTATTTTTCATAAATTAAAATGACATGGTTAGTGTCATTTTTTTGTACAATTGTATAAATAATTATCAATTATTTTACTATTATTTAAAAGTTCTTCTTTTTCAGAAATAAATTCTTTAGGAACATTATTTATCATTTTTATATACTTTTTACTTAAATGGTTTAAATACATGATATAAATCTGATTAGAAGGATCTAACATTAAAAGTGGACCTAATAACACTTGCTCTTTTGTATAACTAATGTTGCCTCTAATGGCTTTAATAAATACATAATAATATTTATTATCATAAATAACTTCTTCTCTAGTTATTTTATAACCCCAGATACTCAACATTTTTCTTAAATGTGGCAAGTCATCATTAGATTGAATTAAAACGTTAGAAATATCTTTATCTT
Source organism: uncultured Bacilli bacterium (assembly GCA_934154785.1). GTDB lineage: Bacteria > Bacillota_I > Bacilli_A > RF39 > UBA660 > SIG204. Next base: position 633,929 of record CAKPGL010000001.1, on the reverse strand, counting down.
TTAAAATCTTTAATATTGTGCGTGTTCCCATACCCGCAATGACAACCAAAGAATTCTTTGAAACATTTAATTCTTCTAGACCATCATTTAATAAAACAGGTATGTTTAAATTAAATTTACTAATGTTATTTTTAGCAATACTAACTACACTTTTTTTAGCGTCAATTGCTATACATTTATTATGCTTATATAGTGTTAAATATATATCTAGATAAGCATGGTCACATCCTACATCATACACAGTTATATTATCATCAATCATGTTTGCTAAAGCTTGTAATCTTTTAGATAAATGAAAACTATTCACTCATGTAATCCTTTAATTTACGTGAACGAGATGGATGACGTAATTTACGTAAAGCTTTGGCTTCAATTTGACGTATACGTTCACGGGTTACACCAAACATTTGCCCCACTTCTTCTAGAGTACGAGATTTGCCATCTTCTAGACCAAAACGTAAACGAATTACTTTTTCTTCTCTTTCAGTTAAAGTAAGTAAAACTTCAGATATTTCATCTTTCAGCATTTCATTAGTTGCGTACTCTTCAGGGCTCATATTATTTTCATCTTTAATAAAATCTCCTAAATGTGAATCATCCTCTTCACCAATAGGTGTTTCTAAGCTTACTGGTTCTTGGCTTATTTTATAAATTTCCCTTATTTTATCAACAGACATTCCCATTTTTTTAGCTAATTCTTCTTCGCTAGGTTCACGGTTTAACTCTAGAGTTAATTGTCTTTGAATACGAGCAAGTTTATTGATAGTTTCTACCATATGAACTGGTACTCTGATTGTTCTTGCTTGATCCGCTATGGCACGTGTTATAGCTTGTCTAATCCACCAAGTAGCGTAAGTAGAAAATTTATATCCCTTAGTAACATCAAATTTATCTACAGCTTTCATAAGTCCAATATTACCTTCTTGAATTAAATCAAGGAATAACATACCACGACCTACATATCTTTTTGCAATAGAAACAACTAAACGTAAATTAGCTTCCGCTAAAATTGTTTTAGCTTCTGGATCTCCCTGTAAAATACGATCTGCTAATGCTAATTCTTCATCCATAGTAAGTAATTTAATTTGACCTATTTCTTTTAAATACATACGTACTGGATCATTAATTGTTAAATCTTTAGTTAAAGTGGTATCATCTAATAATAATTTATCACTATTATCACTATTACCTTCGGTTTCTTCTTCGGAAACAACAGCTATGTTATTTTCATTAAATAAATTATATAATTCATCTAATGAATCAGCATCTAAGTCTAATCCTTTTAAAAATGCCGCTAATTCTTCATAAGTTATATAACCTTTTTCCTTACCTATTTTAACTAATTCTTTTTTTCTTTCATCAAAACTTTTAATTTCATTTAACATACTTTATCTCTCCTTATTTTTAATTCAACTAATTTGTTACCTATTTCTATTCTTTCTTCTTGAGTACTAGCCTTTTCTAGCAATTTATTTAATCTTTCACGTTCCATTTCAATATTATAATCTAAAATTATATTAATATAATCGTTAATTTCTTCTAATGTATAATTTTCCTTAACTTTATAATTACTTACTTGTTTTAATGTATCCATATAAACAGGTTCTTTATCTAAAACATAAGTAATAAAGTTCGCTTCTGATATATCATGAAACTCTTTATAATATGTAATTATCATGCGATATAAATCTCGATAGGATTTAGTTGGTAAACTAGATAACTTCTTTATACATAATTCAACCACTTCCGGACTATGCAACATATAATAGATTAAATAATTTTCAGCTTTTTCATATTTAGATAATTTCTTTATTGAAACATTAGATTCTACTATTTTAACAGGTTCTTTTTTATTGTCAACTAGTTTACTTCTTAAAAATGCTTCATCTAAACCTGATTCTTTACATATTTTTTTGATTGTTACTTCTCTTAAAATATCATCATCTATCTTATTTAATTCGTCAAGTACATCTGTAACATAACTAGATACATCATTAGCGTTATCTAAATTACGATTTTTCTTTAAATAATCTAGTTTAAAATCCATAATGTTAATAGGATTTTCTAATTCCTTTAGAAAAGCATCTTTACCATATTTTCTAATATATTCATCTGGATCTAAATTTTCTTTTAAACGTACTGCTTTAGGAATAACACCAATACGTGCTAATTCACTAGAGCATGCCATCGTGGCGTGTGCTCCAGCCTCATCACCATCAAAAAGTAGTATTACTTCTTTAGCCATCTTTTTTATAAGTAATGCTTGGTTTTTAGTAACGGCTGTTCCCATTGTCGCGACAACATTTTTAACACCGACTGTATAGGCACGAATAACATCCATAAAGCCTTCCATAACAATTACTTGATTTTTCATACGGCATTCGTCTTTAGCACGATGATAATTATATAAAAGTTCACCCTTCTTAAATATTTCAGTTTCTCTAGTATTAATATATTTAGAAGGGCTTGTCCCATCAAATACACGGCCACTAAAACCAACTACTTTCCCATTTAAATTATATAAAGGAAACATAATACGATGGCAATATATATCTATTACTCCTAAATCATTTTTAACAATTAAACCCGTTCTATCGATATCATTAATATTAAAACCTTTCTTAAGTAATAATTTCGTTAACGTATCTCTAGATTTAAGTGATAATCCAATTCCAAACTCTTTTATTATTTCATCATTTATTTCACGATTTAATAAATACTCTTTAGCGGGTATTCCCTCTTTTGTATTTAAATTATTTTGATAAAATTTAAAACTTAAATCATAAATATCATATAGTTCTTTATTAACAACATTAGTACTTGGTATAGCTTTAAAATCAATATTTACATTGATACCAGCTTTATCAGCAAGATTTTTAATAGCTTCCATAAAGCTAATATTTTCATAGTCCATTACAAATTTAAGGACATTACCTGTTGCGCCACAAGAGAAACATTTATAAATTTGTTTATCTTTAGATACACTCATGCTAGGTGAATGGTCATCATGGAATGGACAAACTCCAAAGAAATTTTTTCCTCTTTGAATAAGTGGAATGTATTTTGAAATGACATCGACTATATCAACACTACTACAAATATGATTTATTTCTTCAGTAGATAATTTACTCATCAAAATCACACTCCCTAAATATAATATACGACAAAACTTTGCAATTTCCTTTTTTTTTTACAAAAAAATTTAATTTTTTTAAAAAAAGTCGATTTTTTCTATATTTTTTGTACTTTTTTCACATATTACTTAATAGGAAAGGATGATTTACATGACTTTAAAAAAGACACGTATTATAGCGGTAATAGGTATTTTTATATTAAACTTTATTTTTCATTTTGCGTACTCTACTTTACCAAATACTTTATTTTCTATATTTTTTCCCGTAAATGAAAGTATATTTGAACATATGAAACTTATTTTTTCTAGTGCTATTTTCTACGGTATAATCGACTATTTTATTTTAAAGAAAAATAACTTAAGTACTAATAATTCTATTTTTGCAACACTCGTAAATGCTTTAAGTACAATTGTAATATTTTTAATTATTTGGTTGCCTATTTATTATAAAATGGGTGAAAATATGGTTATAACTGTTTTCATATTATTTATCGCTATTATGATTGGTCAAGTTTTAAGCTATTTTATATTAAATAAAGAAATTAAGTTTAAATATCTAAATGTAGTTAGTATTATATCTATAATTATTATCTATATTATTATGGCTTATTTTACTTATAATCCATTAAAGGTTGATTTCTTTTTTGATCCAATTGATGAAAAATATGGAATAAACACTTATTTGATAAAGTAAAAAAGACCGTTAGTATTTAACTTGGTCTTTTTTATTAGGACAAAGTCCCATCTATATAAAACGCTAACACGTTAGCGTACTAGCCAACCTTTCTATATTTATTATATCCAATTAACTTTGGTATATTCATAATAATATATTCTTAAATATTTAATTTGTTACAAAATTTTAATATTAAAGTCAATAAAAATGTATTAACTATTTTTTTAAATAAGTTATGTTAAACTTTATAAAAAAACAAGATAAAATTTGCATTTTATCTTGTAATTATAATAATTAAATAGAAATTGCATTTACCTATTTAACTAACCATCACACTAATTCATATTCTCTAACAACAATCCTCTCATCTGAGCAATATTCTATAACAAATTTGTTTTCCCTCTTACAAATTAAAATACCCATAGTATTATTGTTACTTATTTCTTTTATATTTTTATCTATGTAATTCATATACTTTTGAACTTGTGATATATATTCTACTTTAAATTCTGTTACTTTTAATTCTATTACTACATAACAATTAAACTTTATATTGAATAATAGCAAATCTATATGATGATTTCTGTCACCAATCTTAATCTTATATTCACTACCTATAAAACTATATGAATTGCCAAGTTCTCGCATAAAAGATTCTATATCTTCTAATATTAAACTATGTAATGCTTTTTCATTAATTATCTCAATATTATTTTTATTTCTAATTAATATTGGATTTGGTACTAAATCTTTTACTTCAACTTTATCTTTAGAAACTATTTTGTTTTTAGTTTCAATTGGTAATCTTTCATATTCTTTATTTTTAATTTTTTCTCTTAATTCTCTTTTAGATAAATTTCTTTCATATGCAATATTAATATAATATATCAATTCATTATCGTCTTTAATTGATAATAATTCAGAATAATGGCTCCAAGACAATTTGGTCGCCAGTGGCGACCATTTTTCATTTTTGAATATTCTATAATATTGTCTAATACGTCTCAATGTTCTCTCGTTATACTTTTTCCCAAACTCAATAACCAGTCTACTTGAATAATCATTTAAAATATTATCTCCATACTTACTGCCAGCTTCATCCAACAATTTACCAACTTCAAAGTATGTAATAACTTTATGTCTTTCCTTTGAATAATCTTTTACTCTTGAATATATTTCATTATCAATTAATTTGTTTTTTATCTCATTGTAATAATTCATATCTACTCCTTTCTATTGACCACCTGTCTCAATTTTTAATTTATTATTTTTTATCTTAAGCATAATGCTTCTATCTTGATCTGTTCTATATATTTTTGAATTTTCTAGATTATTTAACACCTCTTTATTTGGATGACCATATCTATTATTTTTACCCACACTTATTAAGCTATATTTAGGATTAATACTATCTATAAACACTTTACTACTACTTGTATTTGAACCATGATGTCCAACTTTAAGAAAATCAATATTAGTTAGATTATATTTTTCTAAAATATCTTTTTCTCTTTCTTGTGATGCATCGCCCATAAATAAAAACTTATAATTATTATAATTTAAGTAGATAACAGAACTATTATTATTCTCATCATCATAAACTTTAGTATTTAAAAATCTTAATTTATATTTACTAATATCTAACTCATTAAGACAAGAATAATATTTAATATTTTTGCTTTTTAATTCATTAATAAGATTAGTTTCTAATTTATTAAATTCACCGCAGTTAAATATGACATTCTTTATCTTAAAATTATTAACTAAATTAATAGCGGCACCCATATGATCATAGTCCCCGTGGCTAAGTATTAAATAATCAATTTTTTTAATACTTAAAGACTTCAAATAAGGTATAGTTATATTTTTACTTAAAGAATAACTACTATTAACTAAACCACCAGTATCAATAAGAATATTTCCCTTATTAAATGGTAACTCCAATAATAAAGAATCTCCTTGTCCCACATCCAACATAGTTATTCGAACACTTGATAAAAATATCTTGCTATTATACTGAGTAACAAGTAGTAAAGATAATATTATATAGCTAAACTTTCTTTTATAATTATTTAAAATCATAACTACCAATATATAATAAAAAGTTATCACAATTATAAATGGTTTACCAAATATAAAAGAATAAGATATAGTACTAGAACACCATAACGAAATATGTTCTAGTATACTAATTAGTGCGCTATAAACTGTTATTAAATTTGGTATAAATAAAACTATAAAAGATAAAGGAAAAATTATAAGAGTAACTAAAGGTACAAATACTAAATTTAAAATTGGACTAAAAAAATTAAGTTCAAAGTTATTATATAAAGATATCGGGAAACTTGCTAAGAACGCTATTAACGAGATTATTAGTATTTTTTGAAAATACCCTTTCTTTTGAATTAATTTACTGTAATATATTAAAAAGCCACTAATAGTAAAACTATACATAAAACCAATACTATAGATATAATAAGGATTGTAGATTAAAAACATACAAGTCATAAAAATATATAACTTAAAAGTAGAGATATTTAAATTTAGTTTTTTCTTACAAAATAACAACATCATAAAAATAACAGAACGCATAATAGATGGTGTAAATCCTACTAAATATGTATAAAAGAATAGAATAATAAATAAAATTATATGATTCAAATTCTTCTTTTTACTAATTTTATTTAATAAGGATAATATAATACTTGATAAGAAACCAACATGCATACCAGATACTGAGAATAAATGACTAATCCCATTTGTAAGATAACTATTTTTGATATTTTCACTTAAATAAGAAGTATCACCTAAAATAAAAGCATTTAAATACGGATACTCTTTACTTTGTAGCAAAATGCTTTTTAGTTTATCTTTAGTTAAATAAAATATATTTTGTTTAGTATTAAGTATTTCTAATTTATCTACAGTTATAGTGAATCTAATTTTTTTACTTAACAAATATTTTCGATAATTAAAAGTATTAAAATTGGTATTATTAGTAGGTATATTGACTTTACCATATACTTTAACTTTATTACCTATTTTAATACTATCTTTAAAACTAGTATCAATACTATATTTATTAGCAAGTACTAATTCTTTTCCCTTTATGTATATTTGTGCATTATCAGAAGTATATTTAATATTTTCTATTACCCCTGTAAATTCTACATAATCATTATTAACAGTTACTTCTTTATTACAATATAAATAAACATATACTATAGTAAAACTTAGTATCAATAAAATAATTTTATTACAATGTAATATATTCTTTAATTTTATCCAGTAATGCATTTCCTATTCCCTTGATATTTGTTAACTCATCAATACTTTTAAATTTACCATTTTCACTACGGTACTTGATTATATCCTGAGCTTTTGCTTCACCTATACCTTTAATTGTCATTAACTCCTCTATAGTTGCGGTATTTATAGAAACTTTGGTATTTTCTTTTTTATAATCACCACTAATGTTAGTATCAGGTAAATCCTTACCATCTACTATATCATCGCTTTTTATGCAAGCTGAATTATCTATATCTGGACAATTACATTCCTTTTCTATATACTCAATAACTACTTCTTGCTTTTTTATTTCATTTATTTTATCTTTGGTGTAAACAATTATAACGTTACTATCAGTTAACTTTCTACTTAAATTAATAGTACTGGTATCTGCATTCTTATTTAATCCACCAGCCATTTTTATAACATCAATTACTCTACTATTTTCATTTAATTCATATACTCCAGGTTTATTAACTGCACCTTTAATATCAACAAATATAGTTTTATTTATAATATCTTCGCTATCAGTTAAAGGTGTCTTATCTAGTACTGATATGTTTGACTCCTCTACTACAGTAGTATCTTTTTTATTATAAAAAAGATAAAATATAATAATTAATAATATTAAAATTAATCCTAATATATACTTCCAATACAATTTTACTTTCTCTAAAATATTATTCATTCAATCACCTCCATATCTAATATACGAGGTTTCTTTTAAATATCCTTTTTTTAACGAAAAAAAGTATAGAAATTTCTATACTTTTTTACAAATTAACCCCAAATAATCGGCGCATTAACGAATAAAACCTAGTCTCCTAGGTGGGCATCACATGGAGTACTTTAGGATCCTTATATAAATACAAGTGTTCAACACCATAATCCAATTAGATTCCCAATATCGTCTTTTAGTAGGTTTTTCTAAATTGACAAACCATATTATCTAGGCTAAATAAATTATATCATAAAGTTTTAGTTTTAACAATAGATTTTTCAGTTTTTTTATCTTCTAATCCTTGTGCCTTTAAAGTGTTATTGTCAATAACATAATTTTGTTCCTCAGCTTTAAATTGAAAAGCTTCAAAGAGGATGCTATCAATTAATTCACTCACAATATTATTAAGGGCTCTAGCACCAGTGTTTTTAGCGTACGCTAAATCACAAATACGTTCAATAATTTGATCATAAAACTCGATATTAATTTTATAATCTGCTAAATCCTTAATATAAAGTTTTAAAACACTAGAATCAGAATTAAGTAAAATATTTTTTAAATCTGTTTTTGTTAAAGAATTTAATTCAACAAAGGTATTAAAGCGTCCAATAAACTCTTTAGGCATACCATACTCAATAAATTTGTCAACAATACCCAAAGTATTATTTGAAACTTCAGTAGAATTTACATTTATTGGGTTATTAAATCCTATTAATTCTGTCTTTTTAGATTTATTTAACATTTTTTCAAAAGCTCCACTTACTATAACAGTTAAATGAGATGTATCAAATTCAATAATATCACCATTTTTAGATTCATCTATTGGAACTTCAAAGGTACCACCTTCAACTATTTTTAAAAGAGCATTTAATACGCCATCTGTAGAAACACCATCATCATTACTACTTTTCTTATTTTTCTTATCTATTTCATCAAAAACAAGAATTCCATGCTCCGCTAAAGTAATATTTCCATTAGCAGCAAAATACAGTCTTCTTAAAGCATCTGTACAATCTTTACCTTTATATCCCGCTATAGTATAAGCCGTTGCGTCTTCAATTACCATTGGTAAGCCCAGATTCTCGCTAATTTGATTTAGTATTGCTGTTTTACCTACACCACTAGGTCCATAAATTAATATATTAGACTTTAACTTTGGATTATCTAATAAAATATTTTTATATATAGCGGTCAAGATCTTCTTTATTTGAGCGTCTTGGCATAAAACATTTTTTGTTATTTTATCATATAACTCTTTGATATCTGGTAAATCAAGATCTGAATCAGTATAATTTTCTAAGGTCTCGCCATTTTCTAAATCAGTTCCTATCATTTTTGCGTTCTCTTTTGCTAATAAATCAAAATCAATATTAGTAATATTATTTGCCGCAGTGGAATAATTAACTGTTATATTATACTTTGAATTAAATTCATCAATTGGCATTGATTTTAATCGAAAATCATTTGCAGTACCTGTTTCTAATTTATAAAAATAAACTTTTTCTTTAATTTTTTTAAAATAATCATTTATATTTTGCAAAACTGATGCTGGTGTATTAGATGTCATAAAATCTTCAAAAGGCATTGGATAATAAAAACCAAAGCAATTACTTGTATCAGAATAATTATCAATGTCATTTAGAACTTGCTGTCCTGTTATATCATAAAATTTAGTACCATCTTCGCTAAGAACACCAACTAAAGTCCTAATTGGTAAAGCAAGTTCTACAGTATCAGTTTGAATATCTCTTTGAAATAAAATTGCTACTTGTAATTTTTGTTTCATACTTCTAACCCCCAAAATAAATTATTTATTTATATTTATTCCTAAATCTTTTAATTGCTTTTCATCAACAATATTTGGTGCTTCACACATTAAATCACTTGCACTAGTTGTTTTAGGAAACGCTATTACATCACGAATATTATCAGTATTATTTATTATCATTGACAAGCGATCTAGTCCTAAAGCTAAACCTCCATGTGGTGGTGTACCATATTTTAAAGCATCAACAAAGAAGCCAAATTTATCTCTAATTTGTTCCTCTGTTAATTCTAACGCTTCAAACATTTTTTGCTGTACATCTTGATTATGAATACGAATAGAACCACCACCGGCTTCGTAACCATTGATTACAATGTCATAAGCTTTAGAATAGCAATGTGCCTTATCTGTTAATAATTTATCAATATCACTATCAAGTGGAGCAGTAAATGGATGATGACAAGCCATAAATCTATTTTCTTCTTCGCTCCATTCAAATGAAGGAAAATCTACTACCCAAAGTAAAGCATAATCATTATCTTTATAAAGATTTAAATCTTTACCTAATTTACAACGTAGTGCTCCAAGGGCAGCTTTAGTATTTTTATAATTATCCGCAACAAATAAAACTAAATCATTATTTTCTAAAGATAATCTTTCTTTTAAAGATTTAATTTCTTCTTCTGTTACTACCTTAGCAATGCTACCAGTAATTTCTTCACTTATTTTTAAATATGCTAAACCACTTACTTTATAAGTCTTTACAAACTCTGTTAGTTTATCTAAATCTTTACGAGAATATTTATCAGCACTATCTTTTACAACTAAGACATTAATAATACCTTTATTTTCAAGTACATTTTTGAATACTGAGAACTCAGTTTCTTTAAAAATATCACTTACGTTAATTATTGGCATACCAAATCTTAGGTCTGGTTTATCTGAACCGTAATTTTCAATAGCGTCATCATATTTCATTTTACGAAGAGGAAGTTTCAAGTCTATACCTTTTGTTTCTTTAAAAACACGGGCTAATAAACCTTCTGTAACGCTCATTACATCATCTTCATTAACGAAACTCATTTCCATATCAACTTGAGTAAATTCTGGTTGACGGTCAGCACGTAAATCTTCATCTCTAAAACAACGAGCTATTTGAAAATATTTTTCCATACCACCTACCATTAACAATTGTTTAAATATTTGTGGTGATTGTGGTAAAGCATAAAACTTACCCTTACTAATACGTGAAGGAACTAAGTAATCTCTAGCACCTTCAGGGGTAGACTTACATAGTATTGGTGTTTCTACTTCAATAAATCCTAACTCATCTAAGTAATTTCTAATAGCCATAGTTATTTTATGTCTAGTAATTAACTTCGATTGTAATTCATTTCTTCTTAAATCTAAATAACGATATTTAAGTTTTGTATCTTCTAAGGCTGTAGTAGTATCTGTAATAGAAAAAGGCAATTCAATAGAAGTATTAAGTAAATTTAATTCTTCCGCAATTACTTCAATATCTCCAGTTTTCAAGTTATGGTTTTTACTCTCTCTTTCGACTATTTTACCTGTAATTTCTACAACATATTCATTCTTTAAAGAACCCGCAACTTCGTAGCACGTATTATCTGGGTTAACTATTACTTGAATAATACCACTACGATCACGTAAATCAATAAATATTACACCACCTAAATTACGAACCTTTGCTACCCAACCATATAAAGTAACACGTTCTCCAACGTTATTTATATTAAAATCTGTATTATTATTTTTTTTCATATTTTTTACTCCTTCCATTTTGTGTTTCATTAAGTCCAACATAAGTATAAACTGTATCATCAGTAAAAATAGGATTTTCAAATGGATTTTCATTATTAATTAACATTATATTAAATAGCATATCTTCTTGATACTTACTTTTGATAAAATTATTATATTTAGGATTTGGTACTTTAATAATTGGTTTTGTATACAAAGAATCATGACTATAATAAACAAAACCATATATATGCACTAATACATCCACTTCCGAAGATATTTGTGATAATGTAAATAAACCAGAAGCCGAGAAATCCATACGACGAAATTTGTCTCCATGAGTCTTCACGTATGCCCTAGCCCAAAGATTATGTTCAATTTCGGTGTTATCATGATTCTTAGGGCTAACTTTATAAAAATATCCATCTTGATCAATAAAACCATTATAGTTATGTATTAAGACCGCATCGTCATAATGCTCAAAATCAAATTTATTAGTCATGAATATCGATTATTCTTTCATCAAAGAACTCAATTAAATCATCATATTTTACTTTGTATTCTTCTTTTGTTTCATTATTTTTAATTGTTAAAATTTGTGAATTTTTTTCTTCCTCACCAATAATTATTATATACTTGCTATTTAAGCGATCCGCTTGTTTAAAGTTTGATTTTATGTTTCTATTCATATAATCACAATCAACCTTAAAACCATTCATACGTAAATTATTAACAATATTTAAAGCATAATCTTTTTCATTAATTGACATATGTATAACATAAGCATCTATGCCGTTATTATCTAAAACATTAATATTCTCAAACTCTAAAGCAGTTAAAAGACGTTCTAATCCTAATGCAAAACCAACACCGCAAGTTTTAGGGCCACCAATATTTTCAACTAAATTATCATATCTACCACCAGCGCCAAGAACATTAGAACTACCAAATCCTTCAACGCTAGCTTCTACTTCAAATACTGTATGTGTATAATAGTCAAGTCCACGAACAACTTTTGGATTTACAACAAAATCTATATTCATAGCCTTTAGATATTCTTGAACCTTTAAAAAGTGTTCACGACTAGGTTCGTTTAAATAATCAATCATCTTAGGAGCATTTTTCATTATATCTTTATCAGCATCCACTTTGCAGTCTAAAATACGAAGAGGATTTTTTAAAAATCTTTCTTGGCAATCTTCGCATAGTGAACCTATAAATGGTTTAAAATATTCAACTAAAGCTTCACGGTAATTTGCACGTGATTCACTATCACCTAAACTATTTAAGTTAACTTTAATATTCTTTAAGCCTAGTAATTGATAAAAGCAAACAGGGATACTAATTACTTCAGCATCTAATGCTGGATCATTACTACCAAAGGCTTCCACACCAAATTGATAAAACTCTCTAAAACGTCCTGATTGAGGTCTTTCATAACGGTACATTGGTCCATAATACCACGCTTTTACTGGCATGTCAGCACGACCATACATTTTATTTTCTATAAACGAACGAACTATACCGGCCGTACCTTCTGGACGAAGTGTCATATTACGTTCACCACGATCAACAAAATCGTACGTTTCTTTAGTAACTATATCTGTAGTTTCACCTACACCTCTATGAAATAATTCACTAGATTCAAATAATGGTGTACGAAAGTATTCATAATTATACTTTTCCATTAAAGATTTTATTAAATCCTCTAAATATAATATTTTTTTACCATACTCTCCATATACATCATAAGTTCCTTTAGGTTTTTGTATCATAAATATCCTCCTTACATAAAATAAGTCTATAAATATAAGGGCGATTTAACCGCTGTGCCACCTTATTTCATAGACTTATCTATCTTTAATTCTTAACGCGAACAACGTTTATTTTTAACAAACAGTGTCTTCATAGTTTATATTGATACTCTCACCTAATTATCATCTCTGTTAGAAAAACTATTACTCCTCTGTTTAAATAATTATTAGTTTATAGTATATACTAAATTAAATTTATAGTCAATTATATTTATAAAATTTTTTACCATTAAATCATTATTATATTTGGCCATAAACAATACTGGAATCTAAATTTAACTGAATAGGATTTGGTTGATTCAAAGAATCGATTTCATTATATTTTATACTTAATTTAAGCTTCCTTTTTTCACCAACCATTAATGTATCACCAACCACAATAGGTGTTTCAATGATGTTACCATTTGCGTCAGTTTTATCAAAATATGTGAAGGAATAACTTAAATCATTATTTTCTAATGTTTCTTTGTCTGGTGTAGTTATACTACTAATTTTTGCATCAATATTACCCTTGTTTACAACATCAAATGTATAAATTACACTATCGCGAGGTTTACCTAACTCTACTATAAGATTAAACATAGTTGCAGATAGTTTAGCTTCCTTTATGTCTCCAGGTAATATACCTGTAATAGTAGGACTACTCAAATTTTCAAACTCCACTTGCCACTTTCCATCAACTTTAGCAGTTCCCTCTATCGTTAAACTTGTCTTTAGAGCAGCATACGCGATTGTTAAAGCAATTACAGAAAATATACACGCTACTGTCAATATAGTCATCACCGGATTACGTTTCATAACATCGCTCCTATTTTTAACTTCTAGTATAGTATATCATAAATAATTATTGTTAACAATAATTTTAGAAAATTATTTTGCTTTTTTTACTTCTGTTTTATCTTTCATATCAATTATTTTTTCTGTTATATCTTCTTTAAAGAATTTATAAGTTGTTACTAAAACAATAGCAAATGGTAAAGAGAATATAATACCCGCTACACCAAATAAAGCACCACCTATAAATACTGAAAGTATAGTAATAATAGGATGAATTTGATTAGTTTTTCCATATACAAGCGGATTAATTACATAACCATCTAATGTTGACAAAATGGCAAACGCTATTACAGTTCTAATAAATAAAGCTGGAGATACTACAAACGCTGTAATAGCTGCTATACAGTTAGCAATCATACCCCCAAAATAAGGAATAATACTTGCTACAGCGGCAAGGATACCTAATAATAATGCATTAGGATGTCCTATAATTAAATAAGTTAGGCCATATTCAAAAACAGTTATAAATACTATTTTAAAATATCCTGTTAAATATTTATGCATTTGGTCATCAAGTTCTGCAACATATCGAGAAATCTTCTTAGATTTTCTATTAAGATATTGTTTTACCTCTTTACGAATTGAATCCATATCCGCTAAAATATAGATTGCAATAGAAAAAGAAATAAGAAGTAAGCTAAGAAATCCTAAAGAAGAACCTATTATATTAGCAGCCCCGTTAGAAACACCTTCACCTAGACGAGTAATAATACTATTAAATACTCCCTCTAACGATGTTTGAAGATTTCCAACATCTAAATCAAATTTAATAGACATTTCTTTAACAAAGGCCATAATACCAGAAAATAAACTAGAAATTTGTGAAAATAATACCGGTGCTGCTATACCTATAATAACAGCAAATACTACAAATACAGTTGCAATTACTATAAACATACTAAGACCTTTAGAAATGTTTTTTGATTGTAAATATTTTAAATAAGGATGAAGTACATATGCTAAGATAAATGCTATAAAAAGTGGTGATAAAACACTAAGTACTTTTCCTACTACTCCAAGCCATAAATTACTTGTTTTATATAAGATATATGCTATAAACGCTATTAAAGCTAAATTTATTAATTTATAATCTACTTTATTTTTTATCATATTATTCCCTACTTTCTAAAATAATAGTTATTGGTCCATCATTAGTAATATTTACTTTCATATCAGCACCAAATATACCAGTTTCTACATTAACATTATATTCTTTTAATTTATTATTAAACTCTTCATATAAAGGTAAAGCCTCATTACTTTTCAATGCCTTAATATAACTAGGTCGATTACCTTTCTTACTATCGGCATATAAAGTAAATTGCGAAATACTTAGTATACTTCCCCCACTATCTAATAAGGATTTATTCATTACACCATCTTCATCATCAAAAATACGTAAATTAACCACCTTTTTAGCAATGTACTCTATATCTTTTATGTTATCACCTTCAGTAAATCCTACTAAAAGAACTAATCCTTTATCAATTTTTCCAACTATTTTATTATCTACTTTAACACTAGATTCTAAACTTCTTTGTACTAGAGCTTTCATTATTTAATCAATCTTTCTACATCTAATATGTTAGGTATAGAATTAATATCATTCATAAACTTTGATAACTTTTCTTTAGAATCCACTAAAACAGTAATATGGTACAAATGATTATCGCTAGTTTGAATATTTTTAATACTTTCTACGCTAATATCACTGTTAGACGTTTTAGCTATTATATCCATTAAAACGTTTTTTTCTTCACTAGCATGAACAAGTATTGTTGTTGGATATTTCTTACTTATTTTATTGTTCCAATGAACATCAATAATTCTCTCATTTAAGGATTCTACATTAGGACAAACCATTCTATGAACTGTAATACCATAGCCTTTAGTAATGTATCCTACTATACGATCGCCAGGTACTGGTTTACAACAAGACGCTATGTTTACCTTAATATCATCAATACCTTCAACTATAACATCGGCTTTTATGTTATCAAGATTGACTTCTTTATCTTGTGTTTTACGAAGAATAATTTCTTCCTTGGTATCATTTTCTTCATAGATATCATTAATAATTTGGGTTGGTGTAAACTTACCGTTGCCTATATTATTATATATTTCAATTAAATCTACACATTTAAAATCTGTAAGTAATTTTTCTACTTTATCATCACTATAAAATTCATTATTAGGTATCTTTCTTTTACGTAATTCTTTATTTAACATTTCTTCGCCGTTATGGACATATTCATCTTTGTCAACACGATTAAAGAAAGCACGAATTTTATTTTTAGCTTGACTAGTTTTAGCCATATTCATCCATTCACGATTAGGTCCTAAAGAATTTTTATTGGTATTTATCTTAATTATATCATTATCTTTAAGTTCATAATCGAGTGGAACAATATTATTGTTAACTATAGCGCCAACCATTTTATCGCCAACACCACTATGAACTTTATAAGCAAAGTCTATTGGAGTAGCGCCATTTGGAAGTTCAACTACATCACCTTTTGGTGTAAATACATAAATTGTGTCTTTAAATACATCATCTCTTACAGATTTAACAAATTCTTCTTCCGAACTACCTTCACGTAATTCAATAATTGATTTAAAAAACTGAAGTTTTTGTTCCATTTCTGATTGTAAAGATGCTTTGACATTACTACCATGTTCTTTATAAGACCAGTGAGAAGCAATACCATTTTCCGCTATTTGATCCATTTCGTATGTACGAATTTGAATTTCAAACAAATTGCCATCTAAACCAAATACAGTCGTATGCAAACTTTGATACATATTTGTTTTAGGCATAGCAATATAATCTTTAAAACGTTTTGGAATAGGTTTAAATTTAGAATGAATAATACCTAGTGCTTGATAACAGTCTTGTACAGTATCCACAAACACACGAAGAGCAAATATATCATATATATCGCTAAATCTTTTACCTTTATCCATTTTTTTATAAATACTATAAATGCTTTTAGCACGTCCTTTTATTTCATGCTTAATACCATGATCTGTTAAAAGTCTACTTACACTATTCTGCATTTCCATAACTAAAGCATCACGTTCTATTTTAGATTGATTTAGTTTTTCAACTATCTGAAAATAAACGTCTGGCTTATAATAACGAAGAGATAAATCTTCAAGTTCAGCCTTGATTTTATTCATACCTAAACGGTGCGCAATAGGTGTTAATACATCTAATGTTTCTTTGGCTTTTTCTTTTTGACTTTTTTCTGGTATAGCCCAAAGAGTTCGCATATTATGTAGTCTATCAGCAAGTTTTATAATAATTACACGAACATCTTCTGAAAGCCCAACAATAATTTTACGGTGGTTAGCAATTACTGCTTCATTATCGCCACTAAAACTTAACCTATTTATAGTAGTAACAGCTTTTACTAAAGTAGCTATGTTTTCTCCAAATTCTTCTTTTAAGTCATTCTCTGTTACTTTACCCTCTTCTAATACTTCATGAAGTAAAGATGCAGAAATCGTTTCATAATCAGCTTTAATGCCCGCTAAAATATAGGCAACATTTAAAGGGTGGATTATGTAATCCTCCCCTGTTAAACGTTTTTGTCCTAAATGATATTCAAAAGCAAAACGATAACTTTTAGTAATTATATCTAACTTTTCCTCTTCTTTTATATAAGATGAAACTGTATCATATAGTTCATCATAACTTGTTATTCCTGCCTTGTTCATTAGATCACATCCTTTGTAATTTAAATTATATATAAATTAATAATTATTTTAGTATTAAATTATAATTTTAAGAATTAACTCCTTTAATTAACTTTTCTTCTGGTTCATCATCATACCATTTTTTCTTTAAATCTTTACCAATATTCTTCTTATATAGAATACCCCAGATTTGGGTGGCGATAAATATAGAAGAATAAGTACCACCAATAAATCCAAATAATAAAGCTAAGTTAAAGTTAATTATTTCATTAGCACCAAATAAAATTAAAGTAACTACTGGAATTAAAGTAGTAACAGAAGTAATAATACTTCTATCTATAGTTTGTCTTAAACTAAGGTTAACTAATTCTCCAAGTTCCTCTTTATTTTTAATGCGATAATTATATTTTTTAGCAATATTTTCTCTAATTCTATCAAAAGAAACAATCGTATCATTAATAGAATAACCAATAATTGAAAGTATTGCCGCAATAAAGATACTTGATATCTCTATTTTAAAAATACTAAATAGTATTACAACTAATGCTACATCATGTATTAAAGCAATAATACCGCTAATAGCGTAACTAAATTCAAAGCGGAATGTCATATATAGAATAATACCAATACTTGCAAGTAAAAGGGAAATAATAGCGTTCTTAATTAGTTCTCTTTGTACTAAATTAGATACTACACCAATATTACTAGTAGCAGAATAATGTTCACTAAAATAAGCATTAGTCTTATCTATTTCTTCATTATTTAAAGCATTAGATACACGAATAATAACATTATTATCATCTATTTGTTCATAGTCATATATGTCATATCCTAAAGATTTAACATCATTTTCAATATTTTCTTGTACTAATTTTTGATCTGACTTTAATGTAATAGCAGAACCTGATTTAAAATCTATTCCTAAATTTAAACCATTTATAGAAAATGTTGCTATACCTACAATTAATAATACGGCTAAACCAATAAATGAATACTTTTTAAAATGCCAAAAATTGAATTTATGTTCTTTCTTAGTTTCTTTATATCCTACAAATAAGTTAGCTTTATCTGCAAATTCATCATTACTTGCAAACCAATTTATTAACCATCTAGTTACGTATACCATAACAAACATAGTTGTTAGAATACTAATTATTAACATAGTAGCAAACCCTTTAACACTACTTTCACCAAATATAAATAAGATTACCGCTACAACTAAAGTTGTAAAGTTAGCATCAAAAATAGTCATAAAAGAATTTTTATTGCCAATTTTAACAGCGTTATATAGTTTTGACCCACTACGAAGCTCATCTTTAATACGGGCAAAACTAATTACACAAGCATCAACAGCCATACCAATACCAATTACCACAGCCGCTATTCCAGGTAAAGTAAGTACTCCCCCAACTAGCCAAAATATTGCAAATGTAACTAATGTATAAATAGCAATACCAACTGACGCTACAACGCCAGCAAAATGATATAAAAGTATCATAACAACCATAATACCTGCAATACCAATTAAACCAGCTGTAAAGGTCTTTGATAGAGATTCTGCTCCAAATGAAGCTTCTACTGTACGTGAGGAAATTTCTGTTAATTTTGTTGGTAAACTACCAGAATTTATTAAATCTACTAAAGATTCAACTTCTTTTTGGGTAAAGTTACCTTGGATTACAACATCACTTGCAAATCCTTCTTTAACACTTGCGACAGATAAACAACGTGAATCACCTTCACTACCACATTTACTACTATCTTTGCTAAAAGAGTTTACCCCTTCTTCATAGTCTAGCCAAATAACAATACGGTTATCTTCCATTTCACTAACATTTTTAGTAGCGGTATAGAAAGCATCTTTATCTTTGACACTTAATGCTACCGCAGGTTTACCATATTCATCAGTTCCAACCTTAGCGCCACTAATTACATCAGCAGTCATAAGTAAGTTATCACTAGTATCACGGAAAGTTAAACTAGCAGCTTTACTTAAAATCTTACGCGCTTCTTCTTGATTAGTAACTCCAGCAAGTCCAACACGAATACGATCTTCTCCTTCTACTTCTATAGTAGGTTCTGATACTCCTAAAACATCTATTCTTTTACTAATTGTTTTATAAGTAGAACTCATCTTACTACTATCAACACTACTACCATCTAAACTTTCTACTTGATATAAAACTTCAAATCCACCTTTTAAATCAAGTCCAAAGTTCAAATTCTTTAATGTAGGTACTAAAAGTAAAACAGACGCCATAAATAAAATACTTAAAATTAAAACTTTATAAACTATACTTTTTTGATTTTTTCTCTTGTTTTTTGCCATAATATCTCCTGCTTTCTAAAAATCTTCAAAATAAATCTTGCGATCGAGAGAATTTAATTTACCCTTTAAATAGCTATCTATTTTTTCACTTTCTAAGTTTAAAATATCACTAACCATTTCATATAAAGATAAATCTTTTGATGTTTTCCATTTAATTTCTTTTAAATAATTCCAAACGTCTTCTTCTTTTATATAGGTATATCCTTGCATTCTTATTTCATCAGCCTTGGTAGTTAAAGCTGGTTTTAATCTTTTATATAGTTCTTCTAGACTACTAAATTCTATATCCATCTTTTACCTCCATAATATTTTTTTAATACCTCACATATACATTATATATGAAAAAGACTATTTTTAAAAGGAGATTTTATGAAAAAAAGTAAATTTATTCGTTCAACTTTAATATTACTAGTGGGTGGTTTTGTTACTAAAATACTTGGTATGATTATTAAAATTGTTACATCAAGATTAATACCTACCGAAGGGGTAGGATTATATATGATGATAATGCCTACTTTTACATTACTTATTTCCTTAGCTCAAATGGGTTTACCTATCGCTATTAGTAAATTAGTTTCTGAAGATACAAGAAATAATAAGAAGATAGTATTTTCTTGTATACCTATGACTATATTATTAAATATTGTCATATTTATAGTACTATTTTTTGCCAGTGATTCTATTGCTATTTACCTACTACATGAGGAAAGATGTAAGTACGCTATTAAAGCAATTGGCTTTGTGTTACCATTCATCAGTATTTCTAGTATATTTAGAGGTTATTTTTTTGGTAAAGAAAAAATGATACCACACGTAGTATCAAATGTAACTGAGGATATAGTAAGACTTATTGTTCTAACACTAGGAATACCATTATTTTTACAAAGAGGTTTAGAATTTACTATAGCGTTTTTAGTTCTTAGTAATATAATTAGTGAGCTTACTTCTATTTTAATATTATTTTTCTTTGTTCCAAAGAGTTTTTCTTTAAAGCCACAGGACTTTGTACCTAATAAAAATGACTTAAAAGATATTTTAGGTATTAGTATACCTACTACCGCCAGTAGATTAATAGGTTCTATTGGTTACTTTTTTGAACCAATAATTTTAACTTTTTTCTTACTAAGAAATGGATACTCTAATAACTTTATAGTTAGTGAATATGGAATACTTAATGGTTACGTAATGCCTTTAATACTTCTACCCTCTTTTTTTACTTCTGCCATTTCCCAAGCTTTAATACCAGTAGTTAGTAATCAATATACTAAAGGAAATAAAGTATTTGTAAAGAAAAAAATTAAACAAGCAATATTTATATCTCTTTTAATAGGAATACCCGCAACGATATTATTTACTTTAGTACCAGATATATTTTTAAGGTATATATATAATACTAATGAAGGTATTACTTATATTAAAGTTTTAGCACCAATTTGTTTATTACACTATGTACAAAGTCCTATTAGTAGTAGTTTACAAGCAATGGGTCACGCTAAAGACTCTATGAAAGGTACTTTATTGGGTATGATTTTAAGAACACTTTTCTTAATAGTTGGTTGTAACTTAAAAATTGGTTTGTGGGGGTTAGTACTCGCTACTAGTGTAAATATTATCTTTGTAACTATATTTGATTCTAAAAAGGTTATTAAAGCTTTGAAATAGTTATTCTAGCAAATCACTTTTCTTTATTATAAAAGTTTTATTTTTACTATAAAAAGCATAAAATACATCTTCTAATGTTAAATTATTATCACTAAGTAATTTATTAATCCAAGATTCACTTTTATTCATATCTTTTAATACTTGGTAATCTATATTACCATCTAAAATAATTGGTAAAGGATAATCTTTACAAGATTTAAATACTGATAATTTACCATTATTTTCTAAAACAGCATAATCTACTTCTTCTATACTTTTAATACCTTGTTCACGTAGTTGACTAATTAAATCATCTAAGGTATAACGTAATTTAGTCATCTCTTTAAAACATACTTTACCACTCTTTATTATAGTCTTAGGATCACCATCTACAAATTTACGAAGTTTAAAACTTTTAAGCGATATAAAACTAAGTAAAACTTGTACTAACACTAAAACTACAATTGGTACTATAGAAGTAAATATAGATCGATCTGACTCTTCTATTGAAATAGCCGCTAATTCCGCTATTAAAATAGATACTATTAAATCTACTATACTAAGTTTACCTACTTCTTTTTTACCCATTACACGATATACTATAATAATAAATACATATAGTATTAAAGTTTTAACAATTATATTAATATACATTTTATCACCAATTATATTATGAACTTACGAATAATAATTTATACAAAGAATAAATTTTATTAGGAGGATTATTATGAACTATTTAAAAAAGATTGTTAAACCATTATTAGTAGGATTTTTAACTATGTTAATAAGTTTATTTTTATTTACTACTTTAGAATATATAGGATGGATATCTAATAATACATTTAAAGTAATGACTACTTTAATATGTATATTAGGATTTTTAGTAAGTGGTATTATCTTTGGTAAAAGAAGTTCTAAGAAAGGTTGGTTAGAAGGTTTAAAACTAAGTTTAATAGAAATATTTTTACTTATAATACTTAATTTAGGATTAAATACCACTGGCACCAAAAATATTATTTTATATTCATTTATTCTTTTAGCGACAACTATTGGTAGTATTATCGGTGTAAATAAAAATAATTTAGCAAACTAAAAATGTACTTTCGTACACTTTTTTAGCAATTAAACATATCTTCTATTGCATCTATATTAGTCTTTCTAAGATTATTATTTTTAATTAAGTTATATATTTCTTCTTTAGTAAGATATATGACTTTTTCTACTTCATCTTTTTCTAATTTAACCTTATTTAAATCAATATCTTTATTTATAATGTAAACATCTTTAAAAGCATCTTCATATTTATAAGTTTTAAATAATTTAATATCATTTACATCAATATATTTTTTTATAATAATTTCTCTTACTTCTTTTGATTTTTTACCATTATAAAATAGACTTATTATACTTTATAATACATTTGATTTTTACTTGTAGGTTTTTCTGGAATTGTTAACTCTACCAATTTTTCTTCAATTGCGGGATCTAAATACGTTGTTCTCAAGGTTTCTTTTGACTTAATTTCTAATTTTTCCATTATTTGATTTGCTGTCATTGGAATTCCATATTCCATTACGCTTAATAATTTACTAATATTTATTGATTTTTCTGTTAATGGTGTTGTTGCAGTTTCAATTAACTCACTTAATACTTCATTAATCATTCTTAACATGAATTCAATAAATTCATTTGAATTAGCAGCCTTATGGCAATTAGATATTGCTGTATAATATTCTTCTTGATATTTTTTTATTTGACTTTCAATAGGTAAATATTCAAAGAAACTTTTCCAATTAGTCAATATTATATTTTGCCATAACCTAGCCATTCTACCATTACCATCACTAAATGGGTGAATAAATACAAATTCATAATGAAAAATAGACGACAAGATCAAAGGATGAATAGTATCTTTATTTTTTTTCATCCAATTAAATAATTGTTTCATTAAATAGTCAGCTTGTGATGGCGGAGGGCATACATGAATACAATTACCATTTCCATCAAATACACCTTCATTGCCAGTTCTAAATATACCAGCTAACTCAATAGTTTTATATGTCATAATTCCATGAACTTTTTTTAAATCTGTTATAGAATATGGATTAACCTTGTTAATCATTTCATAAGCCTTATATGCATTTAAAACTTCCTGAATCTCTTTTTTAGAGCCTAAAACAACTTTGCCAGCTATTACGGCTTTTACTTGATCTAAAGATAATGAATTTGCTTCTATCGCTAGTGACGAATGAATAGATTTAATTTTATTATTTCTTCTAAGATTTGGCATTTTTTCTAAATTTGTATAATTATCTATTTTTCCTATTTTTTCCATAATAGAAGAAACATACTCTAACATAGTGTTTGTAACTGTAAATGGTGGAACATAATTATCCATAAATATCACCTAAATTTTCTTATTTATATTATACTACATAATCTAATTATTATCAACACATCTTGCTTAATTCTTGCTTAAATCTTACTTAAATAAACAAAAAAGCATAACACTATTTACCTTGTGTTATGTTGTTTGATATTTCTATAATAGTTATTTCTCTAGCAAAAAAGTTATCTAAAGCATGAAAACGATTGCGATGAGAAGCTTTAGTAATACCACTAGAAATTATTATATTAGTATTATCTATCTTTAATTTACCATAAGCATTCTTAAAAAATAATCTACGAAAAGGGCTAATTAAACCAATATTTCTTAAAATAGGCTTTAAGAATTCTGGAGTTATGCCACCATGAGTATGTCCACAAAGTATTAAGTCTAAATTATTTTTAATATTTATACTATTTAATACTTCTTTATTACATATTCTAAGGGGAGAATGGCACAATAATATATTATAGTTATCTTTATCTATTTTAGGAAATACATTATTAATATAATTTATTAAATAATCTTTTGGTTCGTGAGTCTCATAATAGTAACTAGCAGGTAGGGTTATACCTAAGAAATTAATATTATCTATTAAAAGACTTTTGTCATTTAAAACATAAACGTTATCTAACGCATCTATTTTATCAAATAATTTTTTATCAAAGCCTGCTTCAAAGTCTTCTTTAACTAGTAAATCATGATTACCAATAGAAATAATAACTGTCGCTAATAAACTAATATCTTTTAACCAACTATAAATAACATTTGTATCACTAATATAAGCATTATCTAAAAGATCACCCGCTATAGTAATATAATCAGGCTTTATCTCTTTTAAACTATTATAGATCATTTCTAATTTAAAATAATCTTCTTTATTATAATAATGAATATCCGATAATAAAACTATTTTTGTCTTATTTATCTTTTTAGTTTCTATATTATAAAAATGTTTTTTTATTTTACTCATTTTTCATTCCTTTATATTTATTTAAAAAGTCTTCTCTATATTCTAAGACTCTATTTTCTTTAATAGCGTCTCTTAATTCTTCTGTTAATCTAATTAAGAAGCGAATATTATGAATAGAAAGTAGTCTTCCACCAAATGTTTCATTAGAAGTAATTAAGTGACGTACATAGGCTTTGGTATAATGTTTGCAAGTATAGCAGTCACAATTTTCTTCAATAGGTGTAAAATCTTCTTTATATTTAGCATTTTTTATATTAATTTTACCAGTTCTGGTAAAAGCATTTCCATGACGAGCTATACGAGTTGGTAAAACACAATCAAACATATCTACACCACGAATAACCCCTTCTATAATATCAATAGGATCTCCTACACCCATTAAATAACGTGGCTTATTTTCTGGTAAATATTTTGTAGAATAGTCAATCATTTTATACATGGTTTCTTTTCCTTCACCAACACTAGTACCACCAATAGAATAACCATCAAAATCTAAAGCAACTGTATTTTCAGCACTCCATTTTCTTAAGTCTTCAAATTCACCACCTTGAACTATACCAAATAGTGATTGATTAATATTACTATGGACATCTTTTCCCCTTTTAGCCCAACGTAAAGTTCTTTCAACACTATTTTTCATATATTCATAAGTGACTGGATAAGGGGGACATTCATCAAAACTCATAGCAATATCACTATCTAATTTATTTTGTATTTGGATAGATAATTCTGGTGTTAAAAACAACTTAGAACCATCTAAATGACTTTTAAAAGTTACACCATCTTCAACTATATCTTTTTTATTTGCTAAAGAAAAAACTTGAAAACCACCACTATCTGTAAGTATTGGTCCATCATAATTCATAAACTTATGTAATCCTCCAGCATGATCAACTACATCTGCTCCAGGTCTTAACCATAAATGATAAGTGTTTGATAAAATAATAGCACTATGCATATCTTTTAATTCTTCTGGAGATAATGTTTTTACATTAGCAAGAGTGCCGACTGGCATAAACATTGGTGTTTCATAGTCTCCATAGTTAGTATGAAGTAATCCAAAACGTGCTAAAGAATTAGTATCTTTATGTAATAAATCATATTTAATCTTCATAATACTCCCTCATTTCTACACAATTATATATTATTTTTTATATATTCGCAAGTCAATTTGACAAATAGTAAAAAGTCTATTATAATAACACATACTTAAATGAAAGGGAGTTTTTTATGTTAAAATCAGAAATGTTGTTAAATATTCTAACACCAGATACAATTAATCTTTTAGGGAGTGATAAAATAGCTACAGTTAAGATGTTGGGACATCAATCTAAATATCTTACTACTGAAAGAACAAAGAATTCTTATTTTGCTGAGCAACGTGTACAACATGAAGCAAAAAGAATCAAAGAATTATCAAAAAGTTATATTACTAAAGGAT
Source organism: uncultured Bacilli bacterium (assembly GCA_934154785.1). Taxonomy (GTDB): domain Bacteria; phylum Bacillota_I; class Bacilli_A; order RF39; family UBA660; genus SIG204. The sequence continues at coordinate 607,462 of CAKPGL010000001.1, read as the reverse complement.
TAGACGAAACTAGTAAAATTTTATTTTGTTCAGAAATAAAATTTACAAGCGATGACAATATCATTAATTTATTAAAAGAAAGAGGTATTTCCGTTGATGCAATTATGAACATCAATTCTGCAATAGTAGAATGTCAAAACGCTGATATCAAATATACAATGGCTAAGGCAAGATTGGAAAATAGTCATGAACTAAGTCTTAAACAAGCCGAAAAAATTATTAGATTAAAAGCAGCCTTAATAAATAATAATTATAATTTAAATGAAGAAGATATAAAACTATATGCTGAAGCACAAAAAATGCTAAAAGTATTAAAATTATTTGAGATACAAAAAAGTAGAAGTTTGAGAATGTTAAATGATAATGAAATAATCAAAAAGTTACTTTATATAAACAAAGATTATTTTGGTATGGAAGATGAAGACATATTTATATTAATAAACAAAATCAATGAATTAATAGTTACTTGTCCTGAAAAATTAATGAGTAATGAAAATCAAAAAAAATTAAATTAAAGAGAATTTTCTCTTTTTTTTATGCTCTCCACTACTTCACTTAATCCTAAAGCATGAGATGCCTTTACATAGATTACCTTATCATTCAAATTAATAGTTTCTAAGTATTTAACTGTATCCAAGGCATTACTACAATATATAAAGTCTTTACCAACTATATTTTTAACATAATTACCAACTAGTATAACTTTATCATAGTCTTTTAATAAATTTTTTATTTTTTTATGAATTTCTATACTATGACTACCAAGTTCTAAAATATCACCAATAATTACTATTTTATCTTTAGAAAATGATTCTAGCATTTTAAGACCAGCTTTTAATGATTCAAAACTAGAATTATAAGAATCATCTATTAAAGTAATATTATTATTTAACTTAATTATTTGATTTCTATTTTCAATACCCGGATAATTTTCTAAAGTATTTAATATATCTTCTATTTTAACATTATATTTTAAAGCAACACCAGTAGCAAGCAGTATATCATTTACTAATCCTTCGTTAGGTATAGGAAATACTACTTTGTAATATTTATCTAAGATATTTACTTTAAAATATAAATTATTATCTGTACTAAGTATAGAAAGAGCCCTAATATCATTATTCTTGGTTAAGCCACATTTTATTATTCTATATATATTAGACTTTATCTTTTTTAAATAAGAATCATCACCATTTACAAATAATGTACCCGTACCTAGGCCACTAGTTATTTCCATTTTTGCTTTAAAAATATTATCTTTAGAACCTAGTAAGCCTATATGAGAAGTACCGATTAAAGTAATTACTGCATCTGTAGGTAAACATATATTAGATAGTTTTTCTATTTCTTTTAAATGATTCATTCCAAGTTCTAAGACACAAATATCATAAGTATTATCTAATTCAAATAGAGTTAAAGGAACCCCAATATAATTATTATGATTACCCTTACTTCTAAGTACTTTATATTTATTTGATAATAAATAATAAATTAATTCTTTAGTAGTAGTCTTACCTACACTACCAGTAACCGCTATTAAAGGAATATTATTATAAAATTTACGAATTAGTGCCGCTAATAATAATAAAGAATCTTTAGTACTGGGTACTTTTATTACAACTATATCATCTGGTACAGTAATATCTTTTTCTGTTATTATTCCTTTAGCACCATTATTAATAGCACTATTTATATAATCATGTCCATCTACTTTATTTCCGACTATTGCAACAAAGATATCACCGGGTTTTACGAGTCTACTATCAATTCTAATTTTTCCATTAAATTCTTGTTCAATATTACCTTTAATAACTAAATAAGATAAACTTTTTACAATATCTAAATATTTCATACAGGCCTCCTACATATATTTACAAAGTAATTAAATAATTCTTGTTGTAATTTGTCATATGTAATCATTGTTTCTGGATGCCACTGTACTCCCAAAAAGAAATCTTTATTTTTATCCTCGATAGCTTCTATTACATCATCATCACTTATACCAATAACACTTAAAGAAGTATTTTTAAGAGCAGATTTATGTCTACTATTTACCATAATCTCTTTTTGTTTAAATATCTTATATAAGGTAGAATCTTCCTTTAATATTACTTTATGAACATAATTTTTATCTTTATATTTATGATTTTCTACATCAATAATAGAACCATTAAACATAGTTCCCATTAATTGCATGCCTAAACAAATACCTAGTGTTTTTATATTATTTTTGTGTGCCAATAAAAGTAACTCTCGCTCGTAGTCAGTAAAGTCGTCACCACCTTGAAAAATTAAGCCATCTATCAGTGATAAATCTATATCTTTTATACTAGATGGTAAGATCCCAATAGGTATTCCCCCACTTTCTTTTATGGAACGTGCTAAGGAGTCATAAACTCCGTACATGATATTATTTTCACTGGTTGTAGTTGCTCTTGTAATAATTCCTATTATAGGTTTCATATAATCACCAGTATAATTTATGCAAAAAAAATAGAAAGATTAACTTTCTATTCCATATATTTATTCATTGTTTTCATCATTTGATTAACTTGTTTTTGACTAGGTGTTCTACCCATTTGAGTCATCATCGCTTTAATCATTTGCTCATTAATAGGAGGGTTCTTTTGCATATATTTCTTCATATACTTACGTGCTATAAAGAAACCTATAACAATACCAACTATTAGACCTCCTAATACTTTTAATAAATCTAATAAAAATGCTATCCAATCCATTTAATATCATCCCTTCTATTAACATTTTACTAAAATAGATTAAATTTATCAATAGAAAATTAGAATTTATTACTTCTTTAATAATTTACTTAAATGAAAATGAATATCAAAATTATTTATTTTCACCAACATCAATAGCGATTATTTTTGTAATCATAACCATTATCCAAACTATTTTATATCGTTGTTAAATTCTTTTATTTTCTTTTTAGCTAAACTGGTTTGAGCTATATTTATCCAGTCCGCTTTAGGTCCATAAGATAAATTATTAGTAACAATTCTAACTCTATCTTTATTTTTTAATACATAATCTACTGATCTAATTTCATCATTAACATATGCTCCAACCAAAATATTACCTAAATCTAATTTATAAGCAAGATCTATTATAGTAGATCCTTTAGGAAGTTCTATAATATCTCCTTTTGTTGTATAAACATATACTCTATCACAAAATAATTCACTTTTTACTTGAGATACAAATTCCTTATTATCCCCAAAAGTAGAATTTATTTCTGTTAAAGATTTAAAAAATTGATATTTGTTTTTTAAATCTTCTTGCATTACATACCTAGCTTTACCTTTATTAATATCCCAGTAAGCAGTTAAACCAAATGAGGCAATTTTATCCATATCAAAAGTTCTTATTTGGGTTTGAACTAGTCTATCATCTGGACCAAATACAGTTGTATGTAAACTCTGATACATATTAGTTTTAGGATTACATATATAATCCTTAAATTTATCATTAATAGGATGATATTTAGCATGAATAAAACCTAATGTTCTATAGCAATTATCTATTTCATCAACCATAACTTTTAAAGCAAGTAAATCATGTATATCAGATAGTTTATGACCATCATTTAATCTCTTATAAATTCCATAAATGTTTTTAGTTCTTACTTTTATTTCATATGGTATATCTTTATTTTTAAGTATTTCTTCTATTTTATAAAGCATTTCTTGCAAACAAGCATTACTATCTTCTTCTATTTTTAGTTTTTTCTCTTCAATACTCTTATACATATCAGGTTTCAAATAACGAAGTGATAAATCTTCTAATTCTGATTTTATACGATATGCTCCAATAGAATAAGCAAGTGGTACAAATATTTCCATGGTCTCTAAAGAATTTTCTCTTTGTTTAAATTCACTTTTATATTGTAGTGTACGCATATTATGAAGTCTATCAGCAAGTTTAATAATTATTATTCTTACATCTTCAGTAATACTAGTAATTATCCTTCTTGTATTAGCGTCATTTTGATCTTGTTTAGAAGAAAAATTCATTTTAGCAAGTTTAGTTACACCACTTACTAGGGAAGCTATATCTTGATTAAAAAAATGGGCTATATCTTCTTTAGTAACATTTGCGTCTTCTATAGTATCATGTAAAAGTCCTGCACATACTGTATCTTTATCAGCATGCATATCCGCTAAAATATACGCAACAGATAATGGATGAATTATATAAGGTTCACCACTTTCACGGTATTGACCATTATGCAGATTATAAGCATAATCATAAGCTTTTTTTATAATAGCAACCTCTTCAGGATTATAAGATTTTACTTTATCTAATAGTTTATTAATTGTTATATCCATATACTCCTCCAAAACAAAAGAGCGCAGAATGAGATACCTCACTTTGCACTCTTTACCTTACCTTCTACACATACTAAAGATATGAAATTTAAGCAAATTCCATTTAATTCGCATTTAATAGAATTTTTATTAAATGTATTTACCATAAAACCACCTCTTTAAAATATTAACTTAATGTTACTCCTAAACAATAATTGGTGTCAAGACTTTATGGTAATTTTTTCTAAATTTATATAAAGTAAATGTTAATTCATTGAATATAAGCCTTTAGAAGGATATAAGGAACTTCTATTTAAGAAGAAGTAATCATTATTTATAAAATCACACGCGAATAAATAAGGATAATAATAAGTAAGTACTCTTAGTATAGAGGGTATATTATTTTCTGTAATACATACTAAACAAGAATTTCTAACATAGAAAGTTGTAATTTGATTACAAAAATCTACTATGTACTTATTTCCTTGTTTTTTGCTATTAATATTTTCAAAATATTTACTAATTCTTTTAGTATCAAATAAATCACAGATCTGATTATAAAGTTCTAGCCCGTAACTACTATTATCAACGCTTATATTAGCAAGTGTTTTTAATGTTTGATACAAAATATGATTATTTTTCATATAAATATTATAATACTCACTTTTAATCATAAAAATATAATACTTTCTCATGCTATCACCGATTTCATTATAGCTAGAAAAATATTATATTTTTGTCGAATAATATTATATTTATATTATTTTTTAGTAATTACTTTTTCTAGGAATATTCTTTCTTTAAATGAACCACGTTTAGAAGATTTTTGTTCCGCTAAAAGAATAATATCATTTAAATTTTTATTTTCAAGAATAGCTAATGATTTTATTACTTCAAGCATATCCGCTAGTTCCTCAAGTCTATCAGTTCCACTAGATGCAATAACTTCTTTATATTCCTCGTATAGTTTATTTTCTAATGCTTTCTTATACTCAGATTGATCTAATACTTTTGTGACTGGTATCTCACCATTATTTTTAATTATATTTGGAATATTGTCTCTAACTAATTTATTATATATTCTCTCCATAACATCCTCCCTTATCATTATATCAAACATTTGTTTTTGTTTCAATATATTTATAATATTTTTCAAACATACGTTTACACAAACAAAATTATGTGTTATAATCAATAAAGAGAGGGGAATTTTTATGTCAGAATTAACTAAAAGACAAAATGATATACTTATATTTATAAAAAAATATTTAGCTACTAAAGGATATCCACCTACAGTAAGAGAAATAGGAAAAGCACTAGATTTATCTAGTCCCGCAACTATCCATGTTCATCTACATAACCTAGAAGATAAGGGTTATCTAAGAATGGAAAAATCTAAGAATCGTACTATTGAATTATTAGTAGAAAATGAATATTTAAACGATGATAACAAAACTATCGAAGTGCCTTTATTAGGGAAAATAACTGCGGGGAATCCAATAGAAGCAATTGAAAATCCTGATAACTATTTTGCATTACCTGCTTCCCTAGTTCCTAAAAATAAATCAGTATTCACTCTTAATGTTAGTGGTGATAGCATGATTAATGCTGGAATATTTGATGGCGATATAGTTATTGTTGAAAAATCTAATACTGCTAATAACGGAGAAATAGTTGTAGCTATGACAGACGAAAATGAAGTCACTTTAAAAACCTTTTATAAAGAAAAAGACCATATTAGATTACAACCAGAAAATGATACTATGGCACCTTTTATATTTAACAATGTAACTATTTTAGGAAAAGCAATTGGACTTTATAGAAAAATTTAAAAAGAGCGTTTAAGCTCTTTTATTTTGTTGGTGTAATTTCTTCTATAATAGCACTTAATTGATTGTTAAGCCCTATTGTAACTTGTTCATTAGCAACAACACCTTCTTTAGTTGACTTTACTCTTAAACTAACTTTAGGAGGTTGTTCATTTACATCATATATTTCTATAGTATAATTATTAGATAAATCTGCATTTTCTGCGTATCTTCTAATAAATGATTCTACAAATTTTTCACGATTAATAGAAATTACGTTATTTACTCTATAATCAATCATATATACAGCGTCCTGCATAGCAGCTTCTGTGGTTTCTCTAAGTAAATAATAATTATGTTCATCAGTGTTAGTTACTCCTTGAAAAAAATAGATAAGTAAAATTAGTCCTACACCTACACCAACTACAAATATTCCCCACATTGACTCTCTCATTGTTTTACCTCCTATTTATCAGCACAACTATAGAAATTATCTTTAGTAACATCTTTACAAGTTCCACTTGTAATTAAATCATAATCTCTTAAAAATTTACTAATACATTCTGTACCTGTTCCTTCAGTACAATCTAATTCAAAATCATCATAAGCATGTGTTTTATTATATTCTCTTATTGCTTTTATTTTACTAGAATCTAACTTAATTGTATATAAAGGTTTTTTTGCATAAACAGCATCTGGGTTTGGTTTATTCTCTTCAATATTTCCTGTATTTCTATTATAAGTTATATATTGATTTATAGCCTCTATATTCCAATTTAAACCTGGTGTTCTACCATTTCCATCTTTTCCTGGAAATGGATAATTTAAATTAATTGGTCTATATATCATTTTTATTTTAGGAACCGTAAATCTTTCATTAGGATCACTACAATTTGTAGTACAAAATTTTTCAATATTTCTACTAAATATACTATATGGGCATTGTTTAGTAGATATATCTTCTGTATTATCTATATCATACTTATTATTACTATATTTTTTTATTATACTTTTAAACTTATTATTAAATATATCCTTATAATTTATACTATAATTATATACACCCTCTTTTATATTAATAGGTGTTGTGATACTAGCATGTCCTAAATCTAGCACTTTGCTCATATTAGAATTACTTTTTGCGTCACTAATAGTATCTAAACTAATATAACGATTTATGTCGATATTATTTACTTGCTTTAATCCGTAAATATAAGTAGTTTTATAACCATAGCCATAATCTTGTCTTAAGTCCTCTAATTTATTAAATGTTGGTGTTAACTCATAAGAAACCGTTTTAGTTTCATTAGAAATTATAGTATCCAACTTTATATCTGGTAATGTATCAGGTGAAACATTACTATTTACTTTTTCTCCAAGATTATTATTTAAGCTATTAAACTTTTGTTTTAATTTTTTTGCCAAATCAATTTTATCTTCCTTTATAGCGTTCCACTCGTTAGCACAAGTAGTATCTGTTTCATAATGATAACCGCATGCATAAGTTCCAACTCTATTTCCTTCACCATCATATTGATCACAGTAATCTGTTACTTTCCTTTGGCATCCACCTTCACTCCTTGTAGCATCATATATCATTCCTCTAACAAAATTCTCCCAGCCGGAAACATCCTCAACATAATTACATGTTTTTTTGTGATAAACAACTGGACCACTTATAGAATAATAAGAACCTGCCAAAATACCTAAAGGATCACTAGGATTAGTACCTACTATAGCATGAAAATCATTTGCCACGTGAAATGTAGCTATATAGTACTTTTCACTACATTGTATTCTTGCTATATCTACAGTAACAGTATTGGAACCGGATTTATATGAGTGCTGAATAAAATTTGAATTGTCATCATCCAAAGTACAATTAGTATATTGATATTCAATAGCGTTACCATTACCTGTAACGCAACTATCGGTTTTTGGTTCTAATACTTCACATTTGTCAAATGTTGTTGCGGGTGGTACACAACTATTTGTTTCCGCATACCAACCTGGTCCATATTGGTAACACTCTGATTTTCGTGGAGTATTTAACCACAAAGCTCCAATTCCATATCCATTATCTAAAGTATCAACATAGGTATTATACTTTGTTGATGAATTAGCTATGTCTCGCTCGTCGGTTTTATTATGAAGTTGTGTTAAAGTAGATTTAAATTTAGAGTCCGATGCACTTATTGCTTTACCTAAGTAAATAGATTTGGCTAAAGAGTAGCCACTTGATTTAGTGGTATTTTTTCTAAATAGAATATCAACACCAACTAGTCTATCTTCTCGAGTTTTACTAATTGGGTATGATGAACGTAACATCTGTAGTTCTACATAAGTTCCATAGTAATAATTACCATTACGTTGATTTATTAAAACAGTAATTGGTTCTACTATTAAATAGTAATCTGCAGGATTAGATATAATTTTATCTAGATTTATGCCATAAGGAAACTGAAAATTAGTTTCAAAGTTTTCAAACTTATATTTAACATCATCTAAATTATTAATTCTTAAATAATCAGTAAAAACATCAATAGAAGTGCCACCACTACCAGACAAAAATTTTGAGAATTCTAAGTAATAAACGTTACTTACATTGCCAAAATTGTTCCACCACCAGTATGGATTACTAATACTACTACCGTTAGCTAAATAATCTAATTTAGTATAACCAGTATTGGCTGTATACATAGAAGTGTTTTTAATAGCATTTAAAGCGGTATAACTATTAACAAAATCTAATGATTTGCCTACCTTATAACCATCTTTATGATAAAATGATACCCTAAGTCCATTTACCAACCCACCAAATTTAGACTCAGGCCAACACCATTCAGCACCACCACAGCCATAAACTTCACCAGCTTGTTGTATAGCACTTTCATCAGCGCTAACATTCGTAATCATTATTGGAAATAATGCGATCAATAATAAAACTAAAAATACTAACCTTATCTTTTTATTCATAAATGCACCTCTATTCTCTTTATAAATTATAACATATTTTTTATATAAAAAAAATACCAATTTTACTTGGTATTTAATTTTTACTTTGTAAGTTCCTTACTATGCGTATTTTCGTAGGCGGTTTCTATTGTTGAATATACTACCTTTCTTGTCTGCATTGTCAATTTTCCTAGTTCATCATAATCAGAACGTTCATTATCATATTCTCTTACAGTTAAAATTGAAAACTCTGACATTAAATAATCAAGCACATAATCACAGCCATACGAAACTTTGGCGTTATTATCGTAAAAGTATTCATCTATCAGTTGATTAATTTGAGTAAAATCACCTGTGAAGGTAGAATATTTTGGATTACATTTTATAGCAGCTTCCTGCACTTTAGTTAAAAAATCAGCTTTATCTTGTTCAATCATATATTTATTAAACTGAATATTTGAAAATGGTGTTCCAATATAATCGCAAAGATAAACAAAAAAGTATTTTACTCTATTAAGGGTATCATAGTCATAATTTTTAAAAATTGAATTAGCAATATCTTCAGTGCAATATTCTATGTTAAGTAAATACATTGTCATTTCTGGAGGATAAACTGATGCTTCACGCATTTCTTTTTTTAATCCATAGTATCTTCCATCATAATAATAAGATGTTTCTAAAGGTTGATAATCAAATTTAATAAAATCTCTACCACATTTATCAAAGTACTCTGGATCATTGATGTTTTCTACTGTTAAATCTGTAGATTTATGATTTCCTATAAATACGCTATTTGTTTTATCACTCCAAGTAATTGGTAATCCTAATGCTTCTGATACTGCTCTTACTGGTACATATGTTGTTCCATTTGCTACATATATATCTTTTATATTTCCATTCGCATCTTTTGGTATTACTTCTACTCCATTTATTACTAATTTTGTTCCCTTTTTTGCACTAATATTATAATCTACTAAAGCTTGTGTTATTCTTGGTGTATGTGTTAATTTAGCACTTTCTCCTGTTGTATTTATTGATACTGTATTACTACTTTCATCCCAACCAATATTAGCGTTAAATAATTCCGCTATGGCTCTTATTGGTACGTATGTAGTTCCATTTAAGATAAATGGATATGTTTCATTACCATTTACATCTTTTGGTATAAATCCTTTATCGTTTAGATATAAATTTATTCCTACCTTTACTGTTAAATTTTCTAATTCTTCACTACTACTAGCGTATACATAATTACTGCTTACTGGTAATATGTTAGGTGTTGCTAGTAATAAAGAACTTACTAAAACAAGACTTGATCCCTTTTTAGCAAGACTTTGAAGTAATTTTTTATTTACTTCTAAATTCTTCATATATAAACCCTCCTATTTTGTTATATTTCTGTACTAGCAAATATAAGTTTTAAAACGTCTTTATTTTAACAAAGAGTTTATTTTTTGTCAACAAAAAAGTTACTAGCTTAGTAACTTTTACCAATCATTTTTCTTTTTATTATTATATACTAGAACTATTACCCCAGAAATTACAACTATACCTATTATAATATATATATAATTATTTGCTATAAAGTTTCTAATTCTATTAGTATCATTATCCTCTGGGACATTATTATTTGTGTTATTATTAGTTTCCTGTTGCTTTTTATAATTTTCAACATTTCTTTTAAATTCATTATAAGACACACTGCCAAGATTACTCCATTTTTGACAATAAGAATAATTTTCTATACCAGAACACAAAGAATCTTTATAGTACTTATTATAATTAGGAGTAGTAACTTTTATTTTTGTTATAATCTTTGAATCACAAACAGAATTTTCATTTAATACACTGAAAGTATAAGTTGTACTAGCCTTGCATTCTGGTACACTTATAAGACCATTTTGATCTTTTTTATAAATCAATAATGTAGAAGCTGAATTATAATCAACCAAATATAGATTATCATCAACATTATGAAAATTAACTGTAAATAATATACCATCGCTTGTTTCAGTATAATCGAATGTAGTTTGAATTTCTTTAGCTAAAAATTCAAACTTTTTTATTTGATTATCACTACAAACAGTAGCATTAATATTTAGAGGAAATAATAGTAAAAATAACGCTATAAATAGAAACTTTTTTTTCATAATACACCTATTGAACAATAACGGTACGAACTACTTTGGCTAGTTCACCTTTACTATTAATAACAGTATACACAACTTCATAATTTCTAGGTTTTGACGTCTCTATGCTTTGTACTTCTTTATTTTTAACAAAATACTGCGTAGAATAATCTAATTGATTACCACCATCATATACATTAATTCCAAGTTCAGAGTACCTTACTGAAAGATTATTCTGCATATTTTGATCACCATTAAAAGTAATTATCAAACCTTTAGTATCTATTTCCTTAGGAATATCATATAATTTTATTTCATAAGTACCATTATTATTTATAATATAACTTTCATTGGATAATGGTCTATTTGTTTTAGGATTAACAAGTGCATCATCTATTAAACTATACTCTTTAAGCTTTCCTAATTTTATTCTACTGCTACTATTTTCTAAATTATAATCTTTAAGATAAACGCTGGTAGCACTCTTTATTTTTTCTAGTAGACTATCATATTCCTTATTTTTATTATCATTACTAACAAATATAAAAATAGGAATCATAAGAATAATTATTATCAATACAACTAAAACAATTTTTAAACATAACTTATTTTTCATTTTTGCACCTCTATTTTATTATTATTGTTTTTACAGCCTTATAAATATTACCATCATAAAGTACAGTATACACTATAGAATATACGCCACTTACACTGGTGTTAATAGCACCAATCTCTTCATCATTAAATATATATTGTTTAGAATAGTCAAGAACCGTACCATTTCCATCTTTAACAGTAATGTCATAATTACCAATTTCTGAATTTTGATCTAGTTCTTCAATAAGAAGGTTCCCAGTAAATATTATTGCAGTATTAGTAGTCATATAATCCGGAATGTCATATATATACACACTGTATACATAATTTCCACTATAATTTCTAATATAAACATAAGATTCATTAGATATAATAGCATTTGTTTTTGGATTTTTAACATTTAGAGGTAGATATCCCTGTTTTAACTCACTAAGTTTAACATTTATACTGTCACCACTTTCTGGAAGTTTACTAACGTTCATAGCGGACCAGTCTTTAGCGGCACTAATAATATTACTTTTTACAACATCAAAAGCATTTTCTTTGCTATTAGAAAGACTAGTATATATCATTGGAAAAATCATTGTTGCTAAAAGACCCATTATGATTATAACTGCCAAAAGTTCTACTAAAGTAAATCCATTTTTTCTCATATACTTTCTACCCTCTTTATGATTATATCATATATTTTTAAAAAGAAAAAGAGTTATTTCTCCTCTTCAATCCATTTTTTAAGTTCTGACTCTGGCAAAAAACCTACTTTTTGTGATTTTAATTTACCATCTTTAAAAAGCAATAATGCAGGAATACTCATAATACCATAAGAACGAGCTAATGTTTCACATTCATCAACATCTACTTTTACTATTTTTACATTTTCTCTTTCATTTGCTATACTCTCTAAAATTGGCGATAACATTTTACAAGGACCGCACCAATTAGCATAAAAATCAACTAATACTAAGTCATTACTTATTAAACTACCAAAACTGCTTTCATCAGCATGTATAACAGCCATATTACTTTTCCTCTTTTCTATATTTAACTAAAACTTCATCGATTCCATCAATTTTTAATTTATTATCTTTTATTAATTTATCAACAGAATCAACACTAACTACGTTATATTTTAAGAATAGATCTAATGTTTCCTTATTAAATTCATTAGTATCAACATTCTTATCAGTATATCTATCTTTAATACTAGCAAACTCGTTAATAACATCATTAGTATCTTTAATTACTCCAGATAAAATTGGTGTATTATTTAATATTTTAGGTGCTAATGTCGAATTATTTATTTCCTTAACATTAACTACTGGCATATTTAATACATAAAGACCAATAAATACTAAGATAAACCATTCTAGAGCTCCAATTATAGCACCTAAAATCTTAGATGGAATTCCTAAAATAATAGTTAATGTTAGTATACGTTCAAAAATTGATGTTGCTATCATAAGTATTTTTAATACTATACCTAAAATAGCTAAAACTATAATGAATGCTAATAATTCATATAAAGCAATGTTTAAAACTGTTACACCTTTTATTACACCACCAAACTGAAAAAATGGTAAATGTTCATATAAAACTGTAGAAACGGGATTTTTTAATAAAAATGCAATTATTACAATAGCAATAAGACCTACCGCAGATACTAAAGATTTAGTAAATCCTCTCTTAAAACCTATTACGGCACCAAATAAAATTAATATAATTATAATTAAATCAACTATATTCATCTAACAATACCTCTTTCTATATTAAAATTATATTATAAATACTAAAAAAAATAAAGTAATTTAACATTTTTTATGATAAAATAAAATAAGTAAAGGAATGATTATATGACAATAACTCTAAAAGTAAGTGATAATACTAAAAGTGAAATGCAAGAATTTTTTCAAGATACAGTTCGTCCTAAGACCCCAGCATATGCTGTATTTCAAGCAGATGATGCTGATTGTGTTGTAACTCTTTACGAATCTGGAAAAGCAGTATTCCAAGGCCCTAGTGCTGATATTTCTGCTAAACTTTGGATTGAACGTGAAAGGCATCTTACCCCACTAAAAAAAATAGAAGTTACCAACAGTGAAACTAAAGATAAAAAAGAAAAAAAAGATGAATACATCGATCCTAAAATATACCACTCTAATTCAATAGGTTCAGATGAAGTTGGAACTGGTGACTTCTTTGGTCCAATTGTAGTTACTAGTACCTATGTTGCTAAAGAAAATATTCCATTTTTAGAGAAATTAGGTGTTAAAGATTCTAAAAAATTAACTGATGAAAAAATATTAGAAATAGTTCCTAAGATCATAAAGGTTATTCCTTATGAAAGTATTATTCTTTCTAATAAAGAATATAATCAAAAATATAGTGCTGATATTAATATGAATAAAATTAAAGCTATTATGCACAACAAGGCTTTATTTACTATGAAAAATAAAGGCTATAATTATGACTACATAGTAGTAGATCAATTTGCTAAACCATTTGTTTATTTTAATTATTTAAAAACTAGCCCTAACGTTGTTAGAAATATTACATTTATGACTAAAGCTGAAGATAAATGTTTATCTGTTGCCTGTGCTTCTTTAATTAGTAGATATATATTCTTAAAAGAATTTGATAAACTTGGTGAATCCGTAAATACTTTCCTTTTAAAAGGTGCAAGTGACAAAGTAAATGATGTAGCAAAAGAAATTGTTAAAAAGTATGGTTTTGATAAACTTTATGATATTGCTAAAATGAATTTTAAAAATGTAGATAAAATAAAAGAAGGTTAAATTTTAATATTTATGACCTTCTTTTGTTTTTTGTAATTTTTTAAATAAACCTTTTTTATTTTCTGATAGTTTTTCTTTTTCTGATAAAATGACATTTGGAATACGCATAGCACTAATGTATTCCCAAATAAGTTCTTTATCGTTTATATTACTATTAAATACTTTTCTAACGTATAGTAACGTATCTTCTAAACAAGTATATATTATCATATTAAACGTTGGACATTCACTTGCTATTAATTCATTAAAATTATTTCTATACTGCTCTACAAAACCATCATAGTTATCAATTGTACTTGGCATATTAGAATATAATAACTCCCAATAATTACTACTATACATTTTACACATATCATCTTTAATAAGGCACTTAACAGAATCATGTAACATTAAAGTTGCTTGAACGTCAATTAATAATTCTTCAAAATTAACTTTTTTAATAATCTTTCTTGCTTCTTTTGAGAAACATTTAGTATCCCCAGTTCTTAAAAAATAACATAAGAAATTTTTTTGAAAAAAACCAACATCATTAGTTTCATCTACGGCATCTAAAAGAGCAGAAATATTTTTAAAATTAATGCGATTTGTCATATAACACACCTCTTTTTTAAATTGTGTTTCCTATTCTACAACATTTTAGTTTTTATGTCAAATTAAACAAGATTATTAAAAATTTGGTTAATCATACTTCTTTTTTAACCAATCTTTTCCTTCTACTAATCTAGAAATAAGCATAGCACTAGCAGGATTACCAACTACGTTAATAGCGGTTGCTGGTGCATCAATAATAATTCCTATTGTAGATATTATAGCAAATGCTCCAGCTGGGAAAGAATACATACTAACGATCAACATCTCCCCTATTAGTCCACCTGCTGGTATACCACTCATTACTACTCCCGATAACACCGCTATTAATATCGCTATTAAATAAGTATCAAAACCTGTAAAACTACGACCAAAAATAGCAAACAAGAAAGCAATTTTGAGTATAGCACTCATTACACTACCATGCATATTCATGCTACTACCAATACTAATGCTAACTTCTCTTATATCTTTAGGTATTCCTATTTTTTTAGCACTATCTAAATTAGTAGGAAGTGTTGCTAAAGATGACTGTGTAGCAAGAGCAACAGCGGTAGGATTTAAAATATTTTTATAAAACTTTCTTACCCCTAACTTACCACCTGCTATATAAGCATATATTGTATAAAAAATTAAATAATATAAAATACCAACTACTACATAAATGAATAAACTTTTTATATAGCCTTCTATTAAATTAGTACCAAATGTACCAATCAAGTTAGCAAAATAGCCAAATAAACCAATTGGAGCATAATACATAATTATTTTTACAGCCTTCATCATAGCCTTAGAGCAAGTATCTAATAGTTCTGTTATATTTTTACCTTTATCTTTAAGTAAACTTATACTAATACCTACTATTATAGAAAATATAATTAATGGTAACATATGACTACGTGATAAAATATCACTAAAATCACTAACTGTAATAGCTTCAACTATACGGTCACCTATACTTAAATTTTCCACTACCTCGGTAGTATCTATTAAAATACTTCCATCTACTGGTGATACAATTTTAACACCAATTAACATAATGATAGCGGCTATGATACAAGTTGTAACAAAGATAAATAAAGAACAACCCATTATCTTACCCAAACGTTTTAAATCTAACATTTTGGCAATACTACTAGTAACTGTAAAAAATACTAGTGGTACTACTATTGTAAACATTAAATTTAAGAATATATCACCAAATGGTTTTAAGATACTAGCATCTTCTTTAAATATAATTCCCACTACACTACCTAGAATAATGGAAATAAGCATTATTAAAGAAAATCCATAGTTCCTAAAAAATTTACTTTTGAACATATAATTCATACCTCCTATTTCCATTATATTAATCTAATTATTTTTTTTTACAAAAAAAGACACAAACGTGTCTAAAAGTTAAACATTAACCAACTAGGTTTAAATATCATAAGTAATCCTATTAATAACATTATAATACCACCTATTAAATGCGAATACTTAGTATATTTTGTTGATATACCTGTTAATTGTAATGTAAACATTGCTACTGTAAATACTACTATATCATCAATTAAGAAGAATAATATATAAAGTGCTACGTATATAATAGTCTGAATAGTATTAAGGTTATTAAGAGCAAGTATTTGTGTAAACATTAAAGGAAGACCGGCTGAACATGCAAGTTCAATTAAATTAACAGCAAACGCTAAGCCCATTACTCCTAATAGTGCTAAAATAAAATGTTTTTCAGCAGTAAATTTTTTAATATATTTCATAATACGTTTTCTTTTAGTATCATTTACTACTTCACAACCGCTATCTTTCTTGGTAACAGATTTATAGAAACTCTTCAAATTAATAAATGCCCCTACTAATGCTACTATAGAAATTAAATAGCGTATCCACATTACTTCTATTAAAGATACTGCAATATTTAACCATGCAAACATAAATAATACGTATACTAAGGCTGATGTTGCTAAGAATGTTAAACCCAAAATCCACATACGTTTTTTATTTTTCATACCCATTAACATACTTATTAAAAATATTAACACCCACATAGCACAAGGATTAAAGCCATCTACAAAACCTATTACAATTGCTATTATAGGAAGTGAAACATTTTTAGCATTAACTTCACCAATTATAGGTATAGTAAATTTATCATCTAGTTTATCACCATTAGTAATAATTCCATTATCAATGCCGTTTATTACTTCATCTACTACATCACGATGTTCCTCATTTGAATATTTATCAATCATTTTAGTAATTCCCGACTTGGTATCATCAGTAAAACCAATGAAATATTTTTCTCCAATTACGGTAAAAGGAACTAAAGGTGTAGTAGTATTAAATTGTTTCTTTACTTTGCTTTCCAAAGATGCATTATCACTATTTCTAGTTACTTCATATTCTTGTACAGTAACATTATCATAGTTTTCTTTTATTTCCTCTAACCATTTAATTTCTGCTTTACAATGTGAGCAATCCTGTGAATGAAATAAATAAATATTTACATCATTAGCTTTTGCACTTATAGGAAATAATAAAACTATGAATAAAAATATTAAATATTTTAATTTATACTTCATTATTTTGTTTTACCTCTGTTTCTATAACATTTTTAATATAGTCATAACTTTTTTCACCAATTATACGAGTTATTTCTTCATCGTTATTATTTAAAAATATTAAAACTGGTATTGTAGTACCTATGTTATACTTAGTAACCATATTTTCATCTATATCGTAGTCGTAAGTAATTACTTCGAATTCTTTGTATTCATCAAAAATACGATTATAAGTCTTTTTCATAACTAAGCATGCACTACACCAAATAGCATTAAACTTTAATACTTTCAAACTAATCACCTTACTTTCAAATGTTTATAGCATTCATCAAATGCTTCCATAAATGTATCTAACTCTTCCTTAGTAGTTAAATGTGATAAACTAATACGAATACTAGAGTTAGCTCTTTCTTCACTATTAGTAACAGCCATTACCGCCTTAGAACTAGCACCTGTTGAACAAGCACTTTGTGTTGATATATATATATCATGTTCTTCTAAAGCATGCAACATAGTTTCTGGTTTAACACCTATTATACTTAAATTTAATATATGCGGAATAGAATACTCATTACTATTAATAAATACACCATCATATTTACTCAACTTTTCTTTTAAATAAATATTCTTTTTAGTTATTTCTTTTACATGTTCATCTAAGTTTTCATAAATTAAACGCAATGCTTTAGCAAAAGACGCGATTAATGCCGTAGCAGGTGTTCCGCTACGATAGATAGTTGTACTTTTGCCACCATGAATTAAAGGTTCAATAACAATATTTTCTTTTTTATATAAACATCCAACGCCTTTAATACCATAAAATTTATGACAAGAAAAACTTGCTAAATCAATATTTTTAAATGAAACAGGTATTTTTCCTACAGCTTGCGTCATATCAACATGGAAGAAACATTTAGGATAATCTTTTAATAGCTCACCAATTTCCGCAATTGGTTGCATTATACCAAGTTCACTATTTACAGCACTAATAGTTACTAAAATAGTAGTATCACGCATTAATCTTTTTAAGTCATCAATATCTACTCGACCATTTTTATCTAATTTTACAAAATCTATTTCAAAACCTAATTCCGTTAAATAATTAAGTGGAGCATATATAGAAGAATGCTCTAAAGAAGTAGTTATTATATGATTACCTCTGTTTTTATATTTTAAAGCAACTCCTTTAATAGCTGTATTATTAGATTCACTAGCACCACTAGTATAAATGATTTCACTAGGTTTTACTTTTAATATTTTTGCAATTTGCTCCGTAGAAGCATCTATTAATTTTTTTGATTCAACGCCTAATTTATGTAAAGAATTAGGATTACCTATATAATTGTTACTAACTTTTACAAAAGTATCTAATACTTCTTTATTAACTGGTGTTGTTGCACTATAGTCTAAATATATCATATCTTCACATCCTCATCTTTTACATTATAACATTTAATACTTTGTATGTAAATTAAAAATCAAAAAAGGATGCTATTCATTATCATCCTTTGATTCAAGTTTAACAAGTACTTCACGAGGTTTAGAACCGTTATTAGGACCAATTATACCTCGCTCTTCTAATAAATCTATACAACGAGCCGCACGATTATAACCTAATCTAAATCTACGTTGTAATAAAGAAGCACTAGCTTTACCTTGTGTTACAACGAATTCAACTATTTCATTATATAATGGTTCTTCTTCTGCATCTCTACCATGTCCTTGTACATCATCTACCATAGTAGTTGCGTGCATTTCCTCTTCATCCATTGTAAGTGTTTCATCGTAACGAGCCTTTTGTTGAGAAATAACAAAATCAACAACATTTTTAATTTCTTCATCAGATATAAATGTACCTTGAACACGGATCGGCGTATTCTCTCCTTGTGGTAAGAATAACATATCACCTTTACCTAATAATTTTTCCGCTCCTACTCTATCCAAAATGGTTCTAGAGTCAATTCCTGATGATACCGCAAATGATATACGTGATGGAATATTTGCTTTAACTACACCAGTAATTACATCCGTACTAGGTCTTTGTGTTGCGACAATTAAATGTATACCCGCAGCACGTGCCATTTGTGTAATACGCATAATAGAGTCTTCTACTTCTTTAGCCGCAACAAGCA
Source organism: uncultured Bacilli bacterium (assembly GCA_934154785.1). Taxonomy (GTDB): domain Bacteria; phylum Bacillota_I; class Bacilli_A; order RF39; family UBA660; genus SIG204. The sequence continues at coordinate 587,578 of CAKPGL010000001.1, read as the reverse complement.
TTAAATCTGCTAACTCATCAATAATAACTACAATAAATGGCATTTTCTTCATTTGACCTGCTTCATCTAAAGATTTATTTTTCTTTTCAACATAAGCATTATATCCTGCTATATTCTTAGTTCCACTTGCTTCGAACACATCATATCTTCGTTCCATTTCTACAACTATTTTCTTTAAAGCAATATTTGCTTTCTTAGGATCAGTTACAACTGGTGCAAGTAAATGTGGTACGCCATTATACATAGAAAGTTCAACCTTTTTAGGGTCAACTAGAACTAGTTTTACTTCATCTGGTTTAGTACGCATAAGAATAGAAACAATAATACTATTTATACAAACAGATTTACCACTACCAGTAGAACCCGCAACTAATAAGTGTGGTGTTTTATTTATTTCACAGGTAATTGGTTTACCCATAATATTCTTACCTAAAGTAACAAGTAATTTACTATCATCCATAGATTTAGGAATAGTTTCCATAATTTCTCTTACTGTTACCATAGAAATACTCTTATTAGGTATCTCTACACCAATTGTACGTTTACCAGGTATTGGTGCTTGAATAATAACATCTTTAGCGGCTGTAGCAAGAGCTATTTCTCTATTTAAACTAAGTATTCTACTTACTTTAGTACCTGCTTTAACTTCTAATTCATATTGGGTTACTGCTGGTCCAACATTAGCCGCAACTACTTTAGCATCTATTCCAAAGTCATGAAAAACAGTTTCCAAAGAAACAATAGTGTCTTTTATTACCGCTTTATTTTCAGTGTTATTCTTTTTTGGAGCAACATTTAATAAAGTAATTGGGGGAAATTTATAAGATTGATTAACTTCTGGTTCTTCTAATTCTGGTACTGGTTCATTAACATCTGGTACTGGAGCAGATTCTGTCTTTACAGTTGGTGTTTCTGATTGATGAATAAGTTCTTCAACACTAGAAACAACAACTTTATTATCATTTTCATATTTATCTTCAATAGACTTAATTTCTTCTTTATCTTTCTTACTATTATGTTTAACTATTTTCTTTAAGCCATTACCACTAGCTTTTAACATATCATAAATAGACATACCTGTAAACATAACAATACCACAAATTATTAAGGCAACGCATACTACACGAGTACCATTAATAGTAAGAAGTTTTACAAAAGCCCAAGCAAAAGCCGCACCAATAATACCTCCACCTTGTATTTTAGCAACACCATTTATAGAAGCCATTAAATTATCAATAGTTTCTGTTATAATATCAGCACTATTTATATCCAATTGTTTTACATAATTAGTATGAAAAAATATAAGTAAAGCAAGTGCTATAATATAAAGCCCTACTAATCTAGATGTAAAATATACTGGTTTTTTTCTTTTTACAATCATATAGGCACCAGTAATAAATACAACTCCTAATAAAATATTATAGGCAGTTCCTACTAAAAACTGAGCAAACCCAGTAATAAAATTACCTACTATTCCAAAGTCACATATACCTATTATTGCGATTAAAATTAATAATAATCCTTGTAACTCTATCTGATAACCACTACTTGGTTTTTTCTCTTCTTTTCTTTTTTTCTTTTTTGCCATTAGTACTCCTCCTAGCATCTATATTGATTATAGCACAACTAAAAATATCATTCAATAAAAATTTATTTATTATAAAAGAAGACTGGCGTCTTCTTAAGATTATTTTGTTCTTTCAATATCTTCTTCAATTCTAAGAAGTTGGTTATATTTACAAATACGATCTGTTCTAGAAAGAGAACCAGTTTTAATTTGTCCTAATCCAAGTCCTACAGCTAAATCAGCAATTGTAGTATCTTCTGTTTCACCACTACGATGTGAAATAATAGTTTTATAACCATTTTGTCTTGCAAGTTCAATAGTTTCTAGTGTTTCTGTAATAGTACCTATTTGATTTACCTTTAATAATATAGCATTGCCAGCATGTTTATCGATACCAATTTGTAAACATTTTTTATTTGTAACAAATAGATCATCACCAACAAGTTGAATTCTATCTCCTAATTTAGCAGTTACTTTAGTAAAGCCTTCCCAATCGTTTTCGTCAACTGGATCTTCAATAGATATAATTGGATATTTGTTTACTAATTCTTCATAAAATTCAATTAATTCATCAGTTGTTAAAATTCTATTTTCACCAACTAAGTTATATTTCCCATTATCATAGAATTCACTAGCCGCTACGTCTATAGCAATACATACATCTTTACCTGGTACATATCCTGCTTTTTTAATTGCTTCCATGATAAGTTCAAATCCCTCGGTATTAGATTCTAAGTTTGGGGCAAATCCTCCTTCATCACCAACACCAGTTGCTAAACCCTTACTATTTAATACTTTTTTTAAGTTATGGAAAACTTCAGCACCAATACGAAGTGTTTCTTTAAATGTATCACGAATTGGTACAATCATAAATTCCTGAAAATCAAGTTTATTATCAGCATGTGCACCACCATTAATAATATTCATCATTGGACGAGGTAAAAGTTTTTCTTTTCCTACATATTTATAAAGTGGTAAATTTTCATTTATAGCACTAGCCTTCATGGCTGCCATAGAAATACCTAAAATAGCATTAGCACCTAATCTACTTTTAGTTTCAGTACCATCTAATTTAATCATGGCATAGTCTAATTCTTTTTGATTACTAGCATCCATACCAATTACTAAATCTCTTAATTCGCCATTTACATTAGCAACAGCATTTAATACACCTTTACCACAATAACGTGTGCCACCATCACGCATTTCTAATGCTTCACGTTCACCAGTAGAAGCGCCACTAGGTACTGCGGCTCTACCCATCACACCATTTTCTAAAATTACATCAACTTCTACAGTTGGATTACCACGTGAATCTAAAATTTCTCTTCCTCTAATATCTTTAATTTTCATTATTTCTTTCCTCCTATATTTATATTAATTTCTTCTGAATATTTTTTTGATATTTCATGATTATAGTAACCAACACAAGATACAATCTTATTATCATCCACTATAAATTCATCACAAGTAGAATAAGTTTTTCTAGGGCAATCTGAAACTAATCTTGTTACTAGCATATCAACATAAAAGTTACCCTTATGTTTAAATATCATTCCACTAATACATCTATTTTCACAAGCATTAATTAATTCATAGTGAACTGAACCATTAAAGTAAATTTCTTTACCTTTTTTATTAAGATGTAACTCAACTATTTGACTACGTAGTGCTTTTATATTAACTGGAGATTTTATATCTTTACAGTTAAGCAATAAATTTATGTAAAAATCTCTTTCGTTTGCTGTCATATTTTCTGCGGGAAAATCTTGTTCTAATTTTATTTCTTCTAATTTTTCTTTTTTCATAATTATAAACTTTCTACGGAAGTCTTAAAATCATCTCCACGATCTTCAAAACATTTATATTGATCCCAAGATGCACAAGCTGGACTTAAAAGGACAATATCTTCTGGTTGGGATAATTCATAAGATAGTTTTACAGCTTCTTTAACATTTTCTACTATAGTACAAGGAATATTCAATTTGTCAGCAAATTCTTTAATTCTATTCTTAGTTTCTCCAAAACATATTATATGTTTTGTATTATTTAAGTAATCTTTTAATTCATCAAATGAATGGCCTCTATCTAAGCCACCCATTAATAAAATAGTTGGATTATTAAATGCTGATAGAGCTATTTCTGTAGACTTAACATTTGTGGCTTTAGAATCGTTATAAAATTTGCGACCATTTACATCTTTAACAAATTCAATTCTATGTTCTACACCTTTAAATGTAGATAAAACATCATATATATATTTATTATCAACATTAAAGTAATTACATACCGCTATAGCACACATAGCGTTTTCATAATTATGATTACCTTTTATAAGAATATCATTTAGATTTATTATTTTTTCACTATAATAATATATTGCATTATCTTTTAAACATAAATCACTATTTTCTTTACTTGAAAAATATACTCTCTTAGATGGTATATCTTTTGTAGAATTTATTACATCTAAATTATCATGATTTAATATAGCTACATCATTATTAGTATGGTTCTTAAATATTTGACATTTACTTTTTACGTAATTGTCATAATCTCCAAAATAATCTAAATGTACTGGTGATAGATTAGTAAGTATTGAAATATCAGGTTTAAATTTAATAATGTCATGTAATTGTTGACCAGATATTTCTAATACCCAAATATCATTTTCATTGGTATTATTTACTAAAGAGCACACTGGATAACCAATATTACCACCAAGTTTTACTGGTAAACCCGCACTTTTTAGCATCTCATATATTAATGTTGTAGTTGTTGTTTTTCCATTAGATCCAGTTACCGCAACTATTTTGACACTTGAAGGTTTAAAATAGTATGCTACCTCAATCTCCGTTACCACTGGTATACCTAAATTAATAGCTTTTTCTACAACTTCATGATTAGGTTTAATACCGGGATTTTTAATAACAATTTTGTAAGAATCATCTAGTAACTCTAGAGGTGTTTCAGTAATAACAACTTTTACACCAAGATTTTCTAATTCTTTAACATGTTCTATATCTTGTTCTTGTTTATCTGTAACTAGGATCTGATTATTATAACTTGATAATAGTTTAGCAGCTTCATAACCACTCCTAGCCATTCCTAAAATAAATATCTTGCTATTTTCAAACATATTTATTACCTCCTATTTAATTATATCATGTATATCAATATTTTTAACAAAAATAAAAAACTATTGTCAATTTTGTTACAATAGTTTTCATTATATTTTTATATAAACATTAATTTCTTTTGATTATGTGTTTCTTTTTCTGTTTTGACTTTTATATTTAAATCTCTTAATGAATATAAATAAAAGTTTTGCACAACTTGAAATACCTCACGTGAAATAGGACTAATATTAATAGGCATATAACACATGCTATAAGGCTTGTTGTCATTTATTGAATCTTTTTTATTGATATATTCAAGTTTTTCTTGATTAGAACATTTTCTAATTATTGGTCCTAAAGCTGTTTCTCCTCTTATTTCACTAAGTTTTGATACACTAATACTATGTTCATAAACATTTAATCCATTATCGTCAACAACCATAATAGTTAATGATGGTACCTCAGTGTTCATATCAGCAAGTAATTTAACCTTAACAGAATACTTATTACTTATCTTAACCCAAGTTTTATTATCTACCAATAAGATTTTGAAACCAATAAAATATAAATAATTATAAAATTCTTCTAAATTCATTATTATCCCCTCTCAGGGAGTATATTATATAACAGTTTGTTTATTTTTGCAAATTGTATTTTTTTGTTCTTTTTATGAATATAAAATTACTTTTTAGTACAAACAAAATTTCAAAAATATTTTAAATCATCTTATATTAAAATAAACTATTAAAAATTTTGCATAATTTGAACTTTATTTATGTTTATTAGATTTTTTATTATCAGCGATATTTATTGGCCTACCTGGTATACCAACAACAGTACAACCAGGAACCAAAATATCAGAAACGACAACAGAATTTGCTCCAATTGTTACATTATCCGCTATTTTAACGTTTCCTATTATTGATGCGCCTACACCTATGTCAACATTATCACCTATAATTGGACACAAATTATCTTTTCCATTATTTCCAATACAATTTCTACCATGCAAACAACAGTTTTTTCCTATAACGGCAGAGCTATTAACAACAATACCATTAGAATGCCATATCATTAGTCCAGAATCAAATGTGTTTTCATACATTTCTATTCCTAATTTTTGACCTAAAACATTTTTCTTTCTGCGATAATAAAAATACATAAAATTTCTATATAGACTTCTGTTTTGATTATAAAAAAATTCAGTTTTACGAATGAGTTTTACATATTTATAGATTAATGGAGCTGGGGAGGAAGTTACATATTTTATTAATGTATCTCTAAGACCATACCTAAAATATAATTTCTTTTCATATTTTAAGTACTTTTGCAATTCTTCGTTTGTTTTAATATTCATTATTCAATCACCTTTTTTAACAAGTTACACTAAATAAATCGGTTAATTTAATAACTTTCATTAATTCAGCGCATTTTTTATTTGCATTTATAGATTATGAAATTTATTATAATGAACACGATTCAAATATTATACTTTTTATTGAACAGTTATTTATTCACCATTTTTGATAATTTATACATCTCTTATTTTTGTTTATTATATTTTTTTATTATTTCTGCATACTCTTTAGAATAATTATTAACATAACGTGTCATGGAAAAATTATTATTAAATTTTTCTAAAGACTTTTTGCCCATTTGTTTACATAATTTTCCATTTTGTAATAACTTATCTATGGCATCAGCTAATAAATCAGAATTACGTGGTTCAACCAACAAACCATTTACACCGTCTTTAACCATTTCACAAACACCGCCATGAGCATACCCAACAATTGGCTTGCCAGTAGCCATGGCTTCCAAAACTACTGTTGGTAAAGGGTCAGGATTAATACTAGGAAGAACAAATATATCAAACAATTTATGAATAGCTTCTGTATCATTTCTATAATCAGAATAAATAATTCTATCTTTAAATGGAGATTTGTTAATATTTTCAAGAAGTATGTTTTTATATTTTTCTTCACCAACAAAGACTCCTCCAACAATAATTGCATACACATTCTTATTATTTTCTAGTACTTTATTAGTAGCAAGTAAAAAATCTTCTTGTCCCTTCCAACTATTTACTCTTCCTATCATTCCAACTATTTTGGAAGTATTTGGAATACTCCATTCATTATATAAACAATCACACTTAACTTCAGGATTAAATCTTTTTGAATCTACACCATTATAAATAACTTTTACTGTATTTTTTTTAAAATAGCCACTACCCAATAAATGCTTCTTTACAGCATCAGATACAACTATAACTTTTGTTGAATAATGAGCAATTATTTTACAAATAATTTTAAAAACGAATTTAGGATTAACAATAATTTCATGAACTACCCAAACTAGAGGAATGTTCAATTTTTTACTAACATAGCATCCTTCCAATACAGCAGATGTATTATTATGTATAATATCTACTTTTTCTTCTTTTGCAAGTTTAACAAGCTGCCTAGAATATTTAAAATATTCGATTATATACTGGAGTACACCTTTAATATTAAAATATTTTCTCCTTAAAACCGGATAAGGTACTACATCTACTTTAACATTTATCTCTTTTAACCTTGAATTCAGTATTCCTTCCTCTGGTAAAATAACGTAGGGAATATATTGCCTTTTATCAATATTTTTAATTAAATCAAACATAACCTTATCAGCGCCATACATCTCTGAACCGGCATGCAAAAAAAGAATTTTTTTCATAAGCACCTCTTTATATCTCGTTGAGTAATACTATCATTTAATATACACTGTTAATTTTTTGTCACAAGATAATATTGTAATATCATTTAACTAATTTAACAAGTATTTTATATATACCAAATAGATATTTAATAAATATAACTTCTAGTTTGTTTTTAGTAGTATTATAAAATGTTTCATTTTTATATTTTAAATAGCTAGTACAATTGCTTAAAATATTTTTCCTTAGCCTTATCTCTAGTTTTTTGTCATGTTTATCATTTCTGCATAAACAATTTAATAATATGATATTTGCATACACAAAGGTATTTAGTGACTCAAAATAATATTCTGGATAATTATCCTTGTAATAACGTAAAACTTCTTCACTAGCATCTATCCAATCTAATTTTTTCACATGCCATTTACTGTTTACAATACTCTCTGGTCTTTGAAAATATGCATATCCTGTGTAATTGGAATAAACTATTTTCCTACTCAAATTAAAAACATAAGGTATTGTATTAACATCTTCAAAAAGCTTTCCAACTGGAAAAGTTACATTATTCCATAAATCTCTTTTATATATCTTAGCCCAGGCATAATTTCTAAAGTAATTACCCAACATCAATTCTTTCATAGTTTGATTACGTTTAAAAACCTTTACATCATGATTTTCATCACGTTTTTTAAAATCATCACTTTCGGTTAAATAATATTTACAAATTGATATATCACAATCATAAGTCTTTAAATTATCTAATAATACTTCACACATTTTACTATCAATAAAGTCATCACCATCAACAAAAGTTATATATTCACCTTTTGAATAATCAATACCAACATTTCTGGCAAGCGATAACCCACCGTTTTTTTGATGTACAATTTTAATTCTTTTATCTATTTTACCAATTCTATCGCAAATTAAGCCACTTTTGTCTGTAGAACCATCATCTATTACAATAATTTCAATATTTCTATATGATTGATTAATTAGTGATGTTAAGCAACGTTCAATATATTTTTCAACATTATAAACTGGTACAATAATAGATATCATTTCATTTTTCATTACACCTTACCACCTTTTCGAAATAGAACTCGTTTCAAAATTCCAAAAAAGAAATTAATAATAACTTTATTACACACAATAGAAAATAATATTGAAAAAAGTATACTAGTTACATTAATTATTGTATTATGTGAATAATATGCAAATAACAATGTGCAATATGTAACTAGAATATAAATATCAAAATATTCAAAAATTGCCAACTGTACATACTTTCTCAGTTTAATAATTCTAATATAATACAGTATTACATTCGATATCAAATTAGATACAGCAACAGCGAACAAACTAAATTTGTTTATAAAAATAACATTTAATAAACAATTTAGTATTAAAGGCATTAAAATTGTTTTGCCTATACTCTGAGTATCATTATATGCTATAAATATGCTTTCTAAAAACTTAGCCATATCAAAATAGTAAATAGATAGTAATAATATTGGAATATATAAATAAGAATCAGAAAATGAAACATCAACCAAAAACCAATAGATAATTGTTAAAGTGCTAATCATTAAAAAAGCAAATGAGATCATTAATCTCTTTACAATCTTATGTATTTTACAATAATACGTACCTCTATCATCATTATTTAAGTTTTTAATAGCATTTTCACTCCAAGCAATATTAAAAAATCCATACAAAATATTGCTAATATTAGGAAACTTGTTTGATACTGAGTAAATACCATTATAAGAGTTTCCAAGGTGTGTAATTATAATAAATCTTTCGCTAAATGAAGATATTATCCAACTTATTCCATTTGGAAATAGTGGTAGAGAATATTTTAGCATCTGTTTAATTTGCTTAATTGACACCATTTTTATGGATAAATAATTTTTAGCACTTAGACTAATACATAAATACATAATTGTGACTACATATGATATAACGTTAGCAAGCAATAATCCCGAAACGCCAAGTTTTAATATCAATACAAATAGTATATTCAAAACAACATTAATAAAACTAACCAAAAATTGTGAAACAGAATAAATAATTACTTTACCTCTACCTCTTGCAAAAAACTGCAGTAAAGTAAAAAATGAAAAACTCACAGTAAACAGTCCTAAGTATAGGCAATAATGAAAATTAAAAATTATTTTTATAAATAGGAGTATTAGCAAAAATAGCGAAGTTGTAACTGTTATAAAGAAAATAGAACTGCTAAAATATATTTTCATTTTTTGTTTGCTACTGTCTACAGCTTTTCTAAAAATAAATTCTTCAGTCATTAATGTAATAAAAGGTGCCAATAGTAAAACTAAATATAAAATAAAGTCATAGTCTCCATACTCGCCAGTTGATAAAGTTGCTGTAAGATATGGTAATACCAAGATTTGGGCTATCTGAGTAAAAATTTTACCCATTGCTGCTATAAAGGTATTTTTAATTAACATACTACTATTTTTCATTATACCCTATTTCCTTATCATGCAACTGCAGCAAAAATGGCAAAGAAAGAAACATGAATGTGAAATATGTTATTTCACTTCGAAATCCAATATCATATATTACAGCAATTATACAATAACAACTTAATACAATAGATAGCAAAATAAATGAATCATACTTATTGTTACTATTAAAATAGTAATATATGAACACACACAAGTACCAGAAAAACTGAAACCAATATACTATTAATCCCAAAATTCCCATTTCTATAAAAATGAATGAATATGTAAACATATTATAATTTATACTATAATACTTATGATAGAATACTGAAGTTAAGATTGATACTTGAGAATACTCCGCATTTCCAGCACCAATACCAATTAAAAATGTTTTCGGAGTAGTTAAAATATACTTTTTAATAATACTAAAGCCTGAAAAGCGGTTAATTGTTGGAATAGATATTGTTTCATCACCTGATTTGATCTCGGTAAATTTTTTATATTCATAGCCATATGAAATATTGTTTAAATACTGATCTAATTTACCATAGTTAATAGGATTGTCAGTAATATAAGAATAAAATTTGTTTAACAAAAAAATAGAAATAATTACCAGAAAAGTTGTAGAGAAAATTGTAATAAATAATTCTTTATATTTTTTTAAAGGAAGAAGAAATATGTTAGTGCCAATAACAATTAAAACAGATAGCACATAGAACATTTTCAATTCACTTAATGCTGTTACCAATAAACATGTAATAATTGTGATAAAATAACGCCATCTATATTTTTTTGAATCTTTAATAAATTCTATTGTAAAATAAGTATAGTAAAAAATTAAAAAAAACAAAGAATAAGTATTATAGCCCTTAGTGTTACCAAAAATACCATTTATAGAATCTTGAAAAAAATTGTTAGGAAATGTATAGTATTGTGCTATGCATAAAACACAATGAATAACTAAAAAATAAAATCCTATATTTATGATTTTTTTTATATCACTTTTATTAAAGAAAAACATTATAGAACAAAAAGGAATATAATAGCGATAGTAATTTCTTAAATGCCATAGGAACAAGAAAATTGGAGTTTTATTTATAATTGCTGATAATACGGATATTATAAAAAACATCAAAATTGGAAAAAATATCAAAAAAAATAAATTTTTTTTAAATTTAAAATTTTTAATAATATACTTTAAATCAAAAATAAATAATATAACTATTAACAAATCTAGTATATAATGCGTTTTATATGGTATTCTTAAATAACTTATTAAAAATTTTAAAAAGAAGTTAACAATAATAAATATGTATATTAAACACTTACTAAAATAGTTTTCATTCCTCATTTTTCATGTACCTCATTTAACACATATTGTAAATTATTATTCGCTTACAACACGATTACTTTCTAATTAATTTTTAATATTTAAAAACTATAAGATAGTATTATCACTATCATTTTTCAAAAATATATCTTTATACTGCCTGCAAATTTTATTCCATGTATACTCTTCAGACACTCGTTTTTTTGCCTTCAAGCCAAGTGTTCTGATGTCTTTCTCATTCATTTTGTCTACTTTATTAATCAAATTTGCTAAATTACCAGATTCTCGTGTCCAATACATTGCACAATCTTGTGCAACTTCTTTATTAAAACTAACGTCTACAAGTAAATTCAAATCTGTACTACCAAGTGCTTCAATAAGTGATGGATTTGTTCCACCAACAGTGTGACCATGAAAATATGCATAAGCATTTTCTCTAATTTTCTTAAGTAATTCTTGTTCATAAACAGTGCCAACGAATTTAATTCTACTATCACTACTAAAATGTAATTTCTTTTCAAGTTCATTCAGAAATTTTTCATTCACATTCGTGATAATTGCGAAATCCCTTTTACTTTTACTTTTCATAAATTCACGAATCATAATTTCAAAAGAATTTTCTGGTACAAAACGTCCAACAACTAAATAGTAATTATTTTTAGATAAATTTTTTTCTTTGTACCATTTAACTAGTTCCTCAGCATCAGCGTTTAATTTACTTGGGGTCAAATCTGCACCATATGCAATAAACGTAGTAGTTGGATCCTTACTATTAATGCCTTTTCCATTATAACATTCATGAATATATTTTTCAATATTTATTGAATCACAAATAACAAGGTCACAATATTTAACCATTAGTTGTTCAGAAATTTTCCAATATTTTCGCACGGGTGCCGACCATTTAGCACGCAGCCACTCATGTCCATCTGGATTAAGGTAAACTTTACCACCCAACTTATGAATTTTTTTATAAAAGTAAGATGCAAGTGGCCCTATTCTGCAGGCCATAATATAAACAATTGGATTAGAAATATTATTTTTTTTAATATCTTTACAGCATTTGTTTAATGCGGCGGCATCATAATAAATAGCCTGGGCAGGTCCAATTTTTGGAACAGAAATTTTAAAACATTGGGCTCCATGAAACACAAACTCATGATTATTAATAATGGTAGCACCAACAAGTTTTTTTTCGTCCATACTACCATCCCCATTTGCTTTACAAGCTACATGATATTTGAGTTTTTTTTCATTTTGATGATATTCTGTAAGTTTATATACAAATGTTTCATACCCACCATAAGCACCTAAAGATTTTGCGCCTATTAAATATACATGTTGCACTTTTTCATCATTTTGTACCTTTTTATCATAATTTTCTATTTTTTTACCATGTTTTTGTTTTCCCATTATATCACTACTTCTACTAATTATTTTTATACCACTCTATTGTTTTACGCATTCCTTCATTAAAGGAAGTCATTGCACACCAACAAAGTTCTTTTTTTATTTTTTCACAATCAATTGCGTATCTTAAATCATGTCCTGGTCGATCCGCTACAAAAGAAATTAATTTTTTAGACTTATTTAAACTGTTTAAAATAGTATCTACTATTTCCAAGTTGGTCTTTTCATTATTAGAACCAACATTATAAATTTCTCCGACAGTACCCTTTCTTACTATCGTATCTATAGCGGAACAATGATCTTCAACATAAATCCAATCACGTACATTTTTGCCATCACCATAGATTGGTAATTTGTCATTATTCATGGCATTATTAATCATAAGGGGTATTAATTTTTCCTTATGTTGATAAGGTCCATAATTATTACTACATCTACTAATAGTAACTGGTAAATTAAAAGTTCTATAATAAGCCATAACCATTAAATCTGCTGAAGCTTTTGACGCACTATAAGGACTACTAGCTTTTAAAGGTGAATCTTCTTTAAATAATAAATCAGATCTATCAAGTGGTAAATCACCATAAACTTCATCAGTAGATACTTGATGAAATCTTAAAACATTATACTTTTTACAAGCACTCATTAAATTTTGAGTACCTAAAATATTAGTTCTAGCAAATATTTCTGGATCAGATATAGATCTATCAACGTGACTTTCAGCCGCAAAATTAATTACAATATCTGGGCGATACTTATCAAAGATTTCATCTATTTTTAATGTATCAGCTATATCAACTTTAATAAATCTAAAATTTAAGTACGTAAGAGCTTCTCTTAAATTCTCTATATTTCCAGCGTACGTTAAGTTATCAAGACATATTATTTCATCACTAGGATGATTCTTAAGTTCATAGTAAATAAAATTTGTGCCGATAAAGCCGGCTCCTCCTGTAACAACTATTTTCATTTTTTATGTTCCCCCATCAATAAATTTTCTAAATAAATACGGTACTCACTAAGTCCAATTTTCAAAATATTTTCTTTTAATTTTTCTAAACTTATCCAACCGTTTTTATAAGCTATTTCTTCTAAACATCCTATTTTACTTTTATCTGTTTTTTCTTGTTGTCTTACAAATTCACTAGTTTCAAATAAACTTTCAATAGTGCCTGCATCCATCCATTTAGAAGTATCACCTAATACTTCAACACTCAACTCATTATTATGTAAATATATATTATTAAGGTCTGTTATTTCTAATTCGCCTCTTTTACTTGGCTTTAAACCTTTGGCATAATCAACTACTTTGTTATCATAAAAGTATAAACCTGTTACGCAATAATTACTCTTAGGATTTTCTGGCTTTTCTTCAATACTAATAACTTTCTTTTTTTCATCAAATTCTATAACTCCAAATCTTTTGGGATTTAGAACTTTATAAGCAAAAATAGTCGCTCCACTTTTTTTATTAACAGCACTCTTTAATTTCTTACTTAAATCTTTATCATAAAAAATATTGTCGCCAAGTATCATACAAGCACTTTCATTATCTAAAAAACTTTCTCCTAAAATAAATGCTTGGGCTAAGCCTTCGGGTTTAGGTTGTATTTTATAATCTAATTTTAAACCAAAGTCACTACCATCACCAAATAATTTCATAAACTTAGGGGTATCTTCTGGAGTTGATATAATAAGTATTTCTCTAATTCCCGCCTGCATCAAAACTGACAAAGGATAATAAATCATTGGTTTATCATAAACTGGTAACAATTGTTTAGAAATAACCTTTGTTAGTGGATTTAATCTGGTACCAGATCCACCCGCTAAAATAATACCTTTCAAGAGCATCTACCCCCTACCGTTCTAATAAAAGGATAACACATTTAATTATACATTTCAATAAACAACAAAATTTTTTCTAAATTTTTGCTAATTTTTTTATTCTAGTCTTGATTACTAGAGTAAAATGTGTTATACTCAATATGTTTTAAGGAAATGTCTTCTTAGCTCAGTTGGTAGAGCAACTGACTCTTAATCAGTGGGTCTGGGGTTCGAGCCCCCAAGAAGACACCATCTAAAGAACAAAAGATATGTCAGGTACTAAGACATATCTTTTTTATTATTTATTGTATCTAAAATCTATTTCTTTATCACTAAGTTTTTGGCGCATTGTATCTTTTGTAGTCATTGATATATTTTTTATATCATACTCTTTAAAAATTTCTTGCCAGTTAATATCTAAATCTGGATCATTCCAATAAATTCCATCTTCTAATTCTGGAGCATAATCATTATCTACCAAATATTGAAATATTGTATCATCCTCTAAACTAATAAAGCCATGAGCAAAACCACGTGGAACAAATAATTGAGTATTATTATCACTACTTAAATATGTTGTAAAACTTTTGCCATAAGTTGGAGATCCAACACGAATATCTACAACTACATCTATCACACTGCCTTTAATGACTTCAACTATCTTTGCTTGACACTTAGGATCTTTTTGATAATGTAATCCTCTAATTACACCCTTAGAACTTTTACTACGACTACACTGTACTACACCAGCAAAGTATATATTGTTCTTACGTAATTCTTCCTGTATAAAAAATGGGCTAAAGTAACCTCTATCATCACCAAATTTACTAGGATTTAATATGTAACAATCCTTTAAACATGTTTCTGTAACACCCAGCATTTTTTTACCCTCACTTTGTTTTAATTCAATATTAAACCTATTTAAAGCATCTTGCCATGTTGGTAAAGCATCAAAACCACTTGAAATTAATTTACTTTTATTTAACTTTGAATTTAATGGCCTTTTAGTAGCACTCTTATATTCCGCTGTTGAAATTTCATTTACTTTTATATCAATATTATTTATTTTCATGATTTCTTTAGCAAACTCATTCCAACTGCAATAGCCTTCATTAGTAATATTAAATATTCCTATAAAATTTTTATCTACCATATCTACAATTTTTTTAGCTAAATCTTTAGTATAGGTAGGACTACCAATTTGATCAGATATTACATTTAAAGATTCTTTAGCTTTACCTAATTTAATCATAGTTTTTACAAAGTTATTACCATTAATACCAAACACCCAAGAAATACGCACTATTAAATAATTATTACTTGTTTTTACTTCTTCTTCACCTAAATATTTAGTTAGTCCATAATAATTTATGGGATTAGGTTTATCTATCTCATCATAAAGATTATCTTTAGTACCATCAAATACATAATCTGTACTAAAATAAACAACCTTACTACCTATTTCTTTAGCATACTTAACTATATTCTTTGTACCATTAACATTTACATTGTAGCAAGCATCTCTATCTGTTTCCGCAGCATCTACCTTAGTATAAGCCGCACAATGAAATATTACATCAGGTTTATAACTTAATAAACATTCTTTTACTTGGTTTTCATTAGTTATGTCTAAATTTTCTCTTGTACCTAAAAAAATATCTTTTACGTTTCTATCTACTAATTCTTTATTTATATCATAACCTAATTGCCCATTAGAACCAGTTATTAAATACTTCATAAGTTTCCCCCCTACCATTTCAAATTAATTATACAAATTTTAAAACTTTAAAGTCAAGTAGAAAATATTAATTATATTGTTAAACAGTTATAAATATGTTAAAATTAAATAGAATTTTATTATAGAGGTGATTTAATGTATCGTAAAACTTATAAAGAAATTAATTTAAAAAATATCAAATATAATGTTAAAACTATTATAAATAAGTATAACAATTATAAATACTACTTTGGTGTAGTTAAAGCTAATTGTTATGGTAGTGGCATTAAAAGTATACCTAGTATCATAGAAGGTGGCTGTAACTATTTAGCGGTCGCAACATTAGAAGAAGCTTTAGAAATAAGAGAAAATAAAATTGATACGCCAATTTTATGTCTAGGACATATTCCTAGTAACTATATATATCTTTGTCTTGAAAACAATATAACTATAACTATAAATTCTTTAGAATATATGTTAGAAATAACTGATATGAACATAGAAAATTTAAAAGTCCACTTAAAAATTAATACTGGTATGAACCGTTTAGGCATAAGTAAAGAAGAAGACTTAATTACAATAGTTAATTTATTAAAGGAAAAAAGCGCTAATATTGAGGGATTATATACCCACATTTACGAAGCTAGTAATAATACGAATACAACTAAACAAATAGAAGTTTTTACTAAAATGTATAACGTTGTAAAACATGAAAATATTAAGATTATTCACTTTCAAGCTAGTGAAGCAATGGAAAGATATGAAAAACCTGAGTTTGTTAATGGCTGCCGTTTAGGTATTATTATGTATGGATTTAATGAAGTAAATAATATTAAACTAAAATCAACTTTCAAATTATATAGTGAAATTATTCAAATACATGAACTAAATAGTGGTGATACTATTGGTTATAATGGTATTTATAAGGCAAATGATACTGAAATAATTGGTGTTGTCGCTATTGGATATGCTGATGGCATAATTAGAAAGAATACTGGTAGATATGTTTATATTAACAATAAACCATATAAAATAGTTGGTAACATCTGTATGGATATGCTATTTATTAAAATTGATGATACTATTAAGTTATATGATAAAGTAGAAATAATTAAAGATAATAATCATATAAAAGAAATTGCTAATTATCTAGATACTATTCCCTATGAAATAATGTGTAATATAAGTAGCCGTGTACCTTTAGTATATAAATAAACCTATAGACAATAGCCTATAGGTTTTTTGTTATTCAACTGTTACTGATTTAGCTAAATTCTTAGGTTTATCAATACTACAATTATTTATTTTAGCAAGATAATACGCTATATATTGTAATGGTATGATAGTAAGAAGTGGTGAGAATAAGTTATTTACTTTAGGAATAATTACCTTTTTATCGTAAAAAGAACTGTCCTTATTAGTTATATCATTAGTAATATATATAACATAAGCACCACGGGATTTAACTTCTTTAATATTGTTAATAGTTTTTGATGAAATATGTTCATCAGTAACTATCGCAATTACTGGTGTACCTTCGTCTATCAAAGATATAGTTCCATGTTTTAATTCTCCCGCAGCGTAAGCTTCACTATGTAAGTAAGAAATCTCTTTTAGTTTTAAAGAACCCTCCATAGCAAGAGCATAGTCTACGCCTCGACCAATAAAGAATATATCATTATTACCTTTTATTGTTTCCGCTATTTCTTTATAATACTCATTATTATCTAATAATTCTATCATATAATTAGGTATATTTTTTATATCTTTTAAAAGTTCCTTAATTTCTTGTTTATCGATAGTGTTTTTAGAAGTCGCTATGTTAAGAGCAATAAGTGCTAAAGTTGCTACTTGGGCAGAATATGCTTTAGTGGTTGCTACAGCAATTTCCTTACCAGCTTCTGTATAAAGAACCATTTTAGTATTTCTAGCAATAGAACTACCCTTTTCATTAATAATTCCTAATGTATCATTACCATTATTTTTAGCAATTTTTACTGCTTCTAAAGTATCTGCTGTTTCCCCAGATTGAGATATAACTATTACTAATTCATCTTTATCTAAGAATAATTTGTTATATCTAAATTCACTAGCTATATCAACTTCTACTTTTATATTAGCGTAATTTTCAATTAATTGTTTTCCCACTAGTCCTGCATGCATAGCACTTCCACAGGCAACAATTCTAATTTTATGATACTTAGAAAAGTCTGGCATTTTTTCTATTAAACAATTAATATCATCATTTAAATATTTATTAATAGTTTTTTTAAATACTTCTGGTTGTTCATATATTTCTTTTAACATATAATGTTCATAACCTTGTTTATCAATACTAGAAGCATCATATTCATATTCTTTAACTTCTAAATTTACTTCTTTACCATTATTAAATATATTTATATTATCACTAGTGATTACACCGTAATCACCATCTTCTAAAGCA
Organism: uncultured Bacilli bacterium; assembly: GCA_934154785.1. Lineage (GTDB taxonomy): Bacteria > Bacillota_I > Bacilli_A > RF39 > UBA660 > SIG204. The sequence continues at coordinate 568,993 of CAKPGL010000001.1, read as the reverse complement.
ATATATTTATTAGTTTTATCTAAAATAGCCGGTACATCTGACGCAATAAAGTTTTCATTAGTTCCAATTCCTAATATTAAAGGACTATTCTTTTTCATAACAAATAATCTATCTTTATAATCATCACAAATTATACCCAAAGCATAAGAACCTTTTAATACATTATTTACCTCTTTTAAACATGATAAAACATCTTTATTACTTTTATATAAATAATCCATTACAGCACTTACTACTTCAGTATCAGTATCAGATTTAAATTGATAACCATGTTTAATTAATTTTTCTTTTAATTCCATATAGTTTTCTACAATACCATTATGGACAATAGTAAATTTACCGTTTTGATGAGGATGGGCATTTATACTAGTTGCTTTACCATGAGTTGCCCATCTCGTATGCCCTATTCCTAAGTTAGATGAAATATCATCATTTACTTTATTAATTAAGTTTTCTAATTTTCCACCTTCTTTTTCTATTTTAACTATATTATCAGAAAGATACGCGATTCCTGCTGAGTCATATCCTCTATATTCTAACTTACTTAGTCCTTCTAATAATACTTTTATACATTGGTTATTTTTACCAACGTATCCAACAATTCCACACATTTTAATTTTCTCCTTTTCTTGCATAGTAAAAAAATGTGTGAAATACCCCTTTGTTATAATCTCAATTTTATTTTTTAAAAGTATTTCTAACGATTCACAATTCCGTGATGATACCCGCCGAATATTCGATAATCATCATCCTCGTCATCCAAAGTGGATCTGGCGCTAAATAAAAGTATTACCTCCATTTACTTCTACCTTTATATTACATTATACTGAAAATTTAAAGAAATGCAATAAAAAATAGAATAATTAAGTTAAGCTAAATAATTAACAAAACTATTATTCTATTTTTATATTTCTTATTTAATTAAATTTAATTTTTGGATTTTCTTTTTCTTCTTCTTTTATTTCAAAGAATAATTCTGGCTTAAAACTAAATATACCCGCTACAATATTAGAGGGAAATACACCTATTTTGTTTTTGTATCTTAATACAGCATAGTTATAATCAGTTCTAGCTCTTGATATTTTATCCTCGATTACACGTAAATTATTTTGTAAATTCATAAAATTTTGATCAGCCTTTAATTCTGGATAATCTTCAGATAAAGCAAATATTTGTTTAACAGCTTTACTTAAGTCTTCATTAGCACTTATTTCTTCTTCCTTAGAAGTAGCATTAGCAACTTTACTTCTAGCACTAATTACATCGGTTAGCGTATCTTTTTCATGTTTAGAATATCCTTTAACAGACTCTACAATATTAGGAATTAAGTCTGCTCTTTGTTTTAGATAAACATCAACTTCACTCCATCTTGCTTTTACTATATTATATAACTTAGTAATTGAATTAAAACTAGACCATAAATATAATAAAGGTAACACTATAATAAATCCACCTAAAACTATAAACAAGATATATCCTACTTTTTTAGCGTTATTAGTATCATTATTCATCGAATTAACCTGTCTAATTTCTTTTTCTTTTTGAACATTTAAATCGAATTTTTGAGTAGTTCTATCCATTTCAATCTTAGCTAATTCAGATTGTATATCTCTTATTTCACTACTTAATGTATAATACTCCTTACTGAATCCATTCTGTCTAAACTCTTTTTGTTCTAATGCTTGTTTTTCAATTAAATTGTTTTTTAATTCTTTTTCTTTATTAGCGTTTTTAGTTTCTATCTCATTTTCTAGATTAGCGTATTTTTCATTGATTTCTGCAATTAACGCTGTCTTATCATCTGGTTTTACAATACTATTATCCAATTCTTTTATCTTTCTAGTACTTGGTATAATAATATAGTAACTTGATAAAAATACTATTGCCGCAAATAAAACAATGCTTGCAACTATTGATAGAACTTTCTTTTTCATTTTTGTAACAACCCTTTCTTTCCTTAAAATATTTAACAAAATAAATATGGCGTCCCCGATTGGAATCGAACCAACGACCTATCGCTTAGGAGGCGATTGCTCTATCCTACTGAGCTACGAGGACAATTAATACAAATTTATTATATCATAACAATTTGCATTTGTATAATAATTTAACATAAAAACTAGGATATCTTAAAAAGAGGTCCTAGTATCCTTAACGTATTCAATATTATCACTTAATTCTATTTTTATTTTCTTTAGCATATAATTATTTCTTTAAGTATTTTTTATTTAAAAGCAATTTTTGTATTTAATGATATATTATCTAAATATAAAAAATAATATTCTTTTTATTCATGATTTATATCCTTTTTAAAGTTAGCTGATGAATGTATTGAATAATCACCATTAATGAATAAACAATATTTTTTTTCTCCAATAAATTTTATTTTTTTATCTGTAACTACTAAAACAACTTCTTCTGGTAAAAATAATAATTTGTTTTTATTACTATATTCCTTTAAATAACTTTTATTTTGATTTAAACTATTTTTATTATAATGACACAATAGAGAATATCCGTTTATAAGATTAAATCCATTTGTATTTACTTCTAATTTATCATCCATTAAAATACAACCATCAATATCTTTTCCAAATATTATTGCACCTGCACTTCCGCCATAAACAATCCCACCATCAAGTAAATATTTTTTTATTTTTTCTATATTAGAATTACTTTGCAATTCTTTTAATAGTTTATAAGTGTTGCCACCTCCAATAAATATAGAACTATAATTTGATAGGTCCAATTTTGTTAATTCTAAGCTTGATCTTACCATTTCAAAATTACTTGCTCCAAAATATTCTATTTCACTTTTAAACCAATTATAGCATCCTTCATATTTTTCTTTATTCATAGCAAGCGGTATATAAAGTATAGGTTTATTTTTATCAATACTATTAAAAAAACTATTATATGCAAAAAGGTTTTGTTTTCCTGCACCTCCGCCAGATAAATATAATTTCATTTTATTTTTCCTCTTTTCTTAAAGCTTTTATTTTTTCTTTAGGAACTCCGCATTGTGCTAATTTAAAATCAAATTCATCCCAAGTTATTCCCAACCTTTTTGCAATTCCTCTAACCGAATATCCTTCATATGCAAGTTCATCTAGTATTACGAGCATACAATTTTTAATGTATTCTTCACTTATTTTAACCATAACATCTGTATCTGATAGTTTCCCATCTACTTTTTGCCAGTCCCTCCAATAAGTAATACATTCATCAAAATATTTCAAAATTTCACCTTCAATATCTTGTTTATTTAGTAAACAAAATTCCTTATTTACATCAGTTGCATTAAATCCTTTATTCAATTTGTTTTACTAAATGCATTTTTGAATCTTTTTTAAATCTATGCTTTTCCTTCTTAAAATTATTATAATATTTATTATAATCTTTACCTCTTTATAAATCACCTTTATAGAAATAAATTTTCAGAGCATTCTCTGAATATCTTGGTCTAGACATATTATCACCCCAATTATCAAATATTATATCAAAATTTTCTATAATTTAACATTCTATCAAATAAAAAAGCCAAGATATATATCTTAGCTCTTTAAGCGAATTATTTATTCTTTTTTGCATTAATTGCGGCTTGTGCAGCAGCAAGTCTTGCAACTGGAACTCTAAATGGAGAACAAGATACATAATCAAGTCCTACTCTATTATAGAATTCTATTGATTTTGGATCGCCACCAGTTTCTCCACAAACACCTAAATGAATATTTGGTCTTGCTTGTTTACCTAATTTAACAGCTGTTTCAATTAGTTTACCAACACCTTTTTGATCAAGTGTTTTAAATGGATCTTCTTCATAAATCTTCTTATCATAATATGAAGGTAAGAATTTACCAGCATCATCTCTTGAGAATCCAAAAGTCATTTGTGTTAAATCGTTAGTTCCAAATGAGAAGAATTCTGCTTCTTTAGCTATTTCATCTGCAGTAATAGCAGCTCTTGGTATTTCAATCATAGTACCAACTTCATATTTCATGTCTATATTAGCATTCTTAATTTCTTCATCAGCTGTTTTGCAAACAACGTCTTTAACATACTTAAGTTCTTTTACTTCTCCAACAAGTGGAATCATAATTTCTGGAACTACATTCCAATCACTATGTTTCTTTTGAGTATTAATTGCAGCTCTAATAACAGCTTTAGTTTGCATTTCAGCAATTTCTGGATAAGTAACTGCAAGTCTACATCCTCTGTGTCCCATCATTGGGTTAAATTCTTTTAAGTCAGCAATTATTTCTTTAATTCTTTCTACTGATTTACCTTGTGCATCAGCAAGTAATTTAATTTCTGCTTCTGTATTAGGTACAAACTCGTGTAGAGGTGGATCAAGATATCTAATTACAACCGCATTACCTTCTAGTGCTTCATATAATTGTTCAAAGTCTGATTGTTGATAAGGTAAAATCTTCTCTAAAGCAGTCTTTCTTTCTTCAACTGTATCAGCACAAATCATTTCTCTAAATGCAGCAATTCTATCTGCTTCAAAGAACATATGCTCTGTTCTACATAATCCAATACCTTCAGCACCTAATTCTCTTGCTTTTTTAGCATCCTTTGGAGTATCAGCATTTGTTCTAACAGAAAGTGTTCTATATTCATCAGCCCAAGCCATTACACGACCAAAATCTCCAGAAATTGAAGCATCTTCAGTAGCAATAGCGCCATCATAAATATTTCCTGTTGTACCATCAATAGAAATAATATCTCCTTCATGGTAAGTCTTTCCAGCTAAAGTAAATTGTTTATTAGCTTCATCCATTTTGATGTCACCACAACCAGAAACACAACAAGTACCCATACCACGAGCAACTACTGCAGCATGGCTAGTCATACCACCACGTACTGTTAAGATTCCTTGTGCAGCTTTCATACCAGTAATATCTTCTGGTGAAGTTTCAAGTCTAACAAGTACAACTTTTTCACCAGCTCCACCAATTCCTTGTTTTTCAGCATCTTCAGCAGTAAATACTATTTTACCACAAGCTGCTCCAGGAGAAGCTCCTAATCCTTTTCCAACTGGTTTAGCTAATTTTAAAGCAGCAGCACTAAATTGTGGATGTAATAAAGTATCTAAGTTTCTTGGATCTATCATAAGTACAGCCTCTTCAGGAGTACGCATTCCTTCATCAACTAAATCACAAGCAATTTTTAATGCAGCTTTAGCAGTTCTCTTACCATTTCTTGTTTGTAACATATATAATTTACCATGTTCTACAGTAAATTCCATATCTTGCATATCTCTATAATGTTCTTCTAGAGTTTTACAAACTTGTTTAAATTCTTTAAATGCTTCTGGGAATTTTTCTTCCATTTCCGCAATATGCATAGGTGTACGAACACCAGCAACAACGTCTTCACCTTGAGCATTAGTTAAGAATTCACCAAATAAGCCTTTTTCTCCAGTAGCAGGATCACGAGTAAATGCAACACCTGTTCCACAATCATCACCCATGTTACCAAATGCCATAGATTGAACGTTTACAGCAGTTCCCCAAGAATAAGGAATATCATTATCTCTTCTGTATACATTAGCTCTAGGGTTATCCCAAGATCTAAATACAGCCTTGATAGCTCCCATTAACTGTTCTTTTGGATCTGTAGGGAATTCAGTTCCAATTTTATCTTTATATTCTTTCTTGAATTCACTTGCTAATTCTTTTAAATCATCAGCAGTTAATTCAACGTCTTGTTTAACACCTTTTTTTTCTTTCATTGCATCAATAAGTTGTTCAAAGTATTTCTTTCCTACTTCCATAACAACATCTGAATACATTTGAATAAATCTTCTGTAGCAGTCCCAAGCCCATCTTGCATTACCTGATTTCTCAGCAATAGCATTAACAACTTCTTCATTTAAACCTAAATTAAGAATTGTGTCCATCATACCAGGCATAGAAGCTCTAGCTCCAGATCTAACAGAAACTAACAATGGATTTTCTTTGTCACCAAATTTCTTCCCAGTAGTTTCTTCCATTTTAGCAATATACTCATTAATTTGAGATTGAATTTCATCATTGATTTCTCTTCCATCTTCATAATACTGAGTACATGCTTCAGTTGTAATTGTAAATCCTTGAGGAACTGGTAAGCCAATATTAGTCATTTCTGCTAAGTTAGCACCTTTTCCACCAAGAAGATTACGCATATCTGCATTACCTTCTGTAAAGGCATACACATATTTTGTCATTATATCATCTCCTCATTATATTAGACACAAGTTAATTATAGCAAATCCAAAATCTTTAAACAATAAAAAAATATAATTTCTTACATTTTTTTACATTTTTTAGTATTTCCTAGTACTTTTATAGCGTAGCATCTACCGCATAAAGATACGTATTCAATATGACTAGTTCCATCAATTATTACTTCCTCACCAGTACTAGTGAATTTTCCATCCACTTTTCTAGCATTAAATCTAGCTTTTTTACCACAATCACATACTGTAGCGAGTTCTTCAAATTCATCACTTAATTCCAATAAAGCCTTACTACCTTCAAATAGTTTACCTTTAAAATTAGTTTTCAAGCCATAACAAATAACTGGTATATCATATATCTTGGCTATTTCAAATAATTCTTTTACCTGTTTTTCTTTTAAGAACTGGGCTTCATCTACTAAAATACAAACTATATTATCAAGAATTATATTTAAATAATTATAAAAAGAATCTTTACTATCTATTAATAAATCTGCTTCTATAGAAACACCCATTCTACTTACTAATTTAGTATCACCTTTGGTATCTATTTTAGGTTTTACAATAAATGTGTTAAAACCTTTTTCTTTATAATTATAATTTACTTGCATCAATGCGGTACTTTTTCCTGAACCCATTGCACCGTATCTAAAATATAAATTTGCCATATTACTTACCTCTCGCTCTAGGATGACATTCCAAATAAACTTTTCTTAATCTTTCATTAGAAACATGTGTATATATTGCTGTAGTATTTAAATTTTCATGCCCTAATAGTTCTTTAACACTATTTAAATCTGCACCATTATCTAATAAATGTGTCGCAAAAGTATGTCTAAACACGTGTGGTGATATTGAAAACTTTAAGCATGCTTCTTTTTCAATTTTATCAATAATATTCTCAATACTTCTAACACTAATATTTTGTCCCAAATTATTTAAAAATAAATACTCTACTTTATTTTTATTTAAAACTGCTCTACTTTCTTTGATGTATCTTTCCAGTAAGTTTTCGCATCTATTTCCAAATAAAACTATTCTTTCTTTATTACCTTTACCTAATACTCTAATTTTTTTATTATAAAAATCTATATCCCTTATTTTTAAATTAACTAACTCGCTAACACGAATACCTGTAGAATACAATATCTCTAAAATACAAGCATTACGAAGTCCTAAAGTAGTTTCTTTATTAGGTATTTCTAATATTTTTTCAATTTCTCCATAATTTAAATACTTAGGTAATTTTTTTTCTTCTTTTGGATTAGATATTAATATCATTGGATTATCATTTATTATTTCTTTTTTAACTAAATATTTAAAGAAAGTTCTAAGAGAACTTAATTTTCTTGAAATAGTTTTATTAGAATATTTATTTTCCGTCATATAATTTAAGTATTTACGTAGCACTTTATAATCAACATCTTGTAATCGAGTTATATTTTCTTTTTTTAAAAACACATAAAATTCCTCAATATCTATACTGTAATTAGTAATTGTATAATCAGAATAATTTTTTTCATCTTTTAAATATATAACAAATTTATTTAATACATCTTTCATAATATCTACCCTAACAGAAGTATACAAAGTTTCAACAGTTTAGTCAATAGAAAAAAAGCTTAAAGCTTTTTAACAAATTCATGACAACTATATTCTATAGGTAAACTTTCTAAATAATTATTATATGTCTTCTCTTCTTCCGAGTTTGGTGGAAATAAAGGTTCATCTAAACTATCATCAGGAATAAACCTACTAAGGCTATAATCTTCCTCTATAGTTAAATCCTCTCTTTCAATAGATGGTACTTCAAAAGATAATAGTTTACTTTTATTTTTAACATCAAACGTATTGATACTTAGTATGACTCCTCGCAAATTTTTATATTTTACTAATTCTTGCTTTAAATTTTTTAATATTAATGTTTGACCAGTAGTTGCTTCTAAATATTCCATAATTTTATTTTTAATATAAGCATTAATACCTAAATCAGACATCATGTGGTTCCTTGACGAAGATATATTACTTGCAAGTAAAAAAGATTTAAAAAACTTTAAAAAATATTCATCATCAATAGAAATATCTGAATCATTAGTATAGGATTGATCTGCAAAATAACGTATTAAAGTATTATCTTTAAAAATACAAGGAATTTCCTTTTCTTTACCATTTGATTTATATACAATACTTATTTTGGTATTTTCTGGTAAACCATAGTATTCATTAAAATTTTTATTATCTATAAATTCCGAAGTTAATAAATCAATTGTTGGTAAAGTGGTTTTTTCGACCAGTAAAGTTTCCTTTTTTATTGCATCGTATTCCCTTACTTTTATTATTACTTTTACACCATTATAATTTGCTATTAAACTATATCTTTTATTTGCCATACATATCCTCCTATTTACATTCTACATATTTATTAAAACAAATTCAATTTTTTTATAGAAAAAAGTGCAAAATACCCCTATGTTATTTTACACTTTTTGTCTTTACTTTACTATTTTCACTACGATCATACTCTGTAATTTCTACTTTACTATTATCATATTTTCTTTCGATAGTATTAGATACTAAAATTAATTCTGATAACGCTAAAGTTTTAATTTTTGTTTTATTGATTTTTAAATTTTTCATTTAATAATTCCCTCTTGTGTAATTATTATACAGATTAATCTAAATTTGTCAAATCAAATAATTAAAAAGTGACTACTTAGTATAGTCACAATTATTACATTTTATTATATCTTTCTTTTCTATCAGCATACTACCACAACTTGGACACAACTCACCAGTTGGTTTATCCCAATATGCTTCTTTACATTTAGGATAATTATTACAGCCATAGAATACTTTACCTTTTTTACTCTTTTTTTCAACTATTTTACCATCACATTTCGGACAGTCACACACTGCAACAGCAATTTTTTCCTCTTGTTTAATGTATTTACAATTAGGATAATTACTACAAGCAGTAAATTCTCCATATCTACCTTTTCTAATTACTAAAGGGCTACCACAGTCGGGGCACATTTCACCCGTTTGCACAGCTTCTTTCTTAGGTAATGCTTCAAAAGCTTTTTCTACCGCTGGTTCAAATTCATTATAAAAATCTTTTAAAGTATTGTACCAAACAATTTTTCCATCAGCAATTTTATCTAAATCATCTTCCATTTTTGCGGTATACTCAACATTAATTAAATCACTAAATCCTTGTTGCAATTTATCAGTTATTTCAATACCAGTTGCGGTTGGGACAAACTTTTTATCAACCATTTCTGTATAACCTCTAGTTTTTAATGTATCCATTGTTTTAGCGTAAGTACTAGGTCTACCAATACCTAACTCTTCCATTTCTTTAATAAGTTTAGCTTCTGTATATCTAGCAGGTGGTTTTGTAAAATGTTGCTCTTTATTTATATCACTTGTACTTAGTATTTCTTTTTCTTTTAAAGGTGGCAAATTTTTTAAAGTAGTATCTTCATAATCAGCATATGCTTTTAAATAACCATCAAAAGTAATGATTTGACCTGTTGCTTTAAAACTATAATCATTATTATCTAAAATAATAGTTGTATTACTAGTTTTAGCGTCACTCATTAAAGACGCTAAAGCACGAGCATAAATTAAACTATAAAGTTTATATTCATCTTGAGTTAAATATTCCTTTACTGATTCTGGTGTTCTAGTAATACTAGTTGGACGAATGGCTTCATGAGCGTCCTGAACATTTTCTGTTTTTTTAGTTTGTTTTACATAGCCAATATAATCTTTACCAAAACTATTTTCTATATAATTATAGGTTGCTCCTACAAATTCATTAGAAAGACGAATAGAATCTGTACGCATATAACTAATTAAACCGACAGTTTCACTTCCTAAGTCTATACCTTCATATAACTTTTGTGCGATAGACATAGTCTTTTTAGCATTCATATTTAACCTATTAGAAGCATCTTGTTGTAAAGTACTAGTTGTATAAGGGGCTTTAGATTTCTTATTCTTTTCTTTAGTTTCAACGCTAGAAACAAGAAAATCATTTGTTAAATTATTTAAAACTTTATTAGCTTCTTCCTCTGTTTTTACTTCTATATCTTTATGTTTATATTGAAATAATTCCGAAGAAAAATCCTTGAAATCCGCAGTAATAGTCCAATATTCTTCTGGATTAAAAGCTTCAATTTCACGTTCACGGTCAACAATTAACTTTAAAGCCACACTCTGTACACGACCGGCACTACTACCACTAGTTTTTACTTGCATTAATTTACTTAATCTAAAACCAATAATACGGTCTAAAATACGTCTTGTCTCTTGACTGTTTACTAAGTCCTGATCTATTTTTCTTGGATGTTTTAACGCTTCAATAATTGCGGGTTTAGTAATTTCATTAAATACTATACGATCATACTTTTTATCATTAATACCTAAACAATCATATAAGTGCCAAGATATAGCTTCCCCTTCTCTATCAGGGTCGCTTGCCAAATATATGTGGTCGGCTTTTTCACATTCTTTTTTTAGAGTATCAACATCTTTTTTCTTACCACTAATAATTTTATAATCTGGTTTAAAATTGTTATCAATATCTACTCCTAAACCAAATTTACCTTTAGTAGTTAAATCTCTAATATGACCTTTACTAGATAATACTTTATAATCACTACCCAAGTATTTTTCTATAGTTTTTGATTTACTTGGTGATTCGACAATAACTAAATTTTTGCTCATGGTTCACTTCCTTTTTTGACTAAATTCATTTATACACTACTTTAGATAAATTGTCAAGTATACAAATTATAAAATTTTAAAACCAAATAATACATAATTTTCAATATTCCTATTACACTTTTCCACATTTGCTACCAGTTGTTTCTATCAAAATATCATCTTTGTATATTTTTAAAAGTTCACAATTATTAGAACATCCTTGACACTCTATTCCTTTAGTTTCAAATTTTATATCTTTCATGTCCCAGGAATAGACTTTGTTACTTCCTTTTTTACGGGATAGTATAGCAATTCCAATAGCACCCATTAAATGACCATTTTCATCCACTATAATATCTTCTTTTAAAACTTCTTTAAAGTATTTAACCACGCCAATGTTTTTACTTACTCCCCCCTGAAAAACAATTGGACCAACAATTTTTTTGCCTTTACCAACGTTATTTAAATAATTAAGAACTATACTTTTACATAATCCCGCAACTATATCTTCTTTAGGAAAACCTACTTGTAATTTATGAACTAAGTCGGATTCCGCAAATACTGTACAACGGGCCGCTATTTTAGTTGGATTACTACTTGAAAGAGCAATCTCTCCAAATTCTTCTATTGGTATACCTAATCTTTTTGCTTGACTAGTTAAAAATGAACCTGTACCAGCCGCACAAAGAGTATTCATGGCGTAATCACTAATAATACCATTTTCAATTAAAATAATTTTAGAGTCCTGTCCCCCTATCTCTAAGATAGTTCGAACATCAGGATGAAAACTTAATGTACCAATAGCGTGCGCTGTAATTTCATTTTTAACAACATTAGCGTCTAGCATCAAACCAATTAGTTTTCTAGCACTACCAGTAGTTCCAACTCCTTTTAATATATAACTACTAGAAACTTGTTCTTTTAAAATATTAATTACTTTTCTAACTGCTAATGTAGGATTTCCTTCTGTCCAAATATAAGAAGACGCTATTAAATTATTATTATCATCAATTACTACTCCTTTAGTAGAAATAGAACCTATATCTATACCTAAATAACAATTCATTTATTTTTCCTCATTTCTAACATATCGTAAAACGCCTCTAATCTCGTTTGTAATCCTACTTCAGAGGTGTTAGAATCAAAACTAAAAAATATTACTGGTACTTTATATTCTTTACAAATTTTATTTATAATTGGCATTGCACCTATTTCTGGGGTACAAAAACTTGATTTGATATGAATAATACCATCGTAACCACTTTTACACATTTCTAAAGTACGTGCTATATTATCTGAAGCATCCGCTCCCATACGATATTTTATATAAGGTGTATTCTTTAAATATTTTTTTACCTTTTTACCTTTTTCAAATAATAAATAAGAAGCATTTGTATAACGCGTAATTTCAATATTATTACGTGCTAATTCTTTTTCTAAATAATAATTAGCAAATGGTTCCATTATAGTATATAATTCACCAATTATACCAACTTTTAAACAATCATTAGGTTTGTTTACTTCTATATTCTTTATTAAATTAAAGTATTTATTATAAACTTTTTTTACCGATAAGAAACCATTACACTTTAAAAATTCATTTAACATTTTCTTATTTAAAGAAAGCATCTTCTTGCTATTCGAAAATCCTATATTTCTTCTAATGTAATCATCTACATTATCCATATATTTAACCATTTTCTTAGTAATTAATAAATAATATATTGCCTTTAATACATTAAAGTTCTTATCAATACTTCTTAATTCTTTATATATATGTTTTAAATCTGTTTTACCTTCAGTAACTAAATTAATATAATTAAAACTATATCCTAAATCTTTTAGTATTTTTTCTTGTAATTCAAAATAATAACCATATCTACAACCACCACCAAACTGAATAAGTGTATCTGCACCATTGTTTAAATCTTCTATTAATGTACCTAAAGTATACTTAAATGGTGTACAAACAAAGTCTGGGCTATATTTACTACCAAGTTCTATCGTATTTTCTGTAATACTTTGGGATTCTAAAATATCCGCGTTTAAGATGTGTGAAAACAAATATCTTGCTGGTATTTGATAATTACCCATTTGGGGAAACGCTATTTTCTTTTTCATTGTATCACCTTGTTATTTATAATATCTAAAAAGCTTTCTATTCTAGTTTCAATACCAGTAAAACTATTCACATCATCAATAACTAAATTAATAATTGGTAATTCGATATTTCTAATAACTAATTCATTTACTATAGAATCTGGGCCACAGGGAAAAGATGATAGCATAATTACACCATCTATTTTATTTTTACATAATTCTAAGGCTCCTACACTTTCTTTATTATTTATCCAGTATAAGTATTTACAAATATTACTAGATAATTTCAAAGTCTTATCACTAGGAAAGTTATCTGAATATATTACTTCACAATTGTTCTTTTTTAAAAAATCGACTATTGGTCTACTAATTAAATTATCATGAATATTATAACTATGTCCCATTAATAGTATTTTTGTTTTTGGACTTTTTAATTTGTTAAATTCATTAATATACTGTGTTTTTAAACGTTTATTATTTTTAATGTTAGAAACCATATAAGACCACAAACATTCATCTTTATTTTTTCCTAGTTCTAATCCTATTTTAATTAAACCTTTTTCTTCGGTTAATCTTTTTGTATAATCAATATCAAAATTTAATATTGGCGTTTTAAATAAGTTGGTTGCTATATCATATATAGCCATAAAATTAGTACACATTTGATTACTCTTTCCATAATTATCTATTCTTGGTATTAAAATATAATCACATTTATCTTGCAAATAAGCAATTGAACCTATAAAGTTTTTTAAAGAAGTACACATTTCATCATTAGAATATTTAATTCCTAAATCAACTATTTCTCTATCAGTAGGTTTACTAAAGATAACACTAATATTTAAGGCTTCAAAATAATCTTTCCAAAAATTATGATACTTATAAAAAAATCCTTGTGGTATTCCGATTGTTACCTTGTCCATTATTATCACCAATAAATTATATTAACAATTACTTAAAGTATGATTAATAGTATATAATTTTTAAACTAGTTAAAACTATTAAAGGAGGTTAATCATGAAAAAAGAAGATAATCAAAAAATTAAATGTAATGTTCATAATTGTGAGCATTGTAATTGTGAATGTGATGTATGCAAACTAGATAAAATTGATGTTTGTACTTGTAACTGTGACGATTGTACTTCAAAAGAAGAAACAATGTGTGCAAGTTTTAAAAAGAAAAAAGACTAGAAAAATCAAGAATTCCTTGATTTTTTTATATAAAAATTAAATTAGGTATTTTTAAAAAAATATGATATAATAATGTAATTTCCTTTAAAGGAGGAAGCAATATGATGATAAGAAAAATAACAAACGAGGAATTTGATAAGTTTATTACTAGTAATCATTATGATTCTATTTATCAAACTAGTACTTATGGCAAAATTATGGCTAAAAATGGTTATAATAGTATGTTAGTTGGTTTATTTAATAATAATGATATGGTTGGTGCCAGTTTAATTTTAATTGAAAATCGTCAAGGATTTAAATATGCCATTGCGCCACATGGATTTGTTGTTGATTATGATAATTTAGATTTAGTAAAAAGATTTACTAACTGTTTAAAAAACTATTTAAAAAGTAAAAATATTATCGCTTTAAAAATTAATCCTAAGATTATTAAAAATAAATATGATGCTGATAAAAATATTATTTATCATAATGAGAACTTTGATTCTATAATGCATACATTAAAAAATAGTGGATTTTATCATTACGGTTATAATAATTTCTTTGAAGCTACTAAGCCAAGATTTGAAGCTAATTTAAAACTAAGTGAAAACTACTATGCCCTTTTTAATAATATAAAGAAAAGTTTTAGAACTAAAATCAGGAATGCTGAAAAAAACGCTATAGTAATACATAAAGGAAATAAAAATAGTATTAAAGATTTATATTTAGAAACTAAAAGAAAATATCCACGTAGTGAAAAATTCTTAACTGACTTTTATGAAGAATTTAATGAAAATAAACAAGTTAGTATCTACTACGCTAAAGTAAATACTAATAACTACTTACTAAATGCTCAAAAGGAATATTCAAATCAAGAAGCACTATGTGAAAAATTAGATAATGATGTATTAACTAATTCTAATAATAACTTAAAAGTAGTTTCTAAAAAAATAGTTGCGGATAATCTATTAAATGAGAGAAAAAACAAGTTAAAAAGCGCTACTAATTTACTTAAAAATTATCCAGATGGCATAATTATTGCCTCTATTATGACTGTAGTAAATGGCGAAACTGTAACTTTATTCATGGATGGTTATAATAAAAATTATCAAAAATTTAATGCTAAACACTTACTATTATGGAAAGTAATTGAAAGATATGCTAAATTAGGTTATAAAAATTTTAATTTAGGTGGCATAACAAATATATTTGATACAAATGATAGATATAAAGGATTAAACGAATTTAAATTAAACTTTAATCCCGAGGTTATAGAATACGCAGGAGATTTAGAACTCGTTTGTAATTCCCCACTATATTTCATGTATCGTAACTCTATCACATTTAAAAAAATGATAAAAAAATAATCAAAAAAACAACAGGCTTCAAAAGTCTGTTGTTTTAGTATGCTTTATCTTAGAAATTATTTAATAACTTCTGTAACGTTTCCAGCACCAACTGTTCTACCACCTTCACGAATTGAGAACTTAGTTCCGTTTTCGATAGCGATAGGAGCAATTAATTCAACTGTAATTTCAACGTTATCACCAGGCATAACCATTTCAGTTCCTGCAGGTAACTCGATAACACCAGTTACATCTGTAGTACGGAAATAGAATTGTGGACGATAGTTTGTGAAGAATGGAGTATGACGTCCACCTTCTTCTTTGCTTAGTACATAAACTTGAGCTTTGAATTTAGTGTGTGGAGTAACTGTACCAGGTTTAGCAAGTACTTGTCCTCTTTCAACGTCTTCACGGTTAATACCACGTAATAATACACCAGCATTATCTCCAGCTTCAGCATAATCTAATTGTTTACGGAACATTTCAATTCCTGTAACAACTGATTTTCTAGTTGGTTTAATACCTACGATTTCAACTTCGTCATTTAATTTTAATTGTCCACGTTCAACACGGCCAGTAACAACTGTTCCACGACCAGTGATTGTAAATACGTCTTCAATTGGCATTAAGAATGGTTTATCAGTATCACGTGTTGGAGTTTCGATCCAATTATCAACTGCATCCATTAATTCAATAATCTTAGCTTCGTATTCAGGATCTCCTTCAAGAGCTTTTAATGCTGAACCACGAATGATTGGAGTATTATCACCATCATATCCATATTCAGTTAATAACTCACGAATTTCCATTTCAACTAAGTCTAATAATTCTGGATCATCAACCATATCGCATTTGTTCATGAATACTACCATACGAGGTACACCAACTTGACGAGCAAGTAAGATATGTTCACGAGTTTGTGCCATAGGTCCATCAGTAGCAGCAATAACTAAGATTGCTCCATCCATTTGAGCTGCACCAGTAATCATGTTTTTTACATAGTCAGCATGTCCAGGACAGTCAACGTGTGCATAATGTCTCTTATCAGTTTGATATTCAACGTGTGCAGTATTAATAGTAATACCACGTTCTCTTTCTTCTGGAGCTTTATCGATGTTAGCATAATCTACGAATTCTGCATAACCTTTTTTAGATAGAACATTAGTAATAGCAGCTGTTAAAGTTGTTTTACCATGGTCTACGTGTCCAATTGTACCAATGTTAACATGTGGTTTTGAACGATCAAATTTTTGTTTTGCCATTTAAATTTCCTCCTTATTGATTACATATTTAATTTTATATCAACTAGGGAAAAATAGCAAGTATTTTTCCTTAGTTTCTATTATTTTTTGTGACATTTAAATATTGTTATTAATTGCCACCATTTTTCTTAATAATTTCTTCTGCAATGTTTCTTGGAACTTCTTCATAATGATCAAATACCATTGTAAAGTTTCCACGTCCTTGAGTATTAGAACGTAAGCTTGTAGCGTAACCGAACATTTCAGAAAGTGGTACCATAGCGTCAATAGCTAAAGCATTACCACGTGATTCTTGTCCAAGTGGACGACCACGACGAGATGTAATATCTCCCATTACATTACCTAAATATTCATCTGGTACTACTACTTGAACTTTCATAATAGGTTCAAGTAAAATTGGTTTACATTTATTTTTAGCTTCTTTTAAAGCCATAGATGCTGCAATTTTAAATGCCATTTCACTTGAGTCTACATCATGGTAAGAACCATCAAATAGAGTTGCTTTAACGTCTACCATAGGGTATCCTGCTAAAACACCAGTTTTCATAGCATCTTGTAAACCTTTATCTGTAACTGGAATATATTCACGAGGAACAACTCCACCTACGATTGCATCAACAAATTCATAACCCTTATCTGGATTTGGTTCAAATTTAATCCAAACGTGTCCATATTGTCCACGACCACCAGATTGTTTAATATACTTACCTTCACACTCACCAGCTTGTGTTAATGTTTCACGATAAGATACTTGTGGTTGACCGATATTAGCTTCTACACCAAATTCTCTTCTCATACGATCAACTATGATATCAAGGTGTAATTCACCCATACCAGCAATGATAGTTTGACCTGTTTCATGATTAGTACTTGCTCTAAAAGTTGGATCTTCCTCAGCAAGTTTTTGTAATGCTAAAGCCATTTTATCTTGGTCAGCTTTAGATTTTGGTTCAACAGCAAGTTCAATAACTGGTTCAGGGAATTCCATTGATTCAAGAATACAAGGTTTCTTTTCATCACAAAGAGTATCACCTGTAGTTGTATTTTTAAGACCTACTGCTGCTGCAATATCTCCAGCGTATACTTCACTAATCTCTGTACGAGTATTAGCATGCATTTGAAGAATACGACCAATTCTTTCTTTTGTGTCTTTAGTAGCATTTAATATGTAAGAACCACTACCTAATTTTCCAGAATATACACGGAAGAAAGTAAGTTTTCCAACAAATGGGTCTGTCATAACTTTAAATGCTAAAGCTGCAAATGGTTCAGAATCAGATGGATGTCTTACGATTTCTTTTCCATCTAAATCTACACCTTTTATAGATTCAATATCTAAAGGTGATGGCATGTAATCGATAACAGCATCAAGAGCAAGTTTAACACCCATATTTCCTAATGCAGTTCCACATAATACTGGGAAGAATTCAACAGCCAATGTTCCTTTACGAATACAAGACTTAATTTCTTCTACAGTAAGTTCTTCACCTTCTAGGTATTTATTCATAATGTCATCATCAAATTCAACAACTGCTTCGATTAATTCATTACGTTTTTCTTCTACTAAATCAACTAATTCAGCAGGAATATCAATTACAGTGGCATTTTCTTCTTGTTTGCCATCATAATGATAAGCAGTTCTTGTAACTAAATCAATGATACCATTAAATTCATTTTCTGCTCCAATAGGCCATTCAATAGGTTTAGCATTAACACCTAAACGGTCTTTGATAGTTTTTAAACTATATTCAAAGTTTGCTCCCATTTTATCCATTTTGTTACAGAAGAACATACGAGGTACTTTAAATTCAGTAGCTTGACGCCATACTGTTTCAGTTTGTGGTTCAACTCCTGCTTGTGAATCAAGTAATGCTATTGCACCATCTAATACACGAAGTGAACGAGAAACTTCTACAGTAAAGTCTACGTGTCCTGGAGTATCGATTATATTTAAACGATAATGTTTCCAGAAAGCTGTAGTAGCGGCTGAAGTAATAGTTATACCACGTTCTTGTTCTTGTTCCATCCAGTCCATTTGAGAAGCACCATCATGTGTTTCACCAATTTTATGGATTTTCTTAGTATGGAATAATACACGCTCAGTAAATGTTGTTTTACCAGCATCGATATGAGCCATAATTCCAAGATTACGATAAACGTTTAAGCTATATTCACGAGCCATACTTTTGTTAATATCCTTTCCTTAATTTTACCATCTATAATGAGCAAATGCTTTATTAGCTTCTGCCATTCTGTGTGTGTCTTCACGTTTCTTAACCGCAGCACCTACTCCATTTGAAGCATCAATAATCTCATTAGCAAGATTTTCTGCCATAGAGTGACCACCACGTAAACGTGAATATTGTACTAACCAACGAAGTCCTAATGCACGAGCACGGTCTGCTTTAACTTCAACTGGTACTTGGTAGTTAGCTCCACCTACACGGCGAGATTTAACTTCAAGAGCTGGTTGAATATTTTCCATAGCACGTTCAAATACTGCGTTTGGATCTTCATTTGTTTTTTCTTTGACTATATCAAAAGCTTCATATAAAATCTTTTGTGCAGTTCCTTTTTTACCATCAATCATAATAGTGTTGATTAATTTAGTAACTAATTTTGAATTATACATAGGATCTGCTAAAACATCTCTCTTAACAGCACGTCTTTTACGCATGAATAAATCCTCCTTCCAAATTTTATAATAAATTTAATTTTGTTTATTATTTAGGGCGTTTTGTACCATATTTAGAACGACCTTGACGACGTTTTTCAATACCATTAGTATCCATAGTACCACGAACAATGTGATAACGAACACCGATTAAGTCTTTAACACGTCCACCACGAATTAGAACAACACTGTGCTCTTGTAAATTGTGTCCTTCACCAGGAATATAAGCAGTAACTTCCATTCCATTTGATAATCTAACACGAGCATACTTACGAAGAGCTGAGTTTGGTTTCTTTGGTGTCATAGTTCCAACACGAGTACATACTCCACGTTTTTGAGGAGAATCTAATTTAGTTCTCTTTTTATCTTTTGAATTGTATCCAATTCCTAATACTGGAGCTTTTCTCTTTCTAACTTTATCAGTTCTTTTCTTTCTAATTAATTGATTAATTGTTGGCATAATATCCTCCTTTCATTACACATATCCAGGTGTTTCATATTTACCATTAATTAAAGGTCTACCGAGGTAAACCCTAACAAATGCATAAATAATATAACACGATTATTGATATAAGTCAACAAATTTTTAATACTTTTTGCATAAATAATTTTCACAGTTTTATTATATTCATTTTTAGCGATTTTTTACTTAAAAAAACTCTTTTCTTTCATGTTTTCTTTAAAATAATATATCTTACTAGGACGACCATAGCGTTTTTCACTCTTATCGCCTGTTTCTTCAATCCAATCCAAAGTAATTAGACGTTTGCGAAAGTTTCTTCTATCTAATGTGATATTTAATAAATTTTCAAACGTCTTCTGTAACTCTGGTAATGTAAAATCACTTGGGTACATAGATTTTAATACTACCGGTGTTGTAACTGTAATTTGTAATCTCTTAACAGAATCTTCTATTACTTCTGAATGATCAAATGCTAATTTAGGTAAATTATCGATTGGAAACCATTGATATTCTGCATTTTCTTTATATTTAAATTTTAAACTTACAGTAACAGGATCAGTAACACCTAAATAAGATATTCCTACTACCCTATTATCAATAACTCTATCTACCTTAGATAAAGCATTTACTTCTGACAAATATATATCAGAAAACCCTATATTTTCATTAAGAATTCGTATTAAAGAATCATTAATACTTTCTTCTTTTGTAACAAAATCTCTTGGTAACATCCAATAACCTTTGTATGGTTCATCTTCCTTGTGAGTAAGTAGTACTTTTATAGTACTATCCTCTACCATAAATAAACTAATTATGGGTTCTATATACATTTTATTTTCACTTATCATAAATGATTATACACTCCTTTGTGTTTCAATTACGTTATATATTGTAACTGATTTTGTCTAATAAGTCAATGTTATATATAGAAAACGAAATTAACAAAAAAAGCCAGAATAATCTGACTTTTTCACTAATCCATTAATTCTTGTTCTAATACTTCTAATGGTTCGTTATTCATAAGGTCATGTTCTAATTCATAATCAACATGTTTATACTCTTTAGCACCAGTACCAGCAGGAATAAGTTTACCAATAATAACGTTCTCTTTTAGACCATTTAAATGATCTACTTTTCCATGAATAGCAGCATCAGTTAAAATTCTAGTTGTTTCTTGGAATGAAGCTGCTGATAAGAATGAATCAGTTTCTAGAGATGCTTTAGTAATACCTAACATTAATGGTTTACCAGTAGCAGGACGCTTACCTTGAATAATAAGGGCTTTATTTACTTCAGCAAACTTATTAATATTAACAAGCGTACCTGGTAAGAACATAGAATCTCCGCTATTAACTATTTTTATCTTAGAAATCATACGTTTTGCGATAATTTCAACGTGTTTATCAGAAATATCAACACCTTGAGAACCGTAAACTTTTTGAATTTCTAATAATATATATTGTTGAACTGTAATTGGATCTGTTACAACTAACAATTCTTTTGGATTGATTGCACCATGTGTTAAACGGCCACCAGCTTTAACTTCTTGATTTAATTCAACAGCAAGTTTAGCACCATAATTAGATGTATGTTGTTTAGTTTCAACGTCATTTGTAACACTAATTAAGTATTTACCACCATCTTCTTCAATCTTAGATACAATACCACTGATTTCAGAAATAGTTGCTTTACCTTTAGGGTTACGTGCTTCAAATAACTCTTGAACACGAGGAAGACCTTGAGTAATATCTTCACCAGCAACACCACCAGAGTTAATAGTACGCATTGTTAACTGTGTACCTGGTTCACCAATTGATTGTGCTGCCATAATACCAACAGCTTCACCAATTTCAACGATTGAACCAGTAGCCAAGTTACGACCATAACACTTGCAACAAACACCATGTTCAGTTTTACAAGTTAAAACTGTTCTGATTGGTACTTTTGTAATACCTGCTGAAACTATTTTATCAGCAATTTGTTCAGTAATATAAGTATTTCTATCATACATTACTTCCTTAGTTTCAGGATTTATAATCTTTTTGTTAGTATATCTACCAACTATACGATTATATAGGCTTTCAACTACTGTACCATCTTTTTCATTGATAAATGCTTCTACAACAACGCCAGCTTCTGTACCACAATCTTCTTCTTTAACAATAATATCTTGAGATACATCAACTAAACGACGTGTTAAGTAACCAGCATCGGCAGTTCTTAACGCTGTATCAACCGCACCTTTACGGGCACCGTGAGTAGCTAAGAAGAACTCTGAAACATTAGCACCTTCTGTAAATGAAGATGTAATTGGAATTTCTACGGCTTCACCAGTTGGTTTCATCATTAATCCACGCATACCAGCCATCTGGTTGTAGTTACTCATGTTACCACGAGCACCTGAATCAATCATCATAGATATTGAATTATCTTTATGACTCTTAATGAAACCTGCTAACTCATCTGCGATACTGTTTTTAGCACCGTTCCAAATATCTACTACTTTTTCGTATCTTTCTTTTTCAGTAATCAAACCACGTTTAAATTGTTTATTTACTTTATCAACTAAGTTTTGAGAATCCGCAATAACTTGATGTTTAGTCTTAGATTCAATGATATCTCCAATACCAATAGATATACCAGATAATGTTGAATAATTAAATCCAATATCTTTTAATTTATCAAGCATAATTGATGTTTCTGTAGTTTGATAACGTTTATATATTTGAGCAATTAATTTTGTTAATACTTTTTTTGCGAAAGGTTTAGTAATTTCCATATTGGCAATTTCTTCTTTAATATTAGCACCACGATTTAGGAAAAATCTTGCTGGTGTCATTTTTTCAATATTCTCGTCACTACCTTCATTTATATATTGGAAAGAGTCTGGGAATATTTCATTAAAGATTAATTTACCTGGAGTTGTTACTAAGTATTTATCGGCATATTCTTCTGGGAATAACTTATGTTTAAATGAGTTTACTGGGATTGCAATACGCGTATGTAGGGAGATTTCTCTTCTCTCATGTGCCATAAGAGCTTCCGCATCATCCTTAAATACTCTACCTTCGCCAGGTAGTCCTGGTTTTTCTATAGTTATATAGTAATTTCCTAAAATCATATCTTGTCCTGGGGTAACAATTGGTTGTCCATCTTTTGGTGACAAGATATTATTAGCGCCAAGCATTAAAATTCTAGCTTCAGCTTGTGCTTCTTCTGTAATAGGAACGTGTACAGCCATTTGGTCTCCATCAAAGTCGGCATTAAATGCTGTACAAACTAGTGGATGTAAACGAATTGCACGACCACCAATTAATTTTGGCTCAAACGCTTGAATACCAAGTCTATGTAGTGTTGGGGCACGGTTTAGAAGTACTGGATGTTCTTTAATTTTTTCTTCAACAACATCCCATACTCTAGGATCTTGATTTTCAATCATTTTTTTAGCGGCTTTAATATTACTTGCTATTTCTTTTGTAACTAAACCATTAATAACATGTGGTTTAAATAACTCTAAAGCCATTTCTTTTGGAATACCACATTGATACATCTTTAGACTTGGTCCAACGACAATAACTGAACGTCCAGAATAATCAACACGTTTTCCAAGTAAATTTTGACGGAAACGACCTTGTTTACCTTTTAACATATTAGATAAAGATTTTAAAGGGCGATTTCCTGCACCGGTAATATTACGTCCACGACGACCATTATCAAATAAGGCGTCTACTGCTTCTTGTAACATACGTTTTTCATTTTGAATAATGATAGATGGTGCACCTAATTCCATTAATTTCTTTAAACGATTGTTACGGTTAATAACACGGCGATATAAATCATTTAAATCAGATGTAGCAAATCTACCACCATCAAGTTGAATCATTGGACGAAGTTCTGGTGGAATTACTGGTAGAGCATCTAGAATCATCCATTCTGGACGATTTCCTGATTCTAAGAAAGCATTAAGTACATCCAAACGTTTCATTAAACGAACACGTTTTTGACTAGATGTATCTTTGATTTCTTCTATTTCTGCCTTAATTTCATCTACTTCTTTTTGTAAATCAACTTGTTCAAGTAATTCTTTAATAGCGGCTCCACCCATACCTACGCGGAATGAGTTTCCATACTTTTCATAATAAGTACGATATTCTTTGTCACTAATAGTTTGTTTTTTCTCTAAAGGGGCAGCCCCAGGATCTAATACTACGTAAGAAACATAGTATAAAACTTCCTCTAGATCCCTAGGGCTCATATCAAGCACTAATCCCATGCGAGAAGGGATCCCTTTAAAGAACCATATATGAGAGCAAGGACTGGCTAGCTCAATGTGTCCCATTCTCTCACGACGAACTTTAGCACGAGTAACTTCTACTCCGCAACGATCACAAACAATATTTTTATAACGTAAACGTTTATATTTACCACAAGAACATTCGAAATCCTTAGTAGGTCCAAATATCTTTTCGCAATATAAACCGTCACGCTCTGGTTTCAAAGTACGATAGTTGATTGTTTCAGCTTTCTTTACTTCACCATAAGACCAAGAACGTATTTTTTCAGGTGAGGCAATTGAAATTTTTAATCCTTCAAATTGATTTGCTTCCATTATTCCTCGTCCCCTTTCATGAATTCTTCTTCGAAGTCCTCTTCATCGAAATCATCATTTTCAAAATCTTCTAATTCTTCTTCATCAAAATCTTCGTTCTCATCTTCATCTTCAAAAGCATCATCTAACTCTTCATCTGGTAATTCAGGTTCAGAATCTTCAGAAGGCTTGACATTAGTTTCAAATTCATCATTTGATAAATATGAATCATCATCTTCTTTTTCTAAATCTCTTAATTCTTTATAAGTTCCATCTTCAGTTAAAACTGTAATATCTAGTCCTAAAGCTTGGAATTCTTTAATTAATACTCTAAATGATTCAGGTATACCACTCTTTGGAATAGGTGTTCCTTTTACTAATGCTTCATATACTTTAACACGACCAACAACATCGTCTGATTTAATTGTAATCATCTCTTGTAGAACGTGAGCAGCACCGTAAGCATAAAGAGCCCAAACTTCCATTTCACCGAATCTTTGACCACCAAATTGAGCTTTACCTCCAAGTGGCTGTTGTGTAACTAAACTGTAAGGTCCAGTTGAACGTGCATGTAATTTATCATCAACCATGTGGTTAAGTTTAATCATATACATAACACCAACAGAAATACGGTTATCAAATGGTTCACCAGTACGACCATCATATAAAACAGTCTTACCATCTTCATCTAAACCTGCTTCTTTTAAAGCATCTACAATTTCTTCTCTAGTAGCACCATCAAATACTGGACTTGCTACATAAACGTTAAGTGTTCTTGCTGCAATACCTAAATGCATCTCTAAAATCTGTCCAATGTTCATACGGCTAGGTACACCAAGTGGGTTAAGTAAAATATCTACTGGAGTACCATCTGCTAAGTATGGCATATCTTCTTCTGGTAAAATTAAGGATACAACACCTTTATTACCGTGACGTCCAGCCATCTTATCTCCTACTTGAATCTTACGTTTTTGTGCTATATAAACACGAATTATTTTCGAAACGCCTGCAGGTAATTCATCACAGTTTTCTTTAGTAAATACCTTAACATCATGAACAATACCTTCACCACCATGTGGAACACGCAATGATGTATCTCTTACTTCACGAGTTTTTTCACCAAAGATAGCATGCAATAATTTCTCTTCACTAGTTAATTCAGCCATACCTTTAGGTGTAACTTTACCAACTAAAATGTCATCATCTTTTACTTCAGTACCAATACGAACAATACCATTCTCGTCTAAGTTCTTACGAGCATCTTCACCAACGTTTGGTATATCACGTGTAAATTCTTCTGGTCCTAATTTAGTATCACGACATTCAATTTGATAATCTTCAATATGAATTGAAGTATAAGCATCGTCTTTTACTAATCTTTCATTTAATATTACAGCATCCTCGTAGTTATAACCATTAAAGTTCATAAACGCTACTGTAACATTCTTACCTAAAGCCATTTCTCCTTGTTCTGTACTTGGTCCATCAGCAATAACTTCATCTTTTTTGACTGCTGTACCAGTTTTTACAATTGGCACTTGATGATAACAAGTTCCAGCATTACTTCTTTCGTAACCATCTAAGTAATAAGTATCTGCACCACTTAATGTTTTTATAATTATCTTCTTAGCATCAACGTATTCAACAATACCATCAGCTTTAGCAGTAACAACTGCACCTGAATCACGAGCCGCAATTGCTTCTACACCAGTCCCAACAAGTGGAGCTTCTGGTTTTAAAAGTGGAATAGCCTGACGTTGCATGTTAGCACCCATCAACGCACGTTTACCATCATCGTGTTCTAGGAATGGAATTCCTTGAGCAGTAATAGATACAACTTGTTGTGGTGAAACGTCAATAAAATCTACTTTTTCTTTTTCAATCATAATATTCTCAGTACGATAACGAACTGGAATACGAGATTCTACAATCTCATTATTCTCATTTAATTTAACTGTTGCTTGAGAAATATAGTGTTCTAACTCTTCATCTGCTGTCATATAAACTATCTCATCAGTTAATTTGCAATCTTTAACACGACGATAAGGAGTCATAATAAATCCATAATCATTAACACGAGCATAACTTGCAAGTGATGTAATTAATCCGATGTTTGGTCCTTCTGGAGATTCGATAGGACATATTCTTCCATAATGTGAAGGGTTAACGTCACGAACTTCCATACCTGCTCTATCACGAGACAAACCACCAGGTCCTAAACTTGATAAACGACGTTTATTAGTAAGTTCGGCAATTGGATTAATTTGATCCATGAATTGTGATAACTGACTGCTACCAAAGAATTCTTTAATAGCGGCTGTTAATGGTCTAATATTGATTAAAGTTTTTGGAGTAACTTCTGTAAGCTCTTGAGTAGACATACGGTCTCTAATAACTCTCTCAATACGACTAATACCAATACGGAATTGATTTTGAAGTAACTCACCTACTTGACGAACACGACGATTTGATAAATTATCGATTTCATCAAAGCTTCCAACACCTTCTAAAAGGTTTAAATAATAAGATACTGAAGCATAAACATCTGAAATAGTAAGACGTTTTTCTTCAATTGTTTGATCACTACCAATAACTTTGATAACTTTATCTGGATTTAACTTAGAGTATACAAGAACTTCTTGAACTTTATCATATGAATCTAATTCATAATTAATTAAAGCTTTCTTAACACCGTAGCCATTTGCAAATACTGGTCTTAGTTTTTCTAAACCTTCTTTATCAATAACGGTACCTTTTTCCATGATAACTTCATTATCAACTTTGATTGTTTCTGCTAAAGTACAACCTATTAATCTATCGCAAACATCTAATTTACGATTAAATTTATAACGTCCTACTTTTGCTAAATCATAGCGGAAAGCATCAAAGAAACGGCTAATTAATTGGTTCTTAGCACTGTCTAAAGTTGATGGTTCTCCTGGACGCAACTTAGAATGAATATCAATTAAAGCCTCATCGGTATTTTTATTGGTATCCTTTTCAATAGTATGTTCTAGATAAATATCTTCACCAAATAAATCAAAGATATCTTCGTCAGAAGTTAAACCTAATGCTCTAAGTAAAGTAGTAATAGGTACTTTTCTAGTACGATCAATACGAACATAAACAATATTTCTAGCATCTGTTTCATATTCTAGCCAAGTACCACGAGTTGGTATGATTTGAGAAGTAACCATAACTCGTCCATTTTTCTTATCTATTTCTTTTCCATAGTATGCACTAGGAGAACGAACTAATTGTGATACAATTACACGCTCTGCACCATTAATAACAAAAGTACCTGTTTCTGTCATTACTGGCATATCGCCCAAAAATATCTCTTGTTCTTTTACTTCCCCTGTCTCTTGGTTAAAAAGACGTGCTTCAACCTTAAGTGGAGCTGCATAAGTAGCATATCTTTCTTTGCATTCTTTAATAGAATAGCGTGGTTTATCAAAAGAGTACTCCCCAAATTCTAATGACAAATTACCAGTAAAACTCTCTACTGGTGAAATATCATCTAATACTTCTTTGATTCCCTCAGTCATAAACCAATCATATGACTTCTTTTGAATTTCTAACAAATTCCCTAACTCAACTGCATTTTTTGTTTTTGCATAGCTTCTTCTTTCTCGGTGATCACCAAATTTTTTAACTGTATAAGCCACAATTTCACCCCTATAAACTATATTTTTTTCGAAACTAATGTACCAATGCGAAGTACATGTCGCCAATTTATAATTTTACCTTAAAACTGGCAAGATGTCAACGTGTATAAGGCAAATTTGTAAATCTTTTTTTAATTTTATTAATAAAGTTGTTTTTAAATTAAAAACGCCGAAAGCCTAGGCATTTTTTGCCCAGGCCTTAAACTTCAGCGTTAGACTATTTTAATTCGATTGTAGCGCCAGCTTCTTCGAATTTAGCTTTCATTTCGTTAGCTTCATCAGTAGATACTTTTTCTTTAACAACGCCACCGTTATCAGCGATATCTTTAGCCTCTTTTAATCCTAAACCAGTAATATCACGAACTAATTTGATAACAGCAATTTTGTTAGCACCAGCACTTGCTAAAACAACGTCAACAGCGCTTGGTCCTTCTTCTTGAGCAGCACCTGCTACTGGAGCAGCAGCTACAGCTACAGCACTTGGATCTACACCAAATTCTTCTTTCATTGCATCTACTAAATCTTTAACTTCTAAAATTGTCATTTCTTTTATTGAATCAATAATTTCTTTTGTACTTAATTTTGCCATTTTAATATCCTCCTTAATTATATTTTCAAAATTATTTTTCTAAGTTTTGTGCATGTAAGTCTAGAGCTATAGCAAATTCTTTAACAGTTTGCATTAAGCCACCAGCCAACATAGTAAGTAATCCTTCTCTTGATGGAATTTGTGAAAGTGATTTTAACATTGCTTCATCAGCAACTGCTCCATCTACGTATCCAATCTTTAATGCTAAAGCCGGATGATCTTTTGCATAATCACTTAATACTTTGATAGGTGCTACTGCATCAGTACCAAATGCTACTGCTTTTGGTCCTCCTAGTTCACCTAAGTCAATGTTTAATGAATCAAGAGCACGTTTTGTTAAGGTATTTTTATAGATTTTTAAATCTGAACCAGTATCTCTTAATTTTCTTCTAAGTTCATTAGTTTCTCCAACTGTTAAACCTTGATAATCAACTAATACGATAGAAGCTGATTCTTTAGCTTTATTTGCTATTTCATCAATAATACCTTGTTTACGTTCTAGTATTTTTACGTTTGCCATTAATGACACCTCTCTTTCTTAAACACCGTATAAAAGGTCTTACGAAAACCGTAAGACCCAAAAAACTTAAAATTTATAATTTAAGTTCCTCGGTAGGAAATATTAAGCTTACGCTCCTACTGTCTACGGTACTATATTATCTCGGAATACATTCCAAGTATAACACATTAATTATTATTTGTCAAAACTATTTGTATCAATTTTAACACTAGGTCCCATTGTTGAAGAAACTGCTATGTTTTTAACATAAGTTCCTTTAACACTTGAAGGTTTAGCTTTTAAAATTAATGATACAAAGGCATCCATATTTTCTACTAACTTAGCTTCATCGAAACTTACTTTACCAATAATAGTAGCAACATTACCATAAGAGTCTGTTCTATATTCAACACGACCTTTTTTAATGTCTTCTACTGCTTTCTTAACATCCATAGTAACTGTTCCAGTCTTAGGGTTTGGCATTAAACCTTTAGGTCCTAAAACTTTACCAATTTTACCTAATGCAGGCATCATATCTGGAGTTGCAACGATAACATCAAAATCAAACCAATTTTCATTAGCGATTTTTTCAATCATATCCATATCTCCAACATAATCAGCACCAGCTTCTTTAGCAGTTGTAGCTAAAGCACCTTTAGCAAGTACTAATACTTTTTTTGATTTACCTGTTCCGTTTGGAAGAACGATAGCTCCCCTTAATTGTTGATCAGCTTTTTTAGTATCTAAATTTAATCTGATAGCAATTTCAACAGAAGAATCAAATTTAGTAGTAGAAGTTTCTTTAACTAATTTTATAGCTTCTTCTTTTGTATAAGCGCGGCCTTTTTCAATCTTAGCAGCAGCTTCTACATACTTTTTACCTTTTTTCATTGTTTTACCTCCTTATGTGGTTTACTTAAATTTTTAAGTATTTAGCGGAATTTTATCCTCCCACATAGGTCACCCTATGTTAGAATTTAAAGTTAATTATTATTCACTAACTTTAACACCCATATTTAAAGCAGTACCTTCAACTATTTTCATAGCTTCTTCTACAGTGTACGCATTTAAATCTGGAAGTTTAATTTCAGCAATTTCTCTTAATTGTTCACGAGTAAGAGTTGCTACTGTTTCTTTAGATCCTTTAGCAGAACCTGACTTAATTTTAGCAACTTTCTTAATTAAGAATGCTGTTGGTGGAGTTTTAATTACAAATGTGAAAGTTCTATCTTCATAAATAGAAATTTCTACTGGTAAAATATCTCCCATTTTGTCTTTAGTTGCATCATTATATTTAGTACAGAATTCCTGTAAGTTAATTCCTGCTGGTCCTAATACAGTTCCAACTGGTGGAGCTGGTGTAGCTTTTCCTGCAGGTATTTGTAATTTAATTTGTTTAACTACTTGTTTTGCCACGAAAAACACCTCCTATAAATTCTTTAGCTTTTCGCCCGTGGTCCAAATGCATTAGCATGATTACGTAATGTCTATTTGTCTTGTATAGTTCCGCTATACTAGTACAACACTAATAAATCACCCGTAGCTCCCACAAAATCTATATTAAAATTAATATAGCTAAATTATAATAACATATTTTTTTATGTTTGTAAACTATGCTTTTTCAATTTGTGAAACTTGTAATTCAACAATTGTTTCTTGTCCAAACAAATCCAAGGCAACTTCTAAAGCCCCTGTTGCAGAATCAATAGTTTTAATTTTACCAAACATACCACTAAATGGTCCTTCAATAACCTTAACCATATCATCAACATTTAACTCATTGCCAAGGTCTAATCTACTCATACCCATTGAACCTAAGATTTTATCAACTTCAGCTGGAGTTAATGGGAATGGTTTAGCACCTTTACCAGATGAACCAATAAATCCTGTTACACCTGGAGTATTACGAACAATAAACCATGCTTCATCAGTCATAATCATTTCAACCAGAATATAGCCGGGAAACATTTTCTTTACTTTTTCTACTTTTTTGCCATCTTTATTGTATTCTATTTCTGTTTGTTCTGGTACTACAACACGGAAGATGTAATCTTCAAGTCCCATAGTACTAGCACGCATCTCTAACTTTTCTTTTACTTTATTCTCGTGTCCAGAATAAGTATTAACAACATACCATTCTTTTTGCATTATGCCACCAACATCTTAATCCCAGAAATTATTAAATCAGTTAAAGAATAGAATAATCCAAAGAATACAATGAATGATATAGTTGCAACGCTGTAAGTAATCATATCTTTCTTATTTGGCCATTTTACTTTAGCCATTTCTTTTTTTACACTTGCAAAAAACTTAGCTATTTTTTTCATTTTTATTCCTCATTTCATATTATGTGTTTTTTTCAAAATAAAAACACTTTTTCGTGTTCACTTAGATGATATCACGAAATATATCTATTGTCAAATGTTTTTAAGACTTTTTAAGTTTAATACATTAAATAGTTAAAATATGTTTAATTATTTTCTTCTTTTTTATTTAGAATATCTTTTACTTTACTTCTAATTCGCTGTAAAGCATTATCTATAGCTTTTTGATCTTTATCTAGTATTTCCGCTATTTCTTTATAACTAAAACCATTTATTTTTAGCTCAAATACTTGAGTTTCAAGATCAGTTAATAATTCTTTGGCTTTGTTAATTAATTCATCTTCATTTTCATTTTTTAATAAAATACTTTCAGGATTAAAACTGTTATCTTCTAAACATTTTTGATTAAATACTTCATCATCATATTCATCAGATAGTTCAAAGGAAATAGATTCATTTAAGACTTTGTGCTTTAATCTTCTAGAACTAACAATAAGAGAAATGATTTTTCTTTCAATACACATTTTGGCATAAGTATAAAAACTAGTTTCTTTATTAGACTCAAATGTATGTATTGCTAAATTAAGTCCTAGCATTCCTTCTTGAATTAAATCGTTATATTCTAGTCCTGTATTCTTACAATAACAGTACATTCTATTAGCGGTAGTTTGTATTAATGGTTTATACTTATCAAACATAACATCAATAGCTTCTCCATTTGCCTCCGCTACGTAGGAAAGAATTTCATAATCATTATAGTCTTTATAATTCATATTATCTCCTTTGTTTTATTGCTTCATAAATGATAATTGCTGTTGCAACAGACGCATTTAAGCTATTAACTTCACCATACATAGGAATACTTGCTATAAAATCACAATTATCTTTAACTAACCTACTCATACCAAAGCCTTCACTACCAGTTATAATAGCCATTTTACCTTTATAATCAACTTGTGTATAATCAGTGCCATCCATATCAGTTCCAACTATCCAAAAACCCTTTTTCTTTAGATAATCAATGGTATTCTTCAAATTAGTTACCTGACATATCTTAACATGATTTAAAGCACCAGTACTTGTTTTCATAACAGTACTATTCACATCAACACTTCTATTTTTAGGAATAATAATACCATCTATTCCTGCTGCTTCGCAAGTTCTAATAATTGCCCCAAAATTATGGGGATCTTCTAAATGATCTAAAATAACTATTAAAGGATTTTCGTTAACTAATAAGTCATCAATGTCAAAATACTGATAATCTGAAACTTCTAGTATTATTCCTTGATGATTACCCTCAACTATTTTATCAAGTTCATAAGGTTTACAATATTTAGTATTAGTATTAAGACTACGTAGTTTATTTAATATATCTTTGTCTGAAAAGTTATCAGATAAAAATACTTTCTTTATTGGTGTATTATCTTTTAATATTTCATTAACAACATTTTTACCATATACATACATACCTATTCACCTCGAATATAATTCATTAATTCTTCTATTCTTTCTTTTCTTTTTTCTAAATATAAATAACCGATAAGTGCTTCTAATCCAGTTGCATATTTATATGTTATTATATCTGTATTCTTAGGATGTCTTGTTCCTTTATGATTTCTAGCTCGATATACAATCTCTAATTCATCCTCTTTTAAAATACCATTATCTATAAAATTTTGCAAATAATGGGCTTGTCCCTTAGCACTAACATACTTAACAGCAGATTTTTGCAATTCATCCACTTTAACAATGCCCTTATTTACTAAATATTCTCTAATATATATTTCATATATTGCGTCACCTAAATAAGCCAGTGTTAATACATTTTTATCCATTATGTTCCTCCAGATACTTGTCTATTAAATAAATATCATTTTTATCTTTATTCCTATTTAACGATTGTTTTAATTGCTTTATAGCAAGTGGTGTTTGCAATTGATAGCCTTCACAAATTAAATAATCTGTATCAAAATATCTACTACCGAAATTAATTACATCATCAATAAAATATATTTTAGCACCATCTTTGTCTATTTTTTCTAGTTTGCAACTATAATCTTTTAGTAGTTGATTATAAAACTTTTTAGATACACTAATATCAATGTCATTGGTGCTTTCTTTTATTCCCATTAACACCATTGCGGCACCTGAAAGTACAATAAAATCATTTTTTGGAAAATTATAATTATTTAGTACGCTTAATACTTCTTTTTTATTCATTAATTATTTCCTCAAATCTATCAAATGTAATACCTGATACACTACCATCTTTAATATCACTCATAATAATTTGAATTACTTTATCATAGTCTATCTCTCCACCCTTAATAAGGCATCCTCGCCTCTTGCCTATAACATCTAAAGTATTTATAATATCATCATCAACTATATCAACACCATATCTTTCTTTTAGTTTATTAGGATAATATTTTTGTAAAGTTAATAGAAAATATTCAATAACATCATATATAGGTAATATTTCTTCACGAATAGCAGTAAAAGTTGCTAAATTTAAAGCAATATTACCATCAGCTATTTTAGGCCATAAAATACCTGGCGTATCCAATAGTTCTATATCTTCACCTATTCTAATCCAGCTAAGTTCCTTAGTTACACCTGGTTTATTACCAACATTAGTTACCTTTTTACCAACTAAGCGATTAATCAAGGTAGATTTACCAGCATTTGGTACACCTACAATAAGTACCCTAGTTTTTCTTATATTCATACCCTTCGCTACTCTTTTAGCGTTAGTTTCTTGCATAACCACTTTAATTTTATTTAATAACATATGCATGTTAGGTTGATGTTCTAAATCAAGTGCTACTACAACATTACCTAATTGTTCATAATACTTAATCCACTTTTCAGTTTCCTTCTTGTCACATAAGTCCATTTTAGTAAAAACTAAAATTCTTGGTTTATTTTGAACAAGTTCTTCAAAATCTCTAATCTTAGTTGAATAAGGAATTCTTGCATCCAATACCTCTATTACTACATCTATTTTATCTATATTTTCTTTTATAAGTCTTTTCGTTTTAGCCATATGTCCAGGGTACCAATTGATATTTGTTTTGTTTTCGTTATTCATTATTATCACTTCCTCTTATATTCTTTAAAGTTTATTTTCTACTTAACTTTTTTTGATACAATTTATCTTTTTGAATCTCCTCATTATTATTCAAATTATAAACAAAATCACAATTTATTTGCATATAGCATGAATCAAAAAATTCCTTCTCACTTGAAGTTAAATCGGATGCTAAAAAATAATATTCTGCCCCATTAGTTTTAATATAATCTTTTGTAACTTCTAATAAAATAACTTTATTAGAAATATTAGTTAATATATAAGGATTACAATTTTTACTTCTTCCATATAGGCAACTATAATTTTGCATTTTATATATATCAATTATTCTCTTTTTTTCATAAAATATCGCTTCAAATCTTAAAATATTATCTTTTTCATTTTTCTGCCTTTGAAATTTAATATCTGTTGTACTATCAAGTAAGTTTGATAATACCCTTCCAAGTTGAGCCCTAGACAGCCCCAAAAATTCTATTTTATATGGTAATATTAATTGCTCTTTCAATTTATTTATAGTAATACTATTACATTCATATTTGTTGTTATTAAATTTAAAATAATATTTTTTACCTTCTCTATAAAAGAATACTTTTGTCTCAAAATTTTCAAAATAATCTTTCTTATTTTTCATAAAATCACCCCAACGAAAAATTTTATATTTATTATAACATATTTTTATAAAATTATTTTATCTATATTCAATTGATTACAATAATTATTTATATAGGTTCTTTAAAACGTTAGTGAGACATTTATCCGCTGTTGGACCATTTTCAGAAAAAACCATTCTAGCAAGTTTTCTATTTACTTTAAATACATAAGGATTTTTTACTAATAGAACTTATCTCATCTACATCATCAGGATTAATATCTTCAAGTTTCATATTTTTACATCTATTAATTTTTTCTTCTAATTCTTTTATATTATACTTGTTCTTCATAATCTTTACTATCTCCTAATAATTTTATCTCTGCAGCATTATTTAATATATTTAATTGATATTTTGCAATCCCACTTAGTATTTCAAATCTATCTTCTTTACTTTTACCTTCTTTAATCATTTCTGCATTATGCGATTCTAAATTTGATAATACAGTTAACTCATTTATTGTAGCATAATCTCTTATATTAGAAGTTTTAGCTAAAACAGGATTTAGTTCTCTCTATTCTTTAGCTGTTGTATTAAATAGTTGTTTTTTGTTAAGATTTTATATCCCATTCTCTATTTTTGTTTTTAATTTGTTTTAATCTTTCAAATTCTTGTATTAAATATAGTTTAAACTCTGGACTCAACCAACTTGCAAATTCAAAAGATATATCTGAATGAGCATATGTTCCTCCATTATTTCCAAATTTAGAAATAATTCCTATTGCATTTGTATTACTTATCCATTTTTGTGGAGATAAATAAAAACTATTTTTTCCTGCTCCATTTTCAAAGGTATCGAATTCGAAAACTTTGAAATTTAGATTATGCATCTGTTCCCAAAATCCCAAAAATGATACAACATTTTTGTTTCTCATCCATGTTTGTACTGGTATTTTGGGTCCTTCTGGATTTGCATATCTAGCTAAATCAGTTAGTGAAATATAATTACTACCATTAATTCTTATTACATTAACCTTATTATTTTTTACTATTAATAAAGTATTATTTCTTTATCATTAAACTGTAAGAATGCATTTAGTTTTTTAACCAATCTTTCATGGTCATAGCATTATGATTTTCTGCCTGTAATTCTGCATAATCTAAATACATTGTTACAATTCTATTCAAATCTTTTAATTCTTTCTCATTTAAATAGTTTTTTGCAATGTCCATGTCATATTTTCTTGTTTGAATGGCAAAATATGTCTGTCCCAAAGCAACAACTTCTTTACTTGGATCAGCATTTTGTACTATTAAATAGCATATATATCTTGATAGTTTATAATCTTGTATATTAGCAATGGCATTATTATTTCTTTTTGACAACTTGTTGACCTCAACAAGTTGTTCATCTATATTAAACCCAGAATTTTTGCAAGCCTCTTTTGCTTTATTTAAAACCTTTAAGAAATTTCTCCAGTCTTTATATTCTAAAACTTTTGAAAGTTCCCTAGCATACCAAAATTCATTGCCATAATCATCAATATGCTTTATATTTTCAAAAGCGTTGCTTGTATATTTATCTCCAATTTTCTTCATTGCCACCTCCGTTTCTATTGCTTTATATTAAAGTTTTCATTTCGTTTTTTATTATATATTGTTTATTTGTTATCTTATCTGCAAATTATTTTTTAACTTCGAATTTAACATATGTATCATTATTAAAATAACAACATACAATATTATCTATAGTTAACTTTTGATTAGTTATACTATTAGATTCTTCTTTGATAAACAGGATATTCTGCAACATTTAATTTATTATTTTTGTACCCGTATTTCATTTTTTAACTAAATAACATTAAATAAATTTTTTATACATCTAATTTAACGATATTTTCTATTAATCAGCATAATATCTTTGTTACTAATTAAGAATAACAAATAAATATAAAATTGTCAATAATACTCCGAACAAATGTTTAAATTGATAAAATTAAAAACCTATAAGAACAATATCTTATAAGTTTAATTATCTATTTTTTTAAAGTTAATGATGGCATAGCAGAAACTTTATCTGCATCAAGCACAGAATTGTCATCAGATAATTCGCGGAACGGAATTTCTAACCCAGTTTCCTTTAAAGTCAACGCTATTTCTTTTAAACAATTGTATCTTTCAATTAAACCAATAACATTTTTATTATTATCAGAATGCTGCATTACTTCTTTAGCATAACTTAATAATCTTATGTCCATAGCACGTAACAATTCTGGTGTAATTGGTCTTCTGCAAATATATTCATCATCATAATTAGAACCACATCTTCCCGCTATAATATCACTTGTTACTAAAAAGTCAACGTGAGCATTACTTTCTGAATTAAAAATCAATTTATCAGGGTCAGTATCATCTAATCCTGTTACGAAAAGTGACACACCATCTATACCATTTATATGTGATTCAATATCATCCATTAATTCTAGAAATTCTTCTGAATCATGTCTTAAACCCAGTCTATTTAATTCACGTAATGGTAAAATTCCATATTTTAAAATATTGGAAGCTTTTTCATAGTTTGTATTATGATGAAACTTAGCATTTTTTACTTCTTCTTTACGACCAGTTTTGCAATCACTTAGCATGTCCATTACATACTCAGGAACATACTTTTCCTCTATAATTATTTTTTTCATAATATTATCCCCCTTTTTATTATTAATTAACGTGCTTTTTTATAAGCATGACCTTGTTGTTTACTTAAATTATATGTATCTTTCAAAATCATATATTCTTCATTAGTAGGTTCTACTAGTACATCAAAATTGGAACCCACAGTAGTAATCTTACCACTTCTATTTTCTTTAAAACGCGCTATATGATCATTAGCATTTTTATCAAAATTTACTCCTAATGGTTTAGCAATAGCATTTACAATCTTTTCTCTTACATTAATAGAGTTTTCTCCAACTCCGGCAGTAAACACTAAAGCATCAACATTACCGTTTAATTCAACATAGTACTCAGCAATATACTTAACAATAGACTTTTCCATCATTAATAAAGCTAATTTAGCCTTAGTATCGCCTTGCTCCGCTAAAGCTTCTACATCGCGTAAGTCATTTGTTCCTACTATACCAAGTAAACCACTTTGTTTATTTAATATTTCTGTTACTTGTTCTACAGTTAAATTCTTTTCTTTACACATATATTCAATAATTGATGGATCAATTGAACCAGAACGTGTTCCCATAATTAAGCCATCTAATGGTGTTAATCCCATTGTTGTATTTACACATTTACCATCTTTAACACAAGAAATACTAGCTCCACTACCAATATGACAAATAATTAAATTTACATTATCTTTACCATATTTTTCTTGCATAACCTCAGTTATATATTTATGACTTGTTCCATGAAAGCCATATTTTCTAACACCGTTTTCTTTATACCAAGCATAAGGTGTAGCATATAAATAATTTTCTATTGGCATAGTTTGGTGAAATGCTGTGTCAAATACCGCAACTTGTGGTACCGCAGGCAATGATTTTTGCATGCTTAATATACCTGCCAATTCACCTGGAATATGTAAAGGTCCAAGTTTAGTTAGACTCTTAATATTCTTTAATACTTCATCATTAATGATAACTGATTCCGAATATAATTCACCGCCATGTAAAACACGGTGTCCTATACCTTTTATTTCACTGATATCTGAAATAAATTTATTAGCTAATAATTCTTCTAGCATTACTTTAACAGCAGCATTATGATCTTCTATTAAAACTTGTTTTTCTATCTTTTTTGAATCATACTTTAAAGTATAAAAACTATCACTCTTACCAATTTTCTCAATATATCCATTAACTATTTCTCTAGATTCTGGCATTTCATATAAAGAAAACTTAAGTGATGAACTACCAGCATTAATTACTAAATATTTTTCTTTCATAATCTCTTCCCCCTCAACTCGCGTTTATTCTAACACATTTTTTCTAAAAATGCAAATTGGTAAAGCATAAAAAAGACTACCAATAAAAATACAATCTTTTATAAATATTTATATTTATTTAATGATGTTACTACCATACTTATTTTCAAAATAATTAGCAATATTTTTTATATGTCCACTTTTTAATATGTTATCTATATCTCCTAAATCATTTTCAATAGCAAATTTAAACATACCATCATAAATGTCCCTAATAAATAAGATGGAAAATAGCCAAAAGTTTCTTATGACCAATGAACATCTTGTATTAAACCATTAGAATCAGTATCTACATTAAATATATCTCTTTCTATTTTTATCCTTATTTCTAAAATCTTTTGCTTATCTTCTATATATTCAGTTCTTGGTTTAACAAAATTTTTAGAGCCTCTTTTTTCGTAATCATATCTTGGTATCAACTGAACGTGAAAATGATTCATTGGTCCATCACACATAGTACATAAATACACACTTTCTGATTGATAAACTTTTCTTATTATACACATCATTTTTTTCGAAAATAAAAATACCTTTTTACATGTTTCATTATCTATTTCCATCATATCTTTAAAGTGTTTTTTAGTACTAATTACCGTATGACCATTAGCACGAGGATTACCAGCCAAAAAGCATTCAATATCATCGTCCTGATATAGCATTTTATCATTATTACTGCCATAAACAACTCCATCATACTTCCTATTAAAACAAGTAGGACATATTCCAGAATCTGTTAAATCCGCGCCTGTTATTTCACCTAGTTTTAATAAATTAATTATTTCTTCATCCGTATAATTCTTTAAATTATTCATAAATTCCTCCTAATAAAATTAATAGTATTAATCATTTCTTTTTTATATTCAAAACTTCCTTTAAGCGATGTATCAAAGGAATTATTGTTTAAAAGATAATCTACCCAACTAGAAACATATTCTTTTATAAAAGGTAACTCTTCATTCATTAATGCTGTATTACCATTATAATAATATTTTATAAATTGTTTTATATTCTCTATATCTATTCCTCTTTTTTTAGATATAAATAGAAGTGCTATAGTAATAGCTAAGTCACAAACAGAATCACCATATTTAGCATCATCAAAGTCTATAAAACCAATTTGATTTTCTTTTACAAATATATTTTCTTTAGTTAAATCAAAATGTAATATTGATTTTCTTTTTAATTTAGAAGCAAACATAATATCTGGAAAACCAATTGTCATATTACTAGTAGTATTGTGAAAACGTCTAAATTCTCTAGCAAGATTTCTAACTGTATCATCCCCTATTTTCCCATTTACCATAATATCATTTAATTGACTACCTATTAAAAAAGAAAAAACTACAACATATTTATCATTAATACTTACATAACTACTATCTTTACTAGTGGTTATAATTCTAGGCACATAAAACTTATTAGCATTTAAATAATTATGTAAAGCAATAATAGATTTAACTTGCTTAATATCAGTATATACTTTAATAATATATTTAATATTACTGCAATCTATCATATAAACATTACCATCAGTAGATTCAGTATTTTTTTCTATATTACTTATTTTTAAATTATAATAATTTTCAATAATGCTCTTTAATTTTATAATATCAATCATATAACACCTTTAATAATTTGTATTTCTACATAAATGATATGGTTTTATTTTAGTTTTAGCATTTTTACCACTCGTAAAAAAGTAATCGTTTATGTCCATAGCGGGATAATTAATTTTATCAGCAATATAATTAATTACTACAATCATACTAGTTCTAATTTCAACTTCATATTTCATAAATAAACCACTTTCCTTTCTAGAATCTTAAATCTTAACATATTAATTGTATCATATTTTTTAATAAATACTAAAAAATATTTCAAAGAAATTGAACCCCGCTTAAAGCGAGGTTCATATATCAATGAAATATTTTTATGAAATTTTTACAATATTTAAATAAGCACTAGTATCTGATGCTGGAGATAATGTTACAGCTTTTGTAGATTTTATTGAAAGGCCAATTTGGTCGTTTGCATTGAAGGAATTAATTGTACTTCCCACAAAGTCAGTATCAACATTAGCAGTAAGATTCTTAGTAATTGTTGTACTTCCAATAGGATTTGTATTTTGTTTTACATTTAAGGTAACTTCTGCATTAGTATTTGCTCCACCTGAAAAGAAATATTCTACTTTATAAATTCCATCAATTGGAATTACTAGTTTGTTTTGTGTTCCAAGTGTTATGCCATTAGAAGTTCCGTTACTACCAAGTGGTACATCTTGTGCTATGTTTGCTTCTAACGTTATAGGATTTACCGTTGTATCATATTTACGTCCATAAGTACTTGTTTGTGCTACAGCTGCTGGTCCAGTTGGTCCAGTAGGTCCCGTTGGTCCAGTTGGCCCAACTTCACCTTGGGCTCCTTCGGCACCTGCTGGTCCTTGTATTCCTTGTGGACCTGTAGGCCCTGTTACACCTTGTAAACCCGTAGGTCCAACATTACCTCTAGGTATACTAAAGTTTAAAATAACATTTTCATTAGTTCCAACATTAGTAACACTAGCGTTAGTACCAGGATCAGTAGTTGTAGTTGTACCTACTGTAATAGTTGCGGCACCAGTCGGTCCCGTTGGACCAGTAGGACCAATAACTGATAACTTATTCTTGCAACGACGACCTTCTTCTAAAATTTGTTGTATCTTACAAGAGTATTCTTCATTCATTCTTAATCCACCTCCACTTTATTTTATGAACTGCATTAAAAATGAATATTACTATAAACTACAATCTAATAATCTATTTCGTTTTGTGTTTATATCTTAATACTTCTTCAAAAATTAGACCATGTGACTTTAAAAATTTATTATTTTTAATTAAATCTTGTATTTCTTGAACACTAGCGTACTTTACATACGCAACTTCTTCTTTTTGAATAGTTACATCATTTATATCAATATCTTTTTTTATATAATACATATATCTAATTGGCATATCATATAACAAATATCCTAAAGATATTACATCATCACCAGATATATCTATACCTAATTCTTCTTTTACTTCTCTTATAACTGTTGTTAAAGGAGTCTCTTTACTTGTTACATGTCCACCAGTAGATGAAAATATATTGCCCTTTTCTACAGATGCTTTTTGAATTAAAAATTCACCTTTACTATTTTCAATAAATATAACTGCTAAAGCAATATGTTCATTACTTTTTAAAGTATTATATTTATTACCTCTAACAACTGTTTTACCAGTTAGATTACCAAAGTCATCATAAATATCTAATAATTCCACAAATTAATACCTCCCATTATATCCATCTAACACTTTTACCTTTTGATGCAAGTCTTTATAATTATTACTGATATTTTGCAAACTATTTATTTGTCCTAGTAATGTATTAGATAAACTATCTAATTGTCTATTAAATTCTAATAATTCTGCATCATATTCCATAGACATAGAATAGTTAACATTAAGATATTCTTTTATATTTTGAATTTGACTTAAAGAATTTAAGCATACATCATATGTCTTAGAAATATAATCTTCATTTGTTTTAATTTCATTAATTATACTATTATATAAAAGATAATTTTCTTGA
Source organism: uncultured Bacilli bacterium (assembly GCA_934154785.1). Classification (GTDB taxonomy): domain Bacteria; phylum Bacillota_I; class Bacilli_A; order RF39; family UBA660; genus SIG204. Next base: position 526,087 of record CAKPGL010000001.1, on the reverse strand, counting down.
TAAGTATTAATAGTTAAAATTTTTCTCGTAGTACGAAGAGAATTATTTAGCATAATACTACTAACTAAAGTACCTAAACGTCTATTACGAAAATATCTAAAAGGGAGTAAACTAAAACCAAAATTTAGTATTGAACCAGTAAATCTTTTAGCGTACGTAAACACAGTTCTTTTTCTTACAACTGGTGTTTGAGAACCAATTTTTCTGCTTATCTTTTGGATAATTCTTCTTTCTTCTATAATATTGTTAATTATCATTTTGTTTGCTAGATATACATCATCAAATTGTTCTTTTAATTCTTTTTTCTCTTCTTCTATTTTGGGTTTATTCTTCTTTTCTTCTCTTTTTAAAACATTATCTATAGTAGTTTTGGGTTTTTCTTTTTTATTTTTATCAATATTTATTTTGGAACTCAACAATTGTTTTTTATTTTCTATTGTTACTAATAGTTTTTCACAGGCATCAATTTTATTTAAAATAGTTTTTTCATTCTTACGAAGTTCAAATTTATCAATGATATCAATATCTAAAATATCTTCTAAAGATTCTATATTGTATTGTTCTTTTAATAGGTTATAGTCTTCTAACATCTTTTTATACTCTTTTAATAATTGCTTTACCTTAAACTCGTATTCGAACAAAGTATTATAAAGTTCTTCATTAGTAACTTTGTTTTTCCAATAATCAAATTCCTTAGAATACTCTTTTATATTATTATTCATAGTTTTAATAGTAGATAATAGTGTATTATCTTTTTTATTAACAGCAACGTTTTTTATATTATTACTATTTATATCAGCATTAGTATTTGTATTAGATATACCTACCTTATTAGAAGATATAGTTTTATTTTTATCTAAAGAAATACTAGTTGCTTCTTTTTTAGATTCTTTATTAGTAAAATTATTAACTATTTTATTTTCTTGTTTAGCCTTATTATGACATATTTCATTTATAACTATTAGTTCTTTTTGTTTAGAATCTATTTTATTTAATATTTTATCTTTTTCTAAGGGATTAAAACTATTGATTATAATTTTTCTTTTATAATCTTTTTTTAAGTCTTCTAGTTTTTGATAAGTATTATCAATACTTCGATAAATTTCTTGTATATCTTTATCTTGCTCCAAACGTAAAAAAATTTGTTTTTGTTCTTTTTCGATAATATTAAGTTTTTCTTCAATCTTTTTTTTAGAATTTTTAGGTGTAATTAACCCTAACAATAATCCTACTATAGTTAAAATAAATACTTTAGGCTTACTATAAGATTTACCATATAATCTTATCTGTTCTGCCCTAATACGAGCTTGTTCTTCTTGCTTTTTCTTCTTTAATAATTCTTTTTCTTTTTTTCTTTTACTTATTTTATATTTTATAAATAATTTTCTAGCACGTAATCTATCTTTTACACTACCTTTTTGACTATCCATAATATCCCTACTCTATACTACCAAATTTATCAAATGGAAATATTCTAAAATCAACAGTTCCTTTAATATCATTAATTGATATTAAACCAATAATTCTACTATCAGTTGAATTAGTACGATTATCTCCTAAAACAAAATAATAATTATCCGGTATAACAGATACACCCAAATCTTCTAATTTAAAATCATTTGTCTTAGTGAGTAATTTAACATCTTCTACTTCTGCTCCATTAATATATAATTTATTATCTTTATATTTCACATGTTCTCCAGGTAAACCTATTACTCTTTTTATTAATTTATCTTTACCATTTGTAAAGACAATTATATCAAAACGTTCTAACTTTTTATCGTATTTTTTTAATAATAAAGCTTCACCATTTTTTAATGTTGTAAGCATAGAATTACCATCTACTCTAACCGGAGATACAATAAAAGTTCTAATTAAAATTACAACTACTACTATTAAAACATAAGACCAAAGTTCTTTCAATTTATCCATAATTCACCTCTATACGAAAAATAAGACACTAAATGCCTTATTAATTTCTTTCTTTAATTCTAGGTTGTTTTATTGATTTTCTTAAATAAGCACCTATTTTTGCTTGTCTAACTTTACCTTTTCTAATAACAGTAACTGCTGCTACTTTTGGTGAATTTACTGGGAATGTTCTTTCAACTCCAACTCCACCTGAAATCTTTCTTACGATAAAGTTTTTTCCAACTCCACTACCTTGAATTGATATTACGATTCCTTCAAATGCTTGGATTCTTTCACGTTTACCTTCGATGATTTTAACATCTACGCGAACAGTATCACCAACACGGAATTCAGGAATATCAGTTCTGATTTGACTTTTAGTTATTTTTTCAACTAAATTCACGATTCCACTCTCCTTTTTTTAAATCTATGATCTTGAGTAAAAATTACATAAATTATATTAAATACACCTCAGCGGATCACGACAACGTAATAATTCTATCATAATTTTATTCGATTTGCAACAAAAAACATGATTTTTTAATAAAAACACGCCTTTTATTTAAGTTTTAAAGTATCTATTCTTTCTTTATAGTTATCACTATTAGTAATATAACTTCCACTAACTACCAAGTCTACACCAGAAGCCGCAACTAATTTAACAGTATCAGCGTTTATTCCACCGTCAACTTCAATTATATAATTATATCCATAAAGTTCTTTTATTTCTTTTAATAATTTAATTCTATCACAAGAACTACCTATAAACTTTTGACCACCAGCACCAGGCTCAACACTCATTACTAATACTAAATCTAAGTATTCTAAATAAGGAATTATTAAATTAATATCAGTATTAGGTTTAATAGCAAGTCCTACTTTTATATTCTTCTCTTTTATTAAGTTAATATATTTATTTATATTATCAGTAGCTTCTAAATGAAAAGTAATATTATTAGGATTAAGTTTAGAAAAATTATCTATATAATAATCTAAATTACTTACCATTAAATGTACATCTACTGGTGTGGATATATCTTTTAAAATATCTTTTATATCACTATAATCCCAAGTTTTATTGGTAACAAAGTTACCATCCATTATATCTAAATGGATATAATCTGTACCACTTTTATCTAGTATTTTTATATTATCACTAAGGTTACTTTTAATAGATAATATTGAAGTAGAAACTTTCATAGATTACCTCCTTGTATCAATAAATTTAATATAATTATTATATCTAGAATCTAAGATATCTTTACCAACAAGTTCTTTTAAATTACACTCTTTTTCTTTATCATGCATGCAATCTTGATAAGGACAAGTAGAAAACATGGTAAACTCTTTAAATGTATTTCTTATATCTTCATTAGTCATGCCATTAAAATCTAAGCTAGAAAATCCTGGTGTATCCGCAATTAAGCCATCACAAATATTTATTAATTCCACATGACGAGTTGTATGTTTACCACGACCTAACGCTAAAGAAATCTCATCTGTTTTTAAGTTTAAACTAGGCATAAGCTTATTTAATAACGTAGATTTTCCCGCTCCACTTTGACCAGTAAATACTGTTACTTTATCTTTAAATATTAGATTTAATTTATCTAGTTCAGTATTCTTATAAACTTCAAAACCAATTTTTTTATAATAGTTAACAAAATTTTCTCTTTCTTCTAATTCATTTTCCTTTAATAAATCAAATTTAGTAAAACAAATAATTGGTTTAATTTTATTAAATGTAATTACAGTAAGTAATTTATCAAGTAAATTATCTGAAAAATCTGGGCTTGCTATTGACATAACAATAACTGCCTGATCAACATTAGCAATGGGTGGTCTTACCAAACTATTTTTTCTTGGTAATATTTCTAATATATAATTATTAACCTCATCAATATCTACTATATCACCAACTAAAGGGGAAACGTTATTTAAACGAAATTTCCCCCTAGGTTTACATACATATTCTTTATCATTTACTCTAACTGTATAATCATTACTTATATTTTTAATTATAATTCCTTGCATATTTTTCCTATTCTTCTTCAAATCCCATTGGAGCATCATTATTATCATCTGGAGTAGTAGTTACTTCTTTAGCAATAGTAATTTTTAAAGATACACCACTTACTACACGTGTACCAGCAGCACGACTTTGTTTAATTACTTTACCTGGAGTTGCAGTACTAGTTTCCTCGTAATCGGTTGTAAGAACTATACCATTTTCTTCACAGAATTTAGTTACATCATCAATAGACCAAGCTTCCGCAACAAAATTTGGGTACTCTGTAACTATATCTGGTATATATAGGATTATTTTATCACCTTCACCTGCTTTAGTGCCTACCTCTAAACTTTGTTCCACAATTGTATACTCTGTTAGACCTTCTTTATTCTCTACTTCTTTTTTCTCTGAAGTAACACGTATACCATAAGTTTCTAGCATACCTTTTACTTCATAGAAGTTTTTACCAACATAGTTTTCAATAGTTATTTTATTTTCTCCACTAGAAACTACTAAAGTAATTTCTGTACCTTTTTTTCTTGTAACACCATTACTAGGTTTAGTTTTAATAACTTTACCTTCATCAACAGTATCGCTTGCCTCTTCTTTATATTCAGGATTAATAGTAAAACCTAAATCTTTTAAAGTTTTCTCAGCATCCGCAGTTGTCATAAATGATACATCTGGTACTTTAATCTCTTTATTATTTATAAAATTAGGAAAAATTATAACAGTACTAATTATAACAATTACTAACAAAGCCGCAATTACCATCAATTTAAATATTCTAGTATTAGCCTTTTTAGTTTTCCTATCAACAAATTCTTGTGTCATTTCTTCTTCAACTTCAACTTTCTTAGAAACAGGTAATTCTTTTAAACTAGGTATTACTTTTGTTTCCTCTAGCTCTGTTTCTGGATAATCATATTCTACTTTTTTCTCATCTTTATTTTCTTTTTTTAAGGCACGCTCTAAATCATCATGCATTTGATTAACATTTTCATATCTATTCTTAGGATTTTTAGCGCAAGCCTTAATAATAATATTTTCAATTGATTGTGGAATAGTTGGATCCATTTCACAAACACTAGGTATTTTTTCTTTCATTTGTTTAATAGCAATCTCTACAGCACTATCACCTTTAAATGGTAATTCTCCAGTTAATAATTCAAACATTAATATACCTAGAGAATATATATCACTTTTCATAGTAGCACCACTACCGTTAGCTTGTTCTGGTGGTAAGTAATGAACAGAACCCATTACCGAATTAGTTTGTGTAAGTTCATTACTGTTTAAAGCCATAGCAATACCAAAATCAGTAATTTTAACTGTACCATCTTCTTTTATTAAAACATTTTGCGGTTTAATATCACGGTGAATTATATAACTAGAATGTGCACACGCTACAGCAGAAGTTAGTTGTAGCATAATATCTATAACTTCTTCTAATGTTAATTTGCCACGTTTTTTAATTAAACTCTTCAAAGTTTTTCCTTCTACATATTCCATAACAATATAATATTGTCCTTGGTCTTCACCTACATCATACATCTCTACAATATTAGGATGTGAAAGAGATGAAGCAGAAATAGCCTCTCTTTGAAAGCGACGAACAAACTTTTCGTCATCTGCTAAATCACCACGTAATACTTTAACAGCAACATCACGGTCTAAAATTATGTCGTGTGCTAAATAAACATTAGCCATTCCACCTTCACCTAGTGTACGAATAATTTCATAACGTTCATTTATCTTTTGTCCTTTTGTAATCATTTTACTACCCCATTCTTTTCTAAAAATGCAACAGAAATATTATCCGTTCCCCCACGATTATTACTCTTTAAAATTAATTTAGTCAATCTATCTTCTAAAGTACTTTTTTCACTTAGTACCTTAGCTATTTGTTCATCATCTAACATATTAGTAAGTCCATCACTACAAAGCATTATTCCATCAACATCAGTTTCAACATCAAAAATGTCTACTTCAACACTTATATTAGCACCTAATGCTCGCATAAGTACATTTTTACGAGGATGATCTTTTGCTTCTTCTAAAGTAAGTTCTCCTGATTTAACTAATAAGTTAACTAAGGTATGATCTGTAGTTATCTTATGTAATTGTTTATTTTTATAAACATAACCAGAAGAATCACCAATATTACCAAATAATAAGAAATCACTAGTCATAATAGCCATAACTAAAGTTGTACCCATACCAGCACTCTCTGGATGTTCATTAGTATACTTATATATTAAAGCATTAGCTTCCTTAGAAGATTCACTAATCCATCTAATAGCGTCTTCTTTAGTACCAATACTCCCCATTTCCATAAATCTTTTTCCTATATGAGATATAGCAATACTAGATGCTATTTCACCACCACGGTGACCTCCCATACCATCCGCTACGGCAAGTAAATACTCTGAAGAAGCGTTTTTTACGACAATGACACTATCTTCATTATGACTTCTTACTTTACCAGAATCAGTTAAATAAAAATAGTCCATCTTACACCTCCCTATGTTCAGCACGTAATTGACCGCATGCAGCCTTTACTTTGGAACCAAACTCTCTTCTAACAGTTACGCCTATATTATTCTTCTTTAGTATATCATAAAATCGCATTATTTGTGAATTATCAGTTTTTTTAAATTCAATATGACTAGTTTCATTATAAGGAATTAAATTAACATAGCAGTTTATACCTTTTAATAACTTAGCAAGTTCTAAAGCATGAACTTCTTTATCGTTAATATCTTTTAGCATAATATATTCAAAAGTAACACGACGATTAGTTTTAGCAATATACTCTTTTACTACTTTAATAACTTCTTCAATAGGATAAACCTTATTAATTTTCATTAGTTTACTTCGAAGTTCATTATTAGGAGCATGTAATGATATTGCTAAATTAACTTGTTTACCTAAATTCATAAATTCACGTATTTTAGGAACTACCCCACAAGTTGATACTGTAATATGTCTTGAACCAATATCAATTCCTTTTGGAGAATTTACTATATCTATGAATTTTATAACGTTATCATAGTTATCTAAAGGTTCACCAATCCCCATTAATACAATATGTGAAATACGAATATTTAAGTCTTTTTCTACCATTAATATTTGTAAAACCATTTCGTAAGCCTCAAGGTTTCTCACTTTTTTTAAGCGTCCACTTTCACAGAAAGCACATCCCATATTACAACCAACTTGGCTAGAAACACAAAGACTATTTCCATAATCATGGTTCATTAAAACAGCTTCTATCTTTTCAGAATCGTTAAGTTCAAATAAGTATTTATGAACATCAACATCACTTTTCTTATCAATAATATGCAATTGGTTTATTGAAAAGTCTGCCTTTAACTTAGTAATTACATCTTTCTTGATATTTGTCATATCATCAAAAGAAGTAACACGTTTTTTATATAGCCACTCAAAAACCTGTGTTGCTTTAAATTTCTTTTCACCAATAGATTCAAAATATTTTTCTAAGTCTTCAATACTATAACCATATATGTTTTGCATACTTTTCACCACTTAACATTATACCAAAAAAACAACTATAAGCATATACCTATAGTTGTTTTTACTTAAATATTTACAAAATTAATTCAATTACTTTACTATTTTTAGAAATTAAAAACCTAAAATTAAACAAATTACAAAGAATAAGATTCCTAATCCTAAAGTAATTCTACTAATAACTAATTCGCCACCACGCTCTTTACGATTAGCAAATAAACTATCATTACCGCCAGTAATTACATTAGAAGCACTTTCAGCTTTACCGCTTTGTAATAATACGATGGCAATTAATAAAATTGATACAATAATTAATACAACTTGCATGGACTTTCCTCCTAACATTAGTTAGTTTATCATAAATAAGAAGTTGTTGCAACCATTTAATAATCTAATTTAAAAATTATTTTTCTAAAGCTGCTTTGTCTTTTATCCATTTAATAAACCCTTCTGCTATTTCTGTTTGCTCCGCTTCAGTTGGTTTTATAGATAAAGTACCCATGGTATCCCAAGTTTTATCAGTATCAGTAAAATGCTTTACTGCTCCTTCAAAATTTGTTTTACCTAAACTTTTTCCAACACTATTCATTAGAGTTATAAAAGAAGTATAACGATTTTTATAATTTCTCTTAGACTCACCAGAATAATACTTATCTAGAACTTCTTCAATATTTAAATTTCTATTCTCTCTAAAGTTATAATATAAATTCCAGTTATCTATATCAGCATATATATCATCCATACCAAACCTTGTACCTTCGTCACCCATTAAACTATAAACAGCGTCTTTATAACTACCATATTTTTCTTTAACACCACTTTTTAGAATATTATATTCCATAAATTCCTGTAAATCACCGGCCCAACTTACTAAACAGTCATATTCTAATTCATCATAAGCCAAGTTATATGTCCAAGGTGTGTTATACATATTTCCCGCAATTGATGCTGCCATATGTTTTAAATCAACTGTAGCGGAGCCAACAGTAAATGTGTTAGTTTTAGTAAAGTAATTCTTTAAATTAGCACCATTATTGTTAACATAAGTAACAAATTTCGAATCAGATCCCGTAACAGCTACATAATTAGTAGAATCTGCATATTTTAATCTTCTAATATAGTAAAATACTAACCAATCACTTTTTCCAGTAAAATAAGTACTTGTACCGCCATCATTACCGCCAGTATATTTTTCTGCTAATAACTCTAGTCGATGCATATTTTTAAATAATATAACTGTATCTCTAGGATATTTTAAATCTTGATTATATAACTTTTCATTAACATAATCATTTTTTATATCATAGTTATCTTGGTATATTACAACTGATATTTGTTTAGTAGGACTAATACGTAGTTCCCCACTACCACTAATATTTTTGTTCATAGCAACGTTAGCATTTTTATCATAGTTTCCATATATATCAACTTTATTTATAGTACCATTTTGAAATTCAAAGTAAACTTCTTCAGTAATACTATTATTCAATATATATTTATTTGCAACATATTTTAATTCATCATATAAATTTAGAATATCATTTGAATATTCTTTATTAATATTCTCAGTAAGATTAAGATTACCAGAGTTATCTTTTTCAATATATCCATTACCATTTTTAATCTTAATAATTATATTATCTGGTGATACCATATCCACTTTACCTTGACCACTCGAATTACTTAGAGTATACGCTTTAGTTTTAACACCAGTATCAGATAATAAATTAACAACAGTATCTTCAACAACAGCTCTTTGAGGATAATTAACATTATTAGTGCTGATATAAATGTCACTAAACAATGTTAATTCATTGTAAAAAGATTGGTCTTCACGTGATATAGTTAAAGGAATAGATGTTATATTACTAGAAGAGAATTCTTTCACAACATCTTGTTCTTGTCCTTCTAATATGATAGAAATTTGTTTATCACTATTAATTTTTATAATACAATAGTCACATAATTTACCATTATATTTAAAATTATTTGTTTCTGCTCTATTCCCATTTTTATCAAGAGTATACTCTTTATCATTTTCTATAACATAAAAACTTGGTATATTTATACTAGTATTATTCATTTCATTTAGAAAAAGAGTATCATTAACTACCTTAGTTAAGGTTCTAGTGTTTTCTATTTCTACTTTGTATTTTACTGTTTTGATAGTATTAGTTATCATTGAATAACCTATCATTGATATTATTGCTAAAACAACTAAGACCGCCAATAATTCTATTAAAGTAAAACCTTCTTTTTTCTTAAACATATTACTAACCTACCTTGACAATATCATTATAACATAATGAATATTAAATATGTCAAAAAATTAGATAGATTTAACCATCTTTACAACTAACACTATTATCACATTATATAAAAAGCTTTAAAACGAATTTAAAGCCTTTATATAAAATTTTTATGTTAATATTTTAGTTTTATTATCTAATTGTGTAATTTATACTACTAGGTTTTATACTTGTACCTATAGTATATGTTACATTACCTGTAAGAGTTGGTATTTCTGGTACATCTATACTCTCCTCAGTTGGTGTTGCTAATAAATAAAGCATATATGCGTTTAATGTTCCTAATTTTTCTTTAAACTCAGTTAGATTAGATACTCCAAATTTTGAATACGCATTATCAAATCCAAAAGTGTTGCCTAAAGAATTAGTGTATCTAATTCCTTTTTGCTCAAGACTATATTCTGCTACATTACATAATATTTTTGTATTTGCAATACCTTTATTAGTAATTGGTACTGAAAACAAAAGTGTGGGAGCATAATCTGCAGACCAACTTTCACTACCAGTGAAACTATATCTTCTAACATTTCTTACTACCTTCTTATTTGTCAAATCTAAGTAATCGGCATACTCTCCTACTTTACGTAATGGTTCTTTTAAATAAATATTTGTTGTCTTGGTATCACTTCCATTGCTTACGGTAATTGGTATTTTATACCCATATGGTTCATATCCATCGCTTGTATTGCTAGCTTTTTCTATTTTAATGCGAAGTTTTACATCATTAAATTTTACTCCGGCTCCTCCAATTTGTACATAATAGTTATAATATTCAGCACTAAATAATTCACCAGTAACGCTTAATTTTCCTGGGTTTACTAGATAACTTGAACTATCTCTTATATATTGATCTTTTGTAGAATTAAACAATGAATATAATACATAATTGTTATTTCTTTCAATATTACCAGAAATAATTTCCGCAGTTAATACTATATTTTCACCAGTTGCTATATCTAAGACTAAATGACTTGATAATGTTATATTTTGTGCACAAGTTGAAGTGCCATTTATAGTGTAAATACTAGTAAATTCATCATAACTTACATTAAAATCTTCTGAAGAAAAATTACTTGCTTTATAATAATTTGTTGTTCTTTCACCAACACTCTCTATCTCTACTGGACTAGTTGGCGTTGGGGTTCCATTTTGAATGCTTTCTCCATATATTCCCGCAATTACATTATTACTTGTTATTCCACTAGTTCCAGTAGAACTACTACTTGTAGTTTGTCCATATATTAGAGTTACTCCAAATGTTAAGTTAACATCACTTTCTAGTAAACTAGTCGCATTACTATCAAACTCTACTGTTATCTTTATTGTCTTACTTGATCCGGCATTTAAAGTATCTCCCTCTTTTATAGTACTTCCATCAGAATACGTTACTGTATAATTAATATTATTATTACTTGCAGTATCTAATCCTGTTAAGGATATACTATTTAATACGGCATCTATAGTTCCTCCATTTTTTATATCTACTGTATAACTTACTTTATCTCTAGGTTTATATAAACTTACTGAAAAATCTAATTTAGATGCTTGTATATTTAAACTACTACCTGTTGCTGTTCCTACTATACTAGCACTACTGGAATTAGTAAAATATATATTCCACAAGTTACCTTTCTTTACTACGGTACCTGATACATTTAATATTGTTTGTAATGATGCATACGCAACTGTAGTTAGCATCAATACTCCTAATAAGCCATATATTATTAACTTTCTTTTATTTCTATCTTTCATAGATATTCTCCCTTTCTTTATTTAATTACAACAAAAAGACACAAAAACAAATTAGAGTTTACCTCCAATTCATCTTTGTGTCTTTAGTATTTATTAGGGTATGACTATAAACTACCCCCCCCCTGGTTAACAAATTGTAAATCATTTATAATAATAGTTTTAGTCATATTATCACTACCCTTATTTTTATTACATGTCAATTATATAAAATTTTTATGTTTTTGTAAATATGTTTTTATTAAATTAATTTTCACTTAATTTTTTATAATGTTCAAATCTTTTAATAGCATTTTCTTTAGTTTCTTTTAATAAATTATCGGCATGTTCTGGATTAATCTTCTTTAACATAGCATACCTAGTTTGAGAATTTAAGAACTCTTCATATTTATCAAAATCAACATTTTTACTATCAAGATAGAATTTATTTTCAAGTGGATTATAATGGAATAATGGATAATAACCAGAAGTTACAGCTAGTTTTTCCATTTCTAAACTATTACACATACCACCTTTAATACCATGTGATATACAAGGAGCATACGCTATAATTATTGAAGGTCCATCATATTCATTTGCCTCTTTAAATACTTTAATTAATTGCATAGGATTAGCTGCTAAACTAACTTGCGCTACATAACAATTAGGATATACTAAAGCAATATTTGCCAAATCCTTTTTATTAGTTTTTTTACCACTAGAAGTAAAGGCGGCAATACTACCCTTTTCACTAGCTTTAGATGATTGCCCACCAGTATTAGAGTATACTTGAGTATCAAGAACTAAAATATTAATATTTTCATTATTAGATAATACGTGATCAATGCCAGAAAATCCTATATCATAAGCCCAACCATCACCACCAATAGCCCAAATACTACGTTTTTTAATATATTCTTTTAAATCTTTTAATTCTTTAGGGCAAGTAGAATAATCAATATTATTATAAACCTCATTACAAATATCAACATCATTCATATTAGCAAGCCATTTTTCAAATAAATCACAATTAGGATTGTCTAAATTTTCTAGCATAATTCTTTTAATTCTATTACGCATAAAGTTATCAGCCTGAACGATACCAAATCCAAATTCAGCATTATCTTCAAATAAGGAATTAGACCAAGGAATATTGTAAGGCATACTAGGCATTGAACCACCGTAGATTGATGAGCATCCTGTCGCATTAGCAATCATTAAAGAATCACCATATAGTTGTGTAAGTAACTTAATATAAGCCGTTTCGCCACAACCAGCACAGGCTCCAGAAAAAGCAAATTTTGGGGTACTAAATTGGCTACCTTTAATAGAAGATTTATTTAATAATTTTTTATCAGAAATATGACTAGATAAATAATCAAACACTTTTTGACTATTATTTCTTATATCTAACTCTAATTCCTTACTAATTAAAGCTTTTTCTTTATTTTTACCTGGGCAGGTTTTAATACATAAACCACAGCCGGTACAATCAGAAACTGATATTCCAATAGCAAAGTAATAATCTTTTAAACCTATCGCAGGTTTACATATATTCTTTACATAATCAGGTGCCTCTTCATATTCATCTTTACTAAGTAAATAAGGTCTAATTACACCATGTGGACAAACTAAAGAACATTGATTACATTGAATACAGTTAGAGTTTATCCAAGCTGGTACAATATCGCTAATACATCTTTTTTCTAATTCACTAGTATTAGGATAAAATCTACCATCTGGTATTTTACTAAATGCTGAGACTGGTAATTTATCACCTTGACGTTTCTTTAACATATTAAATATATCTTTAGTGTCAACTTCATCTTTTACATTAACACCATTATCATAAGATAAATCTATTTTTCTTAAATAATTTACACTTTCATCAATAGCTAAGTAATTAGCATTAATTACTTGTTCACCTTTTTTAAAATATCTATTATAAGCATACTCTTTCATCTTTTCTTTAGCGATATCATAATCAACTAGATTTATAAGTGACATAATAGAACTTTCTAAGACTGTACTAATTTTATTATCAAGACCAACCTTACGTGCTAAAGAATAAGCATTTATTGCATAAAAATTAATATTATGTTCAACCATATATTTTACTATTTTAGAAGGCATTGTATTTTTTAATTCTTCATCACTTTTAATAGTATTTAATATAAATATTCCATTATCTTTTAAGTTACTATAACAATCAAATTCTTCTAAATAGCTTTCTTTAGTGACAACTATTAGTTTAGGTTCATTTACATAATATGTAGAACGTATTCTATCTTTAGAGAATCTTAAATGACCAATAGTTACCCCACCAGATTTTTTAGAATCATATTGAAAATATCCTTGAACATATAAAGTTGTATTATTACCAACTAACTTCATTATTGATTTAGAAGCACTAACCATACCATCGCTACCGTAACCATAAATTAAAGCTTCATCACTAGTACTTATTTTATAATCACTATCAATTTGTAAACTTAAATTAGTAACGTCATCAACTATACCAACCGTAAAGTTATTAATAGGATTATCTAACATATCAAATATAGCTTTTATAGAACTAGGATTAGTATCTTTACTAGATAAGCCATATCTACCACCAACAATATTAATATTTTTATCTTTTAAGGCACTAACAATATCTAAGTAAAGAGGTTCACCTTCCGAACCTGGTTCCTTTGTTCTATCAAGAACAGCAATACTTTTTACAGATTCTGGAAGTACATCTAATAAATATTTCTTACTAAAAGGGCGATATAAATGAACTTCTATTAAACCAACTTTATATTTATTACGAACTAGGTTATCAATAGTTTCTCTTATTGTTTCGCAAACAGAACCCATCGCTATAATAATCTTATCAGGATTTAGAGAACCATAATATTCAAAAGGATGATAGTCTGTACCCGCTTTTTTATTTATTTTTTGCATATAATCATTTACTATATCTGGTATCTTATTATAATAAGTATTTCTTACTTCTGTTGCTTGAAAATATATATCATCATTTTCTGCTGTACCACTAATCATTACATTCTTAGAATTCATAGCTTTATTACGAAAGTCATTTAAACTTTTAGTATCTAACAAATCTCTTAAATCAGAGTCCTCTAAAACATTTATTTTTTGAATTTCATGACTAGTTCTAAAGCCATCAAAGAAATGTAAAAATGGGACAGAACCTTTAATAGCTGATAAATGAGCAATACTTGCCATATAAAAACAGTCCTGTACTGAAGAAGATGCAAGGTATGCAAAACCTGTCGCACGACTAGCATATATATCTTGGTGATCACCAAAAATACTTAACGCATGTGTTGCTAAACTACGAGCAGCAACATGGATTACACCTGGTAACAATTCCCCTGCTATTTTATACATATTTGGTATCATTAAAAGTAAACCTTGACTAGCAGTAAAAGTAGTGGTAAGGCACCCTGCTTTTAATGAACCATGAATTAATCCTGCTGCCCCTGCTTCACTTTGCATTTCTATTACTTTTACTTTATCACCAAATAAATTAACTCTATTTTGATTACTCCATTCATCCATATGTTCTGCCATAGGACTAGACGGAGTAATAGGATATATTCCTGATACTTCAGTAAACATATAAGCGGCCATAGCGGCTGCTTCATTACCATCTACAGTTACTTGTTTTTTCATGTTATCACATTCCATTTCTAGTATAATTATACACGTTATTAGTATTATAATCAATAAAGACAAGTTACCTTGTCTTTATATTATATTATATTATATTATTATCTTATCTTTTTTAGTTGTACCATTTTGATGATATTTAATAGTATATTTATCCCCATGTTTTACACCTTTAGTAATATTTCTAAAGTTTTCTTTATCAATAATTTTTTTGCCATTAAGTTCAAGTAATACCGCATCTTGTTTTATACCAACTTTTCCTAATGGTGAATTTGGTTCAATAGAAACAATAACTACTCCATCCTTAATGTTTTCTTTTTTTATAGTTGAAAGTGGGCACTTTTCAATATAATCCTTAATATCCATTACTGATATACCAAATAAATATTCTGAATTATCATTTTTATTAAAGTCATCTAAACCAAAGTCGATAATTTCTGTATTTTCTAGTGAACTACTTCCCACTTCACCAATTGGTGTCATATTAGAAAAATCATTATTTGGATTTTCTTTAATTTCAGATTTATTATCTTTTTTCTTCTTATTTTTACTAGTTATTACTATAACTACTACCAAAATTATTAAAAGTACTCCACCACCAATAGAAACATATAAAATTAAATTATTATTACTCTTATTAGTATTAGATGTATCTGGTGTAGTTGGTTCTTGATTATCAGGTTTGTTTTCTAAACTAGTATTTAAAAGTACATAAGTAGAACAATGATCTAAAGGAATATTTACATATCCTTCTGTTACAGTTAAGTCTTTAGAGTTTAATTCTAACTCATTAGAACTATTATAGTAATATAAATATAAACTACTTCCATTAGCAAATGTATTACCAACATATATATTAAATACAGTACCAGTTGGCAACTCTCCAGAATGAGAGAAATTTAAAATAATATTTTTATTACTACCTATTAATTCTTTTAAAGTAGAATTATCGGTATCAAATGTTACTTTATAATCAATATTACCAGTATATTCAGTAAATGACGCACCATTTAAAATAATACTATATTTAGTTAAGGTATTATTTTTAACTGCAAAGGTAATAATTTTTTTAGAATTAATAATTTCTTTAATAATATCATTAGAAATTACTAGATTATCAGAACTATTTGCATTTACTAAAACTTGTTCATATTTATCCTTATCTTTTAAAGCATTAATAATTTTATTTTTATCATTTTCTACTTCTGAATTTTTACTTTTTTGGATAACATTAATAGTATAAGTAGCGGTTTCCCCGTTTTCCGCTGTAACAAGTATTTTTACTGTATTTAAACCTTCTTTAAAATCTTTATTACCATCAACACTAACTGTTGCTTTACTATCTTCTGCTTCATATTTTAGAGTTAATTTTTTTACATTACTTTCTACTTCTATGTTATAAGTTAACGTTTCTTTATTAAAATCTATTTTATAATCTGTAATAGTTAAACTCTTTAAATTAGTATTATTAGATAAATCTGTTATATCACCATCGGAATTTTTTCTAATAATAGTTAGAGTATATGTTTTAATAGCTTCATTTTCCGCTATAACTTTAATTTTAAAAGTATTACTACCAACTTTTAAATTGTTATTACCACTTATCTCTACTTTAGCTTTTGTGTCTTCTAAAGTAGTTTTAATATCTGCAGTTGTAACTTTATTATCAACCGTCAAAGTATAAGATTGATTACTATTTAAAGTAATCTTTTTATCATTTACTACTAATGATTTTAAATTATTATTACTACTGCGATTATCTACTCTTCTTACAGCGACAGTATAAGTTTTTTTAGAACCATTTTCTGCCGTAACATAAATATACATTGTATATAATTCATCTGGTAGCATCTTTCTATTATTGTCAGAATACTTTATAGTTGCCTTACTATTACTAGGTTCCGCAACAACATTAAGAGTATCTTCATTACTTGGTAATGTTACACTATAACTAAATACATTAGAATCAAAACTTATTAAAGAGTTATTTACTTTAATACTTTTTAAAGTACTATCACTACTACGATTATCTACTCTATTAACAATTAATTTATATATTTTAGCGTTTCCTGCCTCTGCTTTTACTGTTATTTCAAAAGTGTTTGTTCCATAATTTAAAGATTTCGTTCCAGTTCCAACTATACTAGCATTAGCATTACCACTAGCTGTAATAGTTATA
Organism: uncultured Bacilli bacterium; assembly: GCA_934154785.1. Taxonomy (GTDB): domain Bacteria; phylum Bacillota_I; class Bacilli_A; order RF39; family UBA660; genus SIG204. The sequence continues at coordinate 508,737 of CAKPGL010000001.1, read as the reverse complement.
CTATCACTATCAACTGAATCAACATAGTATTCTTGATTATCAGCGCTAAATATAGGAGACAATGTTCCAACTGAAGTCGATAAACTTGTTAAAGACGCATTATTAGAAGGAATGCGAATATTCTTTGATAAATCATTTTTATTAACTAATATTGCTTCTTCGTCTTTTAATGTTATATTAGTTAGACTAATACTTTCATTAGTCTCCGGTACTACAGATGTAGCTTTTACTTTAACTGAACCAACATTAACGTTACCACTTTTTGCGGTATCCGAACTCACACTAATATTATTACCACTAGAATTATTATTCCATTCACTAGATATGGTTATACTAGAAATTTCTAAATTACTACTTACTTTAGTAGTAGCATTAAACTCTGTAATTCCTCCATTTGTAGCATTTACATTAATACTACAGTTAATTTCTTCATTAATAGATAACATAGCCTTATCACAATCTAATACTACATCCGCACTAAGTGCCATTATATTAATTGGTAAAAGCAATAATAAACTAACTACTAGGTATTTTAAATATTTCATCATAGTCCCTCTCTACTCTTTTCTATTCTATATAAATTCTAACATACTTTTTAATTTTTTTCTACTATTTAATTAGAATTTATATCAATCAAGAAAAAATAAAAACTGACAGCGTCAGTTATTGTCAAAATATAAGTAAACTATAAACTATTTAATTTTTTTGTTTTAGTTTTTGGTGTTTCAGTAATTCTTCTTAAATCTTCTAAATCTTCAACAGTGACACCATTAAAAAATCTTGGGATTTCCACTTCAACACTTTCTTTAGAATCAGATGCATGAATAGCATTTCTTTGCTTATCAGTACCAAATACTTTTCTAATTGTACCAGGTTCTGCTTTAGCACTATCAGTGCATCCTACTAATTTACGAACACTTTCAATAGCGTTTTCACCATATAACACCATTGGTACTACGTAGCCATTTTTCATAAATTCAACTAAGCTATTATAAATATCCATTCCATATTTTTTTACATGTCCATAATGCTCTTCTAAAGTTTTATCATCTAAAACTAAATAACCTTTAGGATTATCTTCACTTTCTAAAGTTAACACTATTTCCATGCCAATTCTTTCTAGCATTATTTTAATAGCTTCAACTATATCTCTATTACCCGCTACATCAGGTTTAATCATTACATATGTATATTCTTTCATTTTTTTCGCTCCTCGTCTTATTATTCTAACACAGATTCATCATTTAGCCAAGAAAAACATATAATATTTTGGTGATACTATGAATAATGACAATCTAAAAATAGCAGTCTACCTTGTTTTAGCTATATTAATACTATTATTTTATACTAAAGATATAGATTTATTTGGAAAAAATTTTTATAAAGATATAGAAGAAATAACCGAGCCTGATATTATAGATGTTCTTGTTAATAAAAAATATAAATTACCAAATGATTATGTTCCAAATGATTTAGAGCCTATTAATGTTAAATACGCTAATGCTAATAAACTACTTCGTAAAGAAGCCAAAGAAGCATTTGAAAACTTAAGTGAAGAAGCATTAAATGAAGGATATAAAATAATCGCGGTATCAGCTTATCGAGATTACGATTACCAAAATAATTTATATGAAGAATATGTTACAACATCAGGAATGGAATACGCTGATAAATGTTCTGCTAGAGCAGGACATTCTGAACATCAAACAGGTTTAGCAGTTGATGTAATGGGTTCTAATAATGATTATAATTTATTTGTGGATACTAAAGAATTTACTTGGCTAAAAGATAATGCTTATAAATATGGTTTCATTTTAAGATATCCAGAAAATAAGGAAAAAATAACTGGTTTTAAATATGAACCTTGGCATTATCGCTACGTTGGAAAGGTAGTTGCGGATACTATTTACAAAGAAAATTTAACTTTAGAAGAATATTATGATAAATATATAAATTTAAATTAGAATAAACTTAAAAAAATAGTTAAAAATAATACTGGTGATACTATGTATTATTTAAACTATTTTTTTATGTACTCTTTAGTAGGATATCTTGTAGAAACAGGATTATACTTAATATTAGATAAATCTGGTAATAGTGGTTACTTAATAGGGCCTTGGACTCCAGTATACGGTATAGGTATTGTTCTTATTATTTTAATGTATAATTTTATTGATAAACATATCAAAAAAAATAAATTTATTAAACTATTAGTTTTATTTTTTGTAAGCGCTATTATATTATCTATAATTGAATGGTGTGGGGGCATCTTAATAGAAAAAGTATTTCATTATACTTGTTGGAATTATAGTAATTTAAAATTTCATATTGGTAAATATGTTGCCTTAGAACTTGCAGTAGTATGGGGATTACTTGCTATATTTTTTATAGTATTCTTAAAAAAAGCTTCTGATTATATAATAAAAAGAATACCTAAATATATAACCTATACCTTAGTTATTCTCTTTATTATCGATAATATTTTAACAATAATTAAACGCCTTAAATAAGTTTTATTTCTATTCCAACGACACCATATTTTTCTTGTTCACTAGGAGAATAGTATTTTTCCATATCTTTATAATTTGCTTCTTCGCCTTTAGTATACCCCAAAGATATCTTATCAAAGTGTTTATATAACTCTTCAAAACTATCGTATTTATGTAAATTAACTACCTTAACACGAATTTGTTCATTTGTAGTTCTATTTTCAAAAACAATTATATCCCCTATATTAATTAATCTTCTCTTTTCATCATTAAGTCTTAATTCGATTGTTTTAGTACCACTTTTAATCAGTTCAAATGGACTATTATGTAAACGCATATTATGTATCATTTCTCTTCTCCTTCATAATTCCATAAACCAAGTTTTCCTTTAATATAAATAGGATTATCATACATCTTGATGTTTTCTAATTTCCATGCATAGTTTTCTACATGGTTACTTCTACCGTATACTACAGGGTTTAACTTTCTTAATTCAGTATTAAATTTTTCATCTACTAAAATACAATCTGTAAGTATAGCTTCGCCAATAATTGCGCCATTTATATAATTTAAGTTATAATCTTTAAATTTATCTAACATATTTTTTTCTAAATTTTGACTAGAATGTATTAAAATTTTACCACGATATTTAGTTTTCCAACTACGAAATTCATATTCTTTATAATTATTTACTATTAATGTAGCCCAGGGATTTTTAATTGTTAATACTCTCATAAGATTTTCTCCCTTCTCTATATAACACTATTTCTTTTTTTATCCAAGTCATTATTACTTTTACTATATAGGTAATTTGATCATCAGTCAAATTATTTTTTTTACTTATATGATGCCATTTTTCTAAACAACCACGACAACATGTAGCAGTAGCATGTTGCGCTATAAAAACAGGATGACCTTTCATTGGTGTTTGTTTACCATCATTTATATTGTTAATATTAGATAATCTTTTATTAATAAAATCATAAGCATGTTTTTCTATCGTCGGTAAACCCTTTTCTTTTATATATAAAATATCCTTTTCTTTTAAATGAAAACTGTTACGAAACTTTGATTTAGATAATTTATTTAGTAATCCAATAATATTATCATTCATAATTAATGCCACCTAGTATCTTAAAGTTCTGTTTTATTTTCGTAATTTGTTATAATTACTTCTTCTACTTTACCTCTTTTTTTACCATTAGAATTAATATTTCTTTTGGCTTCAATTATATGAATATAGAAATCTTTATATAGTTCATTTACTAAAGTTGTATTGTGATTAGAAAGCATAACATAACATCCTCTATCAGATAATTCTTTAAATACTCTAGCAAGTCTTCTTTGTTCTTCTTTACCAAACCCTTCTTCAGTATAACTACTAAATATTGCCGTATCAGAATCATAAGGTGGATCAAAATATATAAAGTCACCCTTTTTAGCGTCCGCAACAGATTTTTCAAAATCTACTGAAAGTATTTTAATGTTGTTATAATTTAAAAAGCCACTAATAATTCCAAGATTTTGGCCTTCATAAGTATTTACTTTGATCTTTTTACCAAACGGTACATTAAATTCATTTTTACTATTAACTCTATATAACCCATTGAAACATGCTTTGTTTAAATAAATAGTTCTAGCTGCTCTTTTATAATCCGCCAACTTATTAAATTTATTTTTATCTCTATCTAAATTTCTAATTTTATAATAGTATTCCTCTGAGTGTTCTGCTTCATGATGATTTAACTCTCTACACATAGCATCAAACTTTTTTTCATCTTTAAGACATTCGTATACATTCATAAGTTCTTTATTAGAATCATTAATTACAGCATCCTTAGGTGATAATTCGAAAAGTAAAGCTCCACCACCTACAAACGGTTCATAATAAGTATTAAACTCTTCCGGAATATATTGTTTTAATTTATCTATTATTTGTCTTTTTCCACCAGCCCATTTTACAAATGGTTTACCTTTAATCATAATTCCATCCTCCAACTAATTGTATAGTAATATTATAACATGTGAAAAGACATTTTGAGAAAAATGTCTTAAATTTTATCAATATTTTTTTATAATAGTATTTTTTATCTTAATATAAGTACATTCGTTTTAGTTATATTTTGTTTAATTTATTTAAAACAAAAAGACCAGTGAAATTTTAATTCACTAGCCTTTTTAATGTTACATATTAAAATTGTTGAAACCTTGGTTTTTGGCACCAGAACAACTACCACAATCATTATTGATTACAACATTTTCTTCACTGCAAGTATACTGTGGTGTATAAGTGTGTGTATAGATATGCTTATTAATTACATGAGTATGAAATGGGCAACAATGTCATTGCCCGTTTATGCTATATTTTAAAATTAAAAAAATAGAAATTACTCATTTTTAAAGCTTAAAATTACATTTATTTTCTTATCTTCAAATATTTCAATTTTATCAATTAAATTAACGATTAATTCTCTACTAGGATTCTTCATTTCTAGAAAATTATCAATATATTTATTTAATATTTTTTCTTTTTTTAAGTTACCCATATTTACTAAATCATTCTCTTTTAATCTATTTAATTTATCACATTTGATATTTAATTCATGTTGAAGCTTTATCTTAACACGATTAAATTGATCTTCTGTTATTATTTTATTTAATTTATCAATATAAGTAGTATCTAAATTATCATTTATCTGTTTAATTTCATTTTCTAATAAATCAATCTCTTTCTTATTATTAATTTCATCTAAGTCATTTAGTTTATATTTAACAGTATTTTTAATATTATTTTTATTTATATAATTTATACAACTGGTTTTAAGCGAATCAATGACAGCTTGTTCTAATATATCATAATTATTACAGTGAAGTGTACAAAGTTTCTCTTTCATATAAGTTCTATAATAATTACAAATAGTATAACATCTATTATCAACTTTTCTTCTTGCTTGAACTGATATTCTATGCCCACAATTACCACAGTATAAAAGCCCATCTAATAAATTATGTTCTTTTTTCTCGTTCCTACCCACATTTTTAGGGATCTTATTTTGTACTTCATAAAATGTTTCTTTATCAATTATTGCTTCATGAGTATTTAGTACAACAATATATTTACTAGGATTATTCTTAACAACTTTCTTAACTTTATAATTAATCTTACTCCTTTTATTTTGTACCAAATCACCTGTATAATTTCTGTTTGTAAGAATGTCTCTTATAGACTTAGAGTGCCACTGACCATACTTCAAATCATAATGACTTTTCCATTCAAAGCTGTAATACGCCGCAGGAGTTTTAACGCCTTCAATGGTTAATTGCTTTGCTATTTTAAAGAAGCTGAACCCTTCCAAACACATTTTAAATATTCTCTTAACAACTTTTGCTTGTTCTTTATTAACAACTAAGTGATTTTTATTTAAAGGATCTTTATCATATCCAAATGGTGTTCTTCCACCGACCCATTTACCATCTTTTTGCTTGGCCTTTAAACTAGACTTTATCTTTTTAGATATATCCTTAGCATACATATCATTCATTATTGCCTTAAAAGGTGCAATATCATTATTAGAACTATCTAAGCAAGTATCTATATTATCTGTTATAGCAATATATCTTACTCCATGTTCTGGAAAATATTTTTCTATTAAATTACCAGTCCCAATATAATCTCTTCCAAGTCTAGACATATCTTTTGTAATAACCATATTAACCTTATTAGATTCAATATCTTTAATTAATCTGTTAAAATCAGGTCTATCAAAATTAGTACCAGAATATCCATCATCTATATAAATATCATATACACTCAAATTATTTTCTTTTACATATTGAAGTAACAAACTTTTTTGATTTATAATACTTTCACTTTCTGATAATTTATTATTACTAGATGTTTTATCATCATCTTCATGAGAAAGTCTGATGTAAAGACCAACATTATAATTCTTATCTATATTCTCTAAATAGTTCAATTTTTTTCCTCATCTTTTAATAATAAATAAGTAGATGATGGCAATACTGTTTTTTTATTTTTACAAATCATTTGAAGTTCTTTTAATAAAACTTTTGTAAAAATATCATTTATACTTTCTTTTGAATTATAAATAATGTTTATTTTATATTTATACATAAGATACATCTCCATTTAATCTTATGACAAAACATAATTAATTAAACATCAATTTAGCTATATTATATCTTAGTGTTAGTACATTTCTACAATGATTATTCTATATTTTTAAATTTATAATGAATAGAATAATATGTAAGTAATGCGTTCTTCAATTTTAATATCAACATCCTTTAATTTTTTTGCTGTTTTAACCACTCAACAGTGTCTTTTATTGTATCTTTCATACTTCTATTTTTAAAGTTTAATTCTTTTTTAGCTTTTTCATTACTGAAATTAGAATTAGATGATAATGTATATAGTGAATACTTTGTAAAAAGCGGAGTTTGTTTTTTTAAATTGTAATAAATTTCAAAAACTGGTGCTATTATTTTGGCAAAACTTATTGGTAAAACTATTTTAATGTTTTTTCTTCCTTGTAAGCCACAAATTAAATCTGTTAATTCTTTAATTGTTATATATTTATTAGATAATATATAGCATTCGCCTTTAGTACCATTTTTACAAGCACTAATAACACCATCTGCAACATCTCTAACATCTACAAAATTATATCCGCCTCTTACACAGGCTAAAAGTTTACCATTAGACACTTCTTTTACTAACTCAGTTAAATGACTATTACCAAAATCATTTGGTCCAATAATTCCAGAGGGATGAATAATACAAGCATTTAAGTTTTTATTTTTTACTGCATACATAACATACGCTGCGGCCTCAGCTTTTGTTTTTGCATATAATCCACGAACATGGTCTGGATTAAAATTTGTCGTTTCTGTTATTAATTCATTTTTAGGCCTTTCCGGGATTGCATGAACACTACTAATATAGATCAGCTTTGCATTTATTTCTAATACTTTATCTACTATATTTTTAGTTCCATTAACATTAACATTATAAACAAATGTATTGTATTTTGATTTTATATATACAATTGCTGCACAATGGATTACAAACACTTGCTTACCATAAGTATTTTCAAAGATAGATGATAAAGATTCTTTTTTAGTAACATCACCATAATATATTTTACATTTTAAGTTTTCTAGAGATTTTATAGATTCTCCATTTAAAACAAAAGCCCTTATTTCATTGTCGTTATCTTGTTTTAGTCTTCTTATAATATTATTTCCTAAAAATCCGTTTGCCCCTGTAATAATATAAACTTTTTTCATAATAATTCTCCCCCAATACTCCATTCTAAAAAACAATTTTAATATCTTTTTATTTCTATGTATATTATACCATTATCTTTTAAAATCTAAAAGAGTTAGAAGATATCGATAGTGTAAAATTATTTGTGGGAAAACACAAAAAGAAGGCCTCGAATGTTATAATAAATTTGAAAAACAATAAACAAAGGTAGGTCTTCTTATGAATATAGTATCACAATTTAATAATTTTTTGTTAAATAATTTTAATAAATATTTAAAAAATTACTTTAGTCAATGTAATTATTATACTAAATCTTCTGATTTTAATAATTACCATTCTTTTATAAATGACATAGACAACTTTTCTGATTCTTTTATTAAAGACGTTATTAAGGGGTATTTTGAGTATATTGATGATGTTTTCTTCAACTCTTCTTACCGTAAAACTTATTGTACATCTAATGGCTTTTACACAAGAAAAAATTATGTAACTTTATTCGGTGAAATAACTTTTAAACGTAGATATTATTTCGATAAATTAAATAATGAATGGTTCTTTTTTACTGATTTATTTCTTGGGCTTCCTAAAAGAAAGCATTTCGAACCTTTCGTATGTGCTGATATTTGTGATTATTCTACTTCAAATAGTTATTCTAAAACTGGGAAACTTATCTCTGATAAGATTGGTAAAAGAACTAAAAATACTATTAACATTTCAAGAGCTACTGCTAGAAACATTGTTATGGCTATGAACGCAGATATAGAATTACAAAAAAATGATAAAAGAATTGAAAGATTATTTGTTATGCTTGACGAAAAATTTGTTGGTTCTCAATTTAATGACGGTAATGATCACATGGTAAAAGCTTCTGTTGTTTTCGAGGATACCGAACTAGAATATAAAACCAAGAAAAAAGAAAATTCTATGGATAGATATAGATTAGTTAATTCACATGTCTGTGCTTCTGTTGATAATGAATTACTAAATGATACTGTTGATTATATCTATAATACTTACAATACAGATTATATTAAAGAAATAATCTTTATGAGTGATTGTGCTAGTTGGATTAAAAACTTTCCTAAATCACATTGGTTCAACTTTTCTTCAGATACAAAAGTAATGTTTTCTATGGATGGATTTCACTTTTCACAAGCACTTAATAACTTAATAACTATCAAATATCCTGAAATTAAAGATGCATTACAACAATTAGTAAAAGAAAATAATAAAGAAAAGATGCTGTAGCGACATAAAAAGAAATAGATTATATTTTGGGAGTACATGGCACGACAATATAAAAGAAGTAGATTAGTTTGAGTTTTTAAACTCTTGAGATCTACTTTTTATTACTTAATTATTGATTATCTTCTAATATTATTTGACCATCTTTTATTGGTATATTAGGGAAACTTACATCAGTAAGCATTATATTTCTAACTGGTGCCGCTGGATTCGCTATTTCAATAGTTTCTGTTGATGTAGTCATAATAATTGATTTTACATCATCGTCAAAGGTATGTCCACCATCACTTGTAATCTGTTTATAATATATTTCCGTACTTCCTGATGGAGCAAATGGAACATTATTAAATACTGCATTCCCATCAGCATCTGTTATTGCCTCTACCCCAGTTATAGTGCCTGTACTATCTGTTCTTACAAATTTTGCTCCAATAATTTGAACTCCAGTAATTTTATCTCCTGTATCAGTTACATGAAGTGTTAAAACACCCTTTGCACTTATAGTAAAAATATAATCATTTGTCCCCTCCACTATAGTTACTTGTTTCGGACTTAAAGTAGTAGCATCATAACCCCCTACCACTGCAGTAGCATTATATACTCCATTAACTAATTCAATACTTCCTTTACCATTGGTTATTGGAATTGTATGTCTTGCCATATTATCATTTTCCCTCCTTTAATTTTAATATTTGGATTATATTTATCCATTAGCGTAATTGTAACAAGACGTTTTCCATTATTTGGATTATTATTACTAATATTTATACAATAAATTTTATTCTTTTTTGCTATTAAAGGTATTTTTTTAATTGATAAGCCAGCGTATATAATTAACCCATATACTTCATTATCACATATTGGTATTTTTATTTTTCCAAAACAATCTGTTGGTCCATCAAAAACAATCTTATTACATTTATTTATTAACTTAACTTTTAAATTACTTAGACTTATATTCCTATTACTACAAAGTTTTATATAAATATAATCATTTGTCATATCTCACCTCATTACAATATATTTTATGAACCATTTTAATTTCTTGTAAAGGCATTATTCCTCTACACTCCAAACAATTAAGGTAGAATAATCTTCATCTTCTAGTAAATCTTTACTAGGTTTTAGAAATAATCCTTTATCAGTAGAAAATGTAACATTGCTAACATTTACATTTCCACCATTATCACTTGATTCATATATCAATTTTTTATTTGTTTTTAGTGCAATTTCTTCGTTATTAAATTTCTTAAAAAATAATGAATCAATTAACACTTTACCAGCAGCCTCTATCATTGGATTTGTATAGTTTATATATAATTTCCAATTAGTGCTATTTACTCTACTATCAACTATGGTTACTACCGTTTCATTTTTTTTAGATAAAATAATTGGATTCTTAGAGGATGGTGTTATACTAAAAGGAATATTTTCTGTTACTTTTAATAAAGTTAATTCTCCAGTAAAAGGAGTAGTTACTTTTCTCTCAGTAAAACATCCATTTAAACAAGACGTTATTTTAATGTTTGTATTATTTGATATGGCAGAATCAACATTTACCTCAAATAATCCATTTTCATCTGCAGGTGTTGTTAAACTTTTATTATCATACTCTATTTTAACATTTGCATGTGGAATCGTATGACCTGAAATAGTATCTGTAACATCTGTAATTGGATGTGCATTTATCTTAAGTAGTCCTATTGTTAATATTTTTTTGTCTTGAAATGAAAAACGATTTATATCTGTGAGTGAACTTAACTCTGCATCCGTGAAATTATGTGTTGAAATAGTAGTATTATCTTTAGTTAGTACGCCTGTTATTTCTGTCAAATTATTTTCTTTATACCAATAAAATGCTGGTATATCATCAAGATTACAAGCAGAAGTATAATCAAGAGCATATATCCACATATTAATTCTCGTAAATTTAAACAAAAAATCAACAGGATTATTGGTATATACAACATTTGCGTTTTTAGTATAAATATTTACATATTTTGGATTATCTAATATAAATTTTTGATTTGTTCCCTTAAAGTATATATTATAATTATCAGATGGTGTAGTCATATATGTATTTAGTATTGAAACACTAGCTCCTTCTTTAACTATAAAATCTCCATATACAGCCCACATTGGAACTCTTTGATGACTTTTTTCAATGAACGTAAAACTAGCCATTTCTTCAATCAAAACATTTCTAGCACCATGTGTTGTTGTTTTAGCGAATCCATTGCCTGTTGTTAAAAGTAATTCTGCTCCATGACCCACTATTAAATCGAGTCTGTTTGTTCCATTCATAAATTCTTTATCAGTTGTAATGTTTACCCTGCTATTAGGCATAATTTTAACTGAAGATGGGATAACATCATTTAAGAAAAAAACTGTATTAGTATTTGAAGTACTAGTTATTGTTGTATTTTCATCTATTATAATTCTATTTGAATCACAGGCTCTTTGTGCTGGAACATTATTGGTATCTTTTATTTCTATAGCAGAATTAATAATCTTAGTCGTTCCATAATAATTCTGTGAAAGTTCTATTCCAGTAAAATTTACATTATTATACTCCACTAATACATTAGAATAATTAGGATGGGATGGAACATAAACAACTCCATAACCATGTGAAGATATTATATTCATATTTTTTAATATGATTCTTTTATTAGTTGTCCTCGCCTTTATAACTTCTTCTTCTAAACTTAAATAATTTGTATAAGTGTATTTTATATTGTTATATGTTCCATCAATTGTTAATTTACTTTTATTACCATTAATAATAAACCCACTTGTAGCAATAATATCATTTCCTAAATAAATATAGTCATAACCATTATCCTCACTTACGACCTGTTTTAATTCATCACTAGTTGTAATAACAACCGTACTATTATCTATTATTTGAATAATTATCACCTTCCTTTATAATAATTTATGTTAAAAATCAAAAGTGAAGTAATTAAAAAGAATAGAGTTTTTCTATTCTTAATGTATTTTAGTAACGCTTAACATCGCATTAGTACTTCCATTAAATCTTATAATAACCGCTTTAGAGGGCTTAACATTTAATGTTATAAGATCATTTGCTTGTAATGACACGATAGTTGTTCCACTTATACTATTAATCATTTGAGCACTAAATTCACTTGTCGCACTTGTAGCAGGCTCTAATATATCGTTTGCTCTAACAGACATAGTTATAGAACATTCCTCATTCGTTGCACCACATAGTAAATACGATACTAGATATACACCACTTTCTTTTATCTTAATAGAATTACCATCTGGATACTCTGTAAGAAAGGCAGTTCCTTTTTCAGGAAGCGGAATTGTTGTATCTGTTCCTTGTGGTAAGGTAAGCTGTGTATCAGTCATTGAATATCTAATGCCATAAGAAGATACAAATTCCGTTCCTGGAGGACCTGCAGGACCTTGTGGTCCTCTTTCTCCTGGTTCTCCTTTATCCCCTTTTGGGATTGAAAATGCTAAATGGTGCACCCAATTTTCAAAAGTATCCATAACAGTAGCAGGCTCACCAGGTTCTAAGGTTTCTGTTTCATCTATAGCAATATGTTCAGTTCTACCTATTTCTCCTGGCATTCCTCTTGGCCCTATTTCTCCTTTATCTCCTTTTTCACCTTTTGGTATTTTAAAGTCTAAAATTACATCCGTAGGTGTTCCGACATTTATAACTTCAGCTTCTTCATTTGGCGATATTGTTTCTATATTTCCAACCTTAATAGTAGATGGTCCTTGGTCACCCTTTTCACCTTTTATTCCTTGTAAACCTCTATCTCCTTTTTCACCTTTTGGACCTGGTATCCCTTGTGGTCCAACTTTACCTTCTACTCCTTGTTCTCCTCTAGGTATTTTAAAATTCAAAACAACGTCTTCTCTTGTTCCAACGTTTTCCACTTTAGCATTTTCAAACGATTCTACTGTTTCTGTGATTCCTATATCGATACTAGCTGGTCCTGGTATCCCTCTTTCTCCTTGTGGACCAATATTACCTCTTGGTCCTGTTGGGCCTTGAATATAACAAAATTTATAATTTTTTATTTCGTCTTCGATTTTTTTTCTTATTCGCTCATAATCATTACAATTATTCATTATACACTCTCCTTTACTGTTTTTGAATTAATTTTAATATTTAAATTCTTCTATTTTAATTTATGAAAATATTTTTAAAATGTATAATGAATATGTTATATTAGAAAAAAATTTTATACAATAACTACGTAAACGTTGCCATGTCCTAAAAACCTCGATAGATTTTTCATAATATCTCGCTTTTGCATTACGGCTCAAATTCTTGTTTAACTACGCCTAAACCTAGTCTTGCAATTTTGGCTTCAAGGTTAGTTTGCTTCCCACCAATTATATTATATACGCCGAACTGACGCACCACCTATAGATATTATGTCACACAAAAAGACATTTTTATCAAAATTTCTTTAGTTTGTACTAGTTTTCTCTCTAATATTTTTGTTTATCATAAATTATCACTCTTGTGGTACTTCATGATAAAACTCTTTTTCTACACAATTTGTAATAGTAGGTTCTATAATTGGTTGTTCCATCATAGGTTGATTAAATCCCATTCCCATTTGACGATCACAACAACATTTTTTATTAAATAACATAAATAAATCCCCCTTACCTAGTTTATAATATGAGGTAGAGGGATTTATGAATAAGTAATTTGCCTTTTATAATATAATTTTATTAATTATTAAATAATTTAATAAGTTCTTCAACTTTAGTTATTAATTCTTTAACATTTTCTTTTTGCATAATTTTTTCTAGCATAGCCCTATAATCTTCTTCAGTAATTTGCTCGTATGTTACAGAATTTGAAAAGTCAGGCAATGTAATCTCTGCTTTATTACTACGAGAATTAGTTACTATAAACTTAATTGTTCCAATCATGCTATTAGTAATAGATATATTAGTTGTATTGGAAGTACCTATTAATGTATCAATGTTAAGTTTTATTATTCCCACAGATTCATTATTAGCATTTATGTATACTTCTAAATTAGTTTCTTTATCTTTAGTACTAACTGTTCCATATAATACTTTTAAATTATCTAAATTACTAAATTCAAAACTATATTTACCTTTTTCTAATTTTAAAATATCCATTAATGTTACTTCAGATTGTTCACTATTTACATAATTAAAGCTTAAACTAACAAAACTATTATTAGAATCTACAAATATAGAAAGGAAATATGTTTCATCTTCTGTAAAATCATTATTGTTAATTTTTTCTTCTAAACTCTTAATTGCTTCATTAATACTTTCTTTAGCATTCACAGAAAAGTCTATTTCATAATCTGTGTTCTCTAAATCAGTACTATTATTTGAGGAATCTATTAATCTTTGAAAACTATCTAAAAATTTATCATTATTTAAGTATGCTAATAAATCCTTTGCTAATAAAGTGGTATTTTTTTCTGTTAAAACCAAAGTATGTTTAGTTGTTTTAACTTCTTTGTTATCAATTGTTAATGTTTCTTGTTCACTTTTAAAGTAATCTTCTTTTAAAGACTTTCTTAAACCTATTTCTATTTCATTTAATACTGTTTTAGTATCTTCAAGACCTTGTTTTGAATACATTTCAAATATTTTATTATAATCTTCTTCTGCTAGAGGAATATTTATATATTTACTAAATAATTCTCCTAAACTAATATAAAAATTGTTATTAGTTCCAAATGCTACTAAATCAACTAAAGATTCATTTTTATATGATGGAGATAACTTCATAGATAATAATTTATTCTTAAAATCAACAGTAGCATTTCCCTTAATTTCTAAATCATTGATAAATGAATAATACTCTGGAGCAACAATACTCTTATTTAAATCTAATTCTGTCTTAAATGAATATGTTTCTGATACAGCATCAGACACACTAGGTATATAACCATTTAACTTATTAGACGAATAACTAATTGCTTTATCAAAAATATCTTTAGAAGACGTTTTCTTTGTCATAAAATATCCTAATAAAATTGCTATTAATGCAATTACTACTATTATAACTACCGCTATAATTGGAAACTTATTTCCACTTTTTTTGTTTAAATTTACATTATTTTCTAAAACTTTTTCATTACTACAATTCATGCAAATATCATCTTGCATTTCTTTACCACATTTTGGGCAAAACATAAAACCAACACTCCTTTTCTTTAATAGCATATGCTACTAAAATAATTATAACATTATTTAATATATTTGAATAGTCTTTTTAGAAAGGCATTTTAAAATTACCATTTTGTAATTGCTTCATCATTTTTTTCATTTCTTCAAATTGCTTTAATAGTCTATTTACTTCTTCAACAGAACGTCCACTACCTTTAGCAATACGTACTTTTCTACTAGCCTTTAATATTTCTGGATGTCTTCTTTCTTCTGGTGTCATAGACTGAATTATAGCTTCTACATGTGCCATATCCTTAGGGTTAATCTTAACATCATTTAATCCCATTTTTTTAGCACCAGGTAACATCTTAAGTAAGTTTTCTAGAGGTCCTAATTTCTTTATTTGATTCATCTGACTTAAAAAATCTTCTAAATCGAAATTACCTTTTTGCATCTTTTTAGCAGCTTTCATAGCCTCTTCTTCATCAATAACACTTTCAGCCTTTTCAAGCATAGTCATTATATCGCCCATACCAAGAATACGTGTTGCCATTCTCTCAGGATAAAATTCTTCTATACCATCCATTTTTTCACTAACACCAACAAATTTAATTGGCACATTAGTAAGATGTCTAATAGATAATGCAGCACCACCTCTAGTATCACCATCTAATTTAGTAAGGATAGCACCAGTTAAATTTAACTTATTATTAAATCCCTCAATAACATTAATAGCGTCTTGTCCAGTCATTGCATCTACTACTAGTAAAACTTCTTCTGGATGAACACTAGCTTCTATTGCTTGTAATTCTTCCATCAAAGCTTCATCTATATGTAAACGTCCTGCCGTATCTATTAATACATAATCAAACTTATTTTCTTTAGCGTATTTAATTGCGTTATTAGATATTTCAACAGGGTTACCTTTTCCTTCAGAATAAACTTCTATATTAAGTTCACGCCCTAATTGCTTTAACTGATCAATAGCGGCAGGTCTATAAACATCACACGCAACAAGTAAAGGTTTTTTATGATATTTTTTTCTTAATAATAATCCAAGTTTACCAATCATAGTTGTTTTACCCGTACCTTGTAAACCAACTAACATAAGAACAGCAGGATTACCATTTAAATTTAGTTCTTTCTTTTCGCCACCTAATAATTCAACTAGTTCATCTTTTAATATTTTAACAAACATCTCTCCAGGTTTTAAAGATTTTGCTACTTCTTCACCTAAAGCTTTTTCCTTAACGTTTGCTATAAACTCTTTTACAACTTTATAGTTAACATCGGCTTCCAGTAAGGCTAAACGTATCTCTCTTGTAACCTCACTTATATTATCTTCAGTTATTTTACCATAACCTTTTATTTTATCAATTGCACTTTGCAATCTATCTCCTAAACTTTCAAACATTTTATCACCTTTTTAATTATAATATAATTTAAAATAAAACACTAGTAAAATACTAATTATTCTAAGTATTTTTCCATTTATTTTCGCTTAATACTCTCTTTTGCAATTGCTCTTTTGTTTTTATAATATAATTTTAGAATATCTTCAATTTTAAAGTCACTATTTTTTAATTTCATATATTCACACCAAAAAGAATCAAATTTATCATAATAGGTATCATCTTCTTCTACCTCTTCATTATTAACTATTTTTTCTATATTGATAATTAATTTCTTCTTTAAATAGTTTAGATCATCACCTTTTTTATATAAAGTTAAATCAATATCTACGAGTGGTAAATCAAATTTCTCAGATAAAATTTTTCCATAGTAGTAATTTAAGTTTAGTTCTTTACTACCATCAGACAAACAGAATATAGCTTTAGGTTTAAACCCATCAACAACTATTTCACTATAAATACTTCCCTCTATTTTTTTACTTATAAAAGTTCTGCTAGTCTGTTCTAATTCAGTCAATACTTTGCCAAAGGAATCTATCATAGGAATAGTGGTTGGTAATATATCATTAATATCTTTAGCAGTATTATCAACAAACATATCGTGACCACTAGCCATTACTATATTAGTATCGTCCATAATAAATCCAAATTCTTCATTATATGTTGTTGTAAAAGTTTCTGTTAATAATGAAGTAGAAACAAATCTACTATAAAATCCACCTTCAAAGTTAATTGAATTAGTGCTATGACATAAAAAATTAAATGGTTTACCAGGAACATAATCTTCATAATTTGTTATATGTTTATGCCAATCATTTACAATTATTTTTTGTAGTTCTTTTAAATATTTCACAGCACTATCTAAATCTAGTGTATCTAAATAATACTGAATTATTTCTTCATGTTTTTTTATTTCCTCAGCACTACTTATATATTTTAATCCATCAATAACAGATTCTCTAGCAATCATTAAATCTTTTTGTTTATATATATTAATAAGTGAATTATTAAGTTCATATACAATATCTATAAACTTTTCTAATTCTAAAGTATCATTATTAGCAGCACAAGTTTTTAATAGATTATTCGAGTAAGACCTTCTTTTTGAATTATTTTCTCCACTTAATGCTTTGCCTTGAATATTAAAATCTGGATAAATAGCTAAAAAACTATCTAAACACTTTTTATATTTATTGTAAAGGCCTACACCAATTTCTTGTAAATATTCCAAGTCACAACTAATATGTATTTTTAATAATATTGAACTGATAATGCTTATCATTGTACCAATATCAATTTCAACAGTATCATCACTGTTAACATTATATTTATAAAACTGTATATTTCTAGCTAACAATGATTTAATTTTATTGAATTCGTTTGTCGAAAATATAAAACTTGTATATTGAATACCATTTTTATTTCGTAATTCCATTCTAATATTACTCATATTTATCACCGTCAACTTCATTATATCAAAAAAATGATACCTACTAAAGTAATTTACTACTTTTTGAGTATCATTTTAAACCTATTTAATGTTCCATGCTGTTACCATATCAAAGTTACTAGAATAAGGAGCAGGATTTGGCATTGTGAAATGTACCAATTCTGGTATACGGAAAGCCTTACCAAATGCTATACAAGTACCAGATTGTAATGATTTTTGTTTTTCAACTATTTCTTCACTAATATTAGGAAGCATTGATTTAATATATTCAACATCTAAAGGATGGGTCATTTTAAAAATTAAGAAGTTTGATACTTGCGAAATAATTGTTTCAGATATTTCTACTGGTCTTTGTGAAAGTATTCCCATCACTACACCATACTTACGTCCTTCCTTAGCAATTCTATTAAAAATATTATACCCAAGTAAATATTCATCATTATCCTTTTGGACATAACGATGTGCTTCTTCCAATAAAATATTAAATGGTAAGGTATTTTGTCCCTTAGAACTTTTACAATAATCAAATATTAAATTAGCATAAAACTTAATAGCCGCTTTAGCAAACCAATCATCTACATCTTCAAAGTTAAAATTAATTATTTGCGCTTTATAACCGGAATAAGTAATTAAAGAATTTATATATTGTTCTTCATTTATCAATTCAGGATATTCAAAATACTTAGCATAAGGTCCAATTACTAAAGTATGTAATCTAACTTTTAAAGCAAGAGCGCTACCTGCTATATCTTCATTATGTAGAATTCCATCAGAGATTAAAACAAAATTTAAAGCTTTTTCTAGGTCTAAAAGACCATATTTTTCTCTATCAGCTGTAACTGTTTTTTCTAAAGTATCATTTACAAAACTAGTTACATACTCAATCAATAAGTTTCTCTCAGGAAATTCGCCTTTAGAATCAATTGTAAATAATTCTCTAAACGATCTAGAATACCCCAACCCTTGAACAGAAGCTTCCAAATTAAACTCTTTTGTTGAACAAGCATCCAAGATATTAAAAACATCATTTCTTTTACTAGAAGAAGTTTGATTACTATATAATACTGAAGTAATGGCCTTAGCTATTAAATGATTTTTGTAAGCATTAGCATCATCTGACTGTGACGCAAAAATGTTTGCCAGTCTAATCATTTCATCAATTAACGTTAATTGTGAATGTTCACTAGCTGATAAAAATAACGCTAAAGAATTAGTATTAAGTAACCATACTGGTATTCTTAAAATCTCTCCACTATTATCACTAGTATTAGTTGTATAATATTTAAAATGAAAATTAGAATTTATTTCGCCAATACGCTCAAAAGCATTTTGATATTCTCCATAAGCATCAAATATTAAGAAATTAGAGCGATAAGGTACTACATCTTTGTTCATAAATAAGTTTTGTAACAAACGTGCTACACCGCAAGATTTACCACTACCAGTATTACCAAATATTGCAAAATGATTACTGAAAAATTGGTTAATGTCTGCATATATTGGATATCCACCATAAAGAGGACTATCGCCAACTAAAAAACTTTTGGCAGTTTTATTTCCAATTACTAAATCTAATTCTTCTTTGCTTATAAAACGTATTTTAGCATTTAAAGTAGGTTTTCTAATTACCCCACTAAAAAATGTATTACCACTAAACTCTCCTAAAAGAGCAATAGTCATTTTTTTACCATTAATACTTGTAATCTCACCAAGTATTTTTTTTTGCTCATCCTCAATTATAACATGAACATTCATAAGATTTGTAGCAACATTAATATTTTCTGAAAGTACAGCTTGTACCTCATTAGCACCTATAAATTCTAATTTACCTAACATATTATCACTCCCAAATTATTCTTTTTATTTCTTCTTTTATTTTTTTATCAGTAATACTATCTGATAATGTATCTAATTTTTCACTTTTTTTTAAAATGTTTAACTTTTCTTCATAAGCAACCAATTTAGATACAACATCTTTTATTTGTTTATTTACAGCATTACGACTAATTCCTTTATTATCCCCTATTTCTTGACAAGTTAAATTTTGAAAATAATAATCTTCAAAATATTCTCTTTGAACATCTGTTAAAAGAGCGCTATAACAATCATAAAGTTTATTAATATAAATAGTATCTTCTATCATTTTATTAAATTAATTATTCCCATTATTAACACAATAACTCCAATAATGGAATATATAAGTGTAAATTTCTTTCTTTTATATATCTTATGATTGTTATAAGCCATTGCAAGTAAAGCAAGACCTGTAATTATTGTAACTATCTTCATATAATTACTATCAAACAACGACATTATTACAAACACTAACATTAACAAAACTAGTATAAATTGTATCCACATACCAGTTTTATTTAAAATATAATTCTTATAAATAATATCATTTTTATTTTTTGTATCCTCGTTTTTCACTTTACTCCTCCATATCTTTAAATAATCCATAAATATATTTTTCAACATCAAATACTCGCAAATCTTCTTTTTTTTCACCTAGACCAATGAACTTTACAGGAATGTCAACACTTTCTTTAATAGCAAGTACAATTCCACCTTTAGCGGTACCATCTAATTTAGTAAGTACTATACCAGTAATATTAGTAATTTCTTTAAAACTTTTAGCCTGGCTAATACCATTTTGACCAGTTGTTGCGTCAATTACTAGTAATGTTTCATGTGGTGCATTAGGTATTATTTTCCCTATTACTTTATTCATTTTTTCTAATTCATTCATAAGATTAGTTTTGTTTTGAAGTCTACCAGCAGTATCAATAAGAACGTAATCATAGTTTTCATTTTGTGCCTTGGTAACACCATCAAATATAACACTCGAAGGGTCAGCGTCCATTTTAGATACTACCTCACAATTAACTCTGGAACCCCATTCAATTAATTGTTCTACAGCCCCCGCTCTAAAAGTATCACCCGCTACAAGCAAAACCTTTTTACCTTTTTCTTTCAATTGATAAGCAATTTTTCCTATAGTAGTAGTCTTACCTACCCCATTTACACCAACAAATAATACCACTGTTGGTCCATCAGGGTTTTCATTTATTTTATTTACAATAACACTATTATTAACATAAATAATAAACATTTCATCAACTATTACTTCCATTAAATCCTTAGAGTCTTCTATATGTTCTGATTTAACCCTAGATTTTAACTTATCCAAGAATGTCATAACTGTATTTACACCAATATCAGCCATAATTAAAATTTCTTCTAATTCATCAAAGTAAGCATCGTTTACTTTTGTATATTTTAAATTTAATATATTTAGTTTAGAAATAAATTCTTTTCTAGTTTTTTCTAATCCTTCTGTATATAATTGAACTTCTTTTTCTTGTTCTTTATCTTTCGTAAAAACTTTTTTTAATTTATCAAATATCCCCATTGTTGCCTCCTTATAGTTCCTATCTACATTTTACACTATTTTTACTAAAATTACTAGAAAAACAATGTTATATAGAATTATTAATTATTATTCAATCGTTTATTAATATTTTTAACAAATTCATTTATTGCTGGCTGAATATCAACCCTTTCAGCATTTTC
Organism: uncultured Bacilli bacterium; assembly: GCA_934154785.1. Taxonomy (GTDB): domain Bacteria; phylum Bacillota_I; class Bacilli_A; order RF39; family UBA660; genus SIG204. Next base: position 487,119 of record CAKPGL010000001.1, on the reverse strand, counting down.
AATTATAACAATATCAGGTCTTAATGAATTGATAAGTTCAATAAGACTATCCTCTATTAAATAATTGTTCCATATCATATAAGTATATTTAAAACTCTCAGCAAAATCATCAAGTAAATATGAATTAATGTAACTGTCCCCTATTATTAATAATTTTAAGTCATTATCAATTACTTCATTATAATATACTGAATGCCAATTATCATTAGCAAATTCTCCTAAAATAGATGGTTCTATTTTTTTAGCTTTAGGATTACTAAGATCATATGCTTTATATAAATCATATTTATAGATATTACCATTTAAGTTATACCCTTTCTTTTCATAATGTATATTATAATCTACATCAGATAATATTTTAACTTTATGTAACTCATTTATTTTATTCATGGTACTAAGATATGCTATATGAGAGCCATAATCTGTCCAATGTGTTGGATCTGACCATTTTCCATAAGCTTCAGTAGAAACATTTAAAAGGTCACCTTTAAAATTAGCAACATTAACTTTTGTATCTGTAAGTAATGCCGCAACTATTTGATCAGTTTTTGAGACAGTACCATATTGATAAATACTACTTGGTATTTGTTCTGGTAAAATTGAATGTTTATCATAACAAGGAACATAAACAAAACTAGCACCCAAAGAATTAAAATAGTTATTAACGACATTATAATTATATATAATATGAGAAAGTTCTTCTTTTGAAAGTAAATCCTTGTGTTGATAACTTTTCAACATTTCTGGCTCCATATATATTAATTCACCACTTGCACCAATATACATATAATTTACGTCTATTTTATTAAATACCTTATGATCGATATCGCCTTTTAAAGAAATAATATTATCACGAAAACCTATATGATCCTTAAACCAAGAATTAAATTCCGTAAAAAATTCACCATTAAATAACTTTGAAATATCATTCAAAACTGGTTTTTCATTTAATTTACGATTTTCAGATAAAGATATTTGATTATCTTTTAAGTTTATAAATAATATAGGAAGTATTAACACTATAAAAACTAATCCTATAAAAATTATATTACTATTTTTTTTCATGAGTACCTCCTTTAAAATTGAAAATATATAAAAGAATTAAAATTAGAAGTTATGATTGTCATAATAGATAATATTAGTAGTAATAAAAAAACTATATTTTCAGTTATTAGTAGTACATTGGCGTTTATAGATGATTTTAACTTTTCATATGTTCTTTTAAAAAATGGAGTAACACCAATTATACTAATAAGTAAAATAAATACATTATACCTTGTTAAAAACCAAGTAATACTAAAACCTGGATTACTATACTGATTATTTAAAAACATTGCACTTACAAAATTTCGTGCTGTAATAGCATCAGGTGATCTAAAGAAAACCCAACCAATAATTACAACAATTAATACATATATATGTTTTAAAGTTGATACTAAAATATTATCTTCTTTATCAATGTTTAATTTTAATATTTTTTCAAGCATATTAAATAAAGCATGCCACATACCCCAAAATACAAAAGTCAAACCTGAGCCATGCCATATGCCAGTAAGTAAAAAAACTATAAAAATATTAAACAATTGATTTTTTCTATTACCACCTAAAGGAATGTAAACGTAATCTCTAAACCAATTAGATAAAGTTATATGCCAAGAACGCCAAAATTTAGTTATACTTTTCGTAGTATAAGGGTAATTAAAATTGCTTGGTACATCAAATCCTAGCATTTTACCTAAACCAATAGCCATATCACTATAACCAGAAAAATCAAAATATATTTGTAATGTATAACTAATAGCGCCTAACCACGCTATTATAGAAGTTAAATCTGATGCATTTAATCCCCAAATATTATTTGCTATTAAAGCTAAACTATCTGCTAAAATTACTTTTTTAGATAAGCCTAAAATGAATTTTTTCAAACCTAAAGTAAAATTATTTAAATTGGTATTTATATTATCTATACTAGGTTCGAACTCATTATATCTTAAAAGCGGACCTGATACTACAGTTGGAAAAAAAGTCATATATAAAGCAAAATTAATAGGATTATTATTAGTTTTTATCTTTCCACGATAAGTATCTATTATGTAAGAAAGTCCTTGGAAAGTATAAAAAGAAATACCTATTGGTAATAATGCTTTGATAGTAATGTCACTTCCTACCAATATGGTAGACATAATATTAATTATAGAATTGAAATATTTAAAATAAGATAATATAAATATATTAATAAATATTCCCATTACCAATAAAATCTTCTTCTGTTTGCTATCATCGATTTTAGTTAACATAATGCCAAATAAATAATTAACAATTATACTAAACACCAATACATATAGATATCTTATTCCAGCATAAGAATAAAAAATAAAATTACTAATAAGTAACCAATATTTTCTTACTTTTCTAGGTAATATAAAATATATGATTAAAAATAAAGGTAAAAATAAAAACAAAAATATCTCTGAATTAAAACTCATATTATCATTTACTCCTAATCATAATTTTACATTAATGTAAAAAAATATACAACAAAAAAAGCATAATAATTATGCTCTTGAATCATATTTACCATCTTTAGTTGAAACGATGATATTTTCGCCTTCTTCAATAAATAATGGAACTCTAATTTTTAATCCGTTATCTAATTCAGCATCTTTTTGGGCATTATTTGTTGTATTACCTTTAACTGCAGGTTCAGTATGCGCTACAGTATATTCAATTTTATCAGGTAATTCCATACCAATAATTTCACCATTATAGAAAGTAATATATACATTTACTCCCTCTTTTAAATACTTACTATCATCACCTAATTGACTAGCACTAAGTTCTACTTGTTCATAAGTATCCATATTCATAAAATTAAAAGTATCTCCAGTACCATATAAATATTGCATATTTTGTTTATTTAAAATAGCTTTCTCTAATTTGATACTAGTATTAAATGTCTTTTCAACAATTGAACCAGTTCTTAAGTTTTTAATTTTTGCTTTAACAAAAGCAGCACCTTTACCTGGTTTAACATGTAAGAAATCCATTACTTGATAAATATTACCTTCATAAAGGAATGTAATACCATTTTTAATATCATTAATATTAAACATAAATCCTCCTTCCCTCTAAAATAAAATATAATTATTTAGATTCTTTATGAGTAGTATTTTTTCTGCATTTTGGACAGAATTTATTTAACTCTAAACGTTCAGTAGTATTTTTTTTGTTCTTTTCAGTACGATAATTAGTTTCTTTACATTCAGTACATGTAAGAGTAATTCTTTCTCTTGCTTCTCCTTTTTTAGCCATAATTTCCCTCCTTTTTGATAAGTACGTACCTATTATAACAAATTATTGGTAAATTTCAAAGAATTTTTTTGAAACTTCTTGCGTAATATACCTATTTACTAGTGTTTGGACTGAACTAGAAGCTTTTTTTGTGTAAACATTAGGAGAAACTATTGTAAATGTTACAGTTGGATTATCAAAAGGTGCATATCCTACAAAAATATTAGATATAGTTTCCGTATCGACTATGCCATCATTATTGGTATCAACAAATCCCTCACTAGTACCAGTCTTACCTGCTGGTTTATTCTTTATGTTAATATAACCATAACCTGTACCGTAAGGCTCTAGTACTGCTTTAAAACCCAATTTAACTCTATCTATATATGTACTGTCAAAATTTACCTTATTTAAAATTTTTACTTCGGCTTCATACTTTAAATTAGTTAATTTATCTTTTGTAGGATAATAAACTGCTTTTAAAAGATGAGGTGCTATTCTCGTACTACCATTAGCAATAGTACTTATATACTGTGATAATTCTATTGGTGTATAAGTATCATATTGACCAATTGCAAAATCTAATAATTGACCTGTAGCGGTACTACTACCTATATAACCAATGTTTTCATTAGGAACATCTATACCTGTTAAGGTACCAAGACCAAATTCTTTAAAAGCATTGCGATATATATTAAATGCTTCTTTATCTAAAGATAGTGGTTGATTTTCCTGGTATACTCCTTTTCCTACTTTAATAGCTGTTCTAAATTGATAAGTATTAGAAGATTGTTTTAATGCTTCTATATCATTTATATTACCTAGATAAGTCCAAGAACATTTAGCAGGAGTAGCCGCTATTTTAATGCAACTATCGTTGCGAATCTCACCTATTTTTAATGCTCCAGTTTGATATCCTACTAATTGTGATACACCTTTTACAGAAGAACCCGCTACAACACTAGTAGTAAATACACCGGTAGTATAATCATAAAATTTATATTCACCATCTTTAAATACTATTTGCTTTCCTGCCATAGCAAGAATTTCCCCATTATTAGGGTCAGTAATTATTACAAAAGAATGATTATAATTCTCAGTATTAGGATATCCTTTAGCTTTTATTAATTCTGTTTCTAGTATTTTTTCTACTTCTTGTTGTAAGTTAATATCTATTGTTAAAACTAAATCATTACCTCTACTTCCTTCTTCATATAATTTATTTTCACCATGATTAGTAATTAAAAATTTATCTTTGGTTCCTTTTAATAAATCTTCATATTGATATTCAAGATAACTTATTCCAACACGGTCATTTAAACGATACCCTTTAGCAAGATAATAATCTTTTAATTCCTTAGGGACGCCTGAAGAACTAGTAGATACATTACCTAAAATAGTCCTAAATGTATTTCCATAAGGATAAGTTCTTTCCCAATCTAATTTTGAGAAAAAACCATTTAATTTATCAGCGTTTTCCGCAATAAACGCATATTCTATATCTGTAACATTTCTTTTAACTACTTTTTCTTCATAAGCATAACCATTATTCATTAGGTAATATATATACGCGGCTTTTTTATCTATGTCATTATAATTTTCTAAATCTGAATCTGTAATTCTCTCTATTTTTAACTTTAATATATCGTCAAGTGTTAGTCTTCTTTCTGATAAATCTTTCCACTCTGTGGCACTTATTTTTTTATTACCTAATTCAGGATTATTTTTTAACCAAAATTTTTTTAAATTATATAACGATAAACTAGAATAGTTAATATCTATATTTTCAGCAATAAAATAAGCCATACTTATTTCATCTTTTGTACTAACACCACTTTGTTTTTTATAAACAATTGTTTTAATTGCTTCATTATCTACTAAAACATTTCCATTTCTATCATATATTCTACCTCTGGGGGCAGTATTTCCTAAAACAACATTATTAGTAAAAGTATCTACTTTTTTTAAATAAAATTCTTGTTTAATTATTTGAACATAAAATAGACTAATTATTAATATAAATAATAATATACTTGTTACAATTATTAAAACTATATGTCTTTTTTCAATTATTGATTTGTATGTTTTTTTCTTTTGATAATTATTTGTTTGATTCTTTAATTTTTTTAAGTGCTTCGGCATATAAAGTGTTTATATAACTAAAATCAATATTTTGAAAAAAAGCTTCTATGTAAGTATTTCTATTATTTTGATAGTCTAAGTAATAAGCATGTTCCCATAAATCAAGAGTAATTAATGGATATAATCCATATAAATATGGTGTTTCTTGATTGCTAGTATTGATAATATCTAAATTATTATTTCTATCAATAGTAAGACTTGTATAACCTGAACCAACTAATTTTTTAGCGGTATTAATAAATTCTATTTTAAAGTTATCATAACTACCATACTGTTTATTTATTGCAGTTAAAATACCATCGTATGGTAGATTATTTTTTCTACCTAAACCTAAAAAATATAATTCATGATTAATTACACCACCTAAATTAAATAAAATATCATCACGAATTTCAATAGGAAAATCACTAATATGTTTAACTAAATCTACTTTAGAATATTTATAATTATAATTAACACTATTTAATAAATTATTTAGATTATTTAAATAATTTTTATAGTGTTTATTATAATGTATACTAATAGTACGTGCTGATAAAAAAGGTTCTAAAGCATCATAAGAATATGGTAATAAAATACTTTCGTACATATAAACACCTCCAGTTTTATTTTATGTGTTTTAAAATACATTATTCAAAAATAAATACATATAATAAATTGGTGATATTGTGATTAGTAAATTAATTGAAAACTATGTTAATAAAATGACTATTAGCGATGTAAATAATTTTGCTTTATCTAATAATATAAATTTAAATAATACTGAATTAGATATTGTATATAATACTATTAAAAAAAATTGGTACACTTTAATTTATGGAGATTATACTAGTATATTTAATAATGTAAAAGATAAATTTGATACTGACACTTATAAAAAAATAGAAGAATTATTCTTCTACTTTAAAAATAAATATCAAAAATTTCTATAGTGCTTAATTACATCATCTATTAAAGAATTATTCATTTCTTTTTTTCTTATCATATCTATTTCTTCTTTATAAGGAGGATATGATTTATTCTCATCATTAGGATCAACTATATAGGGAGTTTCTAATATTTTAGGAATTCCTTTTAATTTGGCATGATATATAATATTGATTAAATTATTAAAACCAATCGTACCTAAACCGATATTAGCATGTCTATCTTTGTGGGAACCTAAGATATTTTTACTATCATTAATATGAATACAAGCAAGTTTATTTAAACCAATTATATCATCAAATTCTTTTAAGACATTATCAAAATTATTTTCATCATAACCAGCATCATTTATGTGACAAGTATCTAGGCAAACCATAACTTGGTTTTGCTTTTCTATTCCATCAATAATGTCTTTAATTTCCGAAAAGTTAGAACCAACTTCACTACCTTTTCCTGCCATTGTTTCTAAACATATAATAACGTTTTCAGATTCTTTTAGGGCTATATTTAGAGCAAAAATAATATTTTCAATTCCCTTATCTATTCCTAAGCCAACATGAGAACCCGGATGTAATACTAAATACTTCATACCAAGAGTATCTACTCTTTTTATTTCTTCTTTTAAAAAGTTAATTGCAAAATCATAGTTCTTAGTATCGTTTGCTAAATTAATTATATAGGGAGCATGAACTATAACATTACTAGGATTAATATTATTTTCTTTCATTAAATTAAAAGCTTCTTCAACCTGTTTTTTATCAATAGGACTACGACTAGTGTTTTGTGGTGCACCAGTATAAAACATAAATGTATTAGCGTTATAACTTAATGCTTCTTTTACACTTCCTACTAAACCAGTATCTTTTTTATAACCAACATGAGAACCAATAATTAATTCTTCCATAAGTACCTCTTTTCTAATAATAGTTTACCATAATAGGATTAAGATGTAAAAGAAAATGAATAATTAAATCATTTAATAATCTTGTTATTTTTCTTCCTCTACAGCATTACCAATTATAGAGAAAAATTTTTCTATACCCATTTTAGTATATTTAGATATTGTTTCTGAAAAAGAAAGAGCAGTTTTAGATAATTTATTTTGATAATTCTTTGTAGTATTATCAAGATATTTTTCTATGTCAACATTCTTACCATCTTTTATATCTTGTTCAAATCTTTTTATTTGTTCATTAGTGAATGTTGTTTTTTTACTAATTGAATATTCATAATAACCAGATGCTTGTGATATATATAAAGTTAAAAATATTAAAAACAAAATAAACCATACTTTATGAAAAATCTTATTACCTAATTTTTGTTTATCCTCTGTTTTCATATAAATACTCCTTTATTGTTTCTGCTAAAACATCAACACTATTTAGTACTTCTATTAATTGATTATTATTACCACCTAATTCTATTAAAATCATATTATCATTAAAAAATTGATTAAACCCTGCACTTTTATTTGTAAATAAACCTCTACTTATTCCTTGATAATGCTTATTTAAATAAGTTATCATTTTATTAGATATATCTATTGAAGTTTGATAATTATTACGATTAAGTCCTACAACAAACATAATTCGGGCATATTTTTTATCATTTATAGAAGCAACTGAATACTGATAGTCAACACCATCTCTATGTAAATCAATAATTAAATCTATATCAGGATGTTCTTGATAAGCTTTTTTTAAATAATATAGACTAGCTGTATAACTTTGATTATAATCATAATTATGTTCTTTTAAGTAATCAGGAATAGATGCTTCTTCTACAATAACATTAACATTGTTTTCTTCCAGTTTTTCTTTTAAGACAAATGAGACTTCTTTTATATTAGGTTCAATATTATGAACAGTTAGTTCATCATTTTTAAATGTTTCTGTAGGATGCGTACTATAAATATATACTAAAGGTTTATCTTTTGTTGTAGAAACTTGTATATCTTGTTCATAATTTTGATTATATACTAGCTCTGTTTTTTCTTGTTCTATATTTATATAATAAGTACTATCATGTAATAAAGTAGCGGGATTTTTAAAATCTATTTTATATATTGTCTTTAATAATATATTGTCCTTTTTATTTTTATCACATAAATAACTATTAGTATCTTTTAGAGCATAATAAATTAAATCATTATTATTTATATTTAAATTTATTTTAGAGATTATATTTGATAAAAGAAAATAGCATATTACTAATAATACTATAATGATAAATGTTTTAATAATGTTTTTAGATCCTTTTTTAGACTTAAATTTTTTTCGCATATAATTCACCTGTTTCATTATATTCATATTTTAACAGGTTATTAAAAAAAAGAATGTCAAAAAAACATTCTAAAACTTCTTTTTCTTATGAATTGCTTTATTTATACCATTTCCAATAATATCACTTAGTTTTTCAATTATAAAATCTACTTCTTTAGGAGTAACCATTAAGTTATACCCTACGGGAGTTAAAACTTCATATATTAATTGCCTAGTTTCTGTTTCTGATAAATTACCTATCAAACCTAACCAATTAGATTTATCACTATCTGAAATAGAAACATCTTTTTTTAAATAATTGGGATTACCTATCATCAACTTATTAGCGGGATTATTCATGTTTTTCTTTAAATAAGAAAAATGTTTATACATGTAGTTAATAGTATCACTAACTATAGTTACGGCATCAACGGTAGTTGGTACACCAATAGCAATTACGGGTATACCAAAAATATCTTCACTTATCTCTTTTCTATTATTACCAATGCCACCACCAGGAGCAATTCCTGTATCAGTCATTTGAATGGTTCTATTTACTCTTTCTAGAGACTGGCTTGCTAAAGCATCTATTACAATTATGAAAGATGGCTTTATAGCTTTGGTAACGCTATTAATTACATCACTAGTTTCCATACCAGTAGTACCCATTACACCTGGTGATAAAGACCAAACTCGGCGATAATTTTTTGATAATTCACCTAATTCAAATAAATGATTTGTCACAATCACTTTATTAGTAGCGAGAGGTCCCAAAGAATCTGGCGTTGATTTTTCATTACCTAGACCTATAACAAAACAACTATCAGAAAATTTTATTTTTTTCTTCTTTAATAATTCTTTTAATTTATAAACAAATACTTCTTCTACTTTCTTGCGATTAGTTTCATCTGTGATATCATCAAATTCAATAGTAATATAATTACCAACTTTTTTATTTAGTTTTTCACTACCTAAAGTATCTATAAAAACATCTGTAACAGTTAATTCATCAATTTTTTCTACTTTACTAATTACTCCATCTATATTTTTATTATTTTCTAGTATTTCAATTGTTAAATCTGTTCTTATTTCAAACTTTTTTAAATCAACCTCATGTTTCATATATTATTCACCATTTATAATGTTTCCAAATTTACAAGAATTATTTAAATATAAAAGGAAATAAGAAAAATATATCGTATATTAAATTTAGGAGGAAAAGCAAATGAATTATTATAATGAGATAAAAGAAAATCTAATAAATAATGAAGTTACTAAGAAAGTAAAAGATTATTCTAAAAACAGAAGTGATTTAAATACTTATTATAATGTAGGTAAATTACTAGCGGAAGCTGGTAAACATTATGGTGAAGGTATTATTAAAGAGTATTCAAAAAGATTAACTAAAGAGTTGAATAAAAAATATACTACATCTCTATTATATAAAATTATTCAATTTTATGACATTTGTTTAAAAGTCCCGACAGTGTCGGGAAAATTAACTTGGAGTCATTTGTATGAAATGCTACCAATAAAAGATATAAATAAAATAAATTATTATATAAAAATATCAGAACAACAGAATTTATCTGTACGAGAACTAAGAACTAAAATAAAGAATAATGAATATGAAAGATTAGATGAAGAAACTAAATTAAAACTAATTAACAAAGAAAATACTGAAGTAAAAGATTTTATTAAAGAACCAATTATTATTAAAAATAATTTAGATTATAATGATATCTCAGAAAAGGTGTTAAAGAAATTAATATTAGAGGATATAGATAGTTTCTTAAAAGAACTAGGAAATGGCTTTTGTTATATAGAAAGTGAATATAAAATAAAGATTGGGATCAACTACAATTATATAGATTTACTACTTTTTAATTATGAGTACAATTGCTTTGTAGTAGTAGAATTAAAAGTGACAGAGTTAAAAAAAGAACATATTGGGCAAATTGAAGTATATATGAATTATATTGATAGTAATTTAAAAAAAATCAATCAAGATAAAACGATTGGTATTATTATAGTTAGAAGAAATAATAAATTTATAATGGATTATTGTAGTGATAAGCGTATTTTATCTAAAGAATATTTATTAGTTTAGGGGAGATATATGAATTATTATAACGAAATAAAAGAAAATCTAATAAATAATGAGGTTACTAAAAAAGTAAAAGATTATTCTAAAAACAGAAGTGATTTAAATACTTATTACAATGTAGATAAATTACTAGCGGAGGCTGGTAAACATTATGGTGAAGGTATTATTAAAGAGTATTCTAGAAGACTTACTATAGAAATTGGTCATGGTTATAGTAAAAGAAATTTATGGTTAATGTTGAAACTTTTTGAATTGATAGAAAAAGTGCAGACAGTGTCTGCACAATTGACATGGTCACATTATTGTGAATTATTAGCAATAGAGGATATAAATAAAATAAATTACTATATAAAAATATCAGAACAACAGAATTTATCTGTACGTGAACTCAGAACTAAAATAAAGAATAATGAATATGAAAGACTAGATGAAGAAACTAAATTAAAATTAATTAATAAGGAGAATACCGAAGTAAAGGATTTTATTAAACAACCAATTATTATTAAAAATAGTTTAAATTATAATGAAATATCAGAAAAGGCGTTAAAAAAATTAATATTAGAAAATATTCCTTCATTTTTAGAAGAACTAGGTACTGGTTTTAGTTTTATAAAGGATGAATATAAAATAAAAATTGGAACCAATTACAATTATATAGATTTATTACTATTTAATTATGAATACAATTGCTTCGTAGTAGTAGAATTAAAAGTAACAGAGTTAAAAAAAGAACATATTGGGCAAATTGAAGTATATATGAATTATATAGATAAAACTATTAAAAGTATCAATCAAGATAAAACAATTGGTATTATTATAGTTAGAAGAAATAATAAATTTATAATGAAGTATTGTAGTGATAAGCGCATTTTATCTAAAGAGTATGCTTTAATATAACAATATAGGCATTAATTACCAGAAATTAGATAAAACAATTGATTTTTTAATAAATGTTTGCTAAAATATTGAATGTCGAAGTGGCTTGGAGGTGAATTGTATGCCAAATATGAAAAATGCTAAAAAAGCTGTTAAAGTAATTAGTAAAAAAGAAAAAAGCAATAACGAATATGCAGCTAGTATGAAAAATGCTATTAAAAAAGTTGAAAGAGCTGTTGCTACTAAAGATAAAAATGCAGCTGGAGAAGCCTTAAAAGTTGCTATTAAGAAAATTGACAAAGCTACATCAAAAGGTGCTGTTGCAAAAAATAATAGTGCACGTAACAAATCACGTATTACTAAAAAAGTTAATGAAATGGAATAATTCCACTTCTTTTTTTTATATTATTTTGCTATAATTACATTAGGTGAATAGGATGAAGAAATTATTATGTTTTATTATTATAGTTGTATCTATTATCTGCTTATGGCAAAAAGACTTAATTACTAAATTTATATCGCAAAAAATAATTTACAAAGATACTGTTTTAGTAGAAAATGCTAATGAATACTATAAAAATTCTGATTTTCTTTTAATAAAAAATACTGATAAGTTTATTGTTAAGAATAAAAGTCAATTTTTAGATATAATTTATACAACATTAAATAATGGTTGGCAAGATTTTAATTTCTTTTGTGATTATACATATAATTCTTGTATTAATGATCTATATGATATCATCGAAAACACTGATTACATTCAAGCAATTAATAATTATGTAGATCCCTTTAACTCTTATGCAACTATAAACTTTACAACAGATTCTTTAGGTAAAATAAATATTAAATTAGATAAAGCCTATAGTAACAATCAAATAAGTAAAATTAATGAGATAATAGAGAACTTTATTAAAAATAATATTCAACCTACCCTAAGTGATCGCCAAAAAATAAAATTATTTCATGACTTTGTAATTGATAATACTGTTTATGATCAAGACTTTAAATTAGATATGGATAAAAATAGTTATCCTTATCACCCTTATAATGCTTATGGTCCTCTAATAGAAGGAAAAGGAATTTGTAGTGGATATAGTGATGCAATGGCTATCTTTTTAGATAAAATTGGTGTTAAAAACTATAAAGTTTCTAATAAAGAACACATTTGGAATGTAGTATATTTAGATTCTACTTGGTACCATTTAGACTTAACTTGGGATGATCCTGTTACTTCAAACGGACAACAAGTAGTTTTATATGATTTCTATCTTATTACTACTAATTCATTAAAACAAAAACAAACTACACAACATGAATATAATATAGATTTATATAAAGAATTAAAATAGCACTCGATTCGAATGCTATTTTTCATTTTCTAATGGTAAAATTATTTCTACTTTAGTACCAACATTTTCTTTAGAAGTATACTTTATTATACCTTTATGTCCTTGAATAACTTCGTGCGAAATAGTTATACCAAGACCAGTACCATTGTTTTTAGTAGTAAAAAATGGTTCCTTTACTCTCGATAACACTTCTCTACTCATTCCACAGCCATTATCTTCAACATAAATATGAACATAATCTTTTTTTATTTTATAGAAAAATTTTATTTGTGGATTAGCCCTATTATCTAATGCTTCAATACTATTTTTAATAACATTAATAAGTACTTGTTTTAAACGATTAAAGTCACCATTTATATATACCTCTTCATCATTAGAATTTATATTACAATCAAGAGTAATTTTATTGTTACTTAAAAGAGGCATACAACTAGATTTAATATCATCCAAAAGTAAAACTAAATCCATTTCTTCTTTATCAAGTTTTATTTTATTAAAATCCAAAAAATTTTGTAACAAGCACAAAGTTCTTTCTATTTCCGATTTAATTATAGGAATATATTTTTTACTATGTTCAATATTAGATACATCAAACATATCTAAATAACCTTTACATACCGCAATAGGATTTTTTATTTCATGAGTGATTTTAAATATTGATAATTGTACTTCCTTTTCATGCTCTATCTTTTGTAAATTCATATGTAAATTGGCAACTTGTTCTAAATCTTTTATAGAAATTACAATTAAGAAAGGTAAAATCAAAGAAAATGCTAAATAGATAACTATATCTAAACTTATATTATTAATATTAAATATTAATGGTGTTAAACCTAATAATATAGATATTAACAAAAATAATTTTAGATTACACATCTTAACATATAAAAACTTATATACTATATAATCGACTAATAAAGGAATAATTACTAAAAAACCTAAATTGAATTTAAAGTAATATATTAAAACAAGTATACTTAATATTAAAATTCCAATATCACTTTTATTAATATACGCAATATAAAGAGGAACTAAAATTAATAATAAAGGTAAATTATTTATTTCATTTGAACCAAAACGAATTAAAAAATAAAATGCCGTTACTAAAAAGAATGTCATAATAAAATCATTAGTATTTTTATTTAAAGTACTAGCGTACATACAATATATAATATATAAAGTTAGTGGAAAAATTAAATAAATCATATTTAAGATAATTGTTTCAAACATAATATCTTCCTCCAGTTATATGGTACTATACTCTTTTGTCGAATTTTGTCGAAAAAAAGAAAAAAAACGATTTTTTTATCGTTTTAAGTCATCAATATATTTTTTTAATTTATTAGCAGAATCCCCAAGGATAATTTTTAATTGATTATCTATTTCTACAATACCTTGGGCTCCTAGTTTTTGAATAGCGTCTTTATTAACTAAATTAATATCTTTTAATTCAACTGTGAATCTTGATTTGTTAGAGTCATAACTAATAATGTTACTCTTTCCACCTAAGTAATCAACTAATTTATTAACTTCTATTTTATAGTCTTTCTTACGTATTTTAACTATTGATAACGCTATTAATAATAAAATTACTATAATTATAATATATTGTACATATTGCATTCTTATCACCACATTATTAATTATACTATATTTCTTTTTAATTTAATAGTAATTTTTTTAGATAGTGCTATAATTTACATTATTTTTGACACAATAATAATGATTTTAAAGGTGATAAAGTATGTTTAAAAAGTTATATTTAGATAAAAGATTATTAATTTATTTATGCATTTTCTTTACTATTAGTATACTAAGTATTAATAGTGCTACTAAATTATTGGGTAGTTTTTATCAAAATTTAGCAATAAAACAAATAATATGGTATATCTTAGGTATACTAGTAGCATTATTTATTATGTATATAGGAAATGATAAAATACTAGATAATATTTGGTATTTATATATTTTAGGTGTTATTGCTTTAATTGGATTACTTCTATTTGCACCAAGAATAAATGATGCTAAATGTTGGTTTTTTATTCCTGGTATTGGTGGTATTCAACCTAGTGAGTTTATGAAAATTATTTTAATACTACTTATTTCAAAAATGATAAATACTTTTCACCAGAAGTACCCTTACCCTACTATATTTCAAGAATTTATATTTCTATGTAAAATAATGATTATTGTTATTATTCCTAGTTTGTTAACATTCTTACAACCAGACACTGGAGTGGTACTTATTTATTTAATTATTACTTTCTCTTGCCTTTTTATAAGTGGTATACGTTATAAATGGTTTCTATTAATAGGAATTATACTTTTATTACTAATTGGTGGCTTATTAGGATTATACTTTTTTAATCAAGAACAATTTGTAAATATATTTGGCAATAGTTTCTTTTTACGTATAGATAGATTATTAAATTGGAGTAATAGTTCAGGGTTTCAATTAGAAAATGGAAGAACCGCTATTGGTGCAGGAGGATTATTTGGATATGGTTTTAATAAAACGCCAATTTATTTTCCTGAACCACAAACAGATTTTATATTTGCGGTATTTGCAAGTAATACTGGATTTGTAGGTTCTTTTCTTTTAATAACCATAATTATACTATTTGATATGCACTTAATAAGTTTATCAATGAAATCTAAAAAATATATAAATAAATATATTATTGCGGGAATACTAGGAATGTTAATATATCAACAAGTGCAAAATATAGGTATGACTATAGGATTACTACCTATTACAGGTATAACGTTACCCTTTATTAGTTATGGTGGGTCAAGTTTACTTAGTTATTTTATTGCAATAGGAATTATATTAAATATTTATAATGAAAAAAAATATAAAAATCAAAACTGACTTTTATATTTTTTATTATTTTATCATGTTCAATAAACTATCTTCAGAAATAATTTCGACACCTAATTCTTTTGCTTTTTGATTTTTAGTTGATGTTGAATTAATGTCATTATTTATTAAATAGTTAACGTTATTAGATATTGCCTTAACAACTTTACCACCATTTTGTTCTATGTATTCTATCATTTTATCTCTATTTTCAAAATGATTTAAACCACCAGTAATAACAAATGTTAGATTTGTTAAAGCACCATTATTAGTATTACCAGATTTAGCAATAACTACTTCTTTTTTTAACTTTTCCAATTCATCAATAAAAATTGAATTAGCAAATTCATCAACCCATTCTTGCGCTATGATTTCACCTACTCCATCTATAGCACTAAGTTCTTCTAGTGTTAAATGACAAATTTTATCAAAATCATTATTAAAGTTATTGCATATTAATTTAGCCCTAGAAAATCCAATATCTGGAATACCCAAAGCATAAATAAAATTAGCTAATTTTACATTGCGAGATTTTTCTATAGAATTAATTAAGTTATTATAAGATTTCTCACCAAATCCATCAAATGCTATAATTTTATCTTTATAATCACTAATATGATATAAATCAGCATAACATTTAACAATACCTTCATCTATCAATTTACTTAATATAGCATCAGATATACCATCTATATTCATTGCGTTTCTACTTACAAATAAACTTAATCTTTTTATGAGTTTAGCAACACAAAACTCATTCATACAATATAAATATTTAACATCACTATTTTCAATTATTTTGGCTTCTCCACCACATACTGGGCATTTATTTGGAATAACTAGGTTGTTACTCTTAGTATCATTTTCCGCTACTTGAGGGATAATCATATTAGCTTTGTATACTTCTATTGTATCACCAAGGCCAAGTTTTAATCCTTGCAGTATTGATACATTATGTAATGATGCTCTACTTACTATAGTCCCTTCTAATTCTACAGGATCAAATACCGCAACAGGATTAATTAATCCTGTTCTTGAAACCATCCAATCTACTTCTCTAAGTTTTGTTTTAGCAGTTTCATCTTGCCATTTGAACGCTATTGAATGTCTAGGAAATTTAGCTGTCATACCTAAACTATTTCCATATTCAATATCATCATAAGTTAAAACTAAACCATCGGAAGGAATATCATATGTTTTAACTCTATCCTTAAACTCCAGCACTTTTTCTTCCATGTTTTCTTTTGTTACTTTAAAGTGTTCTACTACCTCAAATCCAAGCGATTTAAGCCAATCAAAACATTCACTTTTTAAATTAGATATTTGTTCATCAGATTCAATTAAAGCAAAAATAATACAATTAACATTTCTACTTGCAGTAATACTACTATCTAATTGTCTTACAGAACCAGAACATAGATTTCTAGGATTTTTATATTGACTTGAACCATCGCCCAATTCATCATTCATTTTTTTAAAATCAGAATACTTAATAATTGCTTCTCCTCTTACAACCAATCTTCCTAAATAAGGAATTGTAAGTGGTACATTTTTGAACTGTTTAACATTTTCTGTTACAACTTCACCAATGGTACCTGTACCTCTGGTAACACCACTTATAAGTTTGCCGTTTTCATAAGTTAAAACAATTGTTAAGCCATCTAACTTCCATGATAATAGTCCTTCTTTATCACCTATAAAATCAATTAATTCTGTAACTTGTTTTGTCTTAGCTAGTGATAACATTGGAGCGGGATGCTCTACTTGTTCTAGAAAACTAGATATTTCTGGTTCTACATTAATAGTAGGACTATTAGAAAGTATCATGTGGGTTTCTTTTTCTAATTCCACTAATTCATCATACAAATGGTCATACTCGTAATCTGTCATCATAGAAATATTTTTTTGATAATATAACTCAGATGCTTTATTAAGTGTTTCTATTAATTCTTTCATTCTATTAATTTTTGCTTGCATAGTATTTATACCTTTCTGTTTGTATTTTTAAGTAATTATATTATATCAAAATTATTACTGCAATAACAATATTTATTATAATTTTTAAAAGGTATTTTATACTGTATGATATAACAAAAATAAGGAGTAGAACTATTTTATTTAGTCATTATTTGTTTGATCTGTATTTTCTTCCATATAATTTTCTAAATCTTCTTTCCACGATGACGCAATGCAATCTTCATCACAAAATTCTTCACTTGCTAAAAACATAGCTTTAAACAGTTTTGATATACCTTTTTTATCTTTTTTATAATTAGCTATATTAGAACTATTAATTCCAATACTTTGCCCTTCACTATATGAATCGATATCAGCACCTATATACATAAATTCCCATTCTTTATGACCACTAATCATTTCTTTTATTTGATCTTTGTTAAACTCACGTGAAGCATTTTCATATCCATCAGTTGTAATAATAAATATTACTTTTTTAGCTTGCTCTTGTTCCATAAATTTAATTGATTTGCCAATAGCGTCTAATAAGGCAGTACAACCTCTAACAAAATATTGCTTTTCAGTTAAAGCTGGAACATTATTAACATCTTGTCGTTTTGTTACCATCTCATATTTATCATCAAATAAAACCGTTGTTATTTTAGCGTCTTTCTTTTTAAAATCTCTAATATATCCATTATATCCACCAATGGTATCTTTTTCAGTTCCTTGCATTGAACCACTTCTATCAAGTATAAATACTACATCCATAAACTTTTTTCTTTTTGTCATTTCTAACATCTCTCTTTCTGCCTACATCATACAATAATCATTTATTATATTGGTCACTTAACAAGCGACATTTTTAACACAATATGCTATAATAAAGTTACAATTATTTACTTTTATAATCGTAAAAAGGAGTAAAATATGAGAAATTTAAAAAATGAATTAAAAATTTATATTAAAAATAATTTAATTGAAGATAGACCAAATAAAACCGGCTTATTTAATAAAATTAAATGTCTATATATGGATGAATGCTTTGAGGATGATTTTAAAAGCGTAGATTCAACTTTTGAAGCTTCAAAATCAAATGAAAAAGGAAATTCAAATATAAAAGATTTTATTGACAAACATGAACAATATAATGACTTTCAAACAATGTTATTTAAACTTATTGATGACAAACATTTAAAAGATTCTGATGTTTATAATAAAGTTCACATTGATAGAAGACTATTTTCTAAAATTAGAAGTGATAAAAACTATCATCCTAGTAAAGAAACAATAATACTTTTAGCTATTGCTTTAGAATTAACAGAAAATGAATTAGATGAACTTTTAGATAGTGCATCTTATTCATTACCAAAAAATAATAAATATGATTTAATAATAAGATTCTGTTTTATTAATAGAGTCTTTAAATTGTCAGATATCAATGAATTATTATATGAATACAACTGTAAATTATTTAATTATTAATATATTAACCAAAAAACTAGTTTAGTTTTTTATTAGTTTTATGTCTATTATAGTTATATTTAATGAATTTAAATTATACTTTTTATTTTATTGATAATTAAATTAATTATTATAATTATAAAGCCCCAATTCAATACAAAATTGAATTAGGGCTTTAAGTGTTTTTTTAAATGCCTACTTTTTTTTAACCAATTTACTAATGTGTTTTTCTATATTTACTTTATCTTCATTAGATAATGAGGCAGTTTGATATATTTGAGGATAATATTCTGTATTATCCGGTATAAAATTAGTTTTATCAAACAATTTAAATTGCGTAGTACAACAATAATAAAGTTTTTCATCGATAACTGTACCTAACCAACAATGAGGACCCAAAGGCGATTTACCGCTTAAAGTAACTGCATCTACTTCCATATCCCAGTTATTTAATAAGATTCTAAATAATCTTGCTTGTCCCTCACAAACACCTCTTCTTCTTACATATGTACCATATGGTTTAGACTCCCAATTTTCTTCTGAACGTAACAAATGCTGTAAGCCATCATTTCCATAATATGTCTGTTCACTGGCAAATGATATATTTAATTTATCCCTATCTTTAATAAAATGATATGCTAGCCATACCTTGTCAAAATCTGTTAATTTATCAAAATCATATCGTCTCATTAAACCATCAGCATAATGTCTTACTGCATATTTTAGTTTATCTGTATCTTCCAAAACTTTTTTGTCTATTCTATCTCCTAGTTTATTTAAAACGTAATCACTTTGCCATAGAAGTTTTTCCTCTGGTAATAATATTTTGCCTTTTGCTTTTTCTAGTCTTAAATCTTTAATTTCATTTGGACATCTATCTACTGTCATTTCTAAAAACGATACATTACCGTGTTTCCAATTTATTCTATCCATTATAGTATTATATAATGGAAATGTTGATTCAGATAATTTAAATTTAATTTCTCGAAAATTTAAGTTCTGAATACTTCTTAAAAATGATAGTCTTAATAATACATCCTCATCACAAGATATCAAACCTTCATCATAAATAATGCATTGTATCGGCATAAAAGTATTAATATCCTTTATTTCACTTAAATATTTTGCAAAATTATCAAAAGATATAACAAATACTAAAAAATTTCTTCCAGGAAGAGGTGGAACAACTCTATTATTTTTATCTTTTCTTGGTGGAAGTGGTTGAACAACTTGTATATTTAAAATATTTTTTCTTATTACATTATCATATCTATCCATATTAATTTTTCCCCCTAAAAAATCCCATTGTACATACAGTGGGATTCTATTTATATTTAGTTATTTCACAACCCCCATTGTCTCACAACTGATGTAGATTGTAACAAATTTAATCAGGATTGTCAAATTGACGTTAATTAATTATTATTTATTTAAGAAATTATGGGCAAATAACATACAGACAAAATAGCTAGGTACTCTTTACCCTTTTCTTAACTGTATAATTTTTACTCTTGATTTATGGCTTTCTCTTTCTAAATACACTATTTGCAATTTTCGTATATTGACGAGTGGATTCAGTTTCGCCACTTACATCCATCTTTTGATGTAAATCTTCTATTTTTTGTTCTTTAGTCAAAAGATGCGTTTCATATTGTGATTCTGAAAATTTACTTTTAAATTTGACTGGTTTAATATTAATACTCTTTAACTCATTAATCATTCTTATAAACTGTAACATATTAGCACGACTAAAGCCCCTTATACAAATATAACTATTTTCATTAGCTATAATAAAATTCATAAGTGCATTATAGTTACCAATAACTTGATTCTTAGTTACCCATTTATTATCAATCTTTGTGTCCAAATATATAACTGGGTGAACATTTGAACCAAATTTTCTAATATAGAAACAATTTTTTAAATTATCTTCAAAATTAAAATTGTTAGTACTAAATAATTTTCCATTATTTATAATAAAATATGTTGAAAACATATATTCTTTGCCATCATATATATTTAATACCTTTTCTTTCATTGCAAACCCTCCCTTGAATTTGATATATATATTATATCATATTTTATTATATTTTTAGTGTTTATTAATAATAATTTTAGAAAACGTCGTTCAAAACAATTTTAAACTTCCACAATATCTCTAATACAAACAAAAATGAGAGCCAAACGGCTCTCTTCAGGGGGTTTTGGTTGAATACTTTCATGTTACGTAATATGAAAATATTCATGGCGTGATTTCTCACGCAAGTATAATTATAAAGGTTACAAAATTAAATGTCAATAAATTATTACTAATTAATCCAAATTATTTATAGACTTTACACTTGACATTATTTTATCATAATCATCATATTCTTGGTAATTACTTATAAAATCAAGGACATCTTCTTTAGCGTGTCTTAACACATTATAATCATTCTTTACATTTAATATTTTAAAATTCATATCGCCACTTTGTCTCGTACCAAAAATATCACCACTACCTCGCAACTTAAAATCTTCTTCACTAATTTTAAAGCCATCACTAGTATTTACTAATACATTTAATCGTTCCGCTTCCTTATCACTAATTAAAATACAAAATGATTGTAAATCATTTCTACCTACACGACCACGAAGTTGGTGCAATTGAGAAAGACCAAATCTATATGCATCAAATATCACTATCATTGTTGCGTTTTTTACATCAACTCCAACTTCAATAACCGTAGTACTTATTAATATCTGTATTTTATTTTCTTTAAATGATTCCATAACACTATCTTTTTCTTCAGAGGTCATTTTACCATGTAAAATTCCAATATTATAAAGTTTACCAAAAGCTTTATTCATCTGTTCTTCTAATAAATTAACATTTGATAAATCTATCTTATCACTTTCCTCTATTAGAGGTGCTATAACATATATTTGATGACCTAATTTTAGTTCTTGATACATTTTCATTAATACTTCTCGTATTTGTTTAGTATTATATAATTCTGTAATAACACTCTTTCTACCCATTGGCATGGTTTTAATATTTGATATATCCATATCACCATATAAAGTAAGGGCATAAGTTCTAGGTATAGGTGTGGCACTAGCATATAAAACATCTGGCATAATACCCTTATTTCTTAAATTAGATCGTTGATGAACTCCAAATCGATGTTGTTCATCTGTAATAACAAGACCTAAATTATTATAAGTAACACCATCAGATATTAAAGCATGTGTCCCTATAACAACATCTATTTTACCTAGTTTTAAATCATTATATATTTTTTTCTTTTCTTTTAATGAAAGTTTACCAATTAGTAATGATACATTTATATTATAATCTTTAAACAACTTTTTAAAATTTTCATAATGTTGAATAGCAAGTATTTCTGTAGGTGCCATCATAGCGCTTTGATAACCACTTAAATAATTAATATACATTGCAATAAACGCTACAATTGTTTTACCACTACCAACATCACCTTGTAACAATCTATTCATTCTTTTATTTCCAGTTAAATCTTTATATATATCATCTACACTATTTAATTGATCTGTTGTTAAACTAAATGGTAGCTTAGATACAAAATTTTCTACTCGATCATAGTTAACACTTCTTTTTAAATGTTCTTTAGAAGTACCTTCTTTTAACAAATTCATTTTTAACATAAATAAAAAGGCTTCTTCATATTTAAGTGTATTAATACTTCTTTTTAATAAATCTATATTCTTAGGATTATGTATATTATTAAGACTTATCTTCTTACTCAATAAATTATATTTTTTATTTAACTTATCCGGAATAAAATCATCTACAGGTATATTACTTATTAGTGCTTCATTTATATATTGTCTTAATTGTTTAGTAGTTATTTTATCATTAGTATGGTAAATTGGTTCTATAGTAGGAATATTACCTAAAACACCTAACTTTATATCAGAAGCTGTAATAGTATTATATTTAGCATCGTATTTACCAATAACTATTATATTTGTTCCTAATTCTAATACTTTTTTCATAAATGCTCGATTAAATATCGTAACATTATACAAGTTATGACCAGTATTTATTCTAAAAGTCATTTTATTCATTCTTTTATTAAAATAATATACAGTTGGAATTGATTCTATTTTACCATCAATAATAACCCTATTTGTTATATTAAATTCACTAATGGGAGTTCTTTTTAATATATCAAATCGATAAGGATAAAAACTTAACAAACTATTTATATCTACAATACCTAAATTATTTAATCCTATTAATGATTTAGGCCCTATACCTTTAATATCATCTAAAGTCACTTGTACCACCACTTTAAGTATATATAATACATTAGTTCGTGTCAATCGCTTTTATCCCTATTTTTAAATTTTTATCCAAAAAAAAGGTTGACAAAATCAACTTTTTCGATTAATATATACAGTACCAATTCGAGGAATCAGGCGAATTGGCGCTAGTATCACACTAGCCAACCCCTTTTTATTCTTTTATAAGAGCGGTTCTTCAGGGGGGCCGTTCTTTTTTTGTTATTAAGATTCAGCATTAGCCTTGGCAGTAAGCCAATCCCTAAGTGCTTCAGTTGTACCTCTCGATAGACTAGATGGAATTTCATAATCTCCAAATAATGGCCATTTTACCTCAAACAATAAGAAATAAAGTTTTGGATAGGTGTACACTCTAATTGTTTTAAAAAAGGTAGATGGTTGTTCTGCTCCACTACTATGAGGGTAAGCATCTAAATTATAATATTTACGAAATACTTCATCAGAAATAAATCTTGTAAATCGTTTTTTATAAGAATACTCTGCAGTTCCATTATAAAACTCTGTGAAAGCAGTTTCCAAATTTAGACTTGTATCATTACATAAATTTTCATAAATGACCCAGCCATCAACATCCGCTAACATATCATCTAAACTAAAGTTTGTATTTGGTGTACCTAATTTTTCTAAAACATATCCTTTATACTCCTTAGTTGTTTTATCTGAACCATATACTTTAAGAATATCTTCTATCATAAATGTTTGTAAATCGCCAGCCCAACTAGATATACTATCAACTATACCTTGATCTAAAGCACCATAATTTCCAGATGCTTTCTGATACATTCTTGTATCTATTACGGCCGCCATATGTGGAAAATCAATTACATCACCATTTACTGTAAGTGTCTTAATATTTTTAAAATAACTACTTAAATATTTTCCATTATTATTAACATACGTAATATAGTTATTATCTTTACCACTTACAATATCCCAGTTGCTACTATTATATTTTAACTGTCTAATATAATAAAAAACCAACCAATCACTTTTAGAAGGTAAATAATCTTCTGTTGTTGCACTATTAGAATAACTCTCAGCAAGTAACTCTAAGCGATGTAAATTTTTAAATAATAATCTTACATCACGTGGTAAAGTTAAATTTACATTATATAATTGATTACTGCCATAATCATTTTTTATATCATGGTCATCTTCATAAATAACTACTGATATATTTTTAGATTGATTTATTCTTAATTCGCCTTGACCATTAATGCCATTTATAGAAATATTTGAAGTAACATCATTACCATATATATCCTTTTTAACAATACTACCATTATTAAATTCAAAATATTCTTCACTAATTATGTTATTACTTGAAATATAATTATTAGCTGCTAATATTAGTTCATTATATAATGCCAATACTTCATCTGAATAACCGCTATTAATGTTTTCTTTTTCTTCGAGAATACCTGATTCATTTTTTGTAATTATTGTATTATCTTTATTTATTTCAATATTAAATTTTTTTGAACTTTCTATTGTGATAATAGCACTACCAGAAGAATTTTGTAAAGTATACACAAGTTCGTTAGATTCATTCGATACCTTATTATCTTCTACATAAAATTTCATTGGATTACTTATTATATGTTCTGAAGTATAAATGTTTATAAATAAATCTAATTCATTATAAAAAGAAGTATCTTCTCTAGAAACCGTTAATGGAATGGAAGACAATTCATTAGAAGAAAATGATTTTTTTATATCTCTATTTTTATTTTCTAATAATATAAAAATTTCTCTATTACTATTTATTTCAATAGTGCAATAATTACAAATTCTACCACTATATTTAAAATCATCAGTACGAGTTATATTACCATTACTACTTATAGTATATTCTACATTATCTTTAATAACATAGTATTTATTAGTACTAATAGGATTACTTTCTACTTCTCTATTCCATATATAATTATTTACTATATTTATTAATGAATTGACATTTATTTCATCTTTTTTATCATTAGTACTTTGAATAATATCACCAACCAACACGTAACCAATTGCGGATATTATAACAAGTACAACTATTACTGCAAGTAATTCTATTAAAGTAAATCCTTTGATCTTTTTCTTGAACATAATACACACCTACCCTATGTAGACATTATACCATGTTTCAAAGAAATTAAAAAGTTGTGATAACACAACTTCCATCATTTATCCTCAACTACAATATTGTAATTACTAACATCTAATTCTTTAATAAATTTGCTAAATTCTTCATAATTTAATGATTTAACTTCATCATAGTTATTATCAATTATTTCACCATACTTTAAGTAATCATTCATTATTTTATGATTAATGCGCATTATACTATCACTAGCATAAATCATTGAACTAATAATAGTTTTTTTCTTACGTTCTAATTCTTGCTCACTAATAGTTAAATCTAACATTTCTTTTTTTATAGCATCTAAGAAATCTTTTTCTTTATTAGTTTCACCCATGATAATAAATAAAATATGACTATCAGCATCAACACTGGACACATCAATAGAATCACTTATAATTTTACTTTCACGTAATTTTTCATTAATTAAAGATGTACCACCAAATTTAGAATCAAAAAGAATTGATAAATAAAGTAACTTTTTACGTAACGGAATATTTTTGATATTATTTATATTAATTTTGTAATTTATAGATACCTTAGGTAATGTAACATTAGCAGTTATAATTTTCTTTTTTGCATCAACATTATCTGGTTCATTATACTCTTTTATTTTTATTTTTTCTGGTTTTTTAAATTCTTTTTTACTTTGATTAGACTCAATTATCTCTATAGTTTCTTCTGGATTTACATTTCCTGTTACTACAAGGACCATATTAGATGGATGATAAAATGTTTTGTAGCAGGCATATAAATCTTCTTTTGTAATAGAGTTAACACTATCTTCAGTACCAATTATAGGATATTTAGTATTATTATTTATAAAACTAGCATCTAAAATTGCTTCATATAATTTACTATAAGGGTCATCTTGATACATTTTCATTTCTTGAATAATAATACCTTTTTCTTTTTCAACGTTTTCATCAGTAAAATAAGGTTTTTGTACATAGTCTAATAGAAACTCTAAATTCTCTTTAAAAAAATTAGGCCCAGAAAATAAATAAGTAGTCTTTTTGTTATTAGTATTAGCATTAGCGTCACTACCACGTTCACTAAAGAAATTAAATACGTCAATTTCATCTTCTTGTTCAAACATTTTGTGCTCTAAGAAATGAGCAATACCAAGTGGTACTTTTATATAGTCTTTTTCACCATTTGGAACAAATTCAACAATGTTAGAACCATACTTGGTAGTAAAAGTAACATATATATTATTTACTTCTTTCTTAGGAATTATATATACTTTTAAACCATTAGAAAGAGTTTTAGAAAATACATCTAAATCCATTTTATTTAAACTAGTTTTCTGCATCTTCTTCAGCCCCTTCTAATAAATAAACTGTATCAATATGAGCCTTTTTAGCAAATTCTACTACATCTTCATAAGTAACATCACCTATTCTTGAATAACGCTCATCAAGTAAATCTGTGTTTATGTATTCGTGAGCTATATAGGTATTAAGTAAGGCCGAAGGAGAATCTTTTATTTCCTCTAGACCTGCTCTATAAGTAACTTTTGCTTCTTCTATTTTATTCTTTTCAAAATTACCTTTTTCCATGTTTTTAATTTCTTTTTTTATTAAGCGATAAGCTTTCTTAAAACTATCCGGATTAATTCCAGAAGAAATAATTAAAAATTTATTTAATGGTTTAAAGGAACTAGATATGGAATAACATAGTGAATTTTTTTCACGAACTGTTTGAAATAATTTTGAAGATGGACTCCCACCTAAAATATAAGAATACACTAAACTTACATATTTCATTTCAAAATCCGTTAAAGCATCAAATTTACACGCTATTAAAAGTTTACTTTGTTCATATTCACTAGTTTCTTTAACAACTTTTGGTTTCTTATGATATTTAGTATAATCAATATAATGTGATTCTGTAAAAGCTTTTCTATTTTTTAAATTTAATTTTTTAGCTATTGTATCTCTTACTGTTTCCTTATCTAAAGGAGAAATTACAAAAATATCTATTTGGTCAGATTCAATAACACTTTTGTAGTAATTATATAATTTTTTAGGTGTTATTTTTTCTAATTCTTTTAAAGTCCCTAATATACAAGATGCATAAATAGATTTCCTATCTATTTCTTTATATAATCTAAAAAAGCTATAACGATTAGGATCATCGTTAAAAGTTTCTATTTCTTCTTTTAATATGTCCTTAGTAATGCTAAATGTTTTTTCATCAAAGGCATTATTTTTTATATTAGGGTTAGTAATTATTTCTAATATGAAGTCAACAGCTTTTTCAAATAAATTTTCTTCTGTATAATCATTATTTAAAAATGTTGTATCAAACCTAATAATATTGTAGTTACCAGATAAATAACAATTAGTATTAAGATATAAATTATAAAGATTCTCTGTTTCAATAATCATTTCTCGAGCTGTCTTATATTTTTGTGTTGATTCCATTAGAGTTCTAGGTAATAGTGCTCGTAATGATAACTCTTTTTTATCAGCCTTTCTTTTAAAATTTATAATTATATTAGTTTTCTTAAAACTATTTGAGCGAATACAATGTAACTTGTATGCACCTTCATCATAAACTTGATAATTCATATTATCACCCTATCTTAATATGTTCAAAATTTCTTTTTTTATAATATTGTTTCTAATGCTAATAACATCATTTTATCAAAAGCATTTTGTCTTTCAAGTGCGGTTGTTTCTTTTTTGGTAATTAAATTATCTGAAACTGTTAATATACAAGCAGCATTTTTACCTAAGACATTAGCATTATGAAAAAGGGCAAAAGATTCCATTTCAACGCCTAAACAATTATATTTATTATATAATTCATTAATATCTGCTATTTCAGAATAAAATACATCACTAGAATAAATTGTTCCAATATTTAATTTTAAATTTAATTTATTAGCAGTTTCTTCTATTTTAGAATTCAACTGTTTTGAAGGATATAAAATTTTATCAGTACAGCCATTTTGGCTTAAAGCATAACTTGATGTAGAATAACTAGCATTAACTAAAATTAAATCATATAAATCAAGTTTATCAGTATAAGCTCCACAAGAACCTATTCTAATAATACTTTCTACATCATAAAACTTAAATAATTCATAAGAATAAATACCAATACTTGGCATTCCCATACCAGAAGCCATAACAGTTACTTCTTTACCTTTATATGTTCCAGTATACGCAAATATATTACGGACTGTATTTACTAATCTATAATTTTCTAAATAAGTTTCTGCTATTTTTTTAGCACGTAATGGGTCTCCCGGCATAAGTACGGTTTTAGCAATATCTTCTTTTTTTGCTTCAATATGTGGTGTCATATAATCACTCTCCTAGTAAACATTATACATTATTTCCTAACATATTTAAATATTTTTCATAAAATTAAATGAGGTGTTTTATATGTTATCTTTAAATGACGCTGTTAATTTAATAAATACTCTTAATATCAAATTAGATAAATTTTCTATAAAAGATTTTATTATTGGTTATCAAATAGAATTAGAACATGGCAGTATTAATCCAAATACAAATGTTACTAATGATAATCCAATACTAACTGCCAAAATAGCTTTGGCTCACTTAAATGAATATCCAGATTATTACAATGAAGATTATGGTTTACCAGCTTTAGAACGATACTTAGAAAACAAAAACAAATAAAAAGGCGTAACAAAATTAAAATGTTACATCTTTTTATTATCTAAGTTCTTTAATGTATCTAGTACTGAACCCTCTACTAAAGGACGAGCTATATATCCTTGTATGCCTATTATTGCTCTATTCTTACTAGATTTCATCTCTTTTTCTTTACTAAATACAATTATATTACTATTAAAGCCTTTTATATTTTTTAACTTCTCTACTACTTCTTTTATTGTATGATATTTTATATCTCCATCTATTATTATCGCATAATATCTTTTATGTTTTTTTATACTTTCTATTATTTCATTAATAGATTCGGCAGTTTCCATTACGCCATTATATTCATCTATCTCTCGCATGAATATTTTTCTTTCATCAGTACTTCCACCTAATACTAATATATTCTTTTTATCAAAATATGAATCTTCATATTTATCTAAACCTTTCTTATTAGATATTGATATTTCTTGGTCTAAAACTATATTTACTTTTGTTCCTACTCCAACATTACTACTAACAATTAAGTTTCCACCTAAAATATTAATAATCTTTTTTGCAGTACCTAATTCATTTTCTTTGGCATCTTTAGATAACATTTCTTCTAGTTTTTCTGTTTCTATTCCTTTACCAGAATCTTCTAAAGATATCATTAATCTACATATATTTCCTTTTACTAATCCTTGGACTTTAAACTCTATAAATCCTTCTTTAGTATTTTTAATAGATAGTTTAAATAATTTATTTAATACTTCTTTAAGTCTTGTTATATCACCTATTAATTCTTTAGGTAATGTATCATCTATAGAAGTTATAAATTGAATTTTCTTATTAGATTCTTCTATATCTTTCTTTACATTACTAGTAACTAATTTTAATAGATTACTTAAGTTATATTTAGTATTATCAGTATCAATATTTTTTATATCATCAATATCAATATCATAAATACTATTTATTTTTTGAATCATAGAGTTACACTCACTCTTAATACTTCTAATACCATTTTTATAAGTATTTAAATCATCTGAATATAATAAATTTTCACAATACTTACTTGTTTTAATAAGAGGAATTTTCATATCTTGAGATATATTATAAATAAACATTTGTTTTTCAATATTCAAATCTTCGGCATATTGTTTAGCATCGTGATAACTTTCTAACATTTTCAAATCTGGGTTTTCTATTGTAAAGTACATAATGGCGGTAACTAATCCAATAACACAGTTAATAAGTAGCCAACTAGGATTAATTTTTTGAATTAAAACTGCAACAGAAAATAATACTACTGTCAAAAGAATTGGCAAATACTTCTTTTGCCTTAAATATTTTATATTTTTAACCAAAACGCAAAATAGAAAAACCATATATATTCCAACAACTGCAAAAACTACATTTACAGAAGGTCCATATGTATATTTAGCTGGTGGAACATCATAAAAATAAATTGGTAAACCATATACCATCAAAATTATAGACATAATTATTAATGCAAATGCTCCTAAATAACCTTTATATTTTTGTGAAATATTATTTTGATCTTTAATTTTGGTAATAGTAAATGTATATACTACAAACAAACTAAACCATAAAATTATAAATACTAAAAATGTTTTTTGAACAAATCTACCCATTAATGAGTAAAATTCAACAAATGGTATCAACAGTTCAAAGACACACGCTAAAATACTCGTAAATAATAAATATTTATAAATAATATTTTCAGCTTTTTTTACTTTCTTTTTAGTTAAAAACATAATCATAATGATTATAGAATACATTAGCGCTGATATTGACAGATAAATAGTTGTACTCATATTAAACCTCCACTACTATAACATGATTATATCACAAAAAAAGATAACATACATTATCTTTTTAAAACTTTATTATGATTATCAAGATTTTGATTTTCAACTATCTCATTACCAATTGTTTCAAGTTTTCTAAAATCTTGTTTATTATTATCAGTATAAGGTATGGTATCAATTATTTCATAATAAGAAGGAATTTCGTAATCTTTTAATCCTTTATAGCAAACAGCTTTTATTTCTTCTAAAATTTGTTGTTGGTTCATTATATATTCATCTTTTAATGTTATAAAAGCCATTGGAACTGATACATCTTTGTCATCATTAACACCAACTGTAACACAGTCTTTTACAGCAGGATGAGAACAAATAACTTTTTCAATAGTATCAGGTGATATTTTAAACGCTGCTTTTATTATTACTCGTCTTAATCTTCCCTTTAAATGAATATAACCATCTTCATCTAGATAACCTAAGTCTCCAGTATGTATCCATTCTTTACCATCTTCATGAAGTTTTTTAGTTTCTTTTGTTGCTTGTTCATTATTTGTATATTCCACAAATTTAGTTTCAGTTTGGACACAAATTTCTCCTACTTCACCATATTTTAATTCTTTTCCTGTGTTTAAATCAACTGCGGTAAATTTATTAAACGGTAAAGGAACACCAATAGAGCCTAATTTATTATGTATATAAGGGTTTACACATTCTGCCCCTAAGCCTTCATTATTGCCATAGCCATTTAATATTGGTGTATAGCAACCATATGACTCAAGTAAATCATATATTTCTTTTATTTCTGATTCAGTGATTTTATCGCCACCAGTTACAAAGGCTTTAACACTTAATAAATCCTTTATTTTCTCTGCATCAGGCTTACTCTTTATTTTATCTCTTAAATAGCGATAATGTAGTGGCGCTGCATAAGATATATCAAATTTTCCTAAATTATCATATACAGTTGTTTCGTCTATTTTAGGACACAATTCTGCTCGCATACCAAGAGATAATGCTAAGAAATAAGAGCCAACTAAACCATACGCTACAAATGGCGGTACAGTTACTAATAATGAATTTCCCGGATACAAAGGAAAATCTGTATAACTCCATTCCTTAAATGAATTGTTTACAGAATAATCTGTATGAATAATAGACTTAGAAACACCAGTAGTGCCACTAGACTGAACTATTAAACTAGGCTCTTCCTTATCATAAGAAGCCAATTTAAATTCATTATTCAAATTTTTACCAAGGTTTTCAAACTCTTTGAAAGTGATAAATCTTTTATCTTTTGGTATAACTGATGTTTTTTCTCTAAGATTCATCATAATGTCATATCCAATATTTTTAATTTTATCAAGAGAATCTACTGGTTTATTTACTATTACTGTTTCTAAATTTGTTTTTGATATTATGTCTTCCACATTTTTTATTATTTTATCAAAACAAATACAAACCTTACAGTTATGTTCATTAAAATAATGTATTAAACCATTTTCACTACTTCTTAAATCAACCCATTTTGATATAGCACCAATATAATTTAATGCTAAAAGTATTTTAGCTACCTCTGGTGTGTTAGTCGTTAAAATAGGAACAACATCACCTTTTTTTACACCTAATGAATCGAAAGCACTAATGTACTTTTTTACATCATTAAAAAGTTCTTTATATGTAATATTTTTTCCCATATAACCAATTGCTTTATAATCCAAATTAGATTTATTAGCATCCAAAATCAAACTATAGATTTTTTGATTAACATCAAAATTCCTTAATGGTCTTTCTCTAAAATATTTTTGATGTGGCATATCTATTGTTGGATAACCTGTTAACTTTTTATCTTCCATTTTCTCTACCTCGCTTTTGCCTTATAATTTAACACAATCACTTAAAACAATCAATACATTTTTTGTATATTTGATACCAATATCATAGCATTTTAGACAATAAGATGCAAGTAAAAAGAATTTAGCATCTTCTAAATTCTTTTTAATATCAATTATAGGTATTTTTTTAAGAACATACCTGTATAACTAGATTCTACTTTCGCTACTTCTTCAGGTGTACCTTTAGCAACAATTTTTCCGCCACCATCGCCACCTTCTGGTCCTAAATCAATAATATAATCAGCCACCTTAATAACATCTAAATTATGTTCAATAACTATTACAGTGTCGCCATTATCAACAATTCTCTGTAATATAACAAGTAACTTCTTTATATCATCAGTATGTAATCCCGTTGTAGGCTCATCCAAGATAAATAAACTTTTACCTGTAGGTTTCTTTTGTAATTCTTTAGCAAGTTTAACTCGACCGGCTTCTCCACCTGATAAAGTTGGTGCACTCTGTCCTAGTTTTACATAAGATAATCCCACATCAACAAGCATTTGTAGTTTAGCTTTTACTTTTGGAACATTCTCAAAGAACTCTAAAGCCTCTTCAACACGCATTTCTAAAACATCATAAATACTTTTACCTTTATATTTTACTTCCAATGTTTCTAAGTTATAACGTGTACCACCACAGACTTCACAAGGAACGTATACATCTGGTAAAAAGTGCATTTCTATTTTTTTTACACCATCACCCCAGCAAGCCTCACAGCGGCCACCTTTGACATTGAAAGAAAATCTTCCTTTATCGTAGCCACGTATCTTAGCTTCTTTGGTACTCGCAAACACATCACGTATATCATCAAATACACCTGTATAAGTCGCAGGATTAGAACGTGGTGTTCTACCTATTGGTGCTTGCGATATATCAATAACTTTATCAATGTTTTCTAAACCTTTAATTTCTCTATACTTACCAGGTTTATTTCTTGTTTTATATAAATTATTAGATACTACTTTATATAATATTTCATTAATTAAGCTACTCTTACCACTACCACTTACACCAGTGACACAAGTAAAGGTTCCTAGTGGAAACTTTACATTTACATTTTTTAGATTATTTTCACTAGCACCTTTAATTTCTAGGTATTTACCATTTCCTTTACGGCGAACAGATGGTACATCTATCTTTAAATCTCCGCGAAGATACTTACCAGTTAAACTATTTGGATTTTTCATAACCTCTTCTGGTGTACCTTCCGCTATAATTTGACCACCATGTAAACCCGCACCAGGGCCAATGTCAACTAAGTAGTCCGCAGCAAGCATTGTATCAGTATCATGTTCAACTACAATTAAAGTATTTCCTAAATCACGCATCTCTAATAAAGAGTTTATCAACCTATTGTTATCTCTTTGATGTAAACCAATACTTGGTTCATCTAAAACATATAAAACACCAGTTAAACGCGAACCTATCTGAGTAGCAAGTCTTATACGTTGGGCTTCACCACCACTTAATGTTCCAGCACTTCTAGCAAGTGTTAAATACTCTAATCCTACATTAATTAAGAATGATAAACGAGAATCTATTTCCTTTATAATTAAACGTGCTATTTCCTCTTGTTCTTTAGTAAGTTTTAAGTTAGTAATAAACTTATGTAAATCTTTTATACTAAGTAAAGTTACTTCAAATATATTTTTACCACCGACTAAAACAGACAATACTGAATCATCAAGTCGTGACCCCTTACATTTAGGACACTCTAGTTCCGTCATATATCCCTCTATCCAATCACGGATCCAATTACTTTTAGTCTCTATATATCTTCTTTCTAGGTTAGGAATTATCCCTTCAAAAACATCTCTCGTAGTTCTTGTATTACCATTTTTAGAAACATAATTATATTCTAATAATTCCTTAGTACCATAAAGAATAATATTTAATTTATCTTCTTCTAAATCTTTAATTGGTTTATCTAAATCGATATCAAAATGGCGTGCTAAAGTATTTATTTGTGTAGCAACAATTCCATCCTCAGCATTAAGCGTACTTATTCCACCAGCATTTATACTTAACTCACGATTAGGAATAATTAAATCAATATCAATTTTTTGTTTAATACCAAGCCCTTTACATTCACTACAAGCACCATAAGGAGCATTAAATGAAAACATACGTGGTTCTAGTTCTGGTAAAGAAAAATCACAGTCAGGACAAGCATACTTTTCACTCATTACTATTTCATCAGAACCAATAACATCAATAACTACTTTACCGTGAGTTAACTTAGAAGCAGTTTCAATAGAACCATACAAGCGACTTCTAATGTCTTCTTTCATAATAAGTCTATCTACAACAACATCAATATTATGTTTTTTATTTTTTTCTAATTCTCTTAATTCTTCAAGTTCATAATCTTCATTATCGATGCGAACTCTAGAATATCCATCTTTTAAAAGTCCATTTAATAATTCTTTATGTGTACCCTTTTCGCCATGAATAATTGGTGCTAAAACACGAATTTTAGTACCTAGTTCCAATTTTAATATCTGATTAGTCATCTCTTCAATACTTTGACTACTAATTGGTTTTTTATGAATAGGACAATAAGGTACACCAACACGAGCAAATAAAAGTCTTAAATAATCATAAATCTCTGTAACTGTACCAACTGTACTACGAGGATTTTTACTAGTAGTTTTTTGATCAATACTAATAGCGGGACTTAAACCCTCAATAGAATCTACATCTGGTTTATCTGTACCACCTAAAAACTGTCTAGCATAAGCACTTAAACTTTCAACGTAACGTCTTTGCCCTTCAGCATAAATAGTATCAAAAGCTAAACTACTTTTACCACTACCGCTTACCCCCGTCATAACAATTAACTTATTTTTAGGTAATTCAATACTTACATTTTTCAAATTATTTTCACGAGCATTTTTAACGATTATTTTATCCATATTATCACGTCTTTCTAAAGCATTGTTATTATATCACAATTTTAAAATTAGTTAACACTAACCATTTATTTTAAACAATATTTTTTCTTCAAATTGATTATATCATAGCGAACTCTTGTTTGCAATTGTTTTTTTCTTTTATTTTTAAAATTTTTTATTGCCTACGTAAATTAAGCGTGCTATAATTAAAGAGAGCCTAACAGTTCTCTGGAACTGTTATTTTTTTATTTTTGTTGGAGGTGTTTGTTATGACAAAATATGTATTTGTAACTGGTGGTGTAGTTTCTGGGCTTGGCAAAGGAATTACGGCATCTAGTATCGCTCTTTTACTTAAATCACGTGGATATAAAGTATTCATGCAAAAATTTGACCCCTATATTAATGTTGACCCTGGCACAATGAATCCCATTCAACATGGTGAAGTATTTGTTACCTATGATGGTTGTGAAACTGATCTTGATTTAGGTCACTATGAAAGATTTATCGATGAAGAACTAAATTATTCTTCTAATATTACTAGTGGTAAAATCTACTCTTCCGTTATTGAAAAAGAACGTCGTGGAGATTATTTAGGTGCCACAGTTCAAATGGTTCCACACATTACAAATGAAATTAAAAATAAAGTTTATGAAGCCGGTATTAGTAGTGGTGCTGACATTGTTATTACTGAAATTGGTGGAACAGTTGGTGACATAGAGTCACAATCATTTATTGAGGCATTAAGACAAATTCAATATGAAAAAGGAAAAGAAAATACTTTCTTTGTTCATACTACATTAATACCTTATATATATGGTTCAGGAGAACTTAAAACTAAACCAACACAAAATAGTGTCCGTGACTTACGAAACATGGGAATTAGACCTGATGCCTTAGTATGCCGTGCTCCTTTTGCAACAAGTGAATCTATTAAAAATAAACTATCTTTATTTTGTTCTGTTCCTGTTGAAAATGTTATTGATTCTATTGATGTTAAAAACATTTATCAAATACCAATAAATTATTATGAGCAAAAAATAGATGAAATAATACTGAAACAATTTGGTTTACCAATAAAAAAAGCCAATATTGAATATTGGAAAAAACTAATCAATACTGTAGAAAACTTAAAAGATGAAATTGAAATTGCCTTAGTTGGTAAATACGTTGAATTACATGATGCTTATATTTCTGTTGTGGAAGCACTAAAGCATGCTGGATATAAATATAATGTTAAAATAAATATTAATTGGGTAGATTCTGAAACTTTAGAAAAAGATAGTGTTAATTTAAAAGATGTATTTAAAAAATCTAAAGGTATTTTAGTACCTGGTGGGTTTGGTTCACGTGGCATTGAAGGAAAAATTAAAGCTATTACTTACGCTAGAGAAAATAATATTCCTTTCCTAGGAATTTGTTTAGGAATGCAACTAGCAGTAATTGAATTTGCTAGAAATGTTTGTGGTATTAAAGAAGCTTCTTCAACAGAGTTTGACCCAACATGTCCTGAACCAATAATTGACTTAATGGCCGATCAAAAGTCAATTATGAATATGGGTGGTACACTTCGTTTAGGAAATTATGAATGTACATTAAAAGAAAATACCTTAGCATTTAAAGATTATAAACAAGAACATATCCTAGAACGTCACAGACATCGTTATGAATTTAATAATAAATATAAAGAAACATTAGAACATCAAGGAATGGTATTCTCAGGTATAAATGAAAATGCTAACTTAGTAGAAATTATTGAATTACCTAAACATAAACATTTTATAGCGTGTCAATTTCATCCTGAATTTAAAAGTAGACCTACTCGTCCACATCCTCTATTTGATTCATTTATAAAAGCAAGTAAAGAAGCTAAGTAGTCTTCTTTTTTGGTAATAATAAATATAGTATTGTAATATAAATAAAATTTATTATAATACTTGAATAAAAAATATTAAATAATAAATCAATACTTAAAAATTTATAATTAATTATCGATAATATTAAATATGTTGAAGTTCTATATATAACTATTACAAGAAAACTAATTAATATTAAAGATAAATAATTATTAGAAACTAAATTATAAATATTTTTAATTAAAATAGCTATTAAAAAAAAGATAATAAAATTTATAAATAGTGTATTAGTATAAACTATATCATAAAGTAATCCCATTATTAAACTAATTAAATAATACTTGCTTAATTCACTTTTTTTAAAACTTGGATATATTAAAACTAAACTAAGTAAAAAACATAAAGGATATAAGTAACTAGAA
Organism: uncultured Bacilli bacterium; assembly: GCA_934154785.1. GTDB lineage: Bacteria > Bacillota_I > Bacilli_A > RF39 > UBA660 > SIG204. The sequence continues at coordinate 448,913 of CAKPGL010000001.1, read as the reverse complement.
ACTATAAACATATTAGAAAGTAGGCCATCTAAATAAAACGCTATTATTAAAAATAATATCATAAATTAACATTCCTTTTTAAAACTGATACGATAGTAAAATCATTCATATTAATAGAAGGTGTTACTTCAATTGTCTTAGATAAATCAAAATGATCTGTAGTTATATTAGAAACAACACCTATTAAAATACCACTAGGAAATGTTTCCCCTAGTCCTGTAGTTGTAACATAAGTATTAGTATTAACTTCAACTGTTTTAGATATTCCTTCTACATAGTAAACATTCTTTTCTTTATTATATCCTGATAATAAACCATATACAAAGTTATCATCGCCATTATTAATTTTAACAGATATCTTACCTAGATTATCACTTGTTAATAGTTCTACTTCACTATAATAAGAACTAACATTTTTAGTTTTACCTATTAAGATAGAACCTGCTACTACTGCCATATTATCAGTTATACCAGATGTTGAACCTCTATTAATTGTAACAGTATTAAAAAAGTAAGTAAGATTACGCTCTATAATATTAGCACGCTCTACTACATAATCACTTAACACATCATTTATTTTTAAATTAGTTTTTAATTCATTAATTTCTTTTTTTAATTCACTATTTTCAACTTTTAATAAATCATTTCCATCTATCAAATTTAGATCTTTTTTAGGAATAACTTTACTAGTAATATTAAGAGGAAACAAGAATATATCTTTAGTAAGTTTTTCTAAAGTAGTAATATTGTTTCTCTTTTGTAATAAAAATATTCCTAAGACTAAGAATACTATAACAAATATAAATATTCTTTTTTTATTAAGTTTTCGTATCTTTGTATTTCTTTTTGCCATATTTCACCTATATTAAATTATTTTCTAAGAAACTAAAGTAATTATCATCACTTATTATTAAGTGATCAACTACTTTTATCCCCATAAGTATTCCTATTTCTGAAAGACGCTTAGTTAAATTAATATCCTCTTTACTAGGTTCAACATTACCACTAGGATGATTATGGACACAAATAATAGATGAAGCACTTAGTATACACGCTGATTTAAATACTTCCCTAGGGTGAACTATACTTTGATTTAAAGTACCTTTAAAAAGAAGTTTATTTTCAATAACTCTTTTTTTATTATCTAAGTAAATAACATAGAAATACTCTTGCTTCTGGTCCTTAAATATATATTGAAAGTAGTCAAATGCTATATCAGCACTCTTAATTATTACATTATTTAAACTAGCATTTTTACGGGTTATTCTTTTAGATAATTCCACCACTGCAAGTAAAGTACATGCTTTAGCACTTCCTACTCCTTGTATAGATGATAAAATATGATAATTTATTTCATTTAGTTTATTGATTTCACCTATCTTATTTAAAATAGTACTTGCTAATTCTTTTACAGATACATCCTTTGTACCAGTTTTTAATAATATAGATAAAAGTTCTTCATTACTAAGACTTTCTGCTCCAAAGTTAATAAGGCGTTCTCTTGGACGATCAATTTTAGGAATTTCTTTTAACTTATACATTTTTTAATACCATCTCCTCGTATTTACTTAAAACTTGACTACATACTCCGTCAATTACTTCGTCATCAGTACTTTCTAACAACAAGTTATCGTATTGCTCTAAGACTGCTAAAAAAGCATCATTTTCTATTTCATATTCCCTTACACTTATAATATACCCTTTATTTTCATAATATCCCTTTATTTTATTCAAATTATTTTCATTTTTAGTAATTCCTATATAAACATAATATTTATTATCTTTTAATGTATATATATAAAATGGAAACTTAATAGTGCTTTCTTTCATTTCTACTTCACTATCATAAACACCCAATTCTAAGAAAAATACCTTGAAAGGACTTGACATAACTGGTATAATGTTTTTAGGATTTTGATACTGTTTAAGCATAAACTTACCAAACGCTAATCCTATTACTATAGCTGATAGTATTGAAAATATATATTTTTTCACAATAATCACCAAAACTATTATTACACAACAAATGTAAGATTAATGTCGAAAAAAGGAAACCACAACACTGTGAGTTTCCATGTATTAAAATAATACAGTATATATTATGCTTAATAAGTAAATAAAATGTATGATAGAGGTGGCTATGAAAGATAGAATAAGAAAATTATGTAAAGATTTTATTAAAGACTTAAAAAATAATGTTAAAGAACTTTTTAATAAAAAGACGTTTTATAAACAAATACCTAATCTACTTACTAGTGTACGTGCTATAGCACCAATTCCTTTTAATATACTATATTTTTTAGGAAATATTAAATGGGCTACTATTGTTATTGCTATTGCTTTCTTTACTGACGCTATAGATGGAAAAATCGCTAGAAAGTATAATTTATCATCAAAATTTGGAGCGACACTAGATGCTATTTGTGATAAGTTAATGGTTGTGGGAGTTATTATTCCCGTTTGTTCGATAAATTATTTCTTTACTATCAACTTAATATTAGAAATAGTAATAGCGTTCATTAACTCTTATGCAAGCTTACTTGGAATAAAAGTAGAATCTTCTATAATAGGTAAATTTAAAACATGGCCACTATTTATTACTATAGTACTAGCATACCTAAATCTATTTACAAAAATACCTAGTGTAATGATTACTGTACTAATTGTATTAACTGCATTCTTACAAATGTTGACCGCATTAGATTATTTATCAAAAAATATAACTACTTATTTTAATAATAAAAATGATGAAAAGTAAAAATTTCATCATTTTTTATAATTTAAAAATTCTTTTTTTATCAGCTTCACAATTTATAGTACTAAAGTCTTTTAGGTATTGCTTCAAAAAATATAATTTATCTAATTCTCTAGAAAATACTAAATCACTTAGTTCTAATGCTTCATCAATATATATATCATTATAATCATAGTGAATTATACCATCTTTTAAATAATCTAATTTATAATTAATAAATTCGCTATCAAAATTATTGTCACTACAATAAAGAAATAATTTAGCAAAAAAGTTTATATTATTTTGCCAGATTACTGGATTTACAGTTCCATTAGGGCAACGTACTTCTACCGTGTTACCTTCAATAATACCCTTTTTTACTGGATTAACATAACAAGTATTAAAAGAATAATACTTATCAATTGGAAAATAACTTAACAGTTCATATAAATTAACAGAGTTTTCAAAAGAACTCAAATTTTTAAGTAATACTTTATCTAATTGTACAGCAAATTTGAAAATACCTGCTCTAGGACCTAAACGTTCTCCAAAAGAAAATCTATAAATTAATGGTTCATAAATAATCCATAATTTTATCAAATTTAACCAATACTTCTTATTATAACCTAATACTTGAGTACCAAAATGTATATGTCCTCCAGATAAATCAGAAATACTAGCACCGCATCTGTCTAAAAGACTACATACTTTAAAAATTTCTTGCCAATTAGAATCGTTATCCTTTAAAACTGGGCTAATTACTTCTCCACCTAAAGATTCATCATTTAAATCTAAAGTGGTAACCGAAGGGTCACGGTCAAATTTCCACTCAGGGAAATCCAAATATAAACGACGTTTCACACTTTCTGTATTAGCATCTTCAAATTCTATTTCTACTCCAAATGTTACAAACTTAGGTAAATCTAATTTATCTCTATATTTTAATTTTATATCATCAATTCTTAAAAGTAATTCTTTTATTTGTTCAGGGTTTAATTTAGATAATTTATCTTCATTTGCTTTTTTTAAAATTATCATTTATACATTATCTCCTTTTTCGAGGAACTATATTATATCATAATCATAACAAAATGAAAAAAGAACTACTTATTATTAAGTAATTCTTCAAATTCATTATATAATTTACTACATTTTTCTTTATCCATTTCTGGCATATCTTTATAGGGGGTAGGAATTCCTAGTTTAATATATTTTTCACTACCAAGTTTATGGTAAGGTAAAAACTCTATTTTTTCTATATTATTAATATTTTTTAAGAATTCTTTTAAGCTCTCTAAATAAGTAGTATTATCCATCATACCAGGAACTATTACTTGTCTTATCCAGAATTTTTTATTAAGTTTATTAGCAACTTTTAAAAAGTTTAAACTTTCTGTAATAGGGAATCCTGTAAGTTGTTCATAAGATTTTGGATCAGTATGTTTTACATCAAAGATTATTAAATCTATATATTTAAGAATTTCTTCATAATTACCTAATCCTACTCCGGCCGTATCTAACGCTATATGAATTTGATCTTTTTTTAATATCTTACAAACTTCTATTAAGAAATCACTTTGAAGTAATGGCTCACCACCGGAAAAAGTTACACCACCATCTGCTCCAAAATAATTTTTATTACGAAGAATACGCTCCGCTAATGCTTCTGGCGTAATGGTTTTGCTTTGCATTTGCCACATTTCTGGATTGTGACAATATTTGCAACGGAGTTTACACCCATTTAAAAATACAACTGTTCTAATACCAGGTCCATCAACTGTACCAAATGTTTCAATTGCCGCAATTGAGCCAAGCATTATAAACTCCCATGGAAAGTTCTAGAAATTACTTCTTCTTGTTGTTTTCTAGTCAAACGATTAAATCTTACTGAGTAACCAGATACGCGAATTGTAAGAAGTGGATACTTTTCTGGATTGTTCATAGCATCAATTAATGTTTCACGAGTTAAAACATTGACATTTAAATGAAATGCTCCTTGTTTAAAGTAACCATCTAATAATGTTACTAAATTTGTAACTTGTGTATTTTCGTCTTTTCCTAAAGCACTAGGAATAATTGAGAATGTATTAGAAATACCATCTTTACAACAATCTTTATATTCTAATTTTGCTACAGAATTTAAAGATGCAATAGCACCACTGTTATCTCTACCATGCATAGGATTAGCACCAGGTGCGAAAGGAACACCTTTTTTTCTACCATCTGGTGTAGCACCAGTCTTAGAACCATATACTACGTTAGATGTAATTGTTAATACAGACATAGTAACTTCTGCATTACGGTATGTTTTATGACGACAAAGTTCACTATGAATTTTCTCTAATATTTCTTTAGCAATATTATCAACCCTATCATCATCGTTACCATATTTAGGATAGTCACCTTCAATTTCAAAATCAATAGCGATACCATTTTCATCACGGATTGGTTTTACTTTAGCATATTTAATTGCAGATAAAGAATCAGCTGCTACAGATAAACCTGCCACACCATAAGCCATATAACGATGAACATCAGTATCATGTAAAGCCATTTGTCCAGCTTCATAAGCATATTTATCATGCATATAGTGAATAATGTTCATAGCGTCAGAATAAATTTCTGCTACACGCTCTAAAACCTTAAAGTATGCTTTTTTAACACTTTCGTAGTCTAATACTTCATCAGTTATTTTAGCAATGTCTTTGATAACTAAGTCACCTTTTACTTCATCTACACCACCATTAATAGCGTAAAGTAAAGATTTAGCTAAATTACAACGTGCACCAAAGAACTGCATATCTTTGCCAACACGCATTGCTGATACGCAACATGCAATAGCGTAATCATCACCATATATAGGTAACATTAAATTATCACTTTCATATTGAATAGCATCTGTTTTAATGCTAAGTTTAGCACAATACTCTTTAAATTTTTCTGGTAAAGCATTATTCCATAATACTGTCATATTTGGTTCTGGGGCAGTATCTAAGTTTTCTAATGTATGTAAAATACGGTAAGAAGTCTTGGTTACTTTAGTACGACCATCTTCTCCCATTCCACCAATTGAACAAGTTACCCAAGTTGGATCACCTGAGAATAATTCATCATATTCTGGAGTTCTTAAATGTCTTACTAAACGTAATTTAATTACGAATTGATCTATTAATTCTTGTGCTTCTGATTCTGATAAAATACCTGCTTCAATATCTCTATTAATATAAATGTCAAAGAAATCATCAACACGGCCTAAACTCATTGCGGCACCGTTATTTTCTTTAACAGCGGCTAGATAAGCAAAATAAGTCCATTGAATTGCTTCTTTAGCATTACTAGCTGGTTTAGATATATCAAAACCATATCTTAAAGCCATCTTACCCATTTCTGCTAAAGCACGATATTGCATAGATATTTCTTCACGAGTACGAATTAAATCTTCAGTCATTCTACCCTTTTTAACAACATCCCATTCATATTTCTTTTGTTCCATTAAATAAGAAATACCATATAAAGCAACACGACGATAATCACCTATTATACGGCCACGTCCATAAGCATCTGGTAAACCAGTTAATAAACCTACATGACGTGCAACACGAATATCATCTGTATAAGCATCAAATACACCTTGATTATGTGTTTTTCTAAATTCATTAAAATATTTATCTACTGTTGGGTCTAATTCCCTATTGTAAGCGGCAAGTTCTGTATAAACCATTCTAATACCACCATAAGGATTGACCATTCTTTTTAGTGGGGCATCAGTTTGTAGGCCAACTATTACTTCATTATCTTTATCTATATATCCAGGATCAAAAGCATTAATACCTGACATATGTACCGTATCTATATCAAGTACACCTTTTTTTAATTCTTCCTTTAATAAGTCTAAACACTTATTCCAGATTTTATCTGTTTTTTTAGTAGTGCCTGCTAAAAATTTTTCATCTCCATTATAAGGTAAATAATTTTCATGAATAAAGTCTTTAACATTAACTTCCTCACACCATTTACCTACTTTAAAACTCTTCCATTCTTCTTTCATCTTTACACCTCACCATTTTCAATACTTACTAAGTGTATCATAAAATAAATTTGTATTCCACTATTTTTGACAAAAATTTAAAAAGCTAAAACTTTTTTAATTTATATTCAAATTTGTATTATTATATAAAACTATGTTTTTTAATAAAATTATTAAGTATACACTAATACTTTTTTTGAATATTAAGAATATCATCAACATACCTAGTAACAATTTGTAAAAGTACATCAGCATTAATATCTTCATAACCATACTTTGTCATTAACATTTTTTTAACATCATTAACAGATACACCATTTATCATAGAACCACGGGCCCCATTAGTTTTTGTAAATCCTAAGTAGGAATTATAAAGTAATAACTGCGATAATGCACTGGTCATATAACTTTTTCCTTGGCCACTAAGTGCTTCATACTTATTATAAGTGCTCATTAAAGCAGAATTTAAAATTTGTTCCTTATTTACATCAAAATTATTCTTTTGTTCAATTAAAGAAATATAATTTTCAAATGATAATACATTATTCTGTAAGATATTATTAATCTTATCTGCTAAAGAATAATTAAGTACTCTTTGACGTAAGTTGTAATCTCTAGTAATAAAACTACTTTTACCTGTATTTATATAATTTTTAACACAGTTAATAGCGGGTTCTTTACCATATTTACTAGCCATAGCACTAATAACTTCTAACAAAAATGTTTCTGTTTGCTTGTTCGCATTAAGTTCTTCTTGCTTAGCAAGTGGCATATTAGATAAATAATCTATATCTCTAGCACCAGTTTCGCATGCTTTAAAATGGTTTAGATAATTATCAAAAGTAAAATTATGATCAGCTGATTTTATAATAAGTGCTAAAACCTGCTTATAGTTGGTAATTGCGTAATCACCCATTTCTTCAAACTTGTTAATATTAAAATCAGCAATAAGTCTATTATAATTATTATTTGAAAACACATCTTGGTAGTAATTATTTACAAAATTATAAAACTCTTGAACACCTACTTTGTCAAGTGTATTAGTTTTTCTAGCATTTTCTATATAGAAACTTATAATATTGGCAACCGTTTCATTATAAGATAACATTCCATCACACGCTAACGCTATACCATTTTTGTTATATGCAAAAGGATTTGGTTTAATTAAGCCTTCCTGAATGTATGTGTTACTATTAATAAAATTTAATAATTTTTCAGCAGTTTGTGTATCATCAAGACGAACTACAATATCATCAAATCGTATGTGTTTTCCAATCTTAGAAGTATGATGAATATTATTTTGAGCAAGAAAATCAAAAATCATATTAGCTCCATTATAAATATGCTTACTATCAAGAGGAATATATACTTTTATATTATCATTTCTTGGTTCGCCACGATTAACAAATTGACAAAAATAGCGCCAACTTTCACTTACAAAACAATCAATATTTTCTACATTAGTAAATCTTTTTGTCCAATTAGGAAAAATTGATTCATTTATTGTTAAATTTTGATCATAATCAGAAACTCCTAAACGTGTTAAGTAGTGATAAACTGTTTTACGATGGTCCAAAAAACTAAAATTGGGATTTTCTTTAGCTACATCACGCCATATTTTTAAAAAATCATCTATTTGTTGATATTTACTGTACATCTTTTATATCCTCGCTTTGTTTATTAATTTCTTCTAAACTAATATGCTTAGTATCCTCTAATCTTTCACTTGGAATTTGTATAGTATCTTCAATATTTTCTTCAGATGTAAGTTTATCTAGTTCAATTTCTCCTTTTTCTAAGGTATCAACTATATTACATATTTTACCATGATATTTAATTAACATAACACTACCTACTTTCTATAAACAATTATAATATATATTTAAAGATTAAACAATAAATATTTAAAAAAAAAGAAGCTATCTTGCTTCTACAATCAATTTAATAGCTGTTCTTTCATCACCGTCTATTACTACATCTGTAAATGCCGGAATGCAGACCAAGTTCTTTCCGCTTGGGGCTACAAAACCTCTAGCTATAGCAATAGCCTTTATTGCTTGGTTCAAAGCACCCGCTCCTATTGCCTGAATTTCTACACTTTCCTTATCACGAAATACGTTAGCAAGTGCTCCCGCTACTGAATTAGGATTTGATTTAGTTCCTACTTTTAATGTTTCCATATTTTCTTCCTTTCTTAACTTACAATACATCTTATGAAGAAAAATATAAAATATGTAACATTAACTATTTAATTTTAAAATTATATCATTAAGTAATTTTGCCACCTTGTTTGCTGAACTAATAGCAAATTTATCATAATCTATTGTATTAGTCCCATTTACAACATCTGAGATACTTCTAATAATAATGAATGGTATATTACATAAGTAACATACTTGGGCAATAGCAGCACCTTCCATTTCTACGCAATCAGCATTAAATTTATTACGTATCTTTAAAGACATATTTTTATCTGTACAAAATATATCGCCTGTAGCAATAGTTCCAACAAATACATTACTATCAATATTATTTAAAAACATGCCTAATAAGTTTTTATCTGATTCTATTTTTATACCTACATTTGGAATATATCCTTTATCATGATTAAACTTTGTAATATCAAAATCATGTTGTACTAAATACTTACCAATTACTATATCTCCAATATTTAATTGTTCTTTTAAGGCACCAGCACAACCTATATTCATTACACAATCAACATCATAGTTATCAATTAGTAATTGGGTAGTTCTACTAGCATTTACCTTACCAACTCCACTTTCACATACTATTACCTCATTTTTACCGATCATTCCATTTATAAAATTTAAATCAAATATTTTGTTTACTTTAGAACCTGTAATATATTTTTTTATAGCAGTAATTTCTTCTTCTGTAGCCGTAATGATTCCAATTCGCATATTATTCCTCCTACACCATTATAATATAATTACTTTAAATTCCAAAGAAAAAACTCTTAAAAAGAGTTAATTAAGATTTAAATTTTGAAGTTCTTTAGATAAAGTGTTATATTTATCATTAATTTTAGTAGCATCAGCTTGTTCTAACTTATACCAGCCATATCTAAACATTAATTCAAAAGTTTCTCTTTGTAAATTAGAAATTCTTTCTAATATGCCTTTATATTCATTATATAAGTATTCATTGCTAGCTTCGCTTTCCGCAATTACATAGTTTTTTTCCATATCTTTTAAAGTTGTTAATAGTGCGGTTATATAATCTTTATCATTTAAATTAATTCCTGTTGGAACTTGTACTTCAGGGTTAGAAATAGAATTATTCATTATGACCTCCTAAAATGTTTAGTACACTATTCATATTATTTAAAAATAGTTCACAAGACTTATTTAGAACCTCACTTATATTAGTATCACTAGCATTATTTAAAGCATTACTTACTTGCTTAAATGCTCCATAATTCCATTCAAACATATCACTTAAATAGTCTAAATCTTTACCGGTAATAATATTCGGTACTTGGTTATAATTTTCCATAATATCTCCTTTCAGATTTATTATGGGTATTAAAATATTTTTTAATCACAATTTATTTATTTTTTTATCTTTTTTATTTTAGCAAGATAAAATCCTTCATATAATTCATTTGGGCAAACACAAATAGTTCCTTTTATAGTAACTGGTAGTTTAGGTATATTTATAAATAAGTTTTCATCTAGAGGTACTATTTCAAAATCATTATTATTTAAAAGTAGACTAACTATATTTTCATTTTCATCTTTTAAAATAGAACAAGTTGAATATATTATTTCTCCACCACTTTTAATTATTTTAGAAGCTTTAAGAAGTAACTTTTTTTGTCTTTCTATAGATTTTTTTATTAAATCTTCACTAAAGTTTTTATATGAGGATATATTTTCTAAGTCTATAGTCCCACTACCACTACAAGGTGCATCTAATAATATTTTATCAAAACGAAAGAAATCATCTAATTTACTAGCATCTTCTACCAAAACAGTAACTCGACTAGCTCCCTGTTTATTTAAATTATATTTTAATCTATCTGAACGAATTTTATCTTTTTCAATTGCAGTAATTAAAGCATTATTATTAGATAAGGCCGATAATTCAGTAGTCTTACCTCCAGGAGCGGCAGCCATATCTAAAATAGATTCTTTTTCTTTTGGGGAAACCACTAGTGGTGGTAACATAGATGATAAATTTTGTAAATATATTTTACCTTCTTCATAAATAGATAATGCTCTAATATCTTTTTCTTTAGCATTTTCTATAATTAAAGCATCTTTATACCAAGATACACTTTTATAATCAATATTATTTTTAAATAATATTTCTTTTACTTCTTCTAAATTACTTTTTAAAGTATTAACTCTAAGAGTAGTATATTTATTTTTATAACCTGTTAAAATATTTTCTACAACTGATTCTTCGTAATCTTTTAATAACCTATTTTTAATAAATTCTTTATTATTCATAAATGCACCTCAAAATATTTCTACAATAATTGTATCATACTAAACTGATAACTTAAATATTTTTATAAAATTAAAACTCAGAAAAATAGAGTTCTGAGTTTAATAACTTATCTAATTTCTTTTAAATCAATTTTCTTATTAGCATGTTCTTCTAATAACTTAGGATTATCAAATATATATTGTAATAATTTTACAGATTTAGCGAAATAATAGCCATCCGCTACTCTTTCATCAAAGTTAATTCCAAATTCACAGAATTTTCTTATTTCTTTTTTATTAGTTGAATTTATAATTTCTTCTGATTTTATTTCTCCCATTGTCGCTAAAGACGAACAAGTACCAAAATCAGTTATATTATGGTATATAGCACCACACTTAATTGAGCCTAAATTAGAAACTATAATACTACTATAATATAAATTATCTTTAACTAAAGACGCTGGTAATATTCCTCTTCTATCACACCATTTAAAGATACCAACAATAGGAATTCTTATTATATTAGGTAATTTACCAAGAATATCTATAGCGTTATTAGCTCCTTCTTTTTTTACTTTTTTATTTCTGATATTATCTATTTTATTTTTTATTTTTTTACTAATTGTATTTATATTATCATTAGTGTTTATTGGTACCATTACCATTACTTCTTCACTTTTATCATCAAATGTTACTTTTGCTACAAATGAAATAACAACATCATTGTGTTCGTAAATATGGTGATTAGCAATAAATCTATTTAATTTAGGGCGATTATAAAATGTTTTACCAATAGCGGTAACAAAAGCATGAAAATAAGAAATTTCTTCACCTTTCTTTTTCTTATCTTCAATATACTTTACCAAATTAGTAACATCCATTTTTTGATTAATAAATACATCACTAATACAACGTTTAGGTTTTAAATCTAAAAGTATTTGAGATAATCCATCAATATCTCTTATTCTTTTAGCGTCTTTTCTATCGCCAAACTTTCTTTTTACTTTATTCATAACTTACTCCTTACCTATATTATAATTTTACCATAATATTAAGTTTTTTATTTATTTTTTATAAAATTTAAATATAAGTTATATACTTCTTTTATTTCATCATCCCAAGATTTATATAGTTTTTTATATGTATTAGTTGATACTTTATTATATAAATCTTCTTCTTTCATAACTTCAATTATTTTATCAGCATAATCTTCAACGTTATTATTAACTATAAAGCCAGTATCATTATCTTCTATTGTCGCAGATGTTGCGGTTCCTTTTAAAAATATTCCTGGTGTACCTTGTGATGCTGCTTCAATTTGTACAATAGAAGAAGCATCATATATAGATGGAAATAAAAATAAATCTGCTCTTGCATAAAAATAACTAAGTTCTTCTCTATCTGTTACTTTACCACTTAAAATAACTTCATTATTAAGATTTACTTCTTTTATACGTTTTCTTAAAACTTCTTCATCTTGACCACTACCTACATATATCATTTTAAATTTAAGATCGGGGTCTTTTTGTTTAACAATAGCTAAACTATCTACTATAAATAGAATATTCTTTAGAATATTAATTCTACCAACAAATAAAAATACTTTTTCATTTTTCTTTATATTATATTTTTTATTAATATAACTAATAGCCTTTTTCTTATCACTTACTGGTAACATCTCTGTAGCGTTATTCATAATTCTAGGAAATGTCTTATAATGATAATCTTCATAAAATATTCTACCAACTGCTTTATTTACAGCCCAACATTCATCACATTTATTATAAAGATTTATTAGTCTACTTGTAAGAATACCCGCTAAAAAGTTAAATTTTGCAACACGTTTAAAATCTAATTTATATTGAGAATGCATTGTACCAATACAAGGAATATTATGTTTTTTAGCGTACTTTATACCTATCTTACCTAAAGTAAATGGTGAATGAATATGAACAATATCTAATTTACAACTGTTTAATTTCTTCTTAAAATTACTATCTAAACTGGGTATTGGTAAAGAATAGTCTAAAAAAGGTAAATTAATAGCTTTACATCTTACCACCTGGTAAGGAAGTTTACTATCATCAAAGTCCTTAGATATAGCTGGTGCAAATACTATAACATTAGCAATTTTATTTAATCTTTTAGCGTAGTTATCTACTACCATGATAACTCCATCAGTCATTGGAAAAAATGTATCAATAAAAAGTCCAATATTTATTTTTTTTGTCATAACTTACCTACCTACTCTATATTATGATTATATCATATTTTATATTAAAGTCGATTAATTGAACCAAATTATAATATATAGTATAAGTATCATAGTAATTTACATTTTTTTCGGTTGTATAATTTTTAGTGTGTCTAATGTTTAAAACATTATATGCACTTTTTTCATAATAAAAGACATATAAGTTTAATCTTGATACAATGTAAGTGTCGAAACAAACATGAAAAAAGGTACTTATATGTCTGAATTAAATTATATTATAGAAATGTTAGAATTGAAAGATAATAATATTAAATTTTATAAAAATTGTTATCATAAAGAAAAAATTAAAGGAATATTTCACAAAGTTTTTGAAGGAGTTTTAACCTATCAGCCTATTTGCTGTGACAAATGTGGTGTTCTTTTTGATAATAATTTTGAAAAACAATGCTTTATAACTTCAAATATTAAAATACCTGATGGTGCTATGAGTTTTCATATGTGTAATGGTCAAACTGGTCAAACTATTGATATTGTTGAGAATAGAAAACTATTAAGTTTATTAAAGTATTTTGATTATTACTCTTTTAAAGCTAGAAAATCAGTAAAATTTATTATTATTGATATGTATTCTCCCTATGTTTCACTAATTCAAAAAATGTTTCCAAATGTTCAAATAATTATAGATACTTTTCATTTAATTCAACTAATATCTAGATCACTTAACAATACTAGAATTCATGCCATAAAAAGTAATAAAAATTCTTATAATAAAATGAAAAGATATTGGAAATTAATTTTAAAAGATAGAAATGAATTAGATTGTTCAAAGTGGAAAAAATATACTTGTTTTCCTAATTTAATGACTGAAATTGATGTAGTTAATTATATTTTAGATCAAAGTGTTGAACTAAAAACAACTTATTATAAATATCAAGAATTACTTCAATCCATCAGAGAAAAAAATTATGATGTTTTTATATATGCAATAACCAATGTTAATAATTCAGTATCTGATTATATGAAAACATCTATTAAAACTTTAATTGAGTTTAAAGATAAAATATATAATACATTTAATAATAATTATCACAATGGTTATATTGAAGGAAATAATAATTTTATAAAAGTATTAAAAAGAATAGTTTTTGGTTTTAGATCATTTAGAAGATTCAAAACTAGAATTATGATATGTAAAGGATTAATTAAAATTAATAGAAAAAAAGCCAACGCTTTCGCGTTAGCTTCATATGATTAATTATCACTTATTTGTGTCTACACACACTATTTGACAATCAACCTCTTAAATAACAAAAAAACTAACTATTTCTAGTTAGCATTTATTACTTAAACTCGAAAAGTTCGACTATCAATTAATCTGGTGCGATTGCTAAAGGGGTTTAACACACATAATTATAAAAAGTTCATTTATATTTGATAGTTAAATTATATCGTATAAATTTTAATAATTCAATTAAATAAATCAAATTTATACTATAAATATATTTTGTTTCTAAAAATAAATCATCAACATATTCTTTTGATTTGTATGTTTTTGTATATGATATTGAGTATTTAAATTTTGTTAAGAATAAATTGTCTTCTGTATTTAAAACTATCATAAAATTATTTTTATATTCTCAATATTATTATATAATAATATAAGATAGAATTAAGAAAAAGCATTAGTATGTTATCAATTCAAATTTCTAAACTGAAAATCTTTTGCCGGTCTATTTTTTTAATTCAAGAGACAATCTTTTATCTTTTGCACATGATTTATAAGTATTTGCTTGTAGATTTTCCAAATTTTTTAGTTTTCTATTTTCTAGTTCTGTAAAAAACTGCAAAATCAAATTTTCATCAGTTAAAATATTTAATATATCATTACGAATGTAATCAACATCATAACAACATCTTTCAGATGGTATAACAACTCCACCAAATATATTAAAATCCTCTCTACTTAGATCATTATAAGTAATTACAATACCTAAATCTTTGTTATTAAATTCTTTTTGCATAAAATAACGAAACTGATTAAGTTCAGACATTGTAATAAAACTTTCACCAAAAATTTGTGATTTTTCTTTTATAAGTACCATAGCTACATATCCTATTGATAAAAAAGAGCTTGCCATATTATTTCACCTCAATAATATTATATAATATTTTGGGTATTTTTTCTATGATCTACAACATTTTAATAATTTTTTAACTATTAAGCCGAAAATAGTTAAAATTTAAATTACAACAGGATATGGGAATGCACCACGAAACTTTGAAAACCTTATAAATAAAGGATTTTCTAGTATCGTAGTTGCACCACCAATACTTTTCACACTTGCGAAAAGAACCCTTTTTACCCTTTTTAGGGTTCAAATTCTTATAAAAATCTTAATTTTTCCTTATTACATAAGGAAATCTATAAGAACCTTTTTTGAACCTCTACCCAATTTTTAATCTTTTTTAACTTTAATGTCTTCTAATTCATTTTTATAATTTTCTTTCACAATTTTTGGAATAAATTCTAATAATTTTTCTTTATCACTATCAAAATATTCTAATAATTGTGGTATTAAAAAATTAAAAAATTAATTCATAATTTATCAATCCCCCTTAAATAAAAAATGAGATATATTTCTATACCTCAATTTGTAATATTGTAAATTTATTTTTTTCAAATTTATTCTGTTTTTCTTGTGGAATTATTTGAATGATATCTTCACAATAATCATTAATATCAAATAATTCACTAGTAATTTTTGTTTCAACTACATTATAAAATTTTCTTAATGTCTTAATATATTTTTTTATTTCTTCATTACTTTTTACATTAGATAAAATAACATCTTTATCTTCTATATTAACAACCATATCAAAACAATCATTTCTAAACATAAGTCCAATATTTTCAATTTCATTTTTATTAAAGATAATATTTAAAATAGAAATATTATGATGATTATCGCTACTAATTTCTATCTCATCAATATATTTATTAATAATATATTGTTTTTGTTCTTGACTAAGTTTACTCCAAAAATTATGCTCTTTTACATATTTTGATTTTAGTTTTAATTTTTCAATTTCTTTCATATTGAAAAACAATTTTACATCTTGTTTATGCTCATTATTTTGTTTTAAATCTTTTAATTCCGTAATTTTAATTTCAATACTTTTTGTTTCTTTTTCTAAATAGTGAAGTTCCTTTTCAAAACTTTTAGCAGCTATTTCTCCATCCATAAATTCTTGTTTAATTCTAGTTATTTTATCATTTAAATCTTTTTTTAATTTTTCATATTTAGTTATTTCTTCATCAATATCTCTACACATTGATGGTTTAAATGAGTTATCAATGATCAAGAAAAAATCTAACATATCATTTAAAAATTTCATAAGTTCACTCTCAATTTTCTTCTCACTAATTCTTCTCTTACAACAATTACACTTATAATAAATATGTTTAGCTCCAGTTCCACTTGTACTTGATTCACCACCCATAATTTTATGACATTTAGGGCAAAGTATCTTTTGCATAAATATATAGGTTCTTTTTCTTTTATAATTTTTTAGATTTTTCTCTTTTCTTTTTTGAACACATTCAAATGTAGTTTTATCTATAATGGCAGGAACCACATCTTCAAATATTTGAGTATTCCTTTTATCTCTTTTTCCATGTTCAATACTTCCAATATAAATCTTATTAGATAAAATTTTATCTACTGTAGTAGTTGCCCAGTGCTTATTTAAAACATTTTCTTCATTAAATATATCACATATATGACATACAGATGAACCTTCTAAATACATACTAAAAATTCTTTTTACAACATCACTTTCTAACTCATCAATTACTAATTTTTTGCTTTTATCTTTTTTAGTATATCCAAGTGCAGGTTGTCCAGATATATGACCCTTTTTTGCAGCACCAATAAGACCAAATTTTGTTCTTTCACTTGTTCTTTCGATTTCTAATTGAGCAAGTATAGTAAGCATTCTGATAAAAAATTTACCATTCGCATTTCCAGTATTGATTTCTTCTGCCACACTTTCTAAATCACAATTATATTCTTCTAACATCTTACAAATGTTTTCTAAATCTTGAATAGAGCGAGTTAATCTATCAAGTTTATAGACAACAATTTTATTTATTTTTCCATCTTTCATATCTTGTATCATTTCTTTAAATTTAGGTCTATTTGTATCTTTTGCTGATACCCCTTCTTCACGATACACTTTATATATTTCATAATCTTTAAATTCACATAGTTTTTTTAGTCGATCTTCTTGTTCATCTAAACTATGACCGAATCTACTTTGATCCTCAGTTGATACTCTAGGATAAAGCCCAGCTATTACTTTCTTTTGTTCTTCCATCTAACCACCAATCCTTTCTTTGAACACAAAAAAACACAAGGTTTAATTTTTTCCTTGTGTTTAATAGCTAATTCAATTTTTTTAAATACTGCTTTTTTGGGGAGAATTAAAAGAGTATTTGTTATAGAATCTAATTCTACACTACCATATTATCACATACAATATGGAACTTACTAGATACTTTATACGGTAAATTGCTAGGCAAATCATACTGTAATTTACTTGACAAATTTTGACCTATATCTGGAAAATTATCTTCTACAATACATAGAATACCATAGTCTTTTTATAATGACAATACCCAAAAGTCTACCATTTTTACTAGTAATTTGTCTGGTAGTTTTACTGGTAAAATAACTGGTAATTTATTTTCCCATTTTGTTCATTTCATTAAGAATAGTAATAAACTTTATAAATGAGATAATGGCATTTGAAATAGGCAAATATATCTTGTTATTATCTTCGTATAAATATGCAATTAGAGTCTTAGAATTATTCTCAACAATAATCTTATATGGTTCTGTAACACTTAAATTGGTATTATTAATTTTAATTAAATGTCCTGAAGTAAAACTAATACTTAAATTACCTAAACTAGCTTTCATTTTAAGTTTCTTCTTAAATACACAAGGAAATTCTAAAGTTTCTATGGTCGTTTTCATAAATATTCATCAACTCCTTTAGACAATGAAAAAAGCCCATAATATCAAATACTATGAACTTTATCTATATAGTAATCGCTAAAGTGCGACTTTTAACCTCAATGGTGCTGGTACAGTGAATTGAACACTGATTAAAGCCTTACCATGGCCTCGTAATACCATTATACTATACCAGCAAATGGTGCTGAAAATAGGATTCGAACCTACGACCTGCTCTTTACGAGGGAGCTGCTCTACCAACTGAGCTATTTCAGCGTTAAAAGGTTATTTAGGAAACCTTAATACTTTTGCCTTTGTTGGGGCTTGTTCTTCTTTTACATTCAAAATTGCATTTAATAGTTTATCAAATATTTCTGGTTCTAAAGCATCAGCAAATAGATATCTAACTAATTCTTTATTTAATAATCCTTCTTTAGTAAGAATAACATTCCCTTCACCATTAAACCTGAAAAAATCTTGCCATTCTAAAACGGTATCATTAATTTTCTCTTTGCTTAAATCAATTTCATAGTATTTTGATAATCTTATTTGTATTCTATTTAATAAATCTCTATCAACAAAATTTTTATATAACAAACAAGTACCTACAACGTAACAAGAATCAACAACAATATCTTTTTCCATAATAGAATAACCCCCATTATTATATTATAAATTACTTAGCTTTTCTTTTATTTTAGAACTTACTAAAGACATATCTGCTTTACCTTTTACAAGTGGTGTAATTTCTTTCATAATTGCTCCCATATCTGAAGGTTTAGTAGGATTTACTTTAGCAAATACACTATCAATAGTAGTGTTTATTTCTTCTTCACTCATTTGTTCTGGCATATATCTATTTAAAATATCTATTTCTTTTTTAGTTTGTTCTATTAAATCAGTACGATTTCCTTTTTCAAACTCTTTAATAGATTCTTTTCTAGTTTTAATTTCACGTGCTATAATCCCAATAACTTCATCATCAGAAAGTTCATGCTTTACTTTTATTTCTTCCATTTGAATAGCACCTTTTACCATACGTACTACTGATAATAATTCTTTATTTTGATTTTTCATAGCGTTTTTTAAATCATTTAAAATTTTTTGTTTCATATATAGACTATCCTTTCTAAAAATAGAACCACAACGGTTCTATCACATATTATCTATATTCTCTATTTTTTTTACGACTATTTCTAATAGCTTCTTGTTTAGCTTTTCTTCTTTTAACTCCAGGTTTCATATAACCTTCGTTTCTTTCTCTAACTGCTTTTAGGAGGCCGTCTTTCATATTTTTTTGTTTCATAGTACGTAAAGCACCCTCAACATTGCCATTTTTAACAACTATTGTAGACATTATAATCCCTCCCTTCTTGACTGTCATTATTATAACACTTAAATTATTTTATTACAAGAAAAAGTTTATTTATATGAAAAAAAAGCGTAAAACTACGCTTTTAGTGGCATAAATAACCGTTTGAAACACCTCTAACCCAGGTTCCAACATATTGTCCCGTTGTAAAAAGACAATCTATTAATACTTCTAAAATTGGTTCTAATACTGGTATTAATAACAAAACTAGTATTATAGATAACTCAATTTTATATTTTTTTAAAAATGATTTTACATTGAGCATAACTTATTACTACCAATTCTTCTAATAGCGGTACCTAAGCTTCTTCCTAAATCTAGTAATACATTTATTCCTCGGGCAAAAGAATTTATTAATGTCCCTGTAATTGAACCACCGCCCTGTATTAATACTAATTCACTTTTATTTATCTCCATAATTCCTCCTAATTACATTTTAATGGTCTTACATAACCATCTATTACACCTATTAAAAATACTACTCCCGCTCCTAAGAGAGTTAATAATCCAAAACTTACACCACCACCTTGAATATTTAATAATTCATTTTTTGTTAAATTCATTCTATCAATCCTTTCCATAATCTTTTTAATATAGTTGTTTCAGGTAATTCAAATGTTACAGTAATAACAGATTGTTCTATATCTATATTAGATATCTTAATAAATATTTGATTATATATTTTGTTATCAACAGAAATATATTCACCAACTAAAATGTTTTCTTTATCTACACTTACTTTATTTATTTTTATCTTAGTATCATTGATGTAATGTAACTTATTATTTTCAAGCAAAATAACAACATTTTTAGCCTCCTTATCATAGATGCCAGTAGTAACATAGTAAGGTTTATATTTATAAAAGTAACTAAACAATAATAAAAATAATAATACAGTACTAATAACTATCCAAAATAATATATAATTAGATTGTTTTTTAAATAATAAATCCTTACTATTCATTCTTCATAACATCCTTTACTATTTTTCCATTAGAAAGTTCAATAACATGATTATATAAATCCATATTCTCTAAGCGATGAGAAACTATAACTATAGTTTTATCTTTAAACTTTCTAAAAATTCTTTTTAATATTCTTCTTTCCAAGTTAATATCCATTTGATTTAATCCTTCATCTATAAGTAAAATATCAAATTTTTTTAATAACAATCTACCTAAAATAATTCTCTGTCTTTCACCGCCAGATAAATTAAAACCATTTTCTTCTAACATAGAATAATAATTAATGTTTCTCGTACTTAATATTTTATCTATTTCACATATTCTACTTATATCTAATACCTCTTTAAAATCACTACTATCTAAATTATTTAAAATACTATCTGTAAATAAAGTTTCTTGTTGTGATATATAACCTATTTTATTTTTTAAAGTATCATTTTTATAATTATTAATGTTTATTCCATCAATATATAATCCGTCATTAACACTATAATATTTCATAATTAACTTTAATAAAGTACTTTTCCCACTTCCACTTTTACCAATTATCAATACTTTTTCTTTAGGATTTATTTTTAAATTAATATTACTTAGTATTAAATCAATATCATTATAATAAAAATCTAAATTTTTAAATTCTATTTGTGTACTAGCTAGATTATCTAATAAACCTCTATCTGGCTTATCTATAAATACACCAAGCATTCTTTTTAACGCTATTTTAGCTTGTCCAATACTTAAATCGTTATCAATTATATTTTTTAAAGGACTAGAAAAAGACATTAAAACAGAATAAAACATAACTAGATTTCCTAAAGACATTTTATTATCAAAAACTAACATTGAACCTAAATAAACAATTAAATATACTCCTAATTGATAAATAATCTCACTAATAATTTGTCTAATAATTATAAAATTAGAAAACTTATAATCTTGATTTAATAATTCATAATAATTATTAGCAAATTTACTTTTAGCACTTTCCTTTAAGCAACAATTGTTTAATGATTCAAAGCCACTAATAGATTCTGTCATTAAAGAATTAGTTTTAGAACTTTGTTCTCTTATAGCACTAATATATTTTTGAAATATAGGGTTAAAACTCAAAAATACAAAAGTGTATATACCTAGTACTATAAGTGATAATACCGCTAAATGACTATTTATTATAAATAGTAAAATAATACTTCCTATAATAAATGGTAAATCTGAAAATAAAGAAAAGATTAAATGGTATAACATTTGTCGAACGTACTCTAAATCATTAAATCTTCCTAAGATTTCACCAGTAGTTCGATTACGATAATATTGATAAGGGAGGTCTATTATTTTAGCAAAAATATTACAAGACATATTCATATCCAATCTTCTTTTAAAGCTTATAAATATTTTATTTTTTAAATAATCAATTATTACTTTTAACAAATATACAATTATAAATACTATTAAAATCGTTGTTAAAAGTTTTTTTGATGTATTTATATTATCAATAGTTAAGCGAAAATAAAATGACATAAAACAAGAAAACAAAGTTATTAATATAGACGATATAAATAATACAAATATAGTTTTTCTATCATAATTTATGTAATTAATAATAAATTTTAATAATGATGTTTCTCCTACTTTAGGTAAAGTAGATTTAGGATATAATTCTATTAAAATATTATTCCAAATTAAATTAAAATCATCAATAGAAGTTTTATATATTCCTTTAGCGGGATCTCCTATAATAATATAATTATGTTTAATATTTATTTTATATATTACTACAAAGTGACCTAAATTATTATTAATTATAACATGCGCTATGATTGGTAATATTAAATTATTATCTAATTCTTTTTTTATACCTCTAGCATTAAAACCAACTTTTTTAGAAGCTTCTATTAAATGATAAGCATCTGTACCATTTTTACTAGTTTTACTTAGTTCACATAATTCACTAATAGGTATATAACCTCTGTAATATTTAATTATCATAGCAAGACAAGCTGGACCACAGTCCTTCAAATCCTCTTGTTTTATAAATGGATATTTCTGCATTTTTACCTCCCTAATATAAACATACCCTATCAAAAAGAAATATCCTTTTTTTTACACAAAAAAAAATGAAAAAAATTTCATTTTCCTAAAATTGTTACTTTTTTACTACCATAAGTTCTTTCTTTTAATAATTTAAAATTAGTGTTAAAGATATTTTCTGTTTCATATTCACAGATAATAACTCCACCATCATTTAATAAATCATATTTATATATTTTATCTAAGCAATTATTAATTAGATAAAGTTGATATGGCGGATCTAAGAAGATAACATCAAATTTTATTGCATTAGCTTTAAAATATTTTAATGCTTCTTCATAATCTTTTTTTATTACATAATGTTCTTCTGTAATATGAAGTTTATTTATATTTTTATTTATAGTATCAACCGCTATTTTATTGTTATCAACAAAATAACAAGTATTTGCACCATTACTTAGGGCTTCAAAACCTAAATTACCAGAACCGGAAAATAAATCTAAGCAAATACTACCTTTAATTTTATCTTGTATCATAGCAAACAAAGATTCTTTGACCCTATTCATGGTTGGTCTAGTACCTACTATATTATCGCCTTCAAAACTTAAACCACGATATTTACCACTAATTATTTTTAAATTATTAGCCATATATAATCACCAAATACATTCTATCATAATTATTTTAAAGTTGAAATAATAGTTTGTGCCATTTCTATCATTTCTAGAGCTTTACTAATTCTATCAGTTGGACGTAATCTGTAATCCTCTTTTACTTTCTCTTCAAATAAGAGAAAGTTTTTAGGATTACGATTTAATTCTTTATACCAATAAGAGTGTTCTCTTAAATAACGCAAGTAATTAGGATTATTTTTTATTTTAAATTGTAATTCTAAACTCATTAGTCTTCAAAGTGTTTATATACTGGACGGGGTTTATATTCTTCTTTAGTCGTCTTAGTATCTTTTTTAGAAAAGTCTTGAACCATACCTACTACCCTTTGAATATTATTAATGCCCGACTGAACACTATCTAAATCAATACCTTTTACCCAATTAATTACATCATTAAAAGATAAACCAGAAGCAGTTGTTGCCGCCGCTGCTGTGGCAGCCGTAGCAGCAACTGTATCTTTTAAATAATTTGCCCAAACATTATCATCAGTACCATACATATCATAAAGTTCATAAAATTTTTGCCATGTCATTTCGCCATTTTTAACAAACTTAATTAGACGAGGATTCTCTTTAACAAAATTTTTAAATTCTACCTTTTTATCCATGATAACCACCTAATATAATGTATGCAAAAAAGATAAATTGTTAACTAATTATATCAGCATCTACATAAGGATAATTAATTTTTTTAACAATAACTTCTATATCTTTATGTAACATTTCTTTACATCCTTTAGCACGTATATATAAATAATTACCAGTATGACCATATAAATAGTTTTCTTTTATAGTTTCTGGAATAAAAATAACCTTAGCACCTTTAAATTTATTCATGTAATCTATTTCTAATTCCTTAGATATTTCTATTAATTTCTTTACTCTTTCTTTTTTTACTTCTTCAGGTATATGATTAGGTAATTGCTCTGCTTTTGTTCCTTCTCTTAAAGAATAAGGAAAAACGTGTATCTTACTAAATTTACATATTTTGGCAGTAGCAATTGTTTCTAAAAAATCTTCTTCTGTTTCACCAGGAAAACCTACTATAATATCTGTAGTAATAGATATATTAGGTCTAATAGTTCTAATTTTATTAATCTTATCTATGAAGTATTCTTTATCATATTTACGATTCATTAATTTTAATATATGATTTGAACCTGACTGTAATGGTATATGTAAGTGATCCACTAAAATACTATTATCTTTTAATATATCTAATACTTTATCATTTAATTCAGTTATTTCAATAGAAGAAATACGTAATCTTTCTAATCCTTTGATTTTTAAAATATCTAAAAGTAAATCCGCTAAATGATAATTATCAAATTCCGCTCCATAATTACCAGTATGAATACCAGTTAAAACAACTTCCTTATGACCTTGTTTAACTAAATTATTTACCTCTTCTAACACATCTTTTCGTTCTTTACTTCTAACATTACCACGTGTATAAGGAATAATACAATATGAACAGAAATTATTACAACCATCTTGGATTTTAACAAATGCTCTAGTATGTTCAAAATTATTTAGTTTCATATTTTCAAATGAAACATTAGATAAATCTGAAATATCAATAATTTGTTTTTTATTAGCAAGAAATTCATTTATATAATCCACTATTTTAGTTTTACCTCTATTACCTAAAATAACAGCTACACCAGGTATATTTTTAACTTTTGAAGCATCTTTTTGGGCCATACAACCACAAACCACTATAATAGCGTTTTCATTATAGCGATGCATTTGTCTTACTACCTTTAATGATTTATTATCAGCTGTATTTGTTACTGTACAAGTATTTACTATGCATATATCAGCAAGACTTGGAGTAGATACTTTTGTAAAACCAGCATTGGTTAAGATATCACAAATAACACTACTTTCATAAGTATTTACTTTGCATCCTAAAGTACTAATATAATATTTCATACAACCACTTCTTTCTAAATAAGATAATTCTAACATTATAATTATTCTTTGTCAATTCATGTATATCTTCTAAATTTCCCGTTCATAATTAATCATTAATATAAATTAGCATAATCACCTTAATTTGACTATTTAGCTAAATTATGTTAAAATTGATAATGTTTCACGCAAATTTAAAGAGAGGTGCATTATGAAGTTTAATAAAAAAAGCATCGCTATTTTAACAACTATAGTTACAATGATGCTTATAATTACTATTACAACTATTTATAATAGTGAAACAAAAAAACAAGAAAGTTTTAGTATAGAAGAAGAAAGGACAACTTTAGAATCTCCTAATGAAATAGTTATTGAAGAACCAATTGTTTGGGATAACTTAACTATGCAAGAATTAACGGAGAAATTAGATCGAACACTTACTTCAGATTTAACTGGATATGGTAAAGTGTTTGCAGAAAAATCTATTGAACTTGGGTTAGACCCTTACTTAGCGGTCGCTATTACAATGCATGAAACTGGATGTAAATGGGGATGTAGTTCCCTACTAAAAAAATGTAATAACGTAGCGGGTATCAAAGGTAGCCCTGGTTGCAATGGAGGTTCTTACAAAAGATTTGATACTTTAGAAGATGGTATAAATTACTATTTAAATATGTTATATAATAACTATTATTCTAAAGGTTTAACTACTCCAGAACTTATTAACAAAAGATATGCTGAAGATAAATCCTGGGCTAGTAAAGTAAATAAATACATTGAAAGTATTAAAAAAGCATAAAAAGTTATCAATCGATAACTTTTTTTGCTTTTTTATTATTTTTAAAATATTCATTTGTTAATTTAACTACTTTATTTCCTAAGAATATAATACCAATCATATTAGGTATTAACATTAAACCATTGACTGTATCAGCTAAATTCCATACTAATTCCAAACTTGTTAATGCACCTAGAACAATAAATACTAGCCACAATATTCGAACTATAATAATACTTTTAGCACCAAATAAATATTCAAAGCATTCTTCACATACATAACTTGCTGAAGTTAAACAAGTAAATGAGAACATAATTGATGCAATCATAATAATGTAGCTTCCTAAACCTCCAGGTAAAACTAAATCAAATGATTTTATGACTAATTCAGATCCAGAAATTCCTGTAGTCCAAAGACCCGCTATTATAACAACTAAGCCTGTAATTGTATTAATAATTAATGTATCAAAAAATATTTCTACTGGACCCCACATAGCTTGTTTTACTGGACTATCAGTTTTAGCAGCACTATGGGCAAAGGCAGCAGTACCTAAACCTGCTTCATTAGAATAAATACCACGTGCTAAACCATATCTAATTATCTGTGCAATACTAGCACCAGCAAAGCCTCCAACTGCTGCTTGTGGAGTAAATGCACTAGAAAATATTGTAGCAAAAGCACTACCTACTAAATTCCATTTACAACCAATAACTATTAATCCAGATATTATATAAACTATTCCCATTATAGGCACAAAATATTTACTAAAATTACCTAGTCTCTTAATACCACCAAATACAATAGCGCCTACTATTACAACTAATACTAAAGCTATAATTTTAGGTGATACAGTACTAAATTTTGTATTAACAGCATTAACAATCGTGTTAGTATCAACCATTGCTACTATAACAATATATGAAAGTACAGCCATTACTGCATAAAAAGCGGCTAAAAATTTACTATTTAAACCATCTTTTAAATAATACATTGGATTACCTTTTATAGAACCATCTTTTTTTGACACTTTTCTATATATAATACCTAAAGCAATTTCAATATATTTAATTGCCATTCCAAAAAATCCTGCTATCCACATCCAAAATATTGAACCTGGTCCACCACTAGCTATAGCCGTGGCAACACCAGCAATATTTCCAGAACCAACAATTTCACCCATTGATATTAAGGCAGCCTCTCCAGATTGAATTACTCCTTTTCCATCTGATTTTTTAAAAACTTTTTTTACTGTATTGTTAAAAATCTCTTTAATTTTGGTAACCTGTATAAATTTTAATCTTATTGTAAAATAAATACCTGTTCCAAATATTAATACTATCATAGGTATACCCCAAACAATATTATTTATAAAATCATTTACATTATTGATAATATCCATAACTTACCTCCCAATTTGATTATATCATATGGCATACTTTATCGCAACCTAATTATATATTTTTTATTGATAAGGTTATCTCAAAACTACTTTAAAAAGAAAAATGATTTTTCTATTAAACATTTTGAACATTCAACAACTTTTTGACTTAATAACGATACATTAAGTAACTTAAATAATTTATTTCTTATAAACTCAACAGTTAACCCTAGAATAAAAATTATACTGGCACAAAGCAAAACTAATAGTACTCCTAGTATTATATTTTTAGTAACTATTGAACAAAATGCACCATTAATTATATTATTCCAAACAACTTGATTTAACTGAAATAAATAAACGCCCAAAGTTAATGATGATACCTTAGAAATAATATTTCCCTTTAATTTCATTCTAGAAAATAAAATAACCATTATTAAACCACTTAACAAAATAGTTGGCGATATATAATTTATTAGTCTGGAAGTTCCTAAAAATATATAAGTAATCCAAGTAACAAATATACATGTTAACCACATTAGTATTAATGTAACAGATTTTTTACTTTCAAACAAATGAATTCTTTTAGATATAGCCCCAATATAATATAAAACCATTAACCATATTGTTGAATAACCTGCGGATGATTTGAATGGGTCACCTAAAACGCCCATTATAGAAAATAAAATAAAAGTAATTATTAATTCTTTTTTTAAAGTATTTTCATTTGTTTCAAAAACAAATTTATTTAAAATTGGCATTGAAAAAAACAAAGCAAAATATGCTGTCATATACCAAAATTTATTAAATGTAATCGGTAACAAACACTTTATTATTTCCTTTATCCCAAAATTATCATTTATGCCTATAACAGTAAATATTAAAGTTACAACAAAGGAATAAAATAATATCTGAAACCACTTGTCTACAATTTTTTCATACTTTTTTGGTTTATTATTAGCGGTATACCCACTTATTATGGCAAATCCATCTACTGCACAATATGAAAAAATTGCAATTAACCAATAAACATTATATTTTAATGTGCCCGCTACACTAGTATTTAAAACTCCCCCATGACCAAGTGTGTGCAAAACACAGACCATAAAAATCAAAACAATGCGGAGCAAATCAATTCCATAATTTCTACTTTTTTCCATAACCTTACCTCTATTTTTAAATAGTAGTGTACAAATCTATAAACTACACAGTTTACTTCTTTTATTTTAAATATTAATAAATCTCCTTAACGACACTTCTATTATATCCATAGTAGCACAAATTTTAGAAAAAATCCATCCAAATTAGAAAGATGTATATTTGCTAACTAACTATAATTTTGTACATAAAAAGCAATTTTAAAAATGTATATATTTAAAATTGCTTAAACCTAAGATTTAAAAATTATTTGTTATCCTATAAAAGTCTAGAAACATTTTACTTATCACGCAAACGAGCGTTACATTTATTTTCTACTTCATCAATTATTTTACGGAAAACGGTATTTACTTCATCTTCTAATAAAGTACGAGTAGCATCACTAAATGTTAAAGTATACGCAATAGATTTTTCATCTTCTTTAACATTTTCTCCAGTATAAATATCAAATACATCTATATTAGTTAAAAGTCTACCACCAGATTTTTTAATTTGATTAACTAATTCACTAGATGGAACACTCTTATTTACTACAAAAGCAAGATCTTTTTTGATTTCTGGATACTTAGATGATTCTTTATATTTTATTGCTTTTATCTGTTTACCCATAATTTTAGTAAGTGATAACTCCGCTACAAATATATCATCTTTACTTAGTGAAGGATGTACTCTACCTACTATACCAATTGGTTCTCTATCTAATAATATTGTTGCGCTCATTCCAGGATGCATATCACTAGTATTATCAACTGTAAATGTATATCTATTTTTAAAACCTAAGTAGTCTAAAACATTTTCTACCATGCCTTTAATTAGATAAAAATCAACTTTAACAACATTATTTTGCCAATTATTACAAATATAATTACCTTTCATAAGAAGAGCTATCTTAGTTTCTTCATTATAATTAATATCGTATACTTTACTTATTTCATAAAGTAAAATATCATTTACTTTTCTAGCCTTATTATATTCATAAGTATTTAATAAAGATGGTAAAATGCTTGTTCTAACAACAGATTTATCCATACTCATTGGATTTGGTAAAACAACATTTTCTTTATTATCATATTTAAATAATTTAGCCATTTCTGGACTAGTTAAAGTATAAGTCTTACATTCATTTAAACCTAAAGTACGTAAACGTTTAGAAACTAACTTACGATACTTTACATCACCTACGTATTCACCTTTACGTAAAGGTATACGTGGTAAAGTAGAAACTAAATTATGATAACCATACAATCTACCTATTTCTTCCGCTATATCATTTACATTAGGATCAATATCTAATCTACGATTAGGAATAATTGCTTTAAACATATCAGTATTTTCATTATAAGTATATTTAAAACCTAGTCTATCTAATTCAACTTCCATATCTTTAGTACTAATATTTATTCCTAATAACTTATTTACATCTTCAGCTTTAAATTCAACTATTTTTGGAGTCTTATCGACATTATCATAAATCATCATACCACTTAATACTTTAGCATTAGCGTATTTTTGAAGTAAATGACATGCTCTTAACATAGCAAGACCAGTATATTCATAGTTTAATCCTTTACCATAACGAATAGAAGCTTCACTGCGTAAATTTAAATGTCCCGCTGTATATCTAATACTAGTAGCGTCAAATATAGCACTCTCTATTAAAATAGTTTTTGTAGCGCTATCAACATCAGTATTTAAGCCACCCATTACACCAGCAATACAAACAGGTTTCTCACCATCAGTAATAACTATATCACTAGATTTTAAAATACGTTCTTTTTCATCTAAAGTAACTATTTTTTCATCTTCCTTAGCATCTCTTACTACAATAGTATTACCTAATTTATCTTTATCAAAGAAGTGCATTGGTTGACCATATTCTAACATTACATAATTAGATATATCAACGACATTATTAATAGGACGCATACCAGCAGCAATTAATCTTTTCTTTATAAAATCTGGAGATTCTTTTATTTCAATGTCTGTAACCATTTTTGCTAAGTAATAAGGACACTTCTTAGTTTCAACCTTTAAATTGAAATGATTATTAATAGAATCTTCTATTTCTGTAAAACTATCTTCTGGAAGTGTTACTTTCTTATTTAAGATAGATGCTATTTCATAAGCAAATCCAATATGATAATAACAGTCATTATTACGATGTTTATGAACATCTAATTCATATAATGTATCATCAAGTCCAAGGTATGCAAGAGGATCTTCACCAACCGGAGCGTCAGCATCTAATTCATGAATACCTTTATTATAATTTTCTTCAGTTTTTTCCTCTAAACCAAGTTCAAATAAAGCACAAATCATGCCATTAGATTCTACTCCACGAATAGTACTTTTCTTTATTTCAAAGTTACCTGGTAAAACGGCACCTGGTAACGCTACTATTACTTTAATACCTGCTCTTACGTTTTTAGCACCACAAACTATTTGTGTTGTTTCACTACCGATATTAACTTGGCAAACATGTAGATGATCACTATCTGGATGAGAAACACACTCTAATACCTCACCTACTACTAAGTGATCAATATGATTAGTAATAACCTTTTCAACGTTAATGCCTGCTTTAGTTACCTTAACTGCTAATTCTTTTAAATCTAGACCATTTAAATCAATATAATCTTTTACCCAATTTAAACTAATCATCTTAATCAACATCCTTTCTATCAAATGTACCTACTTCTCTTAAATCAGTTTGATAAAAAGTTCTAATATCATTAATACCATATTTAAGCATAGCAAGTCTTTCGGCACCAAATCCAAAGGCAAAGCCACTCCATACATCTGGATCATAACCACAGTTTCTTAAAACATTAGGATGTACCATACCCGCACCAGATACTGTAATCCAACCAGTATTTTTACATAAACTACAACCTGTTCCTTTACAAGCAAAGCAACTAATATCTGTTTCTACTGATGGTTCTGTGAATTGGTAATAACTAGGTCTAAATCTTGTTTTACAATCTTCACCAAATAACTTTTTAGCAATAACATCAAAAGTACCTTTTAAATCTGATAAACTAATATTTTTATCAACCAATAATCCTTCAATTTGCATAAATTGATGTGAATGTGTTGCGTCATCATCATCTCTACGATATGTTTTACCAGGGCAAATCATTCTAATAGGTGTTTTACCTTCCCCTTTTAACATCGTTCTAGCTTGAACTGGAGAAGTTTGACTACGTAAAAGTATTTTTTCATCCTCAATATAGAATGTATCTTGAGCATCTCTAGCAGGATGTCCCTTTGGAATATTTAGCATTTCAAAATTAAATTTATCTTCCTCTATCTCTGGTCCATCTACTACATCGTATCCCATACTCATTAGTAATTCTTCAATTTCTTCAACCACACGCTCTAAAATATTAGGGGCTCCTACTGGTACTTTAGTAGCGGGCAAACTAATATCTATTTTTTCACTTTCTAACTTTTTATTTAATTCTTCTTGCTCTAATTTATTTTTAATAGATTCAATTTGGTTATTAATAGTATTTTTTAAGTTATTTAATACCGCTCCAAATTCTTTTTTCTCATCAATAGTCATAGTTGCTAAAGAACTAGATAACTCAGAAATAGGTCCTTTCTTACTTAAATAAGAAATACGAATATCATTTAATTCTTTTAAATTAGTAACATTACTTAATTTTTCTTCAATTTCTTTTTGAATCGCAATAACTTTTTCTTTCATAAAAATTCCTCCTATAAAAAAATCACATCCTATAAGGACGTGATTACGTGGTACCACCTTAATTTGTTATAAAATATAACCTCAAAACTATAACGCATTACCGGTAACAACAGCTCCAAAGACGAATTCATATATCTAACTTATTTGTTTTCACCAACCACAAACTCTCTTAAAAGCATCAATATATTACTACTTCTTTTTCTTCGCTTTTCTTTTATACCAATAATTATATCATAAAACTAAATTTTGTAAATAGTATTTAGCTAAAATTTGTATTACAAGTAGTACAATTTTGAACAAAGTTAAGACTTAAACCTAAGTTAAATGAAATAGTGCCCGCTACATCTTCATATATGAATTTATCATAAGTAATTGTGATGTATATTGGCATTATATTTTGATTATAATCAGCTTCCGCACTTTTCAAAATAGTGTTTTCTTTTAATTCACTACCATTTTTATCAGTTATCTTGTAACTAACATTATTTTGATAATTACTAGTAATTCCTGTAATGACGTAAGAATTTAATTTAGCATCTAAATTTCCATAGTTTTTTACTATAGCTTCAATCGTGACACTATCGCCTTCATTTTTTAATCCAACTTCATAATTAATAGTTTGACCTGATATCTTAGGATCATTTATTATATTGACATCACCTGTCTTTGCTACAACTTTAGCAGAAGAAAAGCCAACATTCCAATCTGCCGTTCTAACATTTGAAATACCAACAATATTAAAGGCTGTACTTGCTGCAACATAAGACACAGTTAAACCAATTATAGTAACTAAAAGAGCCATAATTATTAATTCTCTAATATATCTTTTATTTTCACGACTATTTTCACTTCTTCTTCTCATATTTATCCCACTTTCTACTCTATAAAAAGTATATAATTATTGTTTTAAAATGTCAATTGATTTATAATTTTTTAAATTAAAAATAATTAAAATAAATAAACATAATAAACCGATTGAACTACTAATTATACCTAAAGTTTTTTTGCTATTTACATAAGTTAGTTCAATGTTGTGATTTCCTTTATTTATTTTAAAGCCAACAAATCCTGAATTAACTAATTCATAATCTACAACATTGTCATCTATTTTTACAATAAAGTTTTTATCATATGGAATAGATAAAACCATATAACCATCATCGGTAACATTAATATTACCAATTAGTTTATTATCATTAATTTGAATATCTTCCATTAAATCAAATTCTTTATTAAGAACATCTTTATCCATTGTATATAATTTTAAATCTGTTATTTTATAAATTCCTTTAGAAATATTAATATTTAAAGAAGAAATATCATCATCACTAACTAAAAAATGAAATGTATTATTTTTATTAGGGTACCCCCATTCTTTACATGTTAATTTATTTTTAACACCATTTATTTCAATACTAAGTTCTGTATTACAGCTATTTTCTTCTAATCCACTAATTTCTATAAATAATAATTTATTGGCAATTACTTCATTAAAAGACAAATTTATACTAGAATCTTTTAATACTTGAACTATACTAAAATCATCATTATTACTAACACTAATATTATCTCCTAAAGTTATATTATATTTAGTATCAAGAACTTTTGTATATTCCAAATTAAAATTTGTATAATTATCAGTAACTATTCCTGTTAGTAATACTTCTAAATTATAAGGATAATTTAATGATGCAAAACTATCTTTATTATATACTCTATTAGTTGCGTAACCTAAAGGTAAAGCATAATCATTCTTATATAAATAAAAATTATCTTTGTTGCTTAACAAACTATATCCAAAATTTAACTTCTCATTACTTACAATATACTTTATTCCTAATAAACGGTTCATAATTAAATTTGTAGTATCCGCTAACATAAGATGATTATAAGTTATATTATTAGCATTTAAAGTATTATGATAAAAATTATAATAGTAATAATTATAAGTAGATGAATATAAAGAAGCCTTATAATAATTATTAACTCCAATATAATTAATATTGTTAATAGGTTCTAGTACATCAGATATTCTATAAATAGACCTATCATTTTCTATAACCTTGCTTAACTCTTCTTGGTATAAATTCCAAGAATTATACTCACTTTTATCTACATATTTTTCATCAATATTAAATGCAACAAACATAGCAAGAATTTCGATAATAATTATGAAACCAGATAATATTTTTTTATCACTTATAAATAGCATCAAGATAATTATAGAAAGAATTATATCTAAATAATATCCTAGATTAAAGTAACCTGTAATTAAACCTAATAAAGCAATTATTAAAGTTACTTTTATTACTAACTTATAATCTACGTCTTTATTAATACAATCTTTTATAAATATACCTATTCCATATATATATAATGGTAAAAATGGTATTAAAGCCTTACTACGAATATATAAACAACCATTTAGTAAATATCTAAAAATAGGAAATATAATAAGTATTGACAAAATCGCTCCTAAATATTTATTTTTTTTATCCTTACTTACTAATAAACTAACTAAACTAGGTATAATTATTGCAGTAATTCCTAAGGTATAAGAACCATATATAACTTTACCAATTGCAAAGTTAGGAATAAATAAATTTAACAAATTGATACTAGTTTTAATATCATTTCTACCACTTATAATAGTATCAATAGTTGGAATAATTAATATGCCTGATAACAAAGCACTAATTATAATAGGAATAAATATTTTTAACTTTTCATGAATACTATCATTAAAATGAACAAATATATAATAAATTATTATGCATAGTATAGCTCCTACACTATAATAGTAACTACTTAATATTATTAAAGTAATATATATAGTTAGTAAAAATAAACTACTCTTTCTATTTTTATCTATTTCTATTAAACTCAAAAGTAAAAATGGCATATAATTTACAAACATTATTTGACGATGAAATTGGTAAAATAATGGTCCACTAAGCATGAATATAGTGGTTAATAATAGTGATAGTTTACTACTATATTTTGGACTAACCCATTTATAAAATAAGTATATACTTAGTAAATATAAAATAATATTACTAATCATTATATAATTAGTCATAGAAATAAAAGGAAGTAAATAAGAAATAAGAATAATAGGATTTAATAATCCATAATAAGAAAAATTATATATATTTTGTCCTAATCCTAAATTCCATGCTATATCGGGTAAAAGTTTACCTGTTTTATAAAAATTATTTCGAAAATAATTGGCAAAAGTAACATGTTGATTTATCCAATCGACATTAGAACCAAATAACTTTCCACTAAAAATAGAAATTAAACAAAGTATTAAACCTATAATTAATAATATAGAAATATTCTTATTTTTTTTCATATAACCATCTCACTAATAATATTATACCAAAAAAAGCTCTATTTCAAAAGAGCTTTCTAGTCTATTAATTAATATCCATATTCCATTTTACTAGACTTTATACTTGTATCTACACTATAAGTTACATTACCTGTAAGACTTGGTATTTCTGGTACGTCTATGCTTTCTTCAGTTGGTGCCATTAATACATAAACTACTTTTATTGGTATCCCACTATTATATTTATTTAAAACATGATTTTCCCATTCTTCTAAAGTTTCAATATCTTTATTTTTAAATCTTATTCTATAGCCATCGGCAGAAATTACATCATAATCTGCTGACGAATAATAATTAATTTTAGTATTAGTGTTATTATAATAATTCGATAGAATTAAATTATTTTGTATATCAAAAAAATTATTATTTACAGTTATTTGATAATGATTTCTTACACTTGTATATTTACTCCATGTTTCACTTCCTGTAAATACTACTTCTGTTACATATCTTGTTACTTTACCATTTGTTAAATCTAAATAGTCAGCATATTCTCCTATTTTACGTAATGGTTCTTTTAAATAGATATTTGTTGTCTTTGTTTCTGTTCCATTACTTACGGTAATTGGTATTTTATAACCCGGGTGTTCATAATTAGAACTTGTAATTTGATTATTAGAAATCATTGGTTTTTTTACTACATTGTCAAATACTGTACCTGATTCATTCCAAATCCAAATTAAACTGATATAATCCCCAGACTTAGCCGTATAACCATTTGTCATAATATTTCCAGATTGACCATTCAACTGAGCGTAGCAATCTGAAAAATAATATTTTTTTCCTTCAACCAATGACATCTTTCCATTAAACAATTCATATGAAACGCTAGCTGTAGCGGTACCATTATAAGTTAATGAGCCATCATTATTTACTGTAATAGTAACACCATTTTTAGTTCTCGAAATATAATTAAATGGAATTAAATTAGTACTTTTTTCTCCAACACTTTGTATCTCCACTGGACTAGTTGGAGTTGGTGTTCCATTTTGGATACTTTCTCCATATATTTTAGATAATTTATCTTTATTACATTCAACTGCTGTATCACTAATATAACAATATGTCTTATCACTATCATTTACTTTACATCCATATAAACTACTTGTTTTATCATATGTTGCATATTCACATTCTACGGTTGCTTTCTCAAATTTAACATTTTCTTTTAGCCAGTTTGCATTTAATTCTGATAAATTACTATCACTATTATTCATTTCATATAAGAACACCGCTTGATCTACCGCTTTAGCGTAATTTTTCATAGTTATCTTATTACTATTATCTTGTGTAGAACTTATTACATTTCCTACTGCAGAATATCCTATTAAAGCGATAATAGATAGAACTACTATCACCGCTAGTAGTTCTACTAAAGTAAATCCTTTATTTTTCAATTTATCACTTCTTTCTATTATCTAGTAGTATAATTTATACTACTTGGTTTTATACTTGTACCTATACTGTATGTTACATTACCGGTAAGACTTGGTAGCTCTGGTATATTTACACTTTCTTCGGTTGGTGTTGTTAAGATATAATCCACTAACACGGGATCTCCACTATCGTATTGATCACTTAACCATTTCTTAAAGTTTGAAACATCTGATTTATAATCTATATTTTTTATAAAAAGGCTACCACAAGAATTATTATAGTAATTAATTGCTACTTGATATTTGTAATTGTCATTTTTTCTTATTTGCCACATAGAAGCAACACCAGCAGAATAACCATCGTAACTAATAGCTCCCAATTTATTGGACTTTGTCCCTATAGTTGTTTTATTACTATTAGGTTTTGCATCAGTAAACAATGACTCTGATTTATAAATTGTAGTCGTATCAGTTGTCCAAACTAGTGCCCATTGTTCTTTACCAGTAATTTTATACTCTTTTACATTTCTTACTACTTTCTTATTTGTTAAATCTAAGTAATCGGCAGAATCTCCCATTTTACGTAATGGTTCTTTTAAATAAATGTTTGTTGTCTTAGTATCACTTCCATTACTTGCTGTAATTGGTACTTTATAACCCGGGTGTTCATAATTAGAACTTGTAATTTGATTATTAGAAATCATTGGTTTTTTTACGACATTATCAAATACTGTTCCTGATGCATTCCAAATCCAAATTAAACTGATATAATCTCCAGACTTAGCTGTATAACCATTTGTCATAATATTTCCAGATTGACCATTCAACTGAGCGTAGCAATCTGAAAAATAATATTTTTTTCCTTCAACCAATGACATCTTTCCATTAAACAATTCATATGAAACGCTAGCTGTAGCGGTACCATTATAAGTTAATGAGCCATCATTATTTACTGTAATAGTAACACCATTTTTAGTTCTCGAAGTATAATTAAATGGAATTAAATTAGTACTTTTTTCACCTACACTTTGTATCTCTACTGGACTAGTTGGCGTTGGGGTTCCATTTTGAGTACTATTCCCATATATTCCCGCAATAACATTATTACTTGTTATTCCACTAGTTCCAGTAGAACTACTACTTGTGGTTTGTCCATATATTAGGGTTACTCCAAATGTTAAGTTAACATCACTTTCTGGTAAACTAGTCGCACTACTATCAAACTCTACTGTTATCTTTATTGTCTTACTTGATCCAGCATTTAAAGTATCTCCCTCTTTTATAGTACTTCCATTAGAATATGTTACTGTATAATTTAGACTATTACTTTTTGCAGTATCTAATCCTGTTAAGGATATACTATTTAATACGGCATCTATAGTTCCTCCATTTTTTATATCTACTGTATAACTTACTTTATCTCTAGGTTTATATAAACTTACTGAAAAATCTAATTTAGATGCTTGTATATTTAAACTACTACCTGTTGCTGTTCCTACTATACTAGCACTACTGGAATTAGTAAAATATATATTCCACAAGTTACCTTTCTTTACTACGGTACCTGATACATTTAATATTGTTTGTAATGATGCATACGCAACTGTAGTTAGCATCAATACTCCAACTAAAGCGTATATTATTAATTTTCTTTTATTTCTATCTTTCATAGATATTCTTCCTTTCCTTATTTAATTACAACAAAAAGACACAAAAAAACAAATTAGAGCTTACCTCCAACTGCTATTTGTGTCTTTATTATTTACTAAGGTATGACTATAACCCCCCCCCTTGGTTAACAAATTGTAAATCATTTATTATAATAGTTTTAGTCATGTTATCACTACCCTTATTTTTATTACATATCAATTATATAAAACTTTTATCTTTTTGTAAATATATTTAACCTACGTTAATAAAGTTGTTTATAAATATCACTGGTTTCCATAAGTTCGTTATGTCTACCTACTGCTTCTACCTTTCCTTGATCAAGTAGAATTATTTCATCAGATAATTTTAATATACCCTTATCACGAGTAATAATTAAAATTGTATGTTCTTCACTTAATTTTTGTAATACTTTAATAATATTTTTTTTATTAGTCTTATCTAATGAATCAATTATTTCATCAAATAATAAAATACGACTATCTTTAAGTATAACTCTCGCTATTGATAATAATTTCTTTGTTGTAGATGAAAGTACTGTACAATCTGTACCAATTATTGTGTCATATCCATCTTTTAATTTTAAAATATCATCATGTACCTTAACCATTTTACATACTTTTTCTATTTTAGAAAAGTCTGGTTCAACAAGCATTAAGTTATCTCTAATACTACAATCAAAAAATATAGGATTACTTCTAGCATAAGATATTAATTTATAATATGCTTCATCATTTATTTCAGATATTTCATTATTATCTACTAATATATTACCTTCATGTTGACGATTAAGTTTTAATAATAATTCAAATATACCCATTTTGCCACTGTCAGATACACCAGTAATAGAATAAATAGAATGTTCTCTTATCTTTAGATTAAAGTCTTTTAATACTGGGTCATTCTTATATCCATATAAAATATTTTTAAATTCTATTTTGCCATTAGTATCATTATTATCTATAAATTTACCATCTTCGATACTCTTTCTAGCATATTCAACTATCTTATTATATCTTTTTAAAGATACATTTAAACTACGATATTCTACATTAACAGTTGATACTAAAGTAAAGTTATCAATTATTTTTTGGAAATAACTATATATTATCATTAAAATACCTATTTCCATATATCCATCTTTAATCATATAAATACCATATATCAACATTACTAAACGTATTATTTCAAATATGTATATAGCAATTATATTAGATAAATTATATTCTCTATTATACTTAGCATTAGCACTAACATATTCATCAGCACCAATTTCTACTTTTTTACTAACAAAGTTTAAAATATTAAAACCTTTTATTTCCTTTATACCAACAAAAATATCATTTACAATACCAGTCTTTATATCTAAGCTATCTTTTCTTTTTTTATTTAGTTTTTCTAAACGTCTACCAAATAATAAGATACCCAAAAGAACTATAATTGAAGATATAACAGATACAATAAATAACTCCAAGCTGATAGTATAAAAATAATAATATATAAATGCAAATTCTAAGATTTGAACACTTCTATATACAGCATTGCAGAAAAAACTACAAATAGTATCTATGTCACTATTTAAAATATTCATATACTCCCCAGTAGTAAATCTTGATAAACTAAATATAGAATTAGCACAAGTATTTTCTACTGCTTTAACAGTATATTCTTTATACATTTTGTTATATAAATTATAAAATGTTCTTTGGCGTAAATATTCAGTAACTTTATAAATAGTTATAACAACTACATATATTATTATCATGTGAATAGCTTTTTCATATAAAGTTATTGATGCAAAATTAATAGCGTTACTATATAAAATAGGAATTATAAGTAATATTCCTCGAAGTATTATACATACCAAGAATTCAAGAGTAATCTCTTTCTTGCAGTTTTTAAGTATTGTTTTTGTTAATTTCTTGTTCATATATATCCTCCAACTACCATCATATTAATTATAGCAATATAGATTGATAAATGCAAATAAAAAATAATAATAGGTTGATTTTAAAAAAAATATAATCTATAATTTATAATAGGTGGTAAGATGAATAAAGAACTAATTTCAAGACTATTAAAGAAAGCAGGAATTGTCTTAGGAGTGTACTTTATAATAGGATTAATCTACATTGCTTTTTCTTTATCTAGTAAAGTTAAACTTTATGAAAAAGGTGGCAATGATATTGATGATACTAAACTTAATTTAACATACAATGATACATATATTTATGAAGAAGATATTCTTGACAATAATCTATCAAACTTTGTATCTTGTTATCAAGAACCAATGAAACAAGAAGATTTTACAAATGAAATGAAAAACAAATATAATGAAATTGAAAAATATTTTTCTAGTTCCCATGAAAAAGTATCATTTTCTTATGAAGATTTATATACAGGATTACACATATCTTACAATGAAAACCAAACATACTTTGCTGCTAGTGCTATTAAGGCACCAGTAATTTTATACGTATATAAATTATATACAGATGGTGAGCTTGATTTAAAAACAGTGCTAACATATCAAAAACAACACTACGTTGGAGGATCAGGTTATATACAATTTC
Source organism: uncultured Bacilli bacterium (assembly GCA_934154785.1). GTDB lineage: Bacteria > Bacillota_I > Bacilli_A > RF39 > UBA660 > SIG204. The sequence goes on along the minus strand of CAKPGL010000001.1, from coordinate 407,476 downwards.
AACCTGTTGGTAGCACTTATACAATCAAAGAACTTACAAGACGAGCTATAGTTGATAGTGATAATATTGCTTACACAATGTTATCTTATTATGTTTCAAATAAAGGAGTAAAAGATTATTGGAAAAATTTAGGTGCTAATTATTTTTGGTCAGGGAATATTTGGGGTTCAATCACATCTTACGACGGTTCTATATATATGAAACAGTTATATAAATTTATAAATGAAAACCCACAAGTAAAAGAAGAACTTTTAAACTACCATTTTAATTCTGTAGCCAGATTAATATTTCTAGATAACAAAGATATAAAAATCGCACACAAGTCTGGATGGAATTCTGCAGCAATTCATGATACTGCTATTGTTTTTGATAAACAGCCATATGTCCTTGCTATAATGTCTTTAAAAGGAAATTTAAATTTTTATCCATTTTTTAATCGAGCAAGTAATTTAATTAATGAATTTCACAATTTATATTGGCAAGAAAAAAGCTCTTACTGTTATAACAAAGTATTTACAGAAAATAAAAATGCATAATAAAATCTACAAATTAATGTAGATTTTATTTTAATTAACAATAAAATGTAGCTCCTAAAATAATAGCAAGTAATATATATAATACTAGTAAGATAACATAATTGATACTTGAAGAACCACATTTAGAATTGCAAGAATCATTAGAATTGCAACAAGCCATGTTGAACCTCCTTACCTATTAAATATAAGCTCCTAGTATGATAATTAAAAGAATAAATAATACTAATACAATAGCAGCACCAGATATACCATTATTACACATTGAAATCATCCTCCTTTTTGTCTTTTCACATTATTCTATGGAATTTTAGAATATATGTGCTTGAATAATCATAAAATTATTGTATTTTATTTTATTTTTTGTTATTATATTGTTTGTATGGTTGAATACAAATATAAAAACAAGAAAGGAAGATATCATGAAAAATATTAACAAACCATCACAAGAAGGAAAGGATAAAAACAGATATATTACTATTACTCTTATTTGTATTATAGTTGTCTTACTAACAGTTATTATATGCTTAGTTTGTAAAGGCACACATCCAAAACTATCTGATGGAAAGCAAGTTGTTGCTAGCATCGATGGGAAAGAATTTACTGCTGAAGACTTATATACTGAATTAAATAAACAAGGTGGTTATAATGTTTTAACTACTTTAGTTGATGACTTTATTATTAATAAAGAAATAGAAAATAAGGATGACGCTAAAAAATATGCTGAATCTATTATTGCTCAATATGAAGAACAATATAAGAATTCTTCTATATCTTTTAAAGATTTATTAACAAGTAATGGTTATGAAAGCGTTGATGCTTTTAAAGAAGTAGTAATGAATAGTTATTTACGCGAACAAGTTGCTAAAAAATACATCAAAGAAAGTATCACTGATGAAGAATTAAAAAATTATTATGAGAAGCATGTTTCTGATGAGTTAAGTGTAAAACATATCTTAATCAAACCAGACGTTGCTGATAATGCTACTAGCGATGAAAAGAAAAAAGCGGAAGGTGCTGCTTTAGAGCAAGCCAAAGAAATCATCAAAAAATTAGATAATGGCGAAGATTTCGAAAAACTAGCTAAAGAATTTTCAAAAGATACTGGAAGCGCTAGTAATGGTGGTGTAATCAATAATGTTGTTAAAGACAAATATATTACTGAATTCTGGGATGCTGCTAATAAACTAGAAGTAGGAAAATATACTACTGAACCAGTTAAATCAAAATTTGGATATCATATTATTTATAAAGTTAGTCATACTCCAAAAAAATCTTTTGAAGAAATGAAAGACTCTTTATATGATAACGTTGTTAGCGCTAAAATTTCTGATGATAAAAATTTAACAGAAAAAACTTGGGTTGAAATTCATAAGAAATATAACTTAAGCATTGTTGACACTGATATTCAAAGAGTTTATGACGCTAATGTTAAAAGTTTAAATTCAGCCAAATAAAATTAAAAACTACCGCTCGGTAGTTTTTTTATATCTTTATATTAGTTATCTCTTCATCGTTAAAACCTTTACTACGTAATTTATAATATATTTGTCGAGATAATTCTTCACCTTTATACTTATTACTAAATTTTCGATATAGTTTACTATACTCTTTACTAATAACATTGCCATTACTACTAATATTAGAGTTATCCAATATTTCATTAATCATAGATATATCATATCCGAGATTTTTCATATCATAAATTATCTTTTGCTTTAAAGCATAACTCGATTTAGTTGTATTAGATTTAATTTTTTTGTTAATTAGTTTTTCTAGTTTAGAGTATATTTCATTTTCATCTAATTCATTTAGTAATTCTTCTATAATAGAATTATCAATATTATTATGAACTAAACTTTCTCTTATTTTAATAGGTCCATCACTAGTTAAAGAAAATTTATCTTGTACATACGCTCTAGCATACATTTTATCATTAATTAAATGGTTAGAAATTAGTCTCTTTAATACTTCTTCTTTTTCTTTATAATCATAATCAAGTTTATCTATAAAATCAATTACTTCTTTTTTAGAACGCATTTTTTTAGAAATAAATTTAACAACTTGATAATAATTATCCTCCTTAGTATTTTCTTTTAGTATGCCGTTATAAAGTTCATCATTTAATTCTTTTTTAAATAAAATATTGTTTTTTAATAATACATTATCATAGATTTTAATTTTACTATTATCTGTAAATTCTATTTGATATTTAGATTCACCACACTTTTTTATATTTTTTATTTTATACATAATTACCTCCATTTGCATTTTAACACACAAACTATTGTTTGTAAACACTTTACTAAAAAATCTAATTCACTATTTAATATGAATTAGATCTTTTGATACTTCTTCTAATGCACGACCAATATTCTTAGTAGATTTATATTCATTTTCAGCCATTTGGTATTGACCAGTTGTTTCTATTTCTTTTACTCTTTTTGATATTAAATTAACTAATAAATATTTTGATCCTACTTTAACAAGTAATTTATCGATAGATGGATATATCATATTTGCCTCCCTCTATACCTATAATATAACATATTTAACATTTCTTCAAGAATATGTTTAAAATTTGACAAATATTTACATTATTTAATTATTTCTTTAATTAATTTTGGTATTTCCCCTACTTCATTAGCTATCTCAAAACAATCTACTAATCTATTTATATCTAAATCTATTTTGTTAATATATACTTTAGCTAATTCTTCATCTTTTAGTACATAATCTCCAATTTGCTTAGAAAGTAATATTCCAACACCATAATCTATCTTGTCACCTTTTTTCTCACGACCACCACCAATTTCTTTAACAATATTACCAAGATTATAAGCATCAATACTTTTTATAAAACCTGTTTTACTACTCTTAATAGATATTACCGTCTTACTAACATTTAAAGTATCTATATTACCACCTTGAACTTTTACAAATTCAAAAAATTTCTTTAAAGCTGAGCCATCTTTAAGTTTTTCTGTTACTATTTTTTTAGCATCATCTATACTAATTTGCAATCCTAAAGAAACCATATAACTACCTAAGGTAATTACAAGTTCATTTACATCTTCTGGTCCTTTACAACGAAGTGTATTAATAGCTTCCATTACTTCTATCGAATTGCCTATAGCGCGACCTAGTGGACGATTCATATCCGTTACAACACATACAACTTTTTTATTGTATTCCTTACCTATTCTAATCATAATATTAGCAAGTTTTCGAGCATCTTCGATATTATTTACTAAAGCACCATTTCCTACTTTTACATCAATAACAATACTGTCTGCACCACTAGCAATCTTTTTACTCATAATACTAGACGCAATTAAAGGAATAGATGCAACCGTACCTGTAATATCTCGTAAAGCATATATTTTTTTATCTGCAGGAACTAAATTACCCATTTGACTAACTATAGATATACCAATATCATTAACTTGATTAATAAATTTGTCAAAACTCATTTCAACATTGAAACCTTCTATAGATTCTAATTTATCAATTGTTCCACCAGTAAACCCTAGACCACGACCACTCATTTTAGCGACACGAACTCCACTTGCCGCAACTAATGGAGCAAGTATTAATGTTGTTTTATCTCCTATACCACCGGTAGAATGTTTATCTACTACAATACCATCTACAACACTTAAATCGATTGTATCACCACTACGAATCATAATATCAGTTAAGTTTATTGTTTCCTCATCACTCATACCATTTAATGTAATAGCCATTAATAAAGAACTCATCTGATAATCTGGTATAGTTCCATTTAAATAGTTATTTACAATATATTCTAGTTCTTGATAACTCAATTCTTTTTTCAAACGTTTTTTATCTATTAACTCTAGTATATTCATATTATCACCATAATCATTATATCAAAAAAAAAGCAGTTAAACTACTACTTTTTCATTCTTCTAGCGATTAATTCTACTGTTCTTTTAGAATCCGCAATTAATTTATTATATAAACTGTTATATTTCTTTAATTCATTTAATATATCTAAATCTTCTTTAGCAATATGGATACAATATTGTTCATTCTCTTCACATATTACCATGTTTTCTCTTCCTAACAAATAATCTGGTTCTACCTCCAAAACATCTAGCAATTGAACAAAATTCTCCACTGTTGGAACTCTAGTGCCATTTTCATAACCACAAATTGAAACTTTTGACACTCCTAAAATATCACCTAATTCTTGTTGTGTTAAATCTTTATTCTTTCTTGCCATTTTAATTCTTTCACCAATAATCATATACTTCCTCCGTAATCTATTTGTTAACATCATTATAGCAAGTAATAAAGAATTTTAAACAAAGTTAACTTTTAAGTAATTTTTGCTATTGAAGTTAATTTAAACTTAATATATAATATTGGTAAGGAGTGATTAAATGGGTAATTTAAAAAACATTAGGATTACTAATAATTTAACTTGTCAAGATATGGCAGATACATTAAAAATAAGTAAATCCTATTATTGGCAAATTGAAAATAATTCTAGAAAGCTATCATATGAAATGGCAGTAAGAATAGCATCAGTATTCAAAACAACACCTGATAAAATATTCTATAACGAATATAAATCAAGATAGTAAATTCATTTAAGCAGTACCAACCAAAATATATAACTAAATATATTTTGATTATTTTTTTTACTTTTATACTAAAACAACCAACATTATTTTGTTGGTTGTTTTAATTAAATTATTTTTTTCTTCTTGTCATTTCTTTTAATTTAGCCTGAAACTTAGGGAAAGCTTCTGTAAGACGTTTAGTTAAAATATTTTTTTGTTTTAAAACACTTCTAACTTTATTAGTAATTTCTTCTGTACTGTCTTTAGCAACTTTCTTAACTGTTTTACTAAATCCTGATATTATTTTAAAAGAAACAATATTATCCACTAAATATATAACAAATAATATACCCGCGATAATAAGCACTGCTAAATCTGGTAATAAATTAATCTTTGATTCAAAGAATGGATTTAACACATACATTACTAAACATGCTAAGATACCAAATGGTAGCATGGTTTCTAAACATATTCTTCCATTAATATTAAATTTTTTATTACTATAATCCCACCATCTGGCATTAAATAACTTTTCCATAAAGAAACTAGTAAAATATTCAAGCAATGAACATATTACAATTGCTTTTAAAAATAGTGCCAAAGGATCATCTAAATTATTTTTTAATAGAATAATAATTAATAAGCACCCGTATCCATATATAGGACAATAAGGACCAATTAAAAATCCTCTATTAACAAATTTTTTCTTAGGAATAAGAACAGTTAATACTTCCATACACCATCCTATAAAGGAATAAATCATAAAAAGAATAAAATATTTTGCTACTACGTTTATCATAAAAACCTCTTTCTACTTAAATAATTTATCAATATTTTTATTTGGTATTAGCATGCTACTATTAGAATTAATATTAATTTTTATTTTAGAACTATCAATATTTAATTCTTCGCCATCAATACACCAAGATACACTTTTATTATCTTGAACACTTATATCAATATGGCCTGTCTTATAAAACTCAACATAAGGGCTATCTGCAATCTTAGATCTAAAAATATAATAAAATACTTTTAATAACTGCAACCTAGTCTTAGCTTTTACAAAAATCACTTCAAGTAATTTATCATTTAATTTAACATCTTTGTAAATGTTTTTCTTTCCCCCAACAGTATTGGTATTAGTTATAAATACGTAAGAATAAATTCCTTGATAAAACTTATTATTTATTTTATATTTGATATCATATAATTCTACTTTCTTAAATATTTCTTTTAAGCACTGTACAAGGTAAGCTAAATGTCCATACTTTCTTTTTTTTATACTAGGTGTTGTATAAGATACTCTAGTTAACTTACCTAAAGCTGCTATATATATAAATGGATTATTATCTATTAGACCAATATCATATTGACGTCTACTACCACTTAATAATAAATCTAAGTTTTTAACATAATCCTTAGTATAACCTAGCATTCTTCCAACATCATTAGTTGTACCGAGTGGTAATATACCTATAAGTAGGCGCTCTTCTCTACTTAGGTTACCCTTAATTACTTCATTTAGAGTGCCATCTCCTCCCGCACTAATTACCAAATCAGGATTATTTAAATTTTTTACAATATCTATAGCATCACCCTTCTTTTTAGTATAGATAAGTTCTAAATCATAATCATACTTTTTTAAGGCTGTATAAAAATCTTCAATACACTCTTTATTTTTTTCTTTACCACTTATAGGGTTATAAACCACCACACATCTTTTCACCAAATCACCCGCCTAATAATAATTACTATATATTAATTTTATCTTAAATAATTAAAAATATCAATAAATTATACTTCATAATACAGAAAAAGATAACTTTCGTTATCTTGATTTAGTTTTTTGAAATTCTTTAGCTTTAACCATATAGTTCCACTTATCAATAGCGTTACTTATCCAAACAAAATCTTTATTATTTTCAATTGCAAAATCTAGAATTACCGTTGCGTTTGTTTGAGTATTATTCATAACAATTTGCCATTTGTTGCCATTAATATCATCCTCTATCATCTTGGGTGTAATATTAACAGTATTATCATCAATATACTTGTTAAACAAATCCCAAAAAACTCTATCATATAAAATTCTTTTGAAATTACTATGTAGTATTAATTTTTTAGAAAACTCATAATTGTTTGTTTTGAGATTTAATGTACAAACCTCTTCAGTAGTTCCTAAATAAATAATAGCATCACTTTCTAATGGCAGTACTTTTAAAAAATTATTTACAATATCTATTATTTGAGTACATCTAATATCTATATTCTCTTTATTAAACATAAGTCACCTATAACAATATACTAATTACTAATAAAATAATTCCTAAAAGAACACCACCATAGCGAATTCTTTTATCTTCAATTTCTTTTAATTGATTAATAAGTTCAAATAATGTTATATAAATTATCATACCTAGTGTAACAGCAAGAAGTACACCTTCTAAAAACTCATTATTTGCTAAAGATGAAGATAATAACGCTACTAAGGCACCAATAAAAGTTGATAAAGATATACCAATACTTATTAATATAGTTTTTAATTTACTTTTATTTTTCTTATAAAATGTTGATGTTATTATCATACCAATTGGTATATTATGTAACCCTATACCTATACACATTAAAATACCCATTTTTAATGAAGCACAAAGCATTCCATATAGTGTAATACCTTCTATAAAGTTATGTAAAATAAGTGCTACAGAAGTAATAATTCCTACATGATATAAATTACGTTTATGATCTTTATCTTTTTTATGATCATGACCATGATCTGGTACAAATCTATCTAATATTTTTAGAATTTCTATTCCAATTATAATACCAATAATAATTACTACTACATTAAATGGTACTTTGATAAATCTTGATATAGTTTTATAAGATTCTGGTAGTAATTCTAACACTCCTAGTGTTATCATAACACCAAAAGCCATACTAATAGATAGATCAACTATTCTTTTATTATTATTTGTAAATAGTATTAAAATAGTTCCTAAAACTATAAATAATCCCGCTATTAAAGTTAAAAACAATTCCATAGTTATTCCTCTTTTCTGTTTGATTATACCATTTATAGTAAGAAAAAACAACCAAAAGGTTGTCTTAATAATCATTATTTGCTTTTAGGAGCAATACCAAGTAATTGTTTTTCTTCTTCTTCATAATTTGGTAAAGTAAAACCATCTTCTTTTTTAATACCATATTTTTCTAAATTAGTTTTTACAACATCAAGTAAGGCAGCAAAAACAGTTAAATCTTGTTGTTGAGTCCATTCATCTAATTGAGAATAAGGTACTTTTAAACTTTCATTAGGATGATCCATATTTCTTTTTAACCAATCTGTATGGATGGCAATACCTATCATATTCTTTATTTCTGGATTATTTTGCATATCATCAATAGATATTCCAGCTTTACTCATTTGTTCATATACATTGAATGCACCAATTGCAGCCTCTAAATTCTCTTTTTTAGAAGCCATAGAAAGTTTTACAAATGGTCTTAATATATTTTCTTTACCATCAACATATTCACTAGCAGGTATTTTTTGCTTTTCTTCTTCTGTTAATTCTCTATTAACAAATCTTTTTACGTCTATAGCGCCGATCTTGAATAAAAACATAAACATTGAAAAATCACTTAAACATGTATCAACTTCAGTATCATGACCTTCCAAATATGCAACATCCAAATCTACTTCATTTCTTTTTTGTTCACCTTTATAGCAAGCATTTCTAAATACTTCACCAAGTCTATCTGTCTTTTTAAGTTCTTCTTGTGCTCTTTTAAAATACGCACTTAATTCCTGTAAGCACCAATCCTCATGTACTTTAGATGCTGCAGAAATTACAATATCATTTTTTAGTTGACTATCCATCTTATTTCTCCTCTACTCTACAGTAAAATTGTATCATATCAAAATAAAAAAAACAACCAAAAGGTTGTTTTTAAAGTGCTAATGCTATTAATCCAAATACAATGACAAGGACAAACATAGCAAGTAAGAATTTATAAATGTATTTCATCCATTCTTTGTAAGATACATTTAAGTATTTTAAAGCAGCTATTAAAACTACACTTACTGGTAAGCATAACATAGCAATAGCGTATCCTGTTTGTAATAAAATACCCATTATTGTTACACTAGCAGAACCATAAGTTGCTAATAAACTATATATGCTATTAGTTAAGTATGCTAAATCATTAAAGAAGAAGCCACCAACAAAACCAAGTAATGTAACTGTTAATACATAGAATTTATCACTAATACCTAAAATAGAATTAGAAATAGTTGTACTAATATTAGCACCAGTATTAGAGTTAACCATTACTGCAAATATAGTAGATGCTAAAATGGCATATACTGCAGGTGTTATCATTTGTTTCATACCATCTTTAAAAGCATCAATAAATTCATCAAATTTAATGCTATAAAGCCATTTAATTATAAATGTAAATATTAAAATTACTGCAGCAACATCATAATTACCAAAATATCCCATTACTGGTAAAGTACCAAATACTTTAGGTAACCAAGAAATATCATTAATTTTTGTATCTAGTTCTGTAAAGAAACTTACATCAAATGTATAAGTCCAGTTAATACATCCAATAAATACTATTAACAATAATATAATACTCATTATAATTAGTGGAATAGCACTCTTATTGCTTTCGTTTTTTTCATATAAAGGAATTTCTTCTGATTTAAAGATGTCTAAATCTTTAATATCCAATTTTTTTTCTTTCTTTGATAACATCTTATTTTGAAGTAATAGGAATAACACATATAAAGTTGTTATTAAAACAAAATATATTACTTTAGTTATTGTTCCTGTAAATACTTTTGCCTTAAAGAAACTAATATAAATTACATCATTACCAAAAATTGAACCTGCGACACCAATAATAATTGCACCAGCAGTTGCGGCTATAGATGTAACTTTATTAAATCCACCTTTCATAAGAACTGCTACAAAGAATGGTACTAAAATAAATAATACTATTTGATTACCAACTATAGAAGAAATTAATGCTAACAAAAATGTAATAACTATTAACCATAATTTTTTATGTTTTTCAACACAACTTCCAAAGTTATCAACTATTTTAGTATATACACCAGTTTTATTTAATACACCATATAATCCACCGATACTTAGTAACAATAGAAAATATTGAGCAAATATGCCAAAACTATATAGTGGATTACTAAATAGTCCAAATAAACCAACTGGTATTGTACCATCAGTATTTTTTGTATAGGTACCATTACTAATAGTTCCTGCTGGAATTATCCAAGAAAGAACTGCAAAAATCAAAAATGCAATACCTATAGCTTTTAGTAAACTATACTTACTACTTCTCTTACTCTTATCTTTTTTCATTATATAACCTCCATTATCATTATAACACTTGTTTTTAATAAAATTAAAGGTTTTTTATGATTTTTCACCATTTTTTCACTATTTTTACTAAGAATTTGTTATAATCTTGGGTAGGAAGTGGTTATATGACATTTAAATATAGTGATTCTAATAAAAGATATCATACTTTAGATTATTTTTATAAACATAAATTTAATAGTAAAGTATTTAAAGTTAGTCTTAATGCTGGATTTTCCTGTCCTAATATTGACGGAACTGTAGGCTATGGCGGTTGTATATATTGCTCCAAACTAGGTAGTGGAGAATTCGCCGGAGATAAAGAAAAAGACTTAATAACACAATTTAATGAAGTAAAAGATATGATTTCTAAGAAATGGCCGAATAGTTTATACATAGGTTATTTTCAAGCTAATACTAATACTTACGCACCAGTATCTGTATTAAAGGAAAAATATGAAACCATATTAAAACTAGATAATGTAGTTGGCTTAAATATCGCTACTCGTGCTGATGCTATTAATGAAGAATGCTTAGAATACTTAGAAGAATTAAATAAAAAAACTTATTTAACTATTGAACTCGGCCTACAAACAATACACCCTACTACAACAAAACTAATAAATAGATGTCATTCCTTAGAGTGTTTTGATAATATGGTAACAGAACTTAGAAAAAGAAATATTAATGTTGTAGTTCATATTATTAATGGCTTACCTTTTGAAACAAAAGAAATGATGATTGAAACTATTAAACACATAAATCAATTAGATATTCAAGGTATAAAAATACATATGTTAAGTATTTTAAAAAATACTGCTTTAGAAAAGTTTTATGAAAAAGAAAAATTTCATGTCCTTACTAAAGAAGAATATGTTGATATTGTTTGTGATGAACTAGAATATCTAAGACCAGAAATAGTTATTAATAGAATTACTGGTGACCCTAAAAAAGAAGATTTAATCGAACCAAATTGGTTAGTAAAAAAGTTTTGTGTATTAAATGATATAGATAAAGAACTAAAAAGAAGAGATTCTTATCAAGGTAGAAAATTGGAACAGACACTTTGACAATTAATTGAAAATTAAAAAATTTAAAACTTATTCAACTTAAGAAACAAGAAAGGACGTGACTATGAATAAAGAAAGTATAAAAACTGAAATTAAAGTAAAAGAACAAAAGATTGGTGTTTTAAGAATTAATAATAATGAATATATATCACTTACTGATTTGGCAAAATATGCTGATGAAGACGACCCTAGATATCCAATACAAAATTGGATGAGAAATAAAGATGTTATTTCCTATTTAGGCTTGTGGGAAAGTATTAACAATGAAAATTTCAAACGTGTCGAATTCGACGCGTTTCAAAACGAAGCTGGCAGTAATAAATTTAAAATTTCGCCACAAAAGTGGATTAAGGAAACAAACGCTATTGGAATAATTTCTAAATCAGGTAATAACGGCGGAACATATGCTAGAAGTGATATTGCATTTGAATTTGCTAGTTGGTTAAGCCCAGAATTTAAGTTATATGTTATTCAAGAATTTCAAAGGTTAAAGAGAAATGAAGCATATCAAAATAAAATTGATTGGCACGCCAATAGAATTTTATCAAAGGTTAATTACATAGTTCACACTGATGCTATAAAAAATATAATTGTTCCTACTTTAACAGAGGAACAAAAAAAATTTATATATGCAGAAGAAGCAGACGTCTTAAATGTTGCTTTATTTGGTATTACTGCTAAAGAATGGAGAAAAGATAATTCAGAATTGTCCAAAAATAGTAACATCAGAGACTATACTGATCTACTTCATTTAGTAATATTAAATAATTTGGAAAACATTAATGCAGAGTTGATTGAAATGAAAATACCACAAAATGAAAGGCTCGTTAGATTAAATAACATTGCTAGAAAACAAATGGAATTACTAAGAAATAATAAATCATTTAGTAATCTAAAATATATTGAAAATGATGTTAACACTAAACAAGAATTGCCACTGTAAAAATTAGAACAGACTCTTTGACAATCAACTAAAAATATGTTATTATGTATGTGTCAAGGAAACTTGCATATAATAAAAGGAACACTTAATGTGCATGTTGAGTGTTGCCAAAAGTTTTTGGTTTCCACCTAACTTAGCGGTTAGGTGGATTTTCTTTTATATCAAAACTATAAATAGTAATAATATTAAAAGGAAGATAGTAATTACTTGAGAAAGAATTAAAAAATCTTTCTTGTTCATATTATCGCCTCCCTTCACTGAAGTTTGGCTCCACCCAACTTATTAAATGTCCCTGTGCAAAATTATATTAAACGTTTGTTCTAGATACAAGAAAAAATTTAGAATATTTATAAAAAAATGATAATTAGAAATTGTTATAAACTATCCAACTTTTAGGATTCAGTTCAAACATTATTTTCTAATCATCATTTTTATTTTATTCTGTAACTTCTTGTTTATTTGCATTATATGCTTCAATAGTTTTTATAACTGCATCTTTAATAGCTGTTGAACTAATTGTTGCGCCACTTACAGTATCAACATTATCTAAATCTTGTTGATTACGTATTAATGTATTTATAAAATCAGCATCAATAACTAAACCCATATAAGAATCATTTTGATTTACGATAGTTATTTCTTCAATAACATCATGTACAAAAGTAATTTTAAGTTCTAAGTTGCCACCAAAACTTTTTTTGCTAACATTATAAATAACATTATCTATATTGTCTTCAATATTTAATACTTCAAAATCTTTTTCTTCTTCTACATCGTCTGGTATATCAGAATTATTATAATCTTTAAGTACATTCTGTAACAATTTCTTTAAAGCCTTACTAGTAACTGTTGCGCCACTTACAGTATCAACATCTTTTAAACTAAATTGATTATTAACTAATGTATCTAAGTAATTACTATCATATATCTTATAATAGAATGATTCACTTTGTTCTAATACCCTATAAGATAATATTTTTTCTTTATTAATAACTACTTCTGCTTTGATATTAGCAACATAACCTTTCTCTGTTACAATATAAGTTGTTTTATTACCTTTAGTTTCTTTTGATACTATATTAAAGTTACTATCAACTAAAGATGATTTTTTGGCGTAATCATTTCCAACATAGAAACCTAAACCAATTATAAGAATCCATACTACAATATAAGGAAGTAATGATACTCTAAAATCAAATTTAGCTTTATAACCTATTGTATCTAATACTTTAACAAATATATTCATTACTAAAATACTAATAAATACTCCTTCAGGTAAAGGTGATAAGTATCTAATACCAACAGTAAGTATTCCTAAGAATAAACCATATAGTATTTGTCCTTGTGTCGTAGTAGGACTAGTTACTGGATCAGTTGCCATAAATACCGCTCCAAACATTAAGCCTCCACTTAATATTTGAAATAAAGGATACCAAATACCTAAATTATTTATATTACCAATTAAGAATGTAGCAAAAAATACAGTTAATACATAAACAATAGGTATTTTCCATTTAATTACACCTGATATTGTTAAATAAATAAACGCTACTAAACAAAGTAAAGTACTTGTTTCTCCTATTGAACCTGGTATCATTCCAGTAAAGAAATTTACTAGACTTCCATAAGGTTTAACTAAAGAATCATAATCTCCTATTCCCTCTACAACAATAGAATTAGTAAGAGGAGTTGAAGTACTAATAGTATCAACCTCTAACTTATTTAAATATCCTCCATTTATTTGAAAATAACTAGTAAAAAATATAAATATAAATAAATATCCTACTAAGGCTGGATTAAACCAATTTTTACCAAATCCACCAAATATCATCTTACTAAGTGATGCAATGACTGCTCCTAGTAATACTATCCAAATAGGCATATTTATAGGAAGAATTAATCCCAAAAACAAACCAGGAAAGAAACTATATGATGATTTAATATACTTAAATATATCTTTATTTCTCTTCTTTAAAAATATTATTGCGTATATAGTTTCTATTAAGAATGAAACTAGTGCTGGTAATAATATAAATAATAAAGGATACAAAATATATACAAATTCTATTTTACCGGCTTGATAAGGTAGAACACCATTTTTATAAACCGTAAAAACTATAATTGGAATTAAAGATACTAGTAAATTAAGCATCATTTTATTAGTGGTATTTTTACTTTTAATAAAAGGTCCAATTTTAGCCATATTATTTCACCCCACTATCTATCTTTTTCTTAGCTTCACCAACTAATTCACGTAATCTAATTTTTGATGGGCAAACATAAGAACATAGACCACAACCAATGCAACGTTTTGCTCTTAATTTACATAGTTTTTTTACATTATCTAAATTATCTTTTATTAAAACTGGTGACAAATGTGCTGGACAAACGTTAGTACATTTTCCACAACGCATACAATTTACTATTATATCTTCTAATGGTTCTTTTAATAATACACAATTAAGATTAGCCGTTATAACTAAATCTTTATCTTCTATATCACTACCCATCATTGGACCACCCGCTATTAAAAGATAATCATTATTTATAGTACCACCTAAATACTCTATAATATCAGTAACAAGAGTACCATTTTTTACTAAGACATTTTGTGGAGTTTTTAAAGATTCACCTGTAAAAGTTACAATTCTCTCGACTAAAGGTTTATGATACTTAAGAGCTTCATATATAGCGTACATAGTTGATACATTATTTACAACTATTCCTTTTTCTAGTGGTAAACTATGATAGTCTATACCTTTAACTTTAGTAATTATACTGCGTTCCCAACCAGCAGGATATATATTATCAACACCTACAACTCTGATTTTAGGATAAGTTCCTAAATAATTAGAAAATCTTTTTATTAAATCACTATTACTCTTTTTAATAGCAATAATACCTTCTTTAATACCATTTATTTCTATAACAGCGTCCATAGCTTCTAGTACTTCTTCTAATTTATCATTTACTAATACATAGTCAGAAGTAATATAAGGTTCACATTCAACAGCGTTTACTATTAAAGTATCTATTTTTTTATCAGTATTATATTTAACATAAGTAGGAAAACCTGCTCCCCCTAAACCAATTACACCACATTCTTGTAATACTTTAATAAAATCTTCCTTTGAATATTTACTTATCTTATTTACAGCTCTACTATTAGATAGAGTTTGTTCTTTAAAGTCATTTTCTATTTTAATACATTTTACTTTAGTTCCATCTAGATAAGATTTTTCTTCATAGCCTAAAACAATACCACTTACACTAGAGTAAATAGGTATACGAAAGTTTCCTTTACTTTTACCTACAATACTACCTTTATATACATAATCCCCCTTTTTAGCAACTATTGTTATATTTTTATCACTACCACTTACTAATGGAATATATATATATTTAGGTTTTAAAAAAGTATTAACTTTATTATATTTAGACAATTCCTTACCAAAATCTAATTTTTTACCAACTATCATAAATATCCTCTCCATTATCATAATTATACCTTTTTTTTTATTAAATTAAAAGTGTTTTAAAGAAAAAAGAAGACATCTATCTTCTTTAATTAAACTTTCTATAATCAGTATTAACAAATTCAAATCTAATACTATTAATACCTAGATTATAGTATTCTTTATAGTCAGTAATAAAATGGTCTTTGTAATCAATTATATACATATAACCATTTCTATTTTTTATTATATAGTGATTATTAAATTTATCTACTAAAAATAAATTTTCTTTGGTTTTATAATAATCATTGATATTAAATTTACTTACCATAGTTTCTATTTTAGAATACGCAATTAGTTCTAGATTTGGATAAACATTATATCTTTTATAAAAGTTATTGATAAGTGTTTTTATTTGTTCTTTTGATAGTTCATAAGATAAAGTTACTCTATTTACACCTAGACTATGTAGTAACGCAACAGAATAAGAATTAACAACATTTAAAGAAAAATCTGAAACTATTATATTTTTATTAGCAAGACTACCTAATTCACTAATCATTAAAGGTTCATCATGTAAAGTGCTATGTTCTATAACTCTAGGTAGTTTTAATACTACTCTAGTATCACTTTTTAATTCATTATATAAGTTTTTATTTTCTATATAAATATATTTATAAGAATCATTTTTAATTTTATTATACATATCCATACTATCTATTAAAGTACACATTATTTTATTATCTGGTAATACTTCTATGTTACGGGTGTAATTACATTTTTTATAGTTAATATCATATAATCTTTTATTATTTAGAAGTTCTATTACTTCTCTTCTTATATTGTTTAAATCTTTGTTATTTATAAAAGAATTATTATCTGTATCTATTGTTAAAGAAGAAAACTTATATATTGTATTACCAAGTCTATCTATTTGCTTTTTAATATCATCTTCTGTAAGAGGATTATTAATTGCTTTAGAGGCAATTCCTTTTTCTAATGTTATAATATTCTTACCATCACTTACTTCTAATATTATAGGTTTATTAGCTTTAATAGTTATATTACCATTTATTAAAACTTTACGTTTACTTTCTTTAATAATATTTTGAATATTTATAAGTTGATTATAGTCAGTAGTTTTAACTAAGGTATCTCCTACTTTAATGTTACCTTCCAATTTAAAGGAGATAATATCTCCATTTTTTGCGGTAATAACCTTTTTATGATTATTAAACATACTAGTTAAAGTGCATCCTAAATCTCTTTCGATAATTCTTATACCATCGTTTAAAGATAAAGTATCATTAAGTTTTACTGTTACAAGATTATTCTTATAATTAATAACTTTACCTACTTCTATACCTAAATGATTAGGGCGATAAGGATTAACTATATTATCATTATCATCATTAAATAAAAATCCTTTAGTAAACATACGATTAAATATTTTTTTCATTTCTTTAATATCCGAAAGAGAAATATCAACTTTATGGTTACTTATATAAGAATCAATTGCTTTTCTATAAAGTGAAACTACTAAATAAACATATTCTGGTCTTTTCATTCTTCCTTCTATTTTTAAAGAATCTACACCTACATCTATCAGTTTACCAATATTATCTAAAGTAGAAAGGTCTTTAGTACTAATAGGATAATTATCTTTATTATATTTTTTATTCTTAGAATCAACTATTTTATATGGTAACCTGCAACTACCAGCACAAGCACCACGGTTACCACTTCTACCACCAATTAAACTACTCATTAAACATTGACCAGAATAACTAATACAAAGAGCACCATGAACAAATACTTCTAATTCTAAATCTGTATTATCTCTAATATCTTTTATATTATCAATACTAGTTTCACGTGCTAAGACAACTCTTTTAATACCCATTTTTTCACAAAATTTAATGCCATCCATATTATGAATATGCATTTGTGTAGAAGCATGAACTTCTAAATTAGGATAAGTTTGTCTTACTAAATCTAACATTCCTATATCTTGAATTAATACTGCATCAACATTATTCTTATGTAAAAAATCTATATAATTTAAAAATGTTTCTACTTCAGCGTCATAAATTAAAGTATTAACAGTTACATAAACTTTTACACCATATAAATGACAAATATTTATAGCACTTTTTATTTCTTCTTCAGAAAAGTTAGTAGCAAATTGTCTAGCACCAAACATGTAACCACTTAAATAAACAGCATCACAACCAGCCATAATTGCAGCATATAAACTATCCATGCTACCAGCCGGGGCTAAAAGTTCTGGTTTTTTCATAAAATCACCCAGAACAATTATATATTATAAAATGCTTTTTAGCAATAAAAATATTTTTATAAAATAAATTATAAACATCTATAGATAACTCTATTAAACAGAAAAGAAACAGGGAGCTGTTTCTTTAATTTATATTTTATTTTAAGGTAAGTTTTTTAGTATAGTAAGGAGTGTACGTTTTTATTGTTTTATAATGTCTTTGTTTTTATTAATATATCATCTATCACCTCCGACATATTAATTGTAATATACGAATGTGATAATCTATTGAAGTTTTAGTGAAATATTATTTTTTTAAAATAAAACTTTTACTACACATAAAACATACTGGGGCATCAGGTTTAAGTATTGCACCACAATTTGGACATATCTTATTACCATCACTAGTATACTCTACTTCTTTTGTTAACTCCTGTTTTTGTTCTTCAAATTGATTGCTTGAAGTATAATTATTCTTGTTTGTTACGCCATCATTAGAACCAAATATAGAAATGCCAATAGCTTCATTGTTATTATTCATAAAAATACTGCTATTTTTTTCTTTTTCTTTATTCTCAGTTTGAATACTATTTTTAATTTCTTCACTATTTGAGTTATTATTTATATTATCATTTATATTATTATTTAAAACATCTGGTATAACATCTTCTTTTTCTACATCTGCAGGTGAAAATATATCTAATAACTCAACTGGCTCTTCTGTTTTTATAGATTTATTTAATTCTTCTTGTTCATTACTTGGTATATCTATAGTTTTTATATTAGGGTTAATAGCATTTTTATCAAAGCCTACATCTGTACTATTAACAACAACACCTATATTACTTAAATTACTAGCTTTATATTTAGGTACATTATATACAGGCTCTTGATACACTAAACTTTGATAATCTGGAGAATCCTTAAATGAATCGTCTTCACTTGAAACAGTATTAAAAGCTGCATTTTCATTACTTAAAAAGTCATTTTGGGGAACAGACTCATTAGTAGGCTGATTTTTCTTTTTAAAAATATCAAACATATAATCACTTCCATCTATTAAAGTTTTGTAAATTTTCTACTCTTTGCCGATGATCGTTTTGACCAAGATTATTTAAATTAGTAGGCTGTTTATTATCATTCATATTAGAATTAGAAAAATTCTTAGTTTTAGCCTTATACATATCATCTTTTATATCTTGTATACTTCTTCTTCCAAAATTACCAGTATTGTAAGTATTATTTGGTGAGGGATTTACATTTAATAAACCGTTTTTTTGAAAACTATTTTGTTGCATTAATTTCACCCTCCAATATTTCTTTTACAGGACCATAAGACTTTCTATAACCATCTATTAAACCATATTTTTTTATAGCTTCTACATGTTTTTTAGTAGGATAACCTTTATGAGAACCAAAACCATACTCTGGATACTTTTTATCTAACTCGTACATCATTCTATCTCTAGTTACTTTTGCCATAACACTTGCTGCCGCAATAGAAATACTTTTTGCATCACCTTTTATAATTGATGTCGTTGGAATATCAATTTCAAGTGGCATAGCATCTATTAATACATGTTCAACATTTATTTTTTTTCTTACTTTATTAATAGCTTCTTTCATAGCCAGTTTAGTTGCAGCATATATATTAACCTCATCAATTATTTCTGGTCCTATTATACCAACATCCCACGCTAAGGAATGCTCATTAATATATTCATAAAATAAATCTCTTTTTTTCTCACTTAATTTTTTAGAATCAGTTAATCCTTCTAATACAAAGTCTTTTGGTAGTACGACACAAGCTGCAACTACTGGTCCTACTAAAGGACCTCTACCAACTTCATCAACACCACCAATATATTCTATATTTTTATTATATAATTCTTTTTCATATTTATACAAATCTTCCATATTTAACCTCAATGATATTATACACTAAAATACCTTTTAATAACAAGATAAACATTTTTGTTTTACACAATAATAAAACAAAAAGCATATAAACTATGCTTCATATGCTTATGTTATTTCTTTTCGTTACTAGCTTTATCAACATCAACTAGTTTTAAAGAATATTTATATATTTCATTATGATTAACAATTATAAACCAACTCTTTTGATGTTTATGCATTTCTATGAATAGGATTGGTTTATCTAGTTTTTCACTAATATCCAATATCTCATCAAAAGTTTCTAACTCAATAACTGTTCTACCACTAAAATCTGGAACTTTTTTAACACGTGCTACTATACCTTCATAATCTTTTAAAATTGTTCCTAATATTCTATCATACTCAGTACCTTTAGTCTTAATTTTATTTAAGAATCTAACTAATTTAACAGTTAATACTAATGAAGCAATAAGTGATACACCAAATAATACAAAGAATACAATATTTATTGTTTCAACATTTGAATATTCCTCAACAACGTTAGCATCATTAACTTCCTTATAATTCATAGAAATATTAATTGTTTGTTCAGTTAATGGAATAGTTAAACTCATATTTTGAGAAGATGATAATGGTTGTTTAATCTCTTTATAAGTACCATTCATAAATACATATAATGTAACCTTTAATTGACTCTCTAATGCTAAAGAGTAATCCCTCTTAAATGATGATACAATATTGTTATATTTATCATAATCTATTTTTACATTCTCTCTAATAGAGTAAGTACTTGCTCCAGAGTATTGAACTGTTTTTTCTGGAAGTAAAGTATCAGATGACTTATAAAGTATCTTAGATGTATCTCCTTTTTCATAGACTGTAACATCAGCTTTAATTAAATAACGAAATTGGTAATCAATTAAATTAGATGCACTAAAATCATAACTAAAATCCGCATCAATATAATTAATCAAACTTGCTATATACTGATTACCTTTAGTAAGAAAAGGTTCATTGAAATAAGGATTCTCTTTTAGGTAAACCTTATAATCTAGATTACTTTTTTCACTATAATAAATACTAGTATATGTTTTTGTTTCCAATCCTTTTTTCAAAAATATTAATGAAAGAAAAGCAAATATAAATACAAAACCAGCTAATACAAATATCCTAAGTGGAGTATCTATATAAATTCTCTTATTAAGTTTACTTTTATTCTTATCATTCTTATTATCATTAATCATTATAACTTTTTCTTGCTCTTCAGTATTTAAACTCTTTTCTTTACCATTACTCATAAATACATTCCTTTCTAACCGTTAATTGTTTCACTCAACCAAACGGATGGACCACCAATGAATGGAATTCTAAACTTGGCAACTCCAACTACCTGTGACTGATCTATATCATAAGAATCTTTAGCATTATTATTATCACCTTTGGTATTAAATATATACCTATTATTCTTTTTAGTTATTTTAACAACCCTGTGAACTATAATAATACCATCATGTTTAAATACCAAAACTTCCCCTTCAACTACTTCTTTGCATCTTTCCTCATCTTTGAACTGATCTATTACTACAACATCACCCTTATTAATATTAGGATACATTGATTGAGAACCAATTGCCATTGTTTTATACTTAAATACTCCTGTTTGTAATGTCACTATAAATAGCATTACAATAATTGATGGAATCCACAAAACAACCATCTCAAACCAAGTTTTCTTTTCTTTACGATATTTCTTTTTCTCGTATAATCCCATTATAGAAACTAAAAGCAATACTGGAAATATCATAGCTACCATAGCTTCTATATATTCTCCTAAATTTGGATATATAGGTACTACATAAATAATAAGTTCAAATACACATCTATATAAAATAGACGGTTTATAGTCAGCTCTATATACAAGATAAGAGCACAAGCAGTTTTTTGTTATTGAGCCACCAACCAATATAGTTAACATCTTTACGATCTCAGCTGCTGACTTTAAATCATATGAACCAATACTATAAGATATTTCATATAAGATTATCGCTATCGTTATTGATACCAGAACATACTTATTTTTTTTATATCTAGTAACTACAGCATATCTTGTTATTTCTTGTGCAATGATCATAACCAAAAATGGTGCTATATTTTTAATCATTGTTACTATTTGCATTGAATAAGGACTTCTTACAAACCCCAGTATCAACCCAGAAAGATAAGTAATAAGTTCATATCCCATACAATAAATAAATACAAGTTGTATAACATCAATAAATTTGGATGGAACCCTATTCCTTAATCCAAATATCAAATAAGAAATAATTGCTAAAGCAACCCAATATAATGTTGGATACCAAGTATTTAGTCTATACGTATTTAATACAAAAATATTAAATAAAACCATGATAACTATTAAAAATTGCATTAGATATGCTTTATTAAAGATTTTTTTTAATCTCATCATCATTTTATCACCCTTTAATATTCTTGTATTAAATACATAATCGATATGAGAGCAAAAGGATTTCCTTTTGCTCACACATCCCTTTAATATTATAATTCTGTATAAGTTGTACTACTATCTGCTTGCGCAAATTCAAAAGCAGCTGTAAATGTTGCAGTTTCTTTTGTTGTAGGTAATGTTGTAAGATTACCATCTTTATCAAAAGTAACAACAATTGTAACTTCTTTTGAAGTTTTAGCTTTTAAGTATTTACCAGTTATATTTTCTGTAGTAATAGCAGTATCACCAATTTTAATATCATAAGTAAAATTAGCAGCTTGAGTTCCTGATTTATCAGCAACTAATTTTTTAACAGCAGCATCAATTGAACCACCATTAGTCCAAGTAAATGTACAAGTTACAGCATCTTTTGGTGCGGTAAATGTTGCATCCCAAGTTAATGAAGTTCCATCAACATTAAATACTTTTTCTGTTAAATGTTGGTCATCTGTTCCTAAGAAATATGCTTGTCCTGTAGCTCTACAAGTAGCATTTGTAGCGACTACATTCCAAGAATCTTTAGTACTAACAGTAGCAGTACCTGTTACATTTAATGCAGCACCTAATGCAGCATATGCAACTGATACACCAACTACTGCTACACAAATTGCAGCAATTGCTAATGCTCTAAATTTTCTATCTTTTTCCATTTTAATATCTCCTATTTTTTATAATTCAGTATAAGTTACACTACTATCTGCTTGTGCAAATTCAAAAGCAGCTGTAAATGTTGCAGTTTCTTCTGTTGTAGGTAATGTTTCAAGTTTACCATCTTTATCAAAGATAACTGTCATTGTAACATTTTTTGTACTACCAGCTTTTAAAACCTTATTATTAGGTGTAGTTGGAGTTAATTTTGTATTTCCCATTGTAACTGTGTAATCAAAATTAGCAGCTTGAGTTCCATTAACTGTAGCAACTAATTTTTTAACAGCAGCATCAATTGAACCACCGTTAGTCCAACTAAATGTACAAGTTACTGATTGTTTTGGTGCTGTAAATGTTGCATCCCAATTAACAGTTCCACCTACTGCAGTAAAATCTTTAGTAGTTACATGTTCTTCTCCTGTTATGAAATATGCTCCATTTTTTGCTGTACATTTTACAGGTGTAGGAGTAACATTCCAAGAACCTGCTGTATCAACAGTAGCAGTACCTGTTACATTTAATGCTGCGCTTAATGCTGCGTATGCAACTGATACGCCAACTATAGCTACACAAATTGCAGCAATAGCTAATGTTCTAAATTTTCTATCTTTTCCCATATTTTTCTTCCTTATCTATAATATCAATATCTGTATATGGACGTTAAAAAGGTTATAATAACGCGAGCGACTATCACAATTTTTAACTATTATAATTCGGTATAAGTAATACTACTATCTGCTTGTTCAAATTCAAAAGCAGCTGTAAATGTTGCAGATTTTGTATCAAGGTCAGCTAATTGTTGACTTGTTAAGTTGCTATTTTCATCAAATGTAACTACCATAGTAACAGTTTTTGTACTACCAGCTTTTAAATATTTGTTTTTAGGCACAACTGCACTTAAAGCTGTAGTTCCCATTGTAACATTATAAGTAAAATAATCTTTTGCGTCGCCACTAGCATTAACAACTAAATTTGTAACTGCTGCGTCGATACTACCAGAATTTGTCCAATCAAATGTACAAGTTATTTGATCCCCCGGAGCAACAAATGAAGCTGACCAAGTAGCAGTTTGACCAACAGTAGTTAAATTTTTAGTAACACTTGGACTACCAGCAGTTTTAGTACAACTACCTTGTGTTGCCGCAACATTCCAAGAGTTTGCTGTACTAACAGTAGCAGTACCTGTTACATTTAATACAGCACCTAATGCAGCATACGCAATTGAAATACCAACTATTGCAATACATATAGCAGCTATCGCTAAAGCTCTAAACTTCTTATCATTGTTTTCCATTATATACCTCCTTCCATAAAACGTTCGCTTATAACGTCCTATAATATTGCATGTAGCTCAGTGACACTCACTCACCTATCCTACATGTATAATTTTATATAATTTATCAAAAAAAGTCAATGAGTTTTGAACATAATGTTTAAAAAAAAGAAAAGATGATTACTCACCTTTTATCACGTCTATAGCAGAACGCATCTCTAAATCATATTTTATCATGTCTAATCCACCAAATGCTTTTAAGAATTCATCTTTCTTCATTTGATATTTTTCTGCTAATTGTTCAGCTTCTTTATTAACAGCTTCATCAGTTATTTCAATTTTTTCTTCTTTTACAATTTCTTCTAGCATTAAACGCATAGTTACTCTCTTAGTAGCTTCTTCTTTCATTTGTTCCTTTAATGTAGCTTCATCAGAATTTGTAAATTGATAAAATTGTTCAATTGTTAATCCTTGCATTTTTAAATTTTGTTCATATTGTTTTAACATTCTATCTTGTTCTTCTTTAATCATACAATCTGGAATATCAACTTCTACATTCTTACTAGCTTCTTCTAGTAAAGCATCGATGTATTCATTTTCATTATCCATTTCTTTACGAGCTGTAATATTTTCTTTAATTTGTGCCTCTAATTTTTCTTTAGAATCAATACCTTCCATACCTAAATCATCAAAGAAATCTTTATCTAATTCTGGTACACTAACTGTCTTAATATCGTTTAATTTTACTTTAAATACAACTTTAGCACCTTTTAATTCTTCACTATGATAATCTTCTGGGAAAGTTACATTAATATCTCTTTCTTCACCCTTATTCATACCAATTAATTGTTCTTCAAATCCAGGTATAAAAGTATTAGAACCAATCTTTAATGAATAATTTTCACCTTTGCCACCTTCAAATGCTACGCCATCTTTAAATCCTTCAAAATCTATAACAGCGATATCGCCATCTTCTAAAGTTCCTTCTTTAACAACTTCTTCAGCATAATGGCTACGTAAGTGTTCAATTTCATGTTCTATTTCTTCTTCACTAACTTCTACACTTTTCTTCTTTACATCTAAACCTTTATATTTTCCAAGTTTTACTTCTGGTTTTAAAGTTAATTTAAATGTAAACTCTACACCATTTTCATCAATAGCTTTAATATCTATTTCAGGGTATGCAACGATTTGTAAATCTTTATTATTATCAAATACTTCACGATAAGCATCTTCTAAAACTATTTCTGCAGCATCATGGTATAATGCTTCTTTTCCATACTTTTTAAAGAATATTTCTTTTGGAGCATGACCAGGTCTAAAACCATCTATTTTAACTTTAGAACTTGCTTTAGTATAAGCTGTATCAATAGCCTTATTCCACTTTTCTCCTTCTATTTTTACATTTACTTCTTTTATATTTTTCATATTCTTCCTCCAATACAAGTATTAGTATATACTAAAAAACATTATTTTTCAACAAAAAAAGAAGAAACTAAATAACTTTTTTATGCGTTTCTTCTATCCATTTACTAGCATCCATTAATAGAGAATCTTTTTCTAAATCAAATCTTTCAATAGATGTCTTATTAAAACCTTTACTATTTAAACATCTATTATCAAATATTAAATTAGCAGAAATTCTCTCAACTTGTTCTTTAGTTAATTCGCAATTACAAATCATACGAATAAAACCTTCTTGAATTTTATCAAAATTCCATTTGCCACTGTTTCCCCAATTTAAAAATTCCATTTTATTCTCCCCTATTAGAATAATAATTAGCTAAACTATTCCAATTCATAAATCCATTTTTTCCAGCTAATTCAATTCCTACTTTCTTTACATTATCTAATAATAATTTATAATCATTTTGAAAATATGCTTTTTCTAGTACATCTTCTCCAATTACAATTGAAAGTAAATTGGCCATTACTGCTTCATGTGGATAAATCATTTCTTCTCCATCATTACCAACTAAGTAATTAGCAAGCATTTCTGTATATCCAATATTTAAAGCTTCAAATTTATCTTCATAGTTAAATCCACTAAATTCATTATTTGATGAAATAATATTTATTAATTCTAACATTAATATGTGACGAACATCATAGTCTTTTTTTAATTCTTTATCATTAAAATAAATAGTATTTTTATGTATATCATATCTAGAAACTCTTTTACTTAAAAAACTACTTATTTTTTCTATTTTTAAAGTTTTTAATCTTTCATTAAGATTATTGAGTGCTATTTGATTAAAGTTTTTATTAAATAGAACTAC
Organism: uncultured Bacilli bacterium; assembly: GCA_934154785.1. Classification (GTDB taxonomy): domain Bacteria; phylum Bacillota_I; class Bacilli_A; order RF39; family UBA660; genus SIG204. Next base: position 380,610 of record CAKPGL010000001.1, on the reverse strand, counting down.
TAATTCAAAGATATTATCTTTCATTTCTTGTGATAAATATGTATTAGTATCTAATGTATTTTTTATTGTATCTAAATCAGTCATAGTATCACCCTATATTCATTTTATCATAAATTTTAAAAATTGCTAGTTTTTTTTATATAAATTTAAAAAATCACCATGATGGTGATTAAAATTTAAATTAATACTTTATCAGAGATACTATCTATATTAATTTCTTTTTTATTTTCAATTATACCTTGAATAATAGGATTTTCTACATATTCTTTTATTAACTTATCTAGTTTTCTAGCTCCAAATTCATTATAATTAGATAGTCTTACTATATCACTCTTAATACTATCATTATAAGTAATAACTCTATCCTTAGTTTCATATTTACTCTTAATATCTTCTAGTTTCTTTTCTACTAGTACTTTAATAACTTCTTCGCTTAAATAATTAAACATAACTAAATTATCTATTCTATTAATAAAAGGAATACTAAAGTTATCCTTTAATTTGTTCATAATTATTTCTTCTTCACTATTGATAAATCCTAAGTTTTTATTTTCATAACCAATATTAGAAGTCATAATAATAGTAACGTTATCAAATCTTACTTCTGTTCCTTTAGAATCTTTTATCTTACCATCATCTAATATTTGAAAGAATAAATTTATAATAGCGGGATTAGCTTTTTCTATTTCATCTATTATTAGAACTGAATAAGGTTTATTTTTAATTTCTTCTAAGATATTCTTATTATCAGTATATCCTACATATCCTGGAGGTGCTCCTACTATTTTACTAATAGTATGTGCTTCTACATATTCACTAGCGTCTATTTTTATAACATTAGATTCTCCTACTAACATTGCTCCAAATTTTTTAGCAAGACAAGTCTTTCCTACTCCCGATGGTCCACAGAACATAATTGAATAGCAACTATTTTCTTCTTTATACCCTAATTTTATACGTCGTGCTAGATAAACTAATTCTTTAATAGCGCGTTCTTGACCATAGATAGTACTTTTTAATTCTTTATCAAAGTTAGACATCATCTTATCAGTTTCTTCTAATAATTCATATACAGGTATACCTGTTTTAGCATTTATAACAAATGCTATATCTTCTTTAGTAACTTTTTTATTTTGATTATTATTTGATAAAGTTAATTCCAAATTATTTACTTTATCCATTAATTCTTTTTCTTGTAGTTTTAGAGATGCTGCTAATTTAAAATCATTTTTGATAATAGCGTTATTCTTATTTTCTAATAATTCATGTAATTTTTTATTATATTTATTATATTCTTTTAATTCATCACTTTCTTTTAAACTTACATAACTACATACTTCATCTAGTACATCTATAGAGCGATCTGGTTCATTACGGTCATAAATATATTTATTAGATAAATTTACTATTAAGTCAATAATATTTTCTTCAACTATTACATTATGAAATTTTTCATAATTTTCTTTAACACACATTAAAATATGTTTTAATACTTCCCTACTAGGTGCTTTAACTACAATCTTTTGAAATCTTCGTTCTAAGGCTTTATCATTTTCAATAAATTTCTTATATTCTTCTGTAGTAGTTGCACCAATTACTCTAATTTTACCTCTAGATAGTGCTGGTTTAAATATATTAGAAGCATCTATAGCGCCTTCAGCCCCACCCGCTCCTACTAATGTATGAATTTCATCAATAAATAAAATTATATCATCATTATCTTCTATTTCTTTTAATAGTTTACGCATACGTTCTTCAAATTCACCACGGTACTTAGTACCCGCTACTAAAGTTGCCATATCTAGACTAACAATTCTTTTATTACGTAAACTTAAAGGAACATCACCATTTACTATTAATCTACTTAATTCTTCAACAATAGCTGTTTTTCCAACACCAGCATCTCCTATTAAAATAGGATTATTCTTAGTACGACGGCAAAGTATTTCTAGTAATCTTTGTATTTCTTTATTTCTTCCTACTACAGGGTCAAAACAACCTTCTTTAGCTTTTTTATTTAAATCATAACCTAGTTCATCCACTAATAATTTTTTACTTTTTTTACATTTAGTAATATTAATTATTTTATAAGAAAATTCTTGATATAATTCATCTATATCAATATTCATACTTAGTAGTATCCTAATTGCAACACCTTCACCCTCTTCTAAAAGACCTATAAATAAATGTTCTACAGTAACTATACCATTATTATTTTCTTTACTATCAATAATAGCGCTTTCTATAATTCTTTTTAATAAAGGTGTATATAAAAACCATTTACTAGGATTACTACCTATACCAATAGTATTTACTATTTCATTTTTAAAAGTATCATAAGTTAACTTTGATTCTTTTAGTTTTTTAGAAACATCATTATCATTTTTTAAGATTGCTAATAAAAGATGTTCACTACCTACATAAGGATGTTTTAAAGAATACATCTCTTCTTTAGCAGAGACCATAATTTTTCTTGCTTCTTCGCTAAATTCATTAAACACTATATCATCTCCTATATCATTCTATGCTTATTGTGTAACTAAATAAAAAGTTTTAAACAAAAAAAGTACAATTTACATGTACTAATTATGTATATATAATCATTGCTGAAAAGCAAAATACTTGTTCTTCTGAGAAAACACCTACTGCTACTTGATATTTAATTTCTATTACTTCACCTTCTAATTCACTTAAAAAATTATTAACTGAAGCTTCTAGGTCTTTTTCATGATTTTCATCAAACAATTTAACTTTCATTTTATCACCAAAATAATGATATCAAAGTGTAGTGTCGAAATTTAATACTTTAAGATTTTTTTAATACTTTTGTAATCTGGATAGTATTTTTCAACAATTGCCCAAAAGTTCTTAGAATGATTAAATTCTATTAAATGACTAAGTTCATGAACTATAACATAGTCTAAACAAGGAAGTTCATACTCTAATAATCTAGTATTAAGAGTAATAGTCTTACTTTTTTTATTACATACTCCCCATCTACTTTTCATTTTACGAAATTTTAATTTATAATAAGGAATATCTTCTTCAAATTTATTATAATATAGGTCATATCTTTCTTGAAATAGTTTTGCTACTTTTTTATCACACCATTTATAAAGAAATTCTTTACTAGGTGTAAATACTTTAAATCCCATAAAATAAACATCATCCATTAATCTAGATATAGCAATATAATAACTTTGTCCTAAATAATTTATTCTATCAGGATCAGGTAGTCTTTTCTTTTTTGATTGGATAGTTGATTTTAGAAAATTATGATTTTCATTTAGGAGTTTTAATATTTGTTTTTCAGTCGTAAAGATAGAAGTTGTAACATAAATAGTTAGATCATCTTTTACTCTAACATAAGTGTTTCTATTGTTCTTACGAACTATTTCAACATTATATTCTTTGTCATCCAAAATGTATTTCATTATATTTTCCTATTTCCAAAAAAGAAAGCCTTTCTATAACACTTTTGTAGTGATTTATCTAAATTAGTTAAGAATTGTTCATTACGTAATACTTGTTCTGTATGTGATACTTTATCTAAAATAAGACTATATACAAGGGCAGTGCTATGATTTACATTCATTTCATCTTTAGATGAAAATGTTGCTAAATAATTACCAAACCCTAACCACTTATAAAATTCTTCATTATATTCTCTTGTACGTTTATATGTTTTATAAAAGTATTGTAATATAAAATATGCTGGTAATACAATTACATAGCCCATTACATTATGAATACCAAAAACAAAGTTTAAAACTGCCAAGACATAACCTATTATTTGAAACCATCTTACTAATTCATAATCTAGTTTTTGAACATAAAATTGTTTATTAGAAGCTTCTCTTAAAGCTAAATTATTCCAAATATCATACGCTAACAAATAATCTGTAGCAGTAGAATTACTATGACAAAAACCATCTATTTTTGTTACATCTACTTTCTTACCATCACCTAATACATCAAACAATATTTCAATAGCACTATTTTGACTTGTAGATAATAATTGTTCCGATTCTATTTTTCTTAAGATATTACCATCTCTAATTACTAATCCTTGTTCAATTAAATATGCAATAGTAGCACTTAAAGTACTAGGTGTAATTTTATGATATATTAGCATGCTAAGTTCAGTAGGATTTAGCTTTTCAGGGATATCTTTATAATACTTAGACATTTTTTTTACTTTATATGGTCTACTATATCTAAAATATAAGTAAATCATAAAAATAATATATATAATGTACCAAGTAATTAAAATTAAAAAATACGTAATATTTACTCTAGTCATAACTCAACTCCTACTAACTAATATTAAGTTTAATCATTATTAACAATAAGAATCCTAAGGCAAAGAAACCTACTGTTGAACATAAGAAAACAAGACTAACAAAACCATTATAAGGCGTATGTAAAACAGTATTTAATTTTTTAACAAATTGCTTTTCTGATACTTTATTTTTTTCTAAAGATGATTGTTCAAGTTGTTTTTCTTTTCTTTCTTTTATTATTTCTTTTAATCTTTCTTGTTGTTCTAAAGTAAGGGTATTTAATTTATTTTCATAAATGTACTCTAAATCAGAATCTCCAAGTTCTTCAAATTTTGGCTCAATTGGTGTTTCCATTGTTACTTGTTGTTGTTGACCATTATTATTTATAACGGCACTAGCTTCTTTTTTGGTTTCGGAAGTTACTTCATTTGCCTTATGTACTTCTAACTCTCCATACTGGTTTTTATTTACAAAATAAGTTTCGCCAGTATCTTTATTTATATAGATATTTCTTGTTGGTTCTACTAAAAAGTTAATATTATCAGCATCAGGTAAATGCATTATTGATGCAAATTGTCTTTTTTCTTCTACTGTTAAATCTCTTACATTTACATCATTAGAACTAGATAAATTAACATTTACTTTTTCTTTAGTAATTTGATTCATTATCTCTTCTTTACTTTTATCAGCATCCATTTGCGAATTTGAATCTAAATTATTTTGTCTATCTTGAAATTCTTGCACAAAGTTTCTATTACTAAGAGAATTATCAATAACTGAAATATTTCCATCTTTATCTTTATATTTTATATAATCTTTATCATCAACCTGAAAGCCTGATACTCCATCTAAATTTAAAGAGTTTAGATCATTATTTTTTCTTTTATCATAATACTCTAAAAGTTCTTTTTCCATAGTACTCATAGTTTCCAAATTAAGTTTTATAAATGAATTATTTAATTCTTGATTAAAAAATGGATCATTTAAAATATTTTGTCTATTTTTAATTAGAAAATTCATTAAATCTTCTTTCGTAGCAAAAGTACCTTCCATAATTTCTTTTTTTATTTTATTTACGTAAGTATTATCGTTTATCTTACTCATTTTCATCATCCTTTATTTACAAACCAAACACCACTAATATCACAACTACTGCTAGATGGTTCTGGATCTGGCATAGCTAATTTTATAAATACTGGTATTTTAAATGCTAATCCAAAAGCTATACAATTTCCTGGAGGTAAAATCTTAAGTTTCTTTACTGTTTCATCAGTAATATTAGGAACCATTTCTCTAATATAATCTACATCTATAGGGTGTTGCATCTTAAATATAATAAAGTTATTACACTGTGATAAAGTAGTTGGTGACATTTCTGAAGGACGTTGTGTGATAAGCCCTAAAAGTACACCATATTTTCTACCCTCTTTAGCTATTCTATCAAATATATTATAACCTAATAAGTTAATATCACTATCATTTTGAACATATCTGTGTGCTTCTTCTAGTAATATATGGAACGGAATAGACGCTCTATTTTCTAATTCTTTAGCATAACTAAATAATAATTTAGAATATATTTTAGTAATTACTTTAGCAAATCTATCATCTACAGAGTTAATATTGAAATTAATAATTTGTGCTTTACGACCATTTGGGGCTGTAATTAAGTTTCTAATATATTGTTGTTTTGTAATATATTCTGGCACATCAAAATAAATACTTTTATTACTATTAAGTAAAGAATGTAAACGTACCTTTAATACATTAGCGTCATCATATACTTTATCACTCTTTAATACTCCTTCAGATATAAGAGCAAAGTCAAAAGCATCAACTAAATTTTTTAAAGTATATTTAAATGTTCCATCTGGTAAATTTAATTGTAGAGAATCATCTAAGAAACTTTCAAAGAAAGTTGTTAATAAATCAATTTCTCTAATCTTACCACTGGCATCTATTAATAAACACTGCTTTAAAGGGCGATTATAACCCGGTTGATATATTATTGTTTCAAGGTTTAATTCCTTAGTATTATAATAAGATAAAATTGAGAATATTTGATCTCTTATTTGTGCAGGTAAATTACCACTAGTTAATATATCAAGAATAGCACGCGCTATAATATCATTTTTATGTTTTATAACTAAACTTTCTTCTTGTCCAAAGACTGTAACTAACTTTAAAGCTTTTTCTATTATAGGTAATTGGTTATGATTTTCAGCACCTAGTAATATAGCTACATCATCAACATCTAATAACCAAAGTGGAATTTTTAATACTTCTGCATCAGTTATACCCGTATCCGTAGTATAAGCTTTAAAACTTATCTCTGGTACTTTACTACTAATATTTTTAAATGCATTATGATATTCACCATAAGCATCAAATATAAACATACTGGCTCTATACGCAATAGAATGTTGTTTTTCAAAAAGATTTTGTAAAATTCGCGCTACGGCACAGGATTTACCACTACCAGTAGAACCAAATATAGCAAAGTGGCTACTAAAGAATGAGTTAATGTCAACACATACTGGTACATTATCATAAACGGAACTATTACCAATATAAAGATGTTTATTTTCTTCATATTTATCAACACTTATTAATAGTGGCACCTTTTCTTTTGATACAAGTTTTACAGTCGATGAAAAAGCTGGTTTTCTTATTACTCCAGGTACAAAGTTTTCACCTAAAATTTCACCAAGTAAATTAGCATAAGCAATATTATCCTTAATATCAACTATTTCTCCAACTATTTTTCTATCTTCATGTTCCATGATTACATAATAATTGATTAAACTACCAAATTCATATAAATTAATATTTAATTTAATTAATACTTCATTATCACTAGTACCTATAATTGTTCCTAACATACACATTCTCCTATCATAATCTAGTACTATCATAACATTTTTTTATATATTTTTCAATTCCAAATAACTAATAGATAAAAAAATCAATCAATTATCATTTCTAATCAGAAATTTAATAATTGATTGATTTCTTAAATAAGAGAATCTCTTAAATAAACATTAACTCCTTCTAAAATATATATATTTATTTTAGCTGATTTACTTACTTTAATAAAACATAAACCATTTATAACAATATCTTCATTATTTTTAACAGATAAAGCCTTTTTTACTAGTTTTTTATTACCTTTATAAGAAAACAATCTCTCAATTCTTAATTTATTAGATAAAAATAAAGTTACATTAGTAGGTTCTATGAACTCTAGATAAGCATATTTATCTATTAATATATATTGTTTACTTTTTATTTGATAAGTAAGTGGTTTCATCTCTTTACTAGGTACTACTTTCTTTAATTCATTACCAGTTAGTATATTAGTAATGTTACCATCACTTAATAAACCTGGGGTATCTATTAATGTTAAACTACTAGATAATTCTATTTCAATAGTGTCTAAAGTAGTAGATGGTAACATACTAGTAGTTATTACTGTTTTATTGTCTGAATAATTATACAATAATTTATTAATTAAAGTAGACTTACCAGCATTACTTTCTCCTACTACGTATACTCTATTACTCCTTTTATAACTATTTATCATACTAAATAATTCATCTAAATTATAATTTTTATTACTACTTATTAATATTTTGTCTACAATATTTAAATTATATTTATCCATATAATCAAGTATTTTTTGTTCATAAATATCCTTAGGTAAAATATCTCTTTTAGATAAAACTAAAAGAATTGGATTAGTTAATATTTTAGAAAGATTATTTAAATAAGCATTAATATTAAATACATCTACAACTAATACTACTAAATCATTAGATGTATTAACACTTTCTAGTATTTTTAAATATTCGGCATTATCCTTGGTAACTACTTTATAATCACCATAATTTCTAATACGAAAACATCTTTCACATAAACTACTCTTTTCTAGATTTTGCTCTCTAACATATCCAACTTCTTCAGTATTAATTGTTTGTAAAGTAGCGCCACAACCTATACATTTCTTATTCATAATATCTTCCTTTAGCAAACAAATCATTATCACGTAATTTGTTCATTATTTTAGCTTCTTTTTTTCGTGAAAACCTTGTCCAAAAGAAATCTTTAGTGCTAATAGGGTTAACTAAAATAGTAGTTATACCAATTCTATTACCACCTAATACATCAGTTAATAATTGATCTCCTATAATAGCAACTTCACTAATTGAGTAACCATATAATTTTAATACCTGTAAAAACTTAGTGGGACGAGGTTTATGACTAGAAGCAGAACAATCTACATCTAAATCATTTTTAAAAGGCAATAAGCGATGTTTATTACTATTAGAAAATATTACTACCTTAAATCCCATCTCTTTTAATTTATCAATAAATTTTTTTAATTTTTCACTAGGCTTTTTATCACTAATAGGTACTAAGGTGTTATCTAAATCAAATAATAAGCACTTAATACCTCTATTTATTAATTTTTGATAATCTATAACGTAAATACTCTTTTGATAAATGTCTGGAATATATATTTCCATGTAATCACTCCTACTTTGTTCCTTTGTTAAAAATAATTGTTGAAAATGTTTTAAAGAATATTTTTATATCTAATCTTAAATTTAAATTATTAGCGTAATATTTATCAATTACACATCTTCTTTTAAATGACATATCACTTTTTTCACTTACTTGCCATAAACCAGTAATACCTGGTTTTACTGATACAATTGTATCAAATGAATCACCAATATCTTTAACTTCACCAAATAAATAAGGGCGAGGTCCAATTAAAGACATATCACCTTTTAAAAGATTTAAAAATTGGGGCATTTCATCAATACAAGTTTTTCTAATAAATTTGCCTACTTTAGTTATTCTAGGATCATTAGCAAGTTTTTTATTAGTTTCATATTCTTTTTTTATTTTTGGATCTTTACTCATTAAATCTTTTAATACATCTTCTGCACCAACTATCATGCTACGAAATTTATATATATATATTTCTTTTCCATATCTACCAACACGTTTCTGTTTAAAAAATAGTGGCCCTTTATCTTTTGTAATGATCAAAGCTAATTTTATAACTAATGATATTGGTACTAAAAAAATTGTACCTATTAAACCAATTGTAATATCAGTTAGTCTTTTCATTATTAAAAACAATATATTTGTTTTAGTTTGTTCATCTACATCTAAATTTACTAATTCGTTATTCATACTTCACACTCATTTCTACCAAGCATTATAACATTTATATTATATCATGTGCAGAGTATTTAAACAATATTTATTCGATAGGATTAACATGAATTACTGTTAAATAAATATCATTTAGAGTATCACTTATTTCCTTTTCTAATTTATCAGCAATAGCGTGACTTTCTTTAGTAGTCATATTACCATCAACAAATATAGAAAAAGAAATTTGATATTTATAACCAACTGGTGTAGAGTTAAAATGGGTTACTTTTTTTATTGAATCATATTTTTTTATTATATTATAAACCTCTTTTCTTTGTTCTTCGTTCATAGACTTATCAATAAGTACATCGTAACTTTCCTTAAATATCTTGAAAGATGAAAATAAAAGCCAAATAGATATAATGCTTCCAACTAAGCCATCAATGTAATTTAAATTTATTAAAGATGCTAAACATGCAAACAAGTTAAGAGTTGTTAATATACAATCATTTCTATGATCTAAAGAATTTGTCTTCAATAATAAATTGTTTAACTCTTTAGACATTTTATTTGTATAAGTATATAATGTGAATTTAGTTATAATGGTTATTATACACACAACTATTAACCATATCGAAAATTCTGAATTCTTTTTTAAAAATATTGATAAAATTGAATTTTTTAATACTAATAAACTCGTTAATAGCATAACAATACTTATTAACATTGAATATATATACTCTGCTTTACCATGACCTAAATTATGATCATCATCATTAGGAACACTAGCTATCTTATTACCAATAAATGTCATAAATGATGAAAATACATCCCCAGCACTATTAAAAAAATCCGCTATCATAGATTGACTTCTAGTTGTAAATCCTATTGTTCCTTTAATAATTAATAAAAATATATTACCAAGTATGCCAAATAAACTAGCTTTTTTTACTACCATATTTCTATTCATATTTATCCCTCTTTTATAAAATATTCAAAATAAATATAATGTTTTATAATTGTAGCACAGCTTATAAGGTTTAAACAATACTTTTTAAAAATATTATTTAGAAAAAAAGAATAGTTTTTAATACTATCCCATTCTATTTATCAGCACAACTATAAAAATTACTGCAATTACTAGCATACTTACCTTTACAAAGATTTATTTTATCTTCAATAGTTACTAGTGTTGAACTTCGAAATATATCTTGAATAGATGTATTAGTTGTTAAGTCTGCCTGAATAAATGATCTAAAATTAATGAATTCAATTTTTGGTTGAGAAATATCTCTAGAGACTCCACTAACATTTATATAATCAATTCGGTTTTTTACACATTTGGGGTGTAATAATAAGAACTATTTATTATAGAAACAGCATTATAATCATTAGTAAAATCAACAATATCAGAAATTCTTTCAGTATTTTCATTATAAGCACTCACTCTAACACCTTGTAGCATAAATGCTGTTCCAGAATTGCGCCAACAATAAGCATACGTATCTTTACACCCACCAACAGAATAGTTTTTTGTAGTAGCATCATATTTCTTAGCAGCGCTAACATCATCACAATACATTAAACCAAGAATAATAAAAAAGCAAAGCACACTTTTTTTTACATTTTTCATAGCATCACCTATGATTAAATATTAGCATAAATTTAATTTAATTACAACAAATATAATAAAAATGTAGGATGCAAGCCCACATTTATTTTGTTAAATTCTTAGAAAATACTATATCATAAATTCTTTGTTGTTCTTTTAGTAATTCTGATTCTAAAAATTCATATCTATCATATAAATCTGCATAAGTTTTAGAGTATATACCAGAAGTGTTATAATAAATTTCTAATGCAGAAGAAACAACCAAGTAATCTAACATCACATTACAACCATAATACACTTCTTTATCAACACCAGATATGTAATTATCAACCATCGTTTTTATATTAAAAATATTGTTTTGCTCGTAGCCAATATAAATAACATTTTGATATTTATTTAAAAATTCCGCATATTTTTGATTAATTAATACTTTATTCCAATCAAAAGGAGAATCATCAGCTTTCATTAAAGCTTGATATTGATATCCAAAATACTGTATCTCTCTAAAACATTCTTCTTTAAATGAAAAAGTGGAAGTAGCGTCAGGGACATAATTATAATCATCTCCATATCGATCAAGATTAAAAGTATTATTTAAAAATATTTCTTTATACAAATCATCGTTATAGTACTCGTCATCTAATAATACTACTGCAAATCGAGTATAATATGATGCTCCTAACGTAGTCCATTTCCCTGCATCATCCTTGCCTAACATCATAAATTGTGTTCCATTGTATACTTTATCTAATAAACTGTTAAAATTATAAATATCATCAATATTCTCTACAGTTATACCACTAGTCTTATGATTACCTATAAATACACTATTTGTTTTATCACTCCAAGTTATTGGTAATCCTAATGCTTCTGATACTGCTCTTACTGGTACATATGTTGTTCCATTTGCGACATATATATCTTTTATATTTCCATTCGCATCTTTTGGTATTACTTCTACTCCATTTATTACTAGTTTTGTTCCCTTTTTTGCACCAATATTATAATCTACTAAAGCTTGTGTTATTCTTGGTGTATGTGTTAATTTGGCACTTTCTCCTGTTGTATTTATTGATACTGTATTACTACTTTCATCCCAACTAATATTAGCGTTAAATAATCCCGCTATGGCTCTTATTGGTACGTATGTAGTTCCATTTAAGATAAATGGATATGTTTCATTACCATTTACATCTTTTGGTATAAATCCTTTATCGTTTAGATATAAATTTATTCCTACCTTTACTGTTAAATTTTCTAATTCTTCACTACTACTAGCGTATACATAATTACTGCTTACTGGTAATATGTTAGGTGTTGCTAGTAATAAAGAACTTACTAAAACAAGACTTGATCCCTTTTTAGCAAGACTTTGAAGTAATTTTTTATTTACTTCTAAATTCTTCATATATAAACCCTCCTATTTTGTTATATTTCTGTACTAGCAAATATAAGTTTTAAAACGTCTTTATTTTAACAAAGAGTTTATTTTTTGTCAACAAAAAAGTTACTTTATAAGTAGCATATAAAGTAACTTTTTATTTTATTTAGCAACAATGCTGACTAATTTACCAGAAATAGTAACTATTTTAACAATAGTTAATCCCTCTAAGTATTTTTTTACATTATCTATTTCTAGAGCTTTTGCTTCCATCTCTTCTTTGGTAGTATCAGAGTTAACTTCTATTTTTCCCCTAACCTTACCATTTACTTGAACTACTAAAGTAAATGTTTCATTAGTTAATTTAGAATCATCATATATAGGAAAACTAGAATTACATAAAGCATCTCCTAAGTTGTACATTTCGTTTAATTCTTCTGTAATATGTGGAGAAATAGGATTTAATAAATGAAGTAAAGTACGATAATCTTTATTAGAAATTGTATCTAATTTTTCTAATTCATTAAGTAAAATCATAAGAGCGGATACAGCCGTATTATACTTCATATTATCTAAATCTTCCGTAACTTTCTTAATAGTTTGATTTATAAGTATTTCTACTTCTTTAGTATATTCACTATTACCATTTAACTTAGTACCTAAACGATAAATTCTATCAAGGAATTTTTTACATCCTTTTAATCCATCTTCACTCCAAGAAGCATCAGCTGTATAATCACCAATAAATAGTTCATAGCATCTTAATGCATCTGCACCATAAGACTTAATCATATCATCAGGATTAACAACATTACCTTTTGATTTACTCATTTTTTCGCCATTAGCACCTAAAATCATACCATGTGCAACACGTTTTTTAAATGGCTCACTAAATGGTACTAAACCTTGATCATATAAGAAGTTATGCCAAAATCTTGCATATAATAAATGTCTAGTAGCGTGTTCCATACCACCATTATAATAATCAACCATACCCCAGTATTTTAAAGCATCCTCACTAACAAAGCATTTATCATTGTGAGCATCCATATATCTTAAATAATACCAGGATGAGCCTGCCCAGTTTGGCATAGTATCTGTTTCTCTCTTAGCAGAGCCACCACATTTTGGACAAATAGTGTTAACCCAATCAGTGATATTAGCAAGTGGACTCTCACCATCATCAGTTGGTTCATAAGATGCAACATTTGGTAATGTTACAGGTAATTCCCTTTCTGGTACTGGTACCCAGCCACAAGATTCACAATAAATCATAGGGATTGGTTCACCCCAGAATCTTTGACGAGAGAATACCCAATCTTGTAAACGATAGTTAACTTTCTTCTTACCTATCTTATTTTCTTCTAAGTATTTTAACATTTTTTCAATAGATTCTTCTTTATTTAAACCATCTAAGAAATCAGAATTAATATGTACACCATCACCAACATAAGCTTCTTCTAAAGTATTACCACCTTCGATAACTGGAATAATATCAATATTAAACTTTTTAGCAAAAGCATAATCTCTTTCATCATGAGCAGGTACAGCCATAATAGCCCCAGTTCCATAACTTGCTAAAACATAATCACTTATCCAAATAGGAATTCTTTTACCATTTACTGGATTAATTGCGCTAATACCTTCTATTTTAACACCAGTTTTTTCTTTAGTAGCGTCAGTTCTTTCAATTTCTGTCTTTCTAGCAGCAGCTTCTTGATAAGCTTTAACTTCTTCCAAATTAGTAATTAAATCTTTATATTTTTCAATCATCTTATGTTCTGGAGATATTACCATAAATGTTACACCAAATAATGTATCACATCTAGTAGTAAATACTGTTAATTTATCAGAAATATCTTTTAATTTAAAGTCAACTTCCGCTCCTACTGATTTACCAATCCAGTTAATTTGTGCTGTTTTTATACGGTCAATAAATTCTGTCTTATCAAGACCATCTAACAACCTTTCAGCATAATCACTCATTTTTAGCATCCATTGTTCTTTTTCTTTTTTAACTACTGGTCCACCACATCTTTCACAAGTGTTACCTTCTGCTTCCTCATTTGATAAACCTATTTTACAGTTAGGACACCAATTTATTTCTTTTTTTGCTTTATAAGCCATACCTTTCTCGTAAAACTTCAAAAATTGCCATTGTGTCCATTTATAATATTCTGGATCAGTTGTAGAAAACTCTCTAGACCAATCAAAAGATATACCTAAAGATTTAATTTGATTTTTAAATACACCAATATTTTCTTTTACCGCTAAAGATGGATGAATATGGTTTTTAATTGCGTATTGTTCAGCTGGTAGACCAAACGCATCCCAACCAATTGGATATAAAACATTATAGCCTTGCATTCTTTTTTTTCTAGCCATCGCGTCCAAGGCTGTATAACTTCTAACATGTCCAACATGTAGTCCTGCACCTGATGGATAAGGAAATTCTACTAAGTAATAAAACTTTTCTTTTTCAGAATTGTTATCTGCTTTAAAAGTATTATTATCTTCCCAATATTTTTGCCATTTCTTTTCTATTTTACTAAAATTATACATTTTTATTTCCTTCTTTCTTCATCGAAATTCCAATTAAATAATATAAGATAATTATTAAAGGTATCATTACTAAAAACGCTATTAAAAGTTTTAATAAGAAGTTATTAACTAACTCTGTTATTGTTAAAGTAAACGCTATTATAAAAGAATTAGATAACGCTATCTTAATAGCGAATTTCTTAACATTAGTTTCATTAATACTTAATTTAAACCTTTTTATTAATATTAAGGCCTGATTACTTTCAGGAAAAACCGCTAATTTTCTCTTATTTCCAATAACAGTAATCAGATAAATTAACATGACTAATAAATAAACGCCTACAAATAGACCAAAATACTTCATATTCTTCCTCCAAATTCTAAAAAAAATACTATAAATATAAGGACGAGTTTACCCGTGGTACCACCTTATTTCATAATATTTTATGCACTTAATCAAATAACGCTTGAATGCGGCTTACGCAACTAGAAAAGCAAGTTCATAAAATATTTTTAGAAGTTTTCACCAACCACTTCTTCTCTAATTAAAAATATTTTTATTACTACTCTTTTCGTTCGTTTTTAATAATACCAATATTATATTATACTTGTTCAATATATTCAAGTAATTTTAAGAATAATTTTTCAAATTTTTTCTCTAAACCTTTTAATTTACGAACTTCGATACGTTTTTTCTTAATTGGCAAATTACTAAATAAGATATTTGCAAGTTTTTGTTTTAACTCTGTTTCTATTAATACATCATTTAAAATGTCATCTATTTCACCATTAATAATCCTTGTTGCTTCAATTTCAAATTTTGGTTCTAAACATTTAATTTGTAGTTGTCCTGTAGTATTAACATCTTTTACTTCAACAATAAAATCATTACCATCTACATAAGTAGTAAAGGCATAACTTTCGCCATTATGAGTAACAGTCATTTTATTACTACTCTTAGTATTACGGAATCTAAATTTATAGTTTCTCTTATCTGGAACTATACCTGATTTTCCTTCTAAAGCTTTTAATGTTAAAACATAACCATTACTTTCATATTTATAATCTATAACCGTAAGTAAATAGTGTCCTTTTAAATAAAGGTTAGTTGTACCATCATCTTCATATAATTTAAATGAATTACTACATCCTGGGAAAATATGTATTTCCATATCTTTAGGAGGGGTTAAATCATTCATATTTTCATTTAATCCCATTGGAATAATTGAACCTGCTCTAGCAAATACAGGATAATCTTGTTCTCTTACAAATGAAACATAGCTTTTATTACCAGGAAATTTTTTACCAGTTACAAAGTCATACCACGTACCTGCAGGTATAAACATTTGACTTACTGTTCTTTCCATAACCAAATCTTTCTTTTTTAAGATAGGACATACTAATAATTCATTTCCTAAATAATATTCATTACGATAGCGATCATCATCAATAACAAATTCATCAGTATAATAAAGCGGTTTTATTAATGGTTGACCATTTTTATATAATTCAAATGCTAAAGAATAAAGATAAGGTACTAGTTGATGACGTAACGTTAAATATTCTTTAACTATACTATAAGTTTTAATATCCCATTTCCAAGGTTCTCTCTTATAATATTTACATTCAGCTGAACCAAATTTTAAAATTGGACTAAATACACCTAATTGTACAAAGCGAATAAATAATTCACTTTCTTCTATTCCTTTGTAATAACCACCTATATCATGAGCCCACCAAGATATTCCTTTGTTAGTGGCACTAAAATTATGTTTTGGAATAGCGGATAAAGTTTCCCAACTAACACTTTGTTTTCCAGAATATAATATAGGATAACGATGATCACAAATACCAGTATAACTAGATAAAATAAGTGGTCTATTATCAAAGTTTCTTAACATATCATAAGTTTGATAATGATTTAATAAAAACATTTCTTTATTAGATATTTTATTATTATTTTTTAACCAATAAAAATTAACACCTAATTTATCTAAAGGATGAATATACATTTTTAAGTAAACATCTACCCATCTAGGATTTAATACATTAAAAGGTATAAATCCATCTTTAGTAGATTCTACATATTTAGAACTTTCTTTATATATATCATCTACTTGCGTAAAACCTTCGGTAGGACTAACCGCTAATCCTAATTCTATTTTTTCACTATGTAAATAATTAGTTAAAGCACTAGGGCTAGGAAATAAATTGTTATTAAAAGTAAAACCAGTTTCTAGATTACCTATTCTTTTATGCCAATCTGTATCTAATAATAAAACTGATAAAGGTATTCTCTTTGATTTAAATTTATCTATTAAATTCTTAATATCTAATTCATTATAACTAACTGTTTTACTCCACCAATTACCTAAGGCATATCTTGGTATTAATGGAGGATTACCAGTTAAAGCATAAAAATTCTTTAAACATAAAGTAAAATCTTTATTATAAACAAATAAATAAATATCTATTTCTTTAAAACTTCTATCAATAAAATTACCATCACTATCTAATACTTTACTATTTGAGTCATCGATAGTTGCATAACCATCTAAAGAATAAAGTCCTTGTTCTTTTAAAGAACCATTACGTAATTCATTATCACTAGTTTTTAAATTTTTAACTTCTGGGTTGCCATAATACCAAATAGTATTACTACCTAAGATATTAACTTTTAAATTAGCATCAGGAATAAATTTACCCCCAACAAAACTTTTTTCTTTAGAATAATTAATTTTAAAATAAGGTGTTGATATTTCTAAGTAATTATTATCTTCTCTCTTATTAAAATTAACAGGCCCAAAATTTCTATTCCATGCTAACTGAGTGGGAGCATCTAGGAATTCTCCAGATGGACTATACTCTAAACGTACTAAGTTAAGACTTAGTAAAGTTATACGATAATACTTTCCCTTTATAACATTACTCTCATTAGGAATACTATTAGTTTTTATTTTAAAATGATCTCCTAGTGGATACATTTTATCACCTCTTTATATTTCTTCTATTTCAATTAAATTAGTATATTTAGAATTATTAAGTGGATAACCACCAGTTATAATTATCTTATTACCTTTTTCTAGAGGCATAACTTTCTTAACTAATTCTTTGGAACCTTTAATAATATCATCAATAGAATGTAATTCATTTATTAAAACAGGGTAAATTCCAAAATTAAGAAGTAAATTTTTTGCTACCATTTCATCAGTAGTAAGAGCAAATATCGGACAACTTGGTCTAAATCTACTAATTTTTTTAGCAATTATACCAGAATTAGTAGGTACTACAATAGCACTACTTTTTAGTTTTATAGACATATAAGTTACTGATGAAACAATGTTACCAGTAATATCTTGTTCTTCACTACGAACTGATTTATCATAAAAATCCATATATTCAATATCTTTTTCTGCCGTAGAAATAACTTTATTAATAGCGTCTAACACATCAATAGAATTATCATTATAAACTGGATTAATACCTAATATTATAGCGTCAGTTCCATCAAGTACAGCATTAGCAATATCACTTACTTCCGCTCTACTTGGAGCGTCAATACTATCTGTAAAAATATCTGTAGAAACAATACTTGTTTTACCCTTTAAATGACATTTATTAATAATTCTTTTTTGAATACCAGGTATTCTTTCAATAGGTAATTCTGTTCCTAAATCACTTCTAGCAATAATAATTCCTTCACTAATATTTAATATTTCATCTAATTCCTCAATTGCTTGTTCATTTTCAATTTTACTTATTATAGCGGTATGATCATTTCCACACTCTATAAGTAAATCATTAACATCTAATACATCATCTACACCAGATATAAAGGATAAGGCAAGGTAATCAGCTGATACTTTTGATGCAAAACTAATATCTTCTTTTGTTTTAGTACTCATAAATTTAATTTTTAGATTATTATCGGGAATATTAACATTACTATGATTTTCTATTTCGCCACCTTTAATGACTTCGCAAATTAAAGCTGAATCATCATTTGCTTTATCTATAACTTTTAAAGTAACTACTCCACCCGCTAATTTAATGATGCTTCCATATTCAATATCATCAACTAAAGTTTTATATTCAATTGAAAACTTAGTTTTATCACCTAAAATATTTCCAGGATAAACTCTAATTTTATCATTTTTCTTAAATATGGCGCTTCCACCAGAAAATTTACCAGTAGAAAGTCTTGGGCCTTTAATATCTAACATAACCGCAATACGTGATGAACTATGTTTATTTATATCATTTATAATTTCTATTATTTTTGAAGCAGAATTATAAGTCATACTACTTAAATCAATGCGAAATACTAATACTCCTTTTTCTACAAATTTTAATATATCTTCTTTTGAGTCAACATCTTTATTTAATGTCACAATTGTCTTTACCTTGTTCATATTACCATCCCTTTATTTTCTATTAATATTATATCAATTTTTGTCGATATTAAAAAGAGTTTTTATGAAACTCTTTTAGTTTTTTGTTATACCTATCTTGGCATTTATCACATTTTTTCTTAAAACGATGTTTTCTCATATTAAAAAAGTTAGAAACTTTTAGATTTCTAACTTTATTATAACCATACGCCAAATGTTACTGCTGCTAAACCTAAGATAGTACCTACTACTAAGAAAAGTTTTACTATATCAGTTTCTTGCCAACCTAGTTTTTCAAAATGATGATGAAGCGGGGCCATTAAGAATACTTTCTTATTAAAGTATCTACCCGCAATCATTTGTATTATACAACTTAATGTTTCAATTATAAATACACCTGCTATAACTACTAATGTTAATTCATGACTAGTTATAACTGCAATAGTAGCCATTGTAGCACCAAGTGATAAAGAGCCAGTATCACCCATGAATACTTTAGCAGGATGAGTATTATAAACTAAGAAACCTAGAAGTGAACCAACTAGTATAAAACAAAATACACCAATATCTTCACTACCTTGAATCCAATAAGAACCAAAAGATATAATACCAAATGCTAAGAATGCTATTGTTGATAAACCACCTGCTAGTCCATCTAAACCATCAGTTATATTTACAGCATTAGAACTTGCTACTAAAAGGAATAGTATAAGTAAGCCATATCCCCAGCCTAAATCAATACGTATTCCTAAAGTATGAATATCTAAAACAGTACTTCTTCCACTACGCATAAATATATAGAAAAATATAACTGCAATAAGTATTTGTCCAAATAATTTTTGTTTTTCTGTAAGACCAATATTATTATGTCTTTTTATAATAAGATAATCATCAATAAATCCTAGCAAAGCGTACGCTACAAACACAAACATTATTATAAATAAATTGCTAGTATAAGATAATTTGTTCATAAGTATTAATATTATTGTTGATATTATAGTAGGAATAATAAAGATTAAACCACCCATTGTAGGAGTTCCATCTTTATCATGATGTTTCTTTTCTAAGAAAACACTTAAAGTTTGTTTTACATTTAATTTTTTTAGTACTGGTATCATTATAAATCCAAATACTACTGATATTATAAACGCCACCATCATAGCAAGCGACGCTTTTGCTAAAATTAACACTAAATCATCTCCTATATATTACTTAAAACTATCTCCTTATCATCTAAATGTATTTTCTTATTACCAATAATTTGATATGTTTCATGCCCTTTTCCAAGCACTAATAGTATATCATTTTTATCAAGTAGTTGTATACCCCTATTAATCGCATTTACACGATTTATTTCTATTTCATAGTTATTTTTGTCAAGTCCTGTAATCATGTCGTTAATTATATCTTGAGGATCCTCATATCTAGGATTATCACTTGTAAATATTACATAATCAGAATTTTCTGTAGCAATACTAGCCATAATAGGTCTTTTCTTTTTATCACGATTACCACCACAACCTATTATAGTATAAACTTTATTGGCATTTAATTCCTTAACACTACTTATTACATTACTAACAGCATCTGGTGTATGAGCATAATCAATAATAATTAAGTTATCTTTATAATTAATTCTATCCATTCTACCTACAGGTGCATCTAATACACTTATTTCTTTAGATATTTGTTCAGAAGAAATACCTAATTCACTTAGTAAAACAATTACACAAAGTAAGTTATAAATATTATGTTTTCCTATTAATTTAGTTTGATATTCTATATTATTTACTGTAAATGTACTACCTAATAATGAAATATGATAATCACTTACCATATAATCACTATTATTAAATCCATAAGAAATATTATTATTTACATCAAATAAAAAATCTTTATAATATGGGCTATCTATATTTAGTATAGCTTTTTTTTCATTTTTTAACATATTAAATAATTTTTGTTTTTCTTTTAAATAGTTTTCCATAGTATTATGATAATCTAAATGATCTCTAGTTAAATTAGAAAATATAGCATAATCAAATTCTAATCCTTCTACTCTATTCATACTAAGAGCATGACTACTTACTTCCATCACAACATACTTACACTCTTTTTCTTTAGCGTACAATAACATTTCATATAAATCTAATATATCAGGTGTAGTATTATTTAAATCTTTAATTTTTTCATCTATATAAAAACCTATTGTTCCTATATAAGCACATTTAATACCTAAGTCATTTAAAGCTTTATGTATTAAATAACAAGTAGTTGTTTTACCATTTGTACCCGTCATACCAATAATTTTTAAATTAGATAGTTCTTCTTTATAAGTATTTTTTAAATAATTAACTAAATATTCATGTGTGTTATTTACTATTAAAGTATCTACACTATAAAGACCACGCTCCGCGATTATTTTTGTAGCTCCCCTTTTAATAGCGTCTTCTATATATTCATGTCCATCATGTATATAATTTAGTGCTATAAAAGTATCACCTTGTTCTATTTTTCTAGAATCACTTTTTATATTCATAAAAACACCCCCTATTATTGTATGCGCAATAA
The DNA here is from genome assembly GCA_934154785.1 of uncultured Bacilli bacterium. Classification (GTDB taxonomy): domain Bacteria; phylum Bacillota_I; class Bacilli_A; order RF39; family UBA660; genus SIG204. The sequence goes on along the minus strand of CAKPGL010000001.1, from coordinate 358,662 downwards.
TAAACAAGGTGTTTTTACTATACAAAGTTATTTTTTCATACCTTCTTCAGTATTACTTATTTAATCTTTATATAAATTATTTTTTATTTAAGTAAAACTTGTTTTCTCACATTCATAATCTATAACTAAAACATCATATATTTTAGTGATTTTTCAATACCAAAATAACCCCAGACATTGGGGTTATTGTTACATCATATCTTCTAACTTATTAGTAACCTGTTTCATCATTTTATTGGTAGCTTTAGACATACTATCTATGGCACACTGTCCATATTTTTGGTAAGCAAGAGTTGCCCCTACTCCTAACGCTACTAATGACATATCTTTTACAAATTTCATTATATCACCTCACAGCTAGAGTAATATGATTTGTATATTAATCAATAATATACATTTATAATTTGTTATTTTTTCAGATAATTATACATAATAATTAATTTTTCTTTCAAACTAGTATTACGGGTTAAATCCTTATCATTATTAACCGCATTCACAAAGGCATCAGGTGAACCAATTATAATAAGTTTCTTTTTAGCGCGAGTAATACCTGTATAGATAAGTTTTCTATATAACATACGATAATATTCATTAGTAATAGGCATCATTACTAAATCAAACTCACTACCTTGAGATTTATGAATACTAATTATAAAAGCATGTTTAATTTTTGGAAAATCTTTAGGAGTATATTTAACAATACTATAGTCATATTCTACTTCTATTTCATGTTTTCCATTATTATTTATTATGTTACTAATAATACCTACATCACCATTATAAACGTTCTCTTCGGGCATATTTACTAACTCTATTACTTTATCACCAACACGATATATAACATCACCTACTACTAATTCTTGTTTATCAATACTAGGTGGATTTAAAATAGATTGTAGTGCTTTATTTAAGTTATCAATACCATTTTCACCACGATACATTGGAGCCATTACTTGAAAACGTTTATAATCATAACCTTTTTCTATTATTTGTGCACATAATTTTTTCAAATTAGATTTAATATAACTATTAGAACATTTTAAAAATAAATAATCACTTTTTGGTTCTAAAAAACAAGGGTTTAATTCATTATCTTTAACTTCTTGTGCTAAAGATATAATATAAGAATTTTCATCTTGACGATATAAATAATCTAATTTAATTGTTTTTATAGTTTCACTTTCAATCAAGTCTTTTAATAATTGACCTGGTGATACACTAGGTAATTGATTATAATCTCCTACTAATATTAATCTAATGTTGTCCATAAGTCCTTTTAAAAGATTATCAAATAAAGCTTCATCTATCATACTAACTTCATCTATAATAACAAATTTAACACTACTTTTATCATGTTCATTTATAGAAAATTTATTAGTTTCTTTATTCCATTTTAAGAATCTATGAATAGTAGTTGCGGGAAGTCCTGTTGCTTCACTTAATCTTTTAGAGGCTCGTCCAGTTGGTGCTAGTAAAGCAAGATTATCTTCCGCTAATTTAGCGTAATTTACTTTACAAATTTGACTATATAATTCTATTATAGCTTTTATAATAGTTGTTTTACCTGTACCTGGGCCACCAGTAATTATTAAAACACTTTCATTTATAGCGGATTTAATAGCGTCCAATTGTTTCTCATTATAATTAATTGCGGCATTTTTTTCTAAGTTTTCAATTAAATTATCTAAGTTTTTATAATTATTCTTCTTATTATTAAGAAGAATTCTTATTTTATTAACTATATTATTAGTAGCGTCATACATTTCTTTTAAATAATATCTATGTTCTTCTTTTACTACTTTAGTTTCATTAATTAACTCTTTTAAAAAGTTATCAAAAGTTTCAGTATCAATTAAATCACCTATATAGTTACATACACTATTATATATTTCATCATAGTTTAAATAAGTGTTACCAGTAGAAAAAGTAATACTTTTAAACATATATATAATACATGCTTTTATTCTTCTAGGATCAAATTTATCAATAGAAAATTTTTTACTAATATTATCTATTTTTATAAAAGATAACTCATTTATATCATCTATCAATTTAAATATATTAGTATCTATTATATTCATGGTTTCTTTTAGATAATAGTTATAAATTAATAAAGCCTCATTCATACTAAAGCCTAAATCTGTTAGATATACTATTACCCTATGGCTTTCATCATACTTAAGTAAAACATTATATATAATATCGGCTTTAGCTGTAGTCATTTTAGGAACTAATTGTAAGGAAGCAGGTTCATCCAAGATTAAATCTAAAGCATCAAGACCCAAAGTATCAACAATGCTAGTAGCGAGTTTTTTACCTACTTTAGGAAACAAGTCAGAGGAAAGAAAAGCAATTATTCCATCTTTATCACTAGGTTTTAATTTTTCATAAGTTAATACATCAAACTGAGTACCATATCTTGGATGTTCTTTGGTACTACCTTCCATTTTATAAGATTCATCTTCAACTAGTTCATGAAATGTACCAGTGAATGTAATTAGTTTACCTATATAGTTACCCATTACCTCATCATCAGTTTCCTCTAGTTTTAATAAACCTATTATATAACCTTTATCAGATTTAAAGATATGTTTTCTATATACTCCTTTTATATAACTCATAACTCACCTCCTAAAAGAAAAGGACTTTCTAACGAAGTCCTTTATTATGACTTTCTTCTAATTCTGCTAATTCATCGGCTGTCATATTATCTTTTACCACTTTACCCATTTCAAAGTATCTACCTTCTGATGAAATAAAATACTTAATACCATGTGAATCTACATAGTGATTACTATCTATAAATCTACCACCATCATTATAAGATGGTAAATTTCTAACATCATCACCATTTTCATTTGTATATAAATCTTTTTCTTGTTCTATTCTTATTTGGTCTTCTTTTTCAAGAGCACTATCTACTACCCTACCAACTACATAACTTCCAGCCAATAATACCCCAGCAGTTGCCAACGCTGCAATACTTTTTCTAGAAATTTTTAATGTTTTTGAAAATAAAGCTTTATTTGTATTGTATTCAAGGCAATTAGGGCATTGATGGGCTAAATATAATAAATCTTTTAATTTAGGATTGTCCTCGAATAGTCCTAAACGGTGAACTTCAAATTCAATACTGTCTTTATTTGATTCATCATCTTTACCTGAAAAAGTAATTATTGTAACTTTTGAATCACGATGTTTAATTTCTGCATCAGTAACTGTTCTACTTTCGATATCACCTTCTATATCATGAATTATTTCATTTAAAATACCATTTTCTTTTAAAACTCTACTTTTTCCATTACAAGTAATCTTTATCATTTCAACACTCCCTTATTCTACTTTAAAATCATCTAAAAAGTCATCGATTGTCATAATTTTTTCATCAACATGTTCTAAAGATATATCTTCAACAACTTCTGGTTCATCCTGCTCTGATAATTTTTCTTTTTTATTTTCTTCTTTATCTATTATTTTAGCACACTCTAATACATTTTTAATATTAGCTTTTGATAAACTAGAACCTGTAGAATATCTATCCATAATTGGTAACTCTGTTACTTTTATTTCTTTATAGTCACCGCCTATTTTTAATACTAAAGAATCTTTATGATTTAATATAAATGTCTTTAATATATAGTAAGGATTAGTTTTTACATCTCTAATAATAAGTGTACCTTTACGAGCACGGTTCATAGTTTCAAATTCACTTAAACGAACTCTTTTACCAGTACTCTTACTAGTAATTACACTAATATATTCGTCATTTTCATCAAACATATTAGCAGATACTACATAATCATCTTTAATATTTATAGCTTTTATTCCTGCAGACTTAATACCTGTAGGTGCTACTTCATTAATTAAGAAGCGTAAGCCATATCCTAAATGTGTAGTAATAAATATTTCAGGTTTATTAGAATTACTTACACTAACTAGCATATCATCTTCTTTTAGTTTCATACAAGTAAGTGGTTTAGAATAACGAAGTACTCTAAATTCATCTAATTTAGTACGTTTTATCATACCATTTTTACTTACCATTGTGATATATTCATCTTTATCAAAATCATATATTGGTAAAGCGTGGATAATATTTTCGCCTGGATCAATTTTAATTATATTACTAATATGTTTACCAAGTTCCTTCCATTTTAAATCAGGTATTTCATGAACAGGAACATATAAATAATTTCCTTTATCAGTAAATAACAATATTGTATCTAAAGTATTTACTTTATAAATACCAGTTACAAAATCACCATCTTTAACAGTAGTTTCTTCATCATTAGATGTAAAACTACGCATTGATACACGTTTTACATAACCATCACTAGTTACTACAACTATACAGTCTTCTTTTGGCAACATACTAGTTGTATCTATTTTAATTTCTGTTACTTCATCTTTAATTTCAGTTTTTCTAGGAGTAGCATATTCTTTCTTTATATTTCTTAGTTCTTCTTTCATAACACTTTTTAATCTTTCTTCATCGCTTAGTATAGCTTCTAAACCACGAATTATTAAAGTTAAATTTTTTACTTCTTCTTCAACCGCTAACACATCAGTATTAGTTAAACGATATAATTGTAACATAACAATATTTTCAGCTTGTACTTCTGTAAATCCATATTTTTCAATTAAGTTTTCTTTAGCATTAGCTTTATTCTCACTAGCACGAATTGTCGCAATTACCTCGTCCAAAATAGAAACCATTTTAATTAAACCTTGACATATTTCTAAACGTTTATTTGCAACACCAAGATCATACTTTGTTCTATTTAAAATAACTTCTTTTTGATGTGATATATAAGCATCTAAAATAGGAATAATACCTAAAGTCATAGGCCTACGATTTACTATCGCTACCATGTTGTAGTTATAGGAAATCATTAACTCTGTATTTTTATATAAGTAATTTAAAATTAAATCTACATTAGCATCTTTCTTTAAATCGATGGCAATTCTTAAACCTTCTCTATCTGATTCATCACGAATTTCTAACATGCCATCTACTTTTTTATCAATACGTATTTCATCTATTTTACGTACTAATAATGCTTTATTAACATCATAAGGTATTTCAGTAATAACAATTTGATCTTTTCCTTTCGACTTTTCTACTTTTAATTTAGAACGTACCATCACTTTGCCACGTCCTGTTTCAAAAGCTTCTTGAATACCTTTTTTACCTTCAACTATAGCACCAGTTGGAAAGTCTGGTCCTTTTACAATATCCATAATTGTATCTAGACGACAGTTAGGACTATCTATTCTTTTTATAGTAGCATCAATTACTTCTCCTAAATTATGGGGAGGAATATTTGTGGCATACCCTGCACTAATTCCATTAGCACCATTAACAAGTAAGTTCGGAAATTTAGCAGGTAATACAATTGGTTCCATTAATGTATCATCATAGTTAGGAGCCCAAGTTACAGTATCTTTATCAATATCTTTTAATAATTCATTACTAATTTTAGATAATCTTGCTTCTGTATAACGCATTGCGGCAGGACTATCACCATCCATAGAACCATTATTACCATGCATATCAATATTAATTGTATTTTGTTTCCACCATTGACTCATACGTACCATAGCTTCATAAATACTAGAATCACCGTGGGGATGGTATTGTCCCATTACATTACCTACGGTCTTAGCACTCTTTTTGTATGGTTTATCATAAGTATTTTTATCACGATACATAGCGTATAAAATTCTTCTTTGAACAGGCTTCAAACCATCTCTTACGTCTGGTAAAGCACGATCTTGAATAATAGCTTTAGAATATCTTCCAAAACGTTCTCCCATTATTTCTTCTAAAGAATAATCATAAATTCTTTTAATTATATCTTCCATACGTCACCTCTTAAAATTTTGCTTTATTAATAAATTAAAAGTTCTAAAAAGAATAAGTATATCATTTTTAAATGTTACATTTAAAACATACTCTTCATCATATTTTAAACGATTATTATAAGTTACATCTCTTCTTCCTTTAGAAATAGCTAAGGATATTACTCCAGGTTTTACTGTATAAATAATATCTTTAGGCTTACTAGGTAAAGGTTCCCCTGTAATAAAAGGTCTTGGTCCAATAAATGACATATCACCTTTTAAAATATTAATTAACTGAGGTATTTCATCTAATCCTATATTTCTAATAAACCTAGTAATTGGTACAGTTCTTTCTAAATAGTTTCCCTCAATATTTTTCATTGAACAAAATTTATATATTGTAAAACTTTTCTTATTTAAACCATCTCTTTTTTGTAAATAAAACACTTGTTTATCAACAATAAAGCATATTATACCAGTCATTATAAATAAAGGAAGTAATATAATTAATAATATTAAAGAAAAGAATATATCTAGTAATCGTTTAAAATACTTTTTATACATAATTACACCTCAAGTTTATAATTATCCTCTAAAGAAAATTCAACATTTTCCTCGATCCACTCTTTTCGTGGTTCAACTTTATCACCCATTAATACACTAACACGTTTTTCCGCTAATGCTACATCATTAATATTTACTTTAACAAGACTTCTAGTATCAGGGTTCATTGTTGTTTCCCAAAGTTGTTCAGCATTCATTTCACCTAGACCTTTATATCTTTGTGTTTCTAATTTCACTTTGCTTTTAGTGATAATTTCTTTTCTTTCTTCATCACTCCAAGCATAGTAAACTGTTCTACCATTTTGTAATTTATATAAAGGAGGCATTGCTATATAAAGATGACCATTTTCAATTAATGGTTTCATATAGCGGTAAAAGAATGTTAATAAAAGTATTTGAATATGTGCTCCATCATCATCGGCATCGGTCATAATTATTACTTTATCATAATTAGAATCTTTTACTTCGAAGTCACTACCAACACCCGCTCCAACGGTATGAATAATAGTATTGATTTCTTCATTTTTTAATATCTCATCTAAGCGTGTTTTTTCACAGTTTAATACTTTACCGCGAAGTGGTAAAATAGCTTGAAATTTTCTATCTCTTCCCTGTTTAGCAGAACCGCCAGCTGAATCTCCCTCGACTAAGAATAGTTCATTTTTAGCAGGATTTCTTCCTTGGGCAGGAGTTAATTTGCCACTAAGAGCACGTTCTTTTTTATTTTTATCTTTACCATTACGGGCTTCATCACGAGCTTTACGAGCAGCCTCTCTAACCATTTTACTTTTAACCATTTTTTCCATGATTAGTGTCGCTATAGCTTTATTTTCTTCTAAGAAAAATTCTAATTTTTCAGAAACAAAACTTTCAACCGCGGTACGCGCAACTGGTGTACCTAATTTTGCTTTAGTTTGTCCTTCAAATTGCAATAAACTTTCAGGTATCTGTAAACTAATTATAGCGGTAATACCTTCTCTAGTATCGGTACCTTCTAAGTTTTTATCTTTTGCTTTTAAATAACCATTGCTTTTAGCATAATCATTAAATACACGTGTAAGTGCTGTTTTAAATCCTACTTCGTGACTACCACCATCATTAGTTTTAACATTATTAACAAATGAGATAATATTTTCAGCATAAGTATCCGTATATTGAAATGCTACATCAATATGAATATTATCTTTATTACCAGAAAAACCAACTACTTGATGTAATACATTTTTTCCATCATCTAAGTATTCTACAAATGATTTTAAACCATGTTCATAGTGATAAGTTTCACTTTTACCCTCACGTAAATCTTCAATTACTATAGTTAACCCTTTAAGTAAGAAAGCACTTTCTTGCATTCTTTCACAAATTGTTGTATAAGAAAAAGTTGTAATCGGAAATATCTCCGGATCTGGCATAAATCTAACTGTCGTACCAGTTTTACTTGTTTTATCTAATCTCTTTAATGGTACATCTAATTTACCACCGTCTTTAAAACGAATAAAGTGTTCATAACCATCTCTTCTAATAGTTACTTCCATCCATTTACTTAAAGCATTTACTACACTGGCACCTACACCGTGTAAGCCACCAGACACTTTATAACCACCAGCTTCAAATTTACCACCAGCATGAAGTACTGTATATATTACTTCTGGTGTACTCATTCCACTAGAGTGTTTTCCTACTGGTACACCACGGCCTTCATCCGCAACAGAAATACTATTATCTGGATATATAGTTATTTTAATACGGTTACCATAGCCATTGATAACTTCATCAATACTATTATCAACTATTTCCCATACTAAATGGTGTAATCCTCTTTTGTCTGTTGAGCCAATATACATACCAGGACGTTTTCTTACTGCTTCTAACCCCTCTAATATTTTAATTGAACTCTCATCATAATTTGCCATACTCTTCACCTACTAAATTATAGCATATTTTACAAGGCAAAATCTAGGCTTTTAAGAAAAAAAGAAGTTCTTATTACCAAGAACTTCCTCCTCCGCCACCGGATCCTCCTCCAGAAAATTCTCCGTCTGAAGAGGAACTACTCGAATCATTTGAATAACTAGAAGTACTAGATGACATAACTCTTTCAGCCGACAACATTGTAAAATCCATAAACGAGCCAAATGTCATCACGTCAAAAACACTATAGCCACCATACCAGAATGGTGTTTGTAACAACGTTGATTCAAACTTTTTTATCCATTTATCAGATATCCTAAAACATAAATATAAGGTAAAATATCATAAAAACAGATTGGATTATTAGTTATCATAGCTTCTAGCCTTTCCTTTTCGATTTAACTCCCTTAACTCTATTCAAAGAAAGTTATTGCTACTACGGCTAAATTATAAATTATCTATTATTGTTATTATTGTTATTGTTATTGTTGTTATTGTTGTTGCTACTTGATGATGAATAACTACTATAAGAACTAGGTTCATAGTGGGGAACTACCGTTATACCACTGTTACTAACTTTTATATTATCAAATGATAAATTTTTAGGAGCCACATTATAAGTCTTTACTATCTTAGAATGTTCATCAACTAACGATAAAACATTTTGATTAGCTATTACAGTATTCATAGGTGAGAGTCCCAAAAAATCATATATTTCATTAAACATATTTTCTGTCACATTAGTATAGTACTTAGTTAACTCGTAACACTTTTTCATACGAATTATTTCATTATAAGTTTTAGGATTTTTATTAATCATTATAATTCCTCCTTAATATCAATATATAAAAGCTCTATATTTTGAAAAGGTAAATTTATAGCCTGAATATGGTAATAAGCATTATTCTTTTGTTTCGTATAGTGATAGTCTCGCAATTCAGATGTGGTAAAGAATAAGTTGTTTGGATTATTTGTTGATAAATTGTGATAATATATTGACAATATTTTAGTAATATCTACACAATAATAATCTTCTTTATCTGAAATATTGTTTTTAATAATCGTATTAGTATATATTTGATGTGTCATAATATGTTCTTGCTTTGTTCGTCCTTCATCACCATATGTAACAGTTTCTCCACTTAACAACATTAAATATAAGGAATTATTAGCAGGATAAAGACAATCTTCTAGTATACCTTTTTTTATGTATAGTCTTATAATATTACTATCTGTTAAATAAATAATATCTCGTGACTTTTTTATAACTTGTGATTCTAATTTATATTCAAAATCATCTATCTTCAATATAAATATGTCAGGACTATAAATATTTTTTAATTTCTCATCTTCCATAATAATTTGTTTTAAATTAGGAATATCTCCAACTACATAATTATCATTTGGAAAAAAATTTTGCGATATATTTGGATGCATTTTATTTAAATATATATATACATTTTCATCATTAAAATTATCTTCAGGATATAACTCATGATTATCCTTATATATTTCTTGTTGTAATTTGCAAGTATACGATTTATTAATATGATAAATGTTTTTTACATAGGGACAACCTGTCTTACATAGATATAAATATTTACAAGTAACACATTCTTCATTAAAACCCACTCTATTGTGATTTTCAAATATTTTTATTTTTGCATTATTCATAATCTTTTCAACTGAATCATTATAAATGTTTCCATAATAAAAATCACTATTTTTTTGTCCCCTTACACAGGAATAGATATCACCATTTCTTTCAAGCAAAAAGAACTTCTCACCACAATTATCACAATTGGTACAATATGTCGGATTAAATTCAGCAAACCAAGTATTTCTTACACCATAATCTAACGATGTATTTATAAATTCTTTCTGCATTTTCTTATAAAACTCTACTTGTTCAGCTTCACTTAAAGGATGTAACAGTGTTTCCCCTGCATTTACAAATCCTATCATAAAATTAAAATCATTCATATCCAAGCAAGTATTTTGCTCTAAATATTTTATATCTTTTATAATTTCATCCATTTTATCAAAGTGCTCTTTAAATATTGTGGCAGATACTTTCTTCTTATTAGGAAGATTTTCTAGTAACTTAATATTTTTTAATATCGTATCCAAAGTTTTTTTATTACCTTTAGTAATACGATATTTTTCATGAAGAGAAAATGGTAAATCTAAACTACCACTTATTGATACATTAAATTCTTTTATAGTATCAAAATGTTTTTCAATATTTAAAAGGTTTGTTTTAATATGTGGTGAGCCTATTTTAAAGCCATTCTTTTCTATCAAAGCTTTATTATCATTATAATAATCATTTATAAATTTAATAATACTATGAAAATTTTCTTTAGATAAAGTCGTAACTTCACCACCATGAAGTGAAATATTAAAAGGTATAACTTTAGATTTTTTTAATTTATTAATTGCATATTGTAGAGTTTCTAAATACTTGTCATCTTGTTTTAAATCAACAGTGTTTTCTTTTAAGTAACAATATTTACATCGCATATTACAATTCATTGTTGGCACATATAACAAATGAATAAAACGATAATCTTCCATCATGATTTCACAGCCTATCTATAAATTATTTTTGTTGGACTATTTTTAAATGCTCTCTCATTAACATAGGCATTTCTTGGTAAATATATTTCAGTTAATTTATAACAATCTCTAAAAGCCGAACTTCCGATTTCTGTGACAGTTTTTGGGACATCAACCTGAGTTAATGATGTACATCCATGAAAAGCATGTCCACCTATTCTTGTTACACCATAAGGTATATCTATCGATACTAAAGAACTACAATTTTCAAAAGTATTGCCTCTAATTTCTGTTATATTTTTAGGTAAAGTTATTCTTTTTAAATTACTACAATTCTGAAAGTTCTCACCATGTATACTAATGATATTATCATGTAATTTAACTTCTGCTAAGGATGTACAGTTTTTAAATGTTGCCCCATTTAATTCTGTAACTCCACTAGGAATAACTATACTCTTTAAAGATGTACAATTTTCAAAAGCACTTGCACCAAGATATTTTAGTGTGCTGGGTAAAGTAATGTTTTTTAAATTCGTATCATTTGCAAAAACTGAGGCCCTTATTTCTAATAATCCCTCTGGTAATGTTACAGAAAATAAAGATGACATATCTTCAAAAGCTGAAGCTCTTATTTCAGTTACATTACTTGGTATATTTAGAACTTCAATATACTTACAATTAGAAAAAGCTTTTGTTTTTATAGCTACTAAAGTATCTGGTAAATTTATTTTTTTTATTTTAGCATTAGCAAAGGCACTCTCACCAATAGCCAAAACTCTTTTACCTTTATATGTATCTAAAACAGTTACTTCTTCCTCAGATATTATTCCTCTAGTATATTTAAATAATTGGTACCCATCATCATATCTTGTATAAATTTCTTTAGGTTTAATAAAATTAATTGTAGGAATAAATATAGCAAAGAATAAAACTAATATAAACTTTAAATATTTAGATAAAACACATTCTTGCTTTTCATTTAATATATCACCAATTAATACATTTATGTCTGTATCTGGATGTTTTTTTATTTTATTTGTAAAAATTTTTAATGAATTAAAACTACGTGATATAATAACATAAAGAATAATTACTATCGCTTCGCATAACAAACATACATCAAGTGGATAATTAAAGAAATATAAAAGTGTAATCAGAAAAGTTATTATTCCTAAGAAGGTAAGTAAAATATTTCTTTTTATATTTAACTTTTTAGTAACAAAGTTGTTAATATTTTCTCCACGTTTATTTAATTCTTCTTTGATTATATTCTGTAAAATAATCTCTTCATTAGGATAATATTTTGAATCAAAACTTACTATTGGACTCTTATCTTCAATAGGATTCAAAATATTATTTTCTGATGATGCACTATTTTTTTCAATTGCCGAACCACATTTATCACAAAACTTATAATTAGCTTTTACTAAATTACCACATTTTGCACACTTTAAAACTAATTTTTGTTCAATATTATTTGATATTTTATTTTGACTTATAGATAGATTTTTAATCCTTTGATCCGCTCTTTTATATTGTAACATAAGCATTCCAATGATACAGATAAACATTTCTATAGTCGTAACAAGTACAAGATTGTTTGAAGATAAACCTGCTAATAAAGATAAAACTATAAACAATGTTATTGAATCCCTAATTAGTATTAATTTATATATTGATGTTCCTTTATAATTATTAGGTCTTTTTAAATCTGCTAAAGGCTTTAATACACCAAAAACTATAACACCATATAAAAATATATTAAATAAATTCATAACTCACCTTACTTCTATATAATCATAAATATTTCATTTGTATAAATATTTATATTATTAATATCCATATTAATAATATTTTCTTTTTGAAATTTAGCTATCCATTCTTTAGAAATTCCAAGAACATAAGTATATGGCAGTATATCATAAAAATAATTTGGATTCTTTTCGACCTGACTTTCCAGCATAGCTTTTTCTGTAGTCTCTAAAAATTCTTTAAATCCTTTTATTCTTGCATAAAGGCTTTCACCCAAAGCAGTTTTTCGTTCCATAATAATAGAAAACAAACCAGTTGCAAAAATAGAACCAAATGATATTAAATATATAAAATTATATTTAGGATTTAAGTCTTTAATAAGCAAATAAGAAATCAACCACATAACTACAGATAAAATTAAGAACTTAAAAATAGTATCAGTCTTTTTCTTTGCTTCTAAATCATTTGTCTTTTTATATACTACCTGCTCTAAATAACTTGAAATTTTGTTTGAAACCAAAGAAAAATCAAAATTATCAATTACAACAGATTGTGTGTTTTTTAATAAATCTTGGTAAAGAATTTGTTCTAAAATAGACAAAGGTATTTTAGATACCTGTTTTACAACTATATATTTATTTCCTTCTTTTTTTATATTTATATAGCCTTTATTAGCAAGGCTTATTAATAAAGATGTAAGCAATTTTTTTATATTGCGTTCACCATATATATAACCAATTTCAGCGGAATCTAAGTTGTCTGGAGCGTAAAACTCAACTGTCTGTACTCTTTTAGAATTATCTTTACCATACATTATCCAAGTGATAAAACTAATTATAGAAATTATAACTATTATTAAACATAAAGATAAACTTAAAAAGCCATAATTGTAAGTGCCACCGACAAAATAATTTTCTTCTAATGTTATAACTAAAGTCAAAGAATTTATCAATTCATAATTAGTTAAGCTTGCTTTTAACGTATTATTTTCTACCTTAAAATTAACTTTATCAGTAATATCAACATCTTTATTTAAAAATTTAACATTACCTGAAAAACTCTTTGGCATATTTACAGTTATATTCAAATTATCAATTTTAGTTTCGTTATAATTGTCAAACAAATTAAATGCTAAGATATCAAAGCCATTATTTAAATCGATACCTGCGTTATAACGGTATTTAATAGTGTAAACATGTTCACCAATTGATGTACTAACCTTTTTACTGCCAATTTTGATTTCTTGATAATCATTATGATTAATTAATTCAAATTTTTCACCAATAACATGAATATTAGTAATATTACCTTTTATACTTCTTTGTTTGTTATTAACATAATAATATTGCCATTTAGGAACTATCCTATAAATACCATTTATACCATTATCAGGAATATTTACTGTTACTGTTTCTGTTACATCATATTTATTATTTTTATTTACATCTAACACAATATTATAACTAGTTATATCTAATTGTGATGAAATGTATGAATTATTACTATCTATTTGATATCGTTTTATCATATTAGCAAAAATAGGTATCAAAATGCTGCAAAAAACTAATATACTTAACAAAATTATTGTCCTTTTTTTATTGGTCTTTTTCATACTATAACTCAACTTTCACATTGTTACGTTCATTACTAGTTGCTTCAAACATTAACTTTGGTTTATATCCAGTAATAACCGCTATTAAGTTACTAGGAAACATTTCTACTTTATTATTAAAAAGTCTAACTACAGCATTATAATACTTTCTTGCTTGAGCTATTTCATTTTCTACATTAGTAAGTTCTTTACTAAGTTCTAAAAAATGTTCATCAGCTTTTAATTCTGGATAGCTTTCCGCTAGTAGCATAATTCTAGCTATATTGCTTGCTAAAGCTTCATTAGTTTTAATTTTATTATCGTTAGAAATATTATCATAAACACTATTACGTATTTTAACAATTTGTTCTAAAGTATCTTTTTCATGTTTAGAATAACCTTTTACTGTTTCTACAAGGTTAGGAACTAAGTCCCATCTCTTCTTTAAATAAACATCCATAGTAGCAAATGCTTCATTTACTTTATTGTCTAATTTAATTAAACTATTGTAAACTATAAATCCATAAATTAAAATTATAAGTACTAAAATAATTATTATAAAAAATATCATACAATCTCTCCTACCTATCCTAATAATATTGTATCATAACTATTAAAAATAAGCAGTAGAAATTTAAAAAAATTGTAATTTAGCCAAAAAGAAAACCCTTTAAAACTAAAGGGTTATTAGTAAAATGGTGTCCCAGGAGAGATTCGAACCCCCGACCCACGCCTTAGAAGGGCGTTGCTCTATCCAGCTGAGCTACTGAGACAGTTTGTTTCTTTGAAAACAAACTAATTATACAATATTATTTCAAATTATTCAATACTTTTTAATACACTTTTGTAAATTTCCTCTTCATTTACGGAAAAAACTACTTCTTTTACATCATAATTATCCGCAACCGATAAAGATATTGTATGAATTACCTCTTCTAAGATGCTTTTTTCATCGTAATTATCAAATATATAAGAATTAAATTCTAAATTCATAGTATCATCTTTTTGGTCTACTGATAATAGTTTAGTATTATAGTTTAAAAAACTCATTAAGTTATTACTATAAATTGGCGAACTACTTAGTTCACTAACTATTATTTTTATTTTATCACGATCATCATTTAAATACTTAGTTACTGGTACATAGTAATAATTATCATTATATTTATTAACATAATATACTGTTACTTGTTCAATATCTTTCATACTTGTTAAATCATATTCTTTATTAATACCAAAATTTCTATCTAAAGTACTAGGAAGATTTTTACCTGTTTGGGGTAGTTTAGTTAATATTTCACCATCTACATATATTATTATACTTTTTACATCTCCAATACTAGTAAGTGTATAAACTATAGCTTCGACCATTTTTTCTTCTAAATCAACTGAAATATTTAATAACTCTTTAGAAAAATTAATTTTAACTAAACCATCTTGAAAAGATAAACTATTTATTTTAGTATCACTAGGTAAAATAGAACGGAAACCATTAGGTATTCTATCTTCACCAACTCCTCCATTAATCAAAACATTAATAAGTTCTTTACATTTTTCTTCTACATTATCTTTATTATTTACTACAACCTCTGCTTTACCCAAGTAAGAATAAGAATCTAATAAATATATAGTTGATGTTACAGCATTACTATCAATATACTCTACTCCTTCATTAGTAGGAATAAGTTCCTTATTATTACTTGTTGGTATTAAATAAATCAAAAACAAAGTAAAAAAAGCAGATAAAGAAATTACTATTTTTTTAATAGACATCTTTTTTAACATAAGTCACCTCTAACTAACTATATGAAAAAAGACGTAACTTAATACGTCTTATAATGAAATTTCGCCAAGTTTTAAAAGTTCAATTACTGCTCCAGCACGTCCTTTTACTCCAAGTTTCTGCATAGCGTTTGATATATGATTACGAACTGTTTTTTCACTAATAAATAAAGATTCTGCTATTTCCGTAGTAGTTTTATTTTTTACAAGTAATTCAAATACTTCTTTTTCTCGTTTGGTTAGTATTCCTTTATTCATAATATCCTCACTTCCTAGTTAGGGTGGTTTACTCTATTTATTCTATGTTGTTATTAGTCTTTAGTGAAAACGTTCGCCTATTTTTTATCCATATTAGAAATTATTTCTTTATTTGTTAGTAATCTTTCATTATCTTTATCTAAAGATAATGCTTTATTTATATAATATAGAGCTTCATCTTTTCTATTTTGATAATAGTAACTAATAGAAAGTAAATCATAAGGTGTATAATCCCAACTAAATATTTCGTTTATATATGTTTTTTCTTTTGTAGTTATTTGTAATGCTTTTAAAGTATATATTTCTACTTCTTTAAAGTTTCCTAAACTATATTCTAATAATGCCATTTCCATATAAGGATCTCTTAAATAAGGTGCTTCTTCTATAGCTTTATTTAACCATAATCTTGCTTCATCATATCTATTTAGATTTTTATAAGAACGTGCAATAAAACGCATAGATGCACATCTTTCATCTTTCCATACTGCTGTTTTCAAATTTAAATGTTTAATTAAGGTATCAATACATTCTTGCCATTTACCATAGTACATATATTCTCTTCCTAAATAGTGCATATTACGATCATCTTTAGGATCTTCTTCAACAGATAACTCTAGTAATTTTAAATAACTACCACGTGATTTATTCTTATCAGGATAGTGATTAAGAATAATATCTGTATTAGTAACTATATTTTCTATTCCTTCATATTCTAGTACTTCATGAACTGGATGTGTCCATTTATAATGTTTTCTAGTATGAATTTTTGACATATTAAAACTTACTTTAGGATTATCATGTTCATCTAATAACCAATTATAGGTGTAATATAGACGAGTTGTATTTTCTTGCCAAGATTCTTCTAACTTTTTACGCCAGCCAGGTAATAATACTTCATCTAAATCAGTACAAACACAAATATCTGTATCATCTGGTAATAATTCTAATGATTTATTTCTTGCTACATCAAAGCGCCAAGGAGTAATACTTTCTTGTACTACGTTAACACCTAACTCTTTTAATTCTTTAACTGTATTATCAGTAGAACCTGTATCTAAAACATATATGTTATCAGCCTCTTTCATAGAATTTACCCATCTTTTTACAAATTGTTCCTCATTTTTAGCAATAGCGTAAACATTAATTTTTAATTTTCTCATAAATTACCTACCTAGATATTCAATAACAATATTTACTATGGCGTTATTAAAGTATGATTTTGATTTAATATGCTTTATATCTGGCGTATTTAAATATATAGTTTTAGGGCTTAAATTTACTAGTTCATATATATTAGTGGGATTATCTACAGCTAAGATTCCTTGTGCTAATAAGTTTGTATACTGATTTTCATAAAGCCACTTACTTGTACCTATATAAACATTGTCAGTATTAATTTGTCTAAATCCAATAGTTATAAAATCTGATTCAGAACTAAATGGATTTTCTGGTTCTATTCTAGCTGATACAACAAAAGTTATTTTATAATAACCAACCAAATTAAACCTTATTGTATTTTCAACTTGATCTAATGTAGCTAAATTATCTACATCTAATTCACTTCTTTCAATAGGCAATCTATTTAATGGGCTTATACTAATTCCTACTGTAGAAGGTTTACCATTGAAAGTTATTAAGTACGCGTTTTTAATTTTATTAAGACCAGAATCACCCTTCGGTCCAGTTGGACCAATTGCACCTTGAGATCCAGTGGGGCCAATCACACCCTGAGGTCCAGTTGGACCAGTAATACCAACCAAATTACAACCAAAAGGATTACATTTTGAATCTCGTTCTATTCTATTTAAGGCATCTTTATAAAGATTATCATAATTCATATCTAATCTCCTCTCAGTATAGATTATGTTTAATATCAGATAATGGCAAGTACAAATAAATAACAAAATTAAAAAAAGATAACATTTGTTATCCCTGAAATTTAACTGATATATACATTTGTTCCTCAAAATTACTTTGAACTGTTCTTATTATGTTATTAGCAAGTTCTACATTATGTTCTTTTCCTTCTAATACTACTCTAATTTGCCCATCCTTAATTCTTACAAAAGATTTTAATTTATAAGTATTTAAAATTTGATTTTCTATCTTTTCTTCTTCTCCTTTTGTTATATTTAAATTTTTCATCTTATTATAAGCACTATTTTTTTCTTCTATACTCTTACTTCCATCAAGTATTATTTTTTTTAATTCTTCCATTTCTAAATTTACTTCTTCATCTGCTTCAACACGAAGTGCTACTAAAGCACTACTTTCTTCTATATTTATTGTTGGTTTTGAAAAATCTTTATTAACTTTATTAACATTTTTTTCATCTTTAAAATAATTACCATTAGTATTTAATAACAGTTCACTAGGCATGGTTACATAATAAATACTTAATACAATAATTAAACTAAATAGTGTTAAAAACCAAATACTTTTCTTATTAATCATAATAGTTCCTCCAATACTTTCTATTAGATTATATTAATAAAAATAATTATTATGCTTACAATAATATTTATTTTTTGTAAATACTTTAGCTTTTTTTGTTCATTAACAATATCATAAAGTATGTTTATTTTCAAGAAAAAAGTCATCCCTTAGAGATGACATACCTTATTATTTCTTCAAACTTTTTATATTTTGTAATTCAAATCTATATTTTTGTTTTACATCAGAATATTTAGCATGATCTACTTCACTTAAGAAATCTTTTTCTTTTCTTATCCATAGATTTCCCTCACCATATAATTGTCTATAAACTACACAATCTTCTAAAGTTTCACAGTCTTTAGCAGTATCTACTACTATATAATAATCTCCTTTAAAATGTTTATAAATTCCATTAATTTTTAGTTTATTCATGTTTTATCCTCCATATATATAATACCACAGTTTAAATATTATTTTCCACTTTCACCATAATTAGCAAGTACTCTGGCAGATGGATCGTTTACATTACAACCTTCCCAGGATTTGTTTGGCATCCAATAATCAACTATCATATCACTGCATCCAGGGTAAAATTCTTCAAATATACTTCTATATAATAAAGATTCTTTAGTAAAAGGTCTGTTTTTTTCTGGATATTTATTTATTAATTCTTCATATTCTTTATCGCTATATTTTTCTTCAGCATATTGTTTTAAATAATCAACCATAGAATGACCTACGGCATCGCTAAAAGCTGCCTTTTCACGGTATAAAATATCTTGTGGTAAATAGTTTCCTTCAAAAGCTTTCCTAAGTAAGTATTTACCCTTATTATAAGTATTCATTTTTTTTAGAGGGTTAATGCCCATTACATAGTTTACAAAATCTAAATCCGCAAATGGTACTCTTGCTTCTAAAGAGGTTCCAGATATACAACGATCAGCACGTAGTACATCATACATATATAACTCTTTAATTCTTTTTTCACTTTCTAATTGGAATTCTTTAGCATTAGGTGCAAAGTCTGTATACTTATATCCAAATAACTCATCACTTACTTCACCAGTTAATAACACTTTAACATCAGTATTTTCATGAATCCATTTTGTTAATAAATACATTCCAATAGAAGCACGAATTGTTGTTATATCCCAAGTTTCTAAGTGATATATAACTTCTCTTAAAACATCTATAACTTGTTTTTCATCCATTATAACTTCTGTATGAATACTTCCTATATAGTCCGCTACTTCTTTAGCATATTTTAAATCAATAGCGTCTTTACTCATGCCAATAGCAAATGTTCTAATTGGCTTTTTGGTATGACGAGCCGCTATAGAACAAACTAAACTAGAATCTAATCCACCACTTAGTAAATAACCTATTGGAGCATCAGAATCAATCCTTTTAATAACACCTTTTTCTAATTTTTTCTTAATATTTTTAGTAATAGTATTTAAATCATCATCAATAAATTTACTATATTTACTAGCATCATAATATTTTATAAATTTACCATCTTTATAATAATATCCTGGTGGAAAAGGTAATACTTTGTTACACAATTTAATAAGTGCCTTTGCTTCACTAGCAAACATTATACTATTACTAACTTTAGAATAACCGTAAAATAAAGGCCTAATGCCAATAGGATCTCTTGCCGCTATAAAATCATTTGTATCTTTATCATAGATAACACAAGCAAACTCTGCATCTAATTTTTTAAACATTTTTTCTTTATACTTATCATATAATGGCAACAATAATTCACAATCACTATCTGAATTAAACCTATATCCTTCTTTTTCTAATTGTTTTTTTATTTTACGAAAGCCATATATTTCCCCGTTACATACTACTTTATTACCTTTGTAATAAAATGGTTGCATTCCGCTTTCTGCAAGACCCATTATTGCTAAACGATGAAAACCCCACATTCCAGTATCATAGTCAATCTTTGACATATCTGGGCCACGATATTTTATCTTAGCAAACTCTCTTTCAAATTCTTCTTTTTTAATATCATCTTTGGTATATACCATAAAACTACACATATAAATCCTTCTTTCTATAATAAATAAAAACCAGTATTCATCCTCACAAAGGGACGAAAACTGGTTATTCCGCGGTACCACCCTATTTATCATAAAATTAATAACTTATATGATCACTTTTCGATTCTAACAAACCTAGTAATAAGATAACGGATTACAACCCGGCTTAGCCTACTTGCAGACTTTCGGTAAGCAACTAAAAAGTGTTCTTCACATTGGCTTCCTTGTTAATTTTCCACTATCATTAACTCACTATAAATTATTCCAACGTTACTTTTCTTTCTCAACGTCATTAAGAAAATTATAATACTCACTAAATTATATGTCAATAATTTTTTTATTATTATTTTAAATTAAAATTGTTATTCGTAAATATACTAATACTTTTTTACACTCCAGGCATAAGTATAACACTGCGAAATGTGGTATCGCTAACAGCATTACCGATTCGACCATTTAAATTAAAGACTCCTGCATAGGTGGTACTATTGCAGCTACCACCACGAGCTAACCAGGGAATACTCGAATAAACAAAGGCCGAATAATCATTATACCAACTTGAAGTTTCACTTAATGCATGACCTTTACATATTCCCTCATTACAAGCAGTTAATAGATTGGAGTTTGTATAAACATCATAATACTTACCTGCCGGAGCACTCGTAAAACCTGCATAATTAGATGATGATGTGGCTCCCCACGTTGCACTGGCAATAGTTAAATATCCCATTACATATTCAATAGTTCCACCACTCATATCATATATACCTGTGATATTGCCAGTAGTTGAGGCTCCTCCACCACAGGAACCTATTCCATTCCCTCTATTTGTTATATTATTATATAAACATGTTCCAGACAAAGAGGAGTCGGATTGTTGGTATGTCCCACTACTCCTACCAGTATAATAGTAATTACTATCATTTTTATATACTTCTTTGCTAGCCCCGGTATAATTACTATTTCCATACTTGCCATATATTGTTTGTGATAGATAAGCAACCGCTCCCCATTCACTATTTTTCATCATATGTGAGTCTGTTGTGGCTACAGTGCTTAAATAATTCTTTAGTTTTAAAGAAGTATTAAATTGTGTACTTACATTCTGATTTCTAAGTGATGTAATATTTGGTAAAATTGTTGGTTCATCACCAGAACCAGTAGTTTCAAATTTACCGACCCAGATACCACTAATATGTTCATCACTTGTTATAGAGCCATCACTATTATCATCCCAAGTAAAAGTTGGATGTAATATATAATTTGAGTCCGCTGTTGTTTGACTCTTTGGTATAAATTTTACTTCTATTTGACCAGGTAAATCTTTTGTTCCGGCAGTACCATCTAAATGTTTTCCATAAGTACCAGTTATTTTATATTCATATCGTGGTATCCAAACAAGCATAGCTTTTACTTCACTTGTTTCTGATGTTTCAGTTGGTACTATTACTGTATCTCCTACATTCTTAGTTACGCCACTATTTAGTATTACCGCGTTAGCCCATTCTTGTTTTGCGTAGTCATACCACGCTGAATATATATTTGCGACTACCCAAGATTCTTTAGACTTATCATATACAACTGGTGTTAAACTATTATTTAATAAATTAGGATCGTTTCCTACTAAGATTGAATCAATGTAAGGTATTGCCTCTTTAAATGTAATTTCTAATAATATACTATTTACTTCAGAAGAAGAAACTGGAGTTATTGTTTTTGTTAAACTTATATCAAATGTAATAGAAGTATTACTTTTAATAACGGTTCCTTCTTTAATACTTGATATATCATAACTAAGATCTGTACTAGAAGTGGAAAGGCTAATAGAATCAATAACTATATTCTCTGTACCATAGTTAGTAATTGTTCCACGGTATATAATTGAAGAACCTTTTTCAGGAAATATAGTAAATATAGAAATACTATTAGTAGTAAATTTACTATTATATACTTCGTAGGCTCCATCACTACTAGAAACAAATTCTAAATTACTTATACGAATATCTTTAACTGCACGAAGTGCTAGATCACCGCTAATATATAATTTTTGATTTAAAGCTGAATACCCTATTGTTGATAGACTAAGTAATAGAAAACACACAATTATTAAATAAATATTTTTCTTTATAAATGAAATTTCTTTTTTATTATTTTTATGTTTCATAAATATATCCTTTCACACAAAAAAACACAAAAACAAATTAGAGTTACCTCCAATTTATCTTTGTGTCTTTAGTATTTATTAGGGTATGACTATAAACTACCCCCCCCCTGGTTAACAAATTGTAAATCGCTTATAATAATAGTTTTAGTCATTTTATCACTACCCTCATTTTTATTACATTAAAATGATAACATATATTTTATTTAGTTGCAATATCATTATTTTAAATATTTTATTAGATTAATTACATAGAATAAATTAGGAGGAATTAGATAAAAACGGAATTAACCAATACTGCCATTGTTCTAGGAAATTATAATAATATTCCAACTGAAATATCAACACAGGCCTTAGTTGTAACTATGATTTCTGGATTATCAGTAACAAAAACAGCTGACAAAATGATTTGGAGTGAAGGAGATTTAACTTATACTATTGTAATCAATAACCAAACTGAAGAAAGTTATACATCTCCAGTAATAACAGATATGCTAAATACTTCATTAGTAACATTTGTTAATGATAGTGTTACTGTTGATAATGTAAAATTAGAAACTTCACAATATACTTGGGATGATTCTACGGGTAAATTAACTACTGATGTATTAGATGTAAGAGAAGTTGGTATATTATCATAAGTACCGTTTACATTAGCAACATTATTTAACTCGTTCATAGTCACCTACTCCTACAATAAATGTATGAAAATATTTTATATTTATTTCTAAAGTGACTACTTTATTTAATCGTACTAACTAATTTTGTCTTACTTACTTTTTCATAAAACATATCTTTACTTGTAAATACATATTTAATAAAACTTATCATATATATTAAAAATATTATTCCAAGAATACATACTATTAAGATCCCTTTATAAGTACTATCTAGTTTTAAATATTCTAAAGTCTTTAATATTATAAAAGGAATACCAAAATATATAAGAATAAAAATTAATTTTCTAAATAACATTCTAATAATATTATTAGTACTATTATAATCAACTATCTTACTATTTAAAAACTTTTGGCCTAAGGTACTATTATTAAAAAATATTGGAATAATAAAATAGTAAATAATTCCTATTACAATAATTAAATCTTTCATATTTAAAAAATAACAAATTAAAGATATAAACATTACTATAAATAAATCTAATAAAAATGTTGTAGTGCGACGAAAACCAGACATCTTCTTGCCTTTTTCTAAAGCACTTAAATCTATTTTATCTCTTTTAGGTAAAATATTTAGAAGTGGTTTTATTAATAAAAATCCTAATACTCCACCTAAGGTATTTAAAATAAGATCATCTACATCAAATAATCTATATCCTCTAGGATAGATAAAATATAAACCTGTTAATTGTGTGAGTTCAAAAAATAAACTTAACAAAAATGTATAGATAGTAACTTTCTTTATATTACATTTAAAATAATATCTAAGATAAACTCCAAATGGTAATGTTAATAAAATATTATAAAGTGGCACATAAAAATAAGATTCTTTAAAAGCCTTTATATAAGTATTGACATTCATAATATTGAAAGAAGAATGTTTAATAAAATCTATAACAAAACTAAAAGGTATTAACTGTGTTCTAGGACTTGTCATAGCTGCTACAACACTAATTTTAGGTAATGGGAGTATTACTAAGAAATAAGCACTAAGTAAATATAATGTAAATGAATATATTATAATTACTTTAAGCAATGATATAGAACCATATTTATGATATTGAATTAAAATAAAAGGAAAACTTATTAGGAACGCTATAAAAGGAAAAAACATTATAGCGGTTTTTATTATATCTATATAACTATTCATACTATCACTCCTACAACGATATTATATTGTACACTATTAGAGTGACAACTAAGTGACAAAAAAACACTAACAATTAAGTTTGTTAATGTTTTAATAATTTAATCAACATTTACTCCTTGTTCTAATTTTTTCTTTCCAATTATATAAAGGACTATAGAGTATATAATGTAAATAATAATTACTATATATAATACTATTTTTATACTATCTATACTTATATTACTAGTAGTTTTAAATAAATTCATAACATCTTTATTACATAACGCAACTAGATAAAGAAATACTAACATAATAATAGAACTAACTATATAAATAATAAAACCAGTTATAATTGATTTAACCATTTTATTTTTATTAGATTTATGACCAATTATTATTCCAACGTAACCCACTAATAGAATAAATAATAATTCTAAAAATAAAATTAATGATATTATAAGAATTAAATTTATAACAGTTGTATTATAAGTAGTAGACGCTATATCTAAAATATTTTTTAAAATAGCCATATTTTCTTTTGAATAGTAACAAATAAATAAACATAATATAATAACTATTACTGTAGTAAATGAACAAATAAGAGAGGAAATTACTTTAGATAAATATATAGTTTTCTTTTCTACTGGTAAAGTATGTGTTAAATAAGATTCATCTTTATATATATTTCTAACAAAACGTACCCAAGAACGCATTAAGGTATTAATTAAAGAACTAACTAACATACCAACGGCACAACTACTACAAATAGTTGCTACTATACTAAATAATAAAGAATTATTAATACTATTAAATATTCTAGCAAATAAAGAAAATATAAATGCTAAAAGATAGAATATAACTATAAATTTATAAGTCCACTTTAAATCATATTTTAATAATTTATTTAACATTTAAAAGACCTCCTAAATACTTCATCAATACTAGCATTTTCTTTTTCACGTAATTCATCTGCTGAAGACTCTAAAACTATTTTTCCTTTATTTATAAATATTACTTCATCTAA
The DNA here is from genome assembly GCA_934154785.1 of uncultured Bacilli bacterium. Taxonomy (GTDB): domain Bacteria; phylum Bacillota_I; class Bacilli_A; order RF39; family UBA660; genus SIG204. Next base: position 332,920 of record CAKPGL010000001.1, on the reverse strand, counting down.
TATTCTTTCTATATCTGAAATTAAATGAGTAGATATAATTACTGTAGCGCCTTCTTTAAAATTAGTTAAAATAGTATCTAATATATAATCTCTCGTTGCGGGATCTACACCACCTAAAGGTTCATCTAAAATATATATTTCTGCATCTCTAGACATAACTAAGATTAATTGAACTTTTTCTTGCATACCTTTAGACATTTTAGATAATCTTGCATTTACATCTAAATCTAAATCTTTCAAAAGTTTTAAAGCTTTTTTAGAATCAAAATTATCATAGAAATCACTAAAGTATTTAATAACTTCACTTACTTTCATATCTTTATCTAAATAAGTTCTTTCTGGTAAGTATGCAATTATTTTTTTAGTTTCAATATTAGGATGCATACCATTAATTAATACTTCTCCAGTAGTAGGAGTTAATAAATCATTTATTAATTTTATCATAGTTGTTTTACCTTCACCATTTTTACCAAGTAAACCAACTATTTTACCACGTCCTATTTTTAAATTAATATCTTTTAAAACTAATTTATCATCATATTTTTTAGATACATTTTTAAATTCAATTAATTCCATTTTTAATCATTTCCTTCCTTTTTTAAATAATCTATAATAGAACTCTTATTTACACCAATATCCAACATATCATTTATATATTTCTTAGTTAAATTACGTGCTAAAACTTCTTTTAATTCATTTATTAGTTTAGTATCACTTGTAACATATTTACCATTTGTTCTTTCTGTATAAATAAGTTTTTCTCTTTCTAATTCTAATAAAGCCTTTTGCATCGTATTAGGATTTACTTTAAATTCATTAGCGTAATCTCTAACTGATAAAAGTTTATCTCCTACTTTTATTCTTCCAGAGATAATTTCTATTTTTAATATCTCTACTAACTGTAAATAAATAGGACGTTCATTATCAAATTTATATTCCATATAATCACCACTGTGTTAATAAACTAATACAATAATACTATTAATTAATATTTATGTCAAGAAAAAAAGAATTATTTCTAATTCCTTTTTGTTAATCTTTCATTTAATAAATTAATAAATTCCTTTTTTGAGACAGTTATAGTTTCATTACTACCAAAGCAACGGTAACTAATCATACCATTTTCTTTTTCTTTATCTCCCAAAATTAAAGTGAATGGTATTTTTCTAGTTTGAGCTTCACGCATACGATAACTTAGTTTTTCATCTCTACTATCTAATTCCACACGGAAATTGTTATTTTTAAGTAAATCTGTTATTTCATTAGCGTACTCTAAATGATATTCATTATTTACTGGTATAACATCTATCTGAACTGGTGCTAACCATAAAGGGAATGCTCCTTTAGTAACTTCTAGTAGATACGCAATAAATCTATCAATAGAACCTAAAATAGCACGATGTAATACTACTGGACGTTTCTTAGAACCATCTGTATCAACATAAGTTAAATCAAATTTTTCTGGTAATAAGAAGTCTAATTGACAAGTAGAAAGTGTTAACTCGTGACCTATTGCGGATTTAATCTGAACATCTAATTTAGGTCCATAGAAAGCAGCCTCACCAATTGCTTCATTATACTCAATATTTAAATCATCTAATACTTTTCTTAAAGTAGATTCGGCTTTTTCCCACATTTCATCATCTTGAAAATATTTTTCTTTATCTTGTGGATCTCTTAAAGATAATCTAAATGAATCAGGAGTAATATTAAAATCTTTATATACATCTAGTATTAGATTAACTACTCTACCAAATTCTTCTTCTATTTGATCTGGTCTAACAAAAAGATGAGCATCATTCTGGCAGAATGTTCTTACACGTTCAATTCCACATACTGAACCACTTGATTCAAATCTAAAATCATGAGCAAGTTCTCCAATACGAATAGGTAAATCTTTATATGAACGTAATTTATTTTTAAATATTAACATATGATGTGGACAATTCATTGGTCTTAAGACAAATTCTTCGCCTTCTCTTTCCATTAAAGGAAACATATCTTCTTTGTAATGATCCCAATGTCCACTAATTTTATATAAATTACTAGTTGCTAAACAAGGTGTATAAACATGTTGATAACCTAATTTATATTCTTTTTCTTTAATATATTCTTCTAATTCATGAAAAACAAATGCTCCATTTGGAAGCCATAAAGGTAAACCTTGTCCAACTAATTCGTGAGTCATAAATATATCTAAGTCTTTACCTATTTTTCTGTGATCTCTACTTTTACGATCCTCTAACTCTTCTAAATATTTATTTAAATCTTCCTCTGTTTCAAAGCATACACCATATATTCTTTGTAACATTTTATTTTTAGCATCATTCTTCCAGTAAGCACCACTTACTTTTAATAGTTTAAAGTATTTTATTTGTTTAGTAGAATCCATATGTGGTCCACGACATAAGTCAATAAAATCTTCTTGTTTATAAGCAGAAATTATTGTATCATTTTCATCCATTCTACTAATTAAATCTATTTTATAAGGATCATCTTTAAACATATCTAAAGCTTCTTCTTTAGTAAGTTCTATACGTTTAATAAGTTTATTATCTTTAGATATTTTTTTCATTTCTTTTTCTATTTTAGGTAAATCTTCTTCTTTAATAACTTCATCATCTAAATCAATATCATAGTAAAATCCTTCTTCTATTACAGGTCCTACCCAAAATTTAGCATTAGGATATAAATGTTTTACAGCATGTGCAAGTAAATGAGCACAAGAATGGTTTAAAACATTTAATTTTTCATTTTCTTTAATATTTTCCATTTTCATTCCTCTTTTCTTATAAATAAAAAACTCCTTATAAATATATAAGGAGCGAATATGCGCGGTACCATCCTACTTTGGTCTTAATTTTTATAACGGTATTACCGGGAACATCTTTCGAGTCCTGCTCTTAAGTAGTAACTATATAATTCATTTATTTGTTTTCACCGACCACAAACTCTCTAAAAAACTCTTTATATAATCTTGTCTTAATCTTCGCTTTCGTTTTTTATTTTATCACGTTTAATTTATTTGTCAATATATCTATTTAAATTTTTCTTATAACACTTTATTTTACTTCTAGCATGATGAACTAATGGCATTTTCTCTTGACGATAACTTATATTAGCACGTTCTAAAATTTCTTTTAGATAAATAAGACCTTCTTCTTCAAATTCATTTTTATAATATTCTTCTATTAAAGTTGATAACTTTTTTAAAGAACCATGTGAAACATCCTCTTCATTTGTTGGTTCATCATAAGAACTTGCACACTCTTCCTCACTATAATCTCTATCACATTCATTATATTTAGTATAAATATTTTCTATAGGGCGATAATATGCTCGGAAATTATTACCACGTCCTACTAAAATTATTTTACCTGTAACAACATTTTCAAGTGTTACTTCGTATTCACTAGCAGGTTCTAATCTTTGTTCTAAAAAATAATATAATTGTTTTTTAGACATACTTTTATTTTTTATTAATTCATCTTCTAAACACAAATATCCAAAAGTATATAAAAACTTTCTCTCAGATAAAACGTACCTCTCATCAATCTTATGGATTTTTAATATTTTATTATTCATTTACACTACTTCCTTAAATTTTTACTAATCATTGTCTTTATTTCTGACAATTGACTTATCCTTTCAATAATCCTTTTGGCTTTAATATTTTCTATTCCCTCTTTACTCATCGATAAATGTAATTCTAATGCTTTAATATCAAGATTAGATGTAAAAAATGTTGGTAATGATTCTTGCATACGATACTGTAAAATTGGTCCTAATATTTCATCTCTACTCCAGCTTGTAACTGATTCCGCTCCAATATCATCTATTAATAAAAGAGGAACTTTCTTAATATATTCAAACTTGTCTTTAAAATCAGTATCAAAAGAACTCTTTAAATCTCTTAAATATTCCGGCCAATAAATTATAGCACTCTTTACATTTTTGTGAGCTAATTCATTAAACATTGCTGATACTAAATAAGTTTTTCCACAACCAAAGTTACCATATAAATATAATCCCTTTTGATTTTTATTAGTATCATAATTATTAACAAATTTATGTAACCATTCTATTACTTCAAATCTATTAGCGTCTTTCATATATATTTTATCTAGTCTTGCTTCTTTTATTTCTTTTGGTATATCAAATAAATAAATGTTATTTAAATAATTCTGTTCTTTTATTAATTTCTTTTTAAATTTACAAGGTATATAAGAAAAAGTAAGATTATTATCAATTACTTTAGGTAAATAACAATATCCAGACATTTGATAAGGACATGTTAATATACTTTTACAGGGTAAACATCGTTTATAATTTTTAGCACACTCTTCTAATGTAGATGTATTATTAATAAGTACTTCTTTAGATACTTTTAATTTACTAACTAATAAACTAAAATCTTCATCTTTAAGAGCATCTTCATAATCTTTTTTTAATTTATCTTTAATAGATGGTTTTAACTTTAAATCACCAATTATTTCTGTTGTAGTTTTCACTTAGTCACCTACTTTACTTTTTTTAATTTTTCCATGAAAGCATTAGCTTCATCATCAGTTACTTCATTACTTTCAACATCTTTATCAAACCAATCTGGTTTTTGTTCTTTTATAACATTATTATTTACATTTACTTTAACACTCTTACCTTTTTTAATACTATTTTCTTTTGTCGCAATTTCCATGGCTTGTTCAACTGTTTTTATATTACTACGCTTCCACTGAATAGCAATATTTTCTATAAAAGATTTAATAAGTTTATTATTATTTATTTTTAAAACATAATCTATTAATACATTAACTACACCTGGTGGTAAATCATAATCTACAAGTAACATTTCTAATATTTGTAAATCACTTTTAGAAGGACGTATATTATTATTTTTAATTGTTAAAAAGTCAAATGGTGATGTTGTTTCCATAGTATAAATAAACTTAGAACGTTTAGAGGTGTCAGTTATCTCTTTACGTAAAAATTCTGGTTGATTTTTATAAACAATAGTTGGTAATTTACCAATATTTTCAAATGAATAATATTTACGGCAATTATCTTTTAATAATTCTTTATCAATCAAATGAGCTTCATTTATAGAATCTCTAATTATACCGACAAAAACTTCATCATTTAAATTATAAATGAATGCTATTTTATAAAGAAAATCTTTCATATCCTTAGTTATTTTATTATGTTCTAACATTTCTCTAGGTATAAGTGATAATACATTATTTAAATCAATTGTAGGAGCAAAAGTTAATCCCAATTTAGAATTAGTACGAATGTTATTTATCTGTTCTAATGGTGTACTTGGGACAATTTTAAATACATCATGAAATGAACATGTTACTTCTTGATAATTTTTTAAATTTAATTTAGGAATAATAAAATAAGATACTAATTTATCATATTCTTGTTTACCAATAAAATTACAAAGTGCCGTACTCAAAATTGGATTAATAAAAAATTCATCAGCATTTAAAGGGGCATATAATTCATATATATATTGATTAATACTACCTTTACTTACATATGTTTTAATTAGGCCTATGCCTTCTAATTTTTCACGAGCTTCAGTAATATCATCAATACTTAAGCCCATACTAGTCATTAAACTATGATGTGTCCTAATAACAGACATAACTTGATTAGCATCTAAATTTGCCCAAAAAGAAAAGTATAAACTAGTAGCGGTTGCGCCTATTATAGGTTGATATAACATAGATATAATTTTTCTACTATACTCTGTTATAACAGCTTTATTAGATACTATATAAGTATCTGCTGGTAAAAGTATTATTTGCACAAAACCACCACCCTGTTAATTAACTTAATTATATCAAAATAAAAATATAAAAGTAAATGATATTTAATATATTTATCAATTTATATTTTTTAATTTACTTATAGTATACTTGTTTTATAATGTTTATAAAATTTTTATAATAAAAAGGAATATTTAATAATTTATATTCCTTCAAAATATATTTACTCTTTGTTTAAAGTATTTACTAAATCAAATACGCTCGTACACTTATTTGGTATAGTTTCTTTTATTTCTTTAATGGCACTATCAATAGCGTAACCATTATATTTTTCTAACATACATTTATCACTAATATCATCACCAACAGTATAAATAAGATTTTTATCAAAATTTTCTAATTCACTTAAATAATCTAATGCGATTACTTTACCTACTGAAGCAGGAACAATCTCTAATGATGATCCCTGACTTGCAAAATATATATTAACAAATTCACTATATTTATCCTCTAATAATTTTTTTATGAAAGAAGTCATATTTTTATTATTAAATGTAACATGAATTTTAGTTAAATTAGGTTCTGTTATATTTGCCCTACTATTTTCTTTGGTACAAACAAATAAGTCACTATATTTATAATTTTTTAGTATTTCTAAGATATTATTTTTTATATTATTATCTATAGAAGCATTATAAATAACTTTATCATTTTTTATGATGGACGCTCCATGATTAACTATTAAATAATTATAGTTTATATTATATTTTTTTATTACTGTTTTTATATCTAATTCTGATCTACCAGTAGCGATTATAAATATGTTATTATTTTTAATAAACTTATTAATAATTTCTACATTTAATTTTATTTCTTCATCATCGCGATAAAGTGTCCTATCATAATCACTAACTAAAACTTTCATCATATCACCACACTTAATTATATTATATAAATAAAATATATTACTGTTTAATACTTTAAATTCACATTAAGTTTCATTAATTAAAGTAAAAGTATCCTCTATATAAATTATAACATATCTTCTATTGTTTTTGATAATTATGTTTGCTATTAATTTGATGGAAACAAACAAGAGAATAAGTTGAAGACAAAATGTCTCTAACTAAAAAGATATCACACCTGTTTTAATATCAAAATATCTAGGACATGGAAGCACTTCTGTTACTTTAAATATTTAAACTCATATGTTTAAATCTGAGTTTAATAAAATGACTGAAATATTAAATAAATTATAAAAAGTGCGTTTAGAAGTGTGCTTGTAACTGTAAATAAATAAAAAAGCCTTGAAATATAAGGCTTTACTAACTAATTGGTGGAGCTGAGGAGAATTGAACTCCTGTCCAAATATATCTTTCTATAAATATCTACAAGTTTAGTTGATTAATAAATGTTCTAATTTATAAAGTAATCAACAACCAATAAATTAGTTAGCTTATGTTATTCATTTATACCTATAAGCATTAGTATAAATATATTCTACTAAATCGAGCCTCTTAATACCCCGTAGAAAATGATAATAAGAAGCGCCTTCTAAATTTCTATTAAGCGAAAGCTAATTGATTTCTGTTTCCAGTTATTATTTTTTGTACTTAACGCGTACCTTCGACTTGCAATTCATAGTCATCTATATCTGTCGAAACCTGAACAGCCCCGTTAAAAGTATTATATCATAAATAATACTTTTTTCAATATCTTTTATATGTTTTAACTTTGGCTTTTTCATCATAATCTTGAATAATTTGATTTTTACTATAACTATAAGTGCATTCATTAGAATCATCAATCTTTGATGTTCCTTTTTTATAACTGTTATTTATACTATAAGAGTTATTATATGAATTACTATAATTAATACTATTACTTTTAGTACTTTCATATGTTGTTTTATTTGTTAATAAATTATATATTTGTTCCCAATATTCATTACTAATGGAATACTTTTTTAACCATTTTTTATAAATTTTACTTGCTACTGCTAGAGAAAGACTAGCCATACCAAGCCCACCAAACATTAATACAAATGCTTCAGCACAATATTTACCAAGTATTACTGGTGTTAGCGCTCCTATCGCACAGATTGCCACACAAGACATTGCTACCTTAAAATATTTATTCATATATTTAATATTTTTATCAATACTAGCACTTCTATTACTTGCTAATGGTAATAAACTAGAAATATTAGAATTATTTATATTCGTACTATAAACCTTACCATGCCTATCAGTAATAAATAAAGTATTATTATTTAGTGTTAATTTCTTTATTTTAAACATCGTTGTTCCCTCTTTTCAACGATGTTATATTATAGTATTAATTTCTTAATTTGTCAAAAAAGGAATCGCCTTAGCAATTCCTTTATTATATTAATTATTATCTTCGTGAATTTCTTCTATTATATCTTCTATTTTTTTACCATACGCAATTGATTCATCAAATACAAATGTTAATTCTGGTATATGACGAATGTCAACTCTATCATGCAATAAATGTCTAATATATCCACTAGCATTTTTTAAAGCTTTATCTGTTTCTTTTTGGCGAGACATATCTAATACTGTATAGTATACCTTAGCAAAACTTAAGTCATTAGTTACTTTACAATCTGTAATAGTTACAAACTTAATATCTGGATCTTTTATTTCCATAGCTAAAATATAACTAATTTCTTTTACTAGGTTACTACCTATTCTATCAATTTTAATACTCATATTACGCTTTTACTTCTACCATTTCATAAGCTTCAATGACATCGCCAACTTTAATATCAGAATAATTTTCAATAGTTATTCCGCACTCTAAACCTTTTTTAACTTCTTTAACAGAATCTTTTTCACGTTGTAATGAACCAATTTCGCCATCATATATAACGACGCCATCACGAATTACACGAGCCTTACTATTATTTTTGATAAGACCTTCTGTTATATAAGAACCAGCAATAGTTCCAACTTTAGAAAATTTAAATAATTGTCTTACTTCTGCTGTACCTAATACTTTTTCTTCAAATACAGGATCAAGCATACCTTTCATAGCAGCTTCCATTTCTTCAACTGCTTTATAAATAATATTATATAATCTAATTTCTACACCTTGCTCATTAGCGTAATCTTTAATACTATTTGATGGTCTAACATTAAATCCTATAATAAGAGCATTAGAAGCTTTTGCTAAAACAATGTCACTTTCGGTAATAGCACCAACACTACTACGAATAACATTAACTTTAACGCCTTCTACTTCAATCTTCTCTAAAGAATTTTTAACTGCTTCACTACTACCATTAACATCGGCTTTAATCAGAACGTTAATCTCTTTAACACCTTCTTGAATTTTAGAGAATAAATCATCTAAACTAACAGAAGTTTTACTAGCATTTTCTTTCTTACGTAAATTATCTTTTCTTTCTTCCGCAACGGCACGAGCTTCTTTTTCAGATTCAAAAGCCATAAACTTATCTCCAGCAGTAGGAACCGCATTAATACCAGTAATTTCAATTGGTTGACTAGGTAAAGCCATAGTAATTTCTTCACCTTTATCATTTTTTAAAGTTCTTATTTTACCAAATGCTGTACCAACCACAATTGGATCTCCTAAACGAAGTGTACCATTTTGAACAAGTAATGTTACAACTGGTCCCACTTGTTTATCAAGACGAGATTCAATTACAGTACCTAGAGCATAACGGCTTGGATTAGCACGATAATTTTCCATATCCGCAATTAATAAGATATTTTCTAGTAGTTCATTAACACCAGCACCACTTTTAGCAGATATCTTATTATATAAAGTATCTCCACCCCATTCTTCTGGAGTAAGACCATACTCAGTAAGTTCTGTCATAATACAATCTGGATTAGCACCAGGCTTATCCATTTTATTAATAGCAACAATAATTGGTACTTTAGCAGCCTTAGCATGATCAATAACTTCTTTTGTCTGAGGCATTACACCATCATCAGCCGCAACTATTATTATAATAATATCTGTAATACTAGCACCTCTAGCACGCATTTCTGTAAATGCAGCATGTCCTGGAGTATCAATAAATGTAATTAGTTTATCATTATATTTAACTTGATAAGCACTAATTGCTTGTGTAATACCACCGGCTTCACCATCCGCTACATTAGTTTTTCTAATAGTATCTAGTAAGGTAGTTTTACCATGGTCTACATGTCCCATTATTGTTACTACTGGTGGTCTACTTACTAAATATTCTTCATCATCAACTACTTCGTAAGATTCAAAATTACTTACATCCATAGTTTCTTCTTTTTTTAATTCTTTACCATAATCAAGTACTAATATTTCGGCATTCTCAAAACTAATAGGTTGATTAATAGTAGCCATTACACCTAAATTGAATAATTTCTTTATTATTTCTGCACTACTAATACCTAGAGATTCCGCTAAAGAACCAATAGTCATATCATCTTTATATAAAACAACATTACTATCTTCTTTAGTTTTATTTGACATAAGTTTTTCTTTATGTTTATACATTTGCTTCTTTTTGTTAGCAAAATCCTTTTTTGTACTATTTTGATTATTGTTTTTCTTTTTTAATTTTTGTTTAGCAATTGTGTTATCAATATCAATCTTAGTGTTTTCTACTATTTCTTCAACTATTTCTTCATAATCGTCATCATTAATATTATCTTCATAACTATCAATTTCTGACTCATTATTTATCTCACTATCTAAAATAGTAATATCTTCATCACTTAATAAATCATCATCATTAGAAACATTTATTCCTAAAGTTTGACATTTTTTTAACACATAATCTACAGTTTTGTTTACATCTTCTGCATATTCTAAAACTGTCATCATAATATGCACCTCTTTTCTTTAATTTTATCACTTACTATATAGTATACACTACAAGCAAGGTTTTATTATATTTATCAATAGACAAATTATAAGTTTAATTTTAGTGTTTTTCCTTTAGATTCATACTTACGATAAGTTACACCACAAGCATCTAACATCTTTTTAGATGCAATTACACCATCTGTTTTGGCGTATTTATCATCCATATAAATTATCTCTTTTATTCCTGATTGAATAATTGCTTTAGCACATTCATTACAAGGGAATAATGCAACATATATTTTACAACCATTTACAGAATGTGGTGAATTTAGTATAGCATTTAACTCGGCATGACAAACATAAGCATACTTAGTATCTAAGAAATTCCCTTCTCGTTCCCAACACATACATTCATCATCATCGTAACCACGTGGAGCTCCATTATAACCAGTAGAAACTATCTTATTATCTGTACTGACAATACACGCTCCAACCTGAGTAGAAGGATCTTTACTACGTTCTGCTGCTAAAAGAGCAACACCCATAAAATATTCATCCCAACTAATATATTCTTTTCTTTTCATTGTACTACCCCGTTCTATCTTTATTAAACTAATTCTTTTAACTGCTCAAATATTTCACTAGGAACTTCTGTTTCTAATGCTCTATTTAATACTTTAGATGTCATAGCTTTTTCAATAACTTGTAAATCTTTTTTTAAGTATGCTCCTCGTCCATTAGTTCTACCAGTTGTATCAATTACAACCGTACCTTCTGGTGTTCTAACTACACGAACTAATTGTCCTTTAGGTAATTTTTCACGAGTAACAATACAAGTACGCATTGGTATTTTTTTTACCTTCATAGAATCACCTATTCTACTATATTAATACCAGCTTCACGAGCTTGTTCGAAAGTTTTAACATCTAATTTATAATGTGTTAAACGTGCTGCAAGACGTACATTCATACCTTTTTTACCAATAGCAAGAGATAAGTTATCATTATTAACAACAACTAAAGCTTCATGGTCTTTTTCATTAGTAATAAATACGTGGACATCTTTAGCAGGACTTAAAGCATTAGCAATAAATTTACTAGCATCTTTATCATAGTTTACAATGTCTAGTTTTTCGCCACCTAATTCTTTTAAAATATTAGCAATACGCATTCCTTTTTCACCAATACAAGCCCCTACAGGATCAACATTAGGGTTTTCAGAATAAACTGCTACCTTACTACGATTACCAGCATCTCTAGCAACACTATATACTAAGATAGTTCCATCATTTATTTCTGGTATTTCAAGTTCAAGCAATCTTTTTACAAAGCCATAATGATTTCTTGAAAGTAGAATAAGTGGACCTTTAGAACCATTTTCAACTTTACTAATATATACTTTTATATTAGAACCCATCTTAATAGTTTCACCAGGTATAGTTTCAGTTTTAGGTAAAATACCTTGTGTTCTACCTAAATTAATATAGTAATTACGTACATCTTCCATTTCTACTGTACCAGAAACCATCTCATCTTGTTTATCACTAAATTCTTCAACAATAGCGTTTCTTTCTGCTTCTCTAATTTTTTGAACAACAACTTGTTTAGCAGTAGAAGCTGCTACACGACCAAAATCTTTTGGAGTAACTTCTTCTTCAATTGTTTCACCAACTTCAATATTTGGTACTATAGCACGTGCTTCTGTAAGTGGAATATGAATTCTCTCATCAAAAATAAATGGTTCTTTTTCTTCTTCTTCAGTTTCTTCATCATTATCTTTTACTTCTTGTTTCTCTTTTTCTTCTTCTTTTTTCTCTAATAAATCCCATTCTTCTAATTCTTCATAATTATCAGGAACTACTGTTTTAAAAGAATAAACATGAATTTCACCAGTGTCACCATTTACATCAACACGTACGTTTGATAATGAATGATAATTCTTTTTATAAGCTGAGGTTAATGCTAATTCCATTGCTTCTAATATAACACTTTTCTCTATTCCTTTTTCTTTTACTATTAAATCTAAAGCAGTCTTAAATTCTTTACTATTCATCTATATCACTTCCTTTTTCTTTTGAACAAACATCTAACATATAGTTTTCTTCAATAGGATCATATTCATCTAGAATTGGATTTATTAAATTACATACTGTAACGCAATCATCAACATTAATAAAACCTTGTTTATCAATTACAATTCTAAGAAAATTAGTACTTCCCTCTTTTTCAAAAACTACAGAGTCTAAGATATAACCATTTTCTTTAATTATTGGTTCTAATAAAGACTTAATTTTCTCTTCCACAACAATTCCTCCTTACTAATAACTAAACTAAAGAGTGGGGTTACCCACTCTAATTTGTTCAACACACATTAAGTATAGCATAAAAAAAGGCATTTGTATAGCCTTTTACAAGATTATCAACGAAAAAGAATACATTTTTAGTATAATTAAATAACTATACGATCTTTTTTATAATTTTAAGTTTTACTTGCCAACAAATAATTTGATATAGTATAATGATACTATAGGAGATGACAAAAAATGAACTATTACGATAAAACAGATGTGATAAATAATCTTGAAAAAGAAATATTTAATTTAGGAATTGATTCAAAGTTTAAAGAAAATCCAGCATTCAATGAAATACTAGAAAATTATATACGTTGGTTTCAAAATGCTAATAGTATAGCAGTTCAAAAAGAAGAAGGTAAAATTATCTTCAACTGGAATTCTAACGATTCTACAAAACATTCTATGATTATAAGTAGTTATCAACCTCAAGTACTTAATTGTATAACTCTTGATAAAAAGGAAACTTTAGATGGTCTTGTTACTACAGAAAAAATAGCACAAGAAAATACAGCAAGCATTAATGATAATGGTGATATTACATTGATAAAAAACCATTCTTTAGTAAATAATGTTAATTCTAAGGTTGGAAAATGTGATAACTTCACTAATGCAGAAAAATTTATTTTTACAAAAGACGGTATTATGCAATTAAAAGAAGAAGTAACTTTTCCACAACTTGAATTAGCTGATGATATTAAATCAATAAATGTAGGCTCTATGCTTTTTGCGGCAAGACAAGGTTTAAATTCTCCTTCTAACTATTTCAAAACAAAGCGTTCATTTAGAAGAGACATGTTAGATACAGCATACTATACTTACGAAAATAACGTAAACGGTGAAAAATTTTCATATATTGTTCCATTAAATCAAGAACATGGATTAAAAAATATGAAACAAATAGGTGGATACGAACACCCAATGCCTGTAGTTATTCCTACTCTATCATCAGAACAAATAGATGCAATGATTCAAAGAGAAAGTGATCCTAAAGTAAGAGAAGGATTAAAAAAATTGGCAGTAGGCAGAGAAAATTATTATTATAATCCTGAACTTGACAAGAATTACACAAGTGAAACTGTAGGAAAACATTTTGCATAAATAAATGATATTAATATTTCAAGTTGGCGTAAAAACGCTAACTTTTTTATTTTCCTTTTACTGAGATATTCCATACTTTTGTTCAACATAAGATAACTATACAAAAAAAGTAAGTGAAATACTATTAAATTCACTTACTTCAATAACCCAATCTTGATATTTTAGAAATTACCTTTTAGAATATTTTTATGAAAATAATCATTATCTAAATCCACCACCAGATGAACCACCAGCGGAACTACCACCACTATCATAACTGCTACCTCCGCCACCGGAATCTCTGTCAGAGCCACTATAATCATTAGAAAATAAGCTTTCTCGTCTTGCTCTTTCAGCTGCTCGTGCAACACCATATTGGACTCCTTCATAACATATTTCACTCATATTTCTAATAACAACCGTTGTTACTGCTGTATTAAGTAATGATACCTGATCAAAATTTGGATATAATTTACTAAATTGCTCTTCAACTTTATCAGCAATACCTAATAATTGAGCAAATATCAAATATTCTTCCCAAATGTGTACTTCAAAATACGGTCTTTCTGGCATCATACTAAAGTCAAGCAAAAATTTTTTTAATCCTTTCATTTGTATTGCATCTTCTCTTAACTGTGGATTAACATTTTTAACAATAATAGTTCTGGTACTTCCAAACATACCAGCAGTTTCTTCTGTTTTACTAGTTATTAAACCTTGTTGCTCTAGGTTGCTTTGTTCTTCATATATTATGTTTGAAAACCAAGAATTAACTTTTTGATAATTCTTTTTACTCCATTTTGAAAACTCTTTAGCCTCTAGTATTCTATTAAATCCTGAAGCAGATACTAGCATATCAAATAGTTCATTTTCTATTTCGTTATCTGCGTGTGTCATATTTTTAAAGTTAATAGCATAGTTATTATCTTTAAAACTGAATAAACCTTTTTTTGTTTTTGAAACCGTAACATAACCATTTTTGATCCATTTTAATAAAATAGCACCAATAATTCCTTGCTCTAATGTTTCGTCAGAAACAACACTATATTGATAGCATACCCAGTAGGCTCTTTCTAAATCCTTGTTGCAAGGTATTTCTCTCCAATAATTTATTTGAGTATCACTTGGCAAAGTTCTTCCATATTGTCCAAAATTCAATTCTCCTGATTTTCTCTTAGAACCCCAAACCCAAGTTTTACCTTTTTTCTTTCCTAGTATATCAAATATTATCCACAATATTGCAGGTATTATAAATAAAGCATTAGGGCTTAACAAGAAATTCAAAATGTTATACTTTTTTCGAGGTTTGGAATTTAAACTAGAATTATTATTTCCACTGGAATCTGAAACATCCTTCATAGCGGAATTATAATCTTCATCAAACGATTTATTTACTTTATTGGTTGTGTCGAATATGTTACTATTAAACCTAACTAAACCAACCATATATTGTTGTTTACTTAGATTTCCACCCGAATCTAAAACTATTTTTCCGTCTACAAAATTGATTGTTCCATTGTACCCAAAAGCCCAGATTCTAGAATTTTCTAATGAGAACTTTATATCTGAACGTATTGTTACTGTGACCTTTGAAACAGATAGATCTAAATCAAGGAAATTAGTATATATACCCTGTGTATCAGTATATTGCTTTACAAAATTACTGATATTATATTTTAATGTATATTGCCTATTTCCATAATTTGATATTCCCCAACATAGTTCAACGCCATCAGATATTTCATTTATTCCGCTTTTGTAAGCTTTACTATTAAAACTTGCATTAACATTCCAACTAGGTAAGGATTCATATTCTTGTCCACTATCATCACTAACAGTAAAATTAGATATAGATGAATTACCAAGTTTAGTATATTTTCTATAACCTTCTGTACCTTCATTTAAATATGTTTTCCATGTTTCTGTTACTGTTGCATTACCACTGGCATCAATATATACATCCATATCAATAGATTTAATTGAGTTTTTAGAAGTATATTCGCCTTTATCAACATCCTTCATAGCGGAATTATAATCTTCATCAAACGATTTATTTACTTTATTGGTTGTGTCGAATATGTTACTATTAAACCTAACTAAACCAACCATATATTGTTGTTTACTTAGATTTCCACCCGAATCTAAAACTATTTTTCCGTCTACAAAATTGATTGTTCCATTGTACCCAAAAGCCCAGATTCTAGAATTTTCTAATGAGAACTTTATATCTGAACGTATTGTTACTGTGACCTTTGAAACAGATAGATCTAAATCAAGGAAATTAGTATATATACCCTGTGTATCAGTATATTGCTTTACAAAATTACTGATATTATATTTTAATGTATATTGCCTATTTCCATAATTTGATATTCCCCAACATAGTTCAACGCCATCAGATATTTCATTTATTCCGCTTTTGTAAGCTTTACTATTAAAACTTGCATTAACATTCCAACTAGGTAAGGATTCATATTCTTGTCCACTATCATCACTAACAATAAAATTAGATATAGATGAATTACCAAGTTCTGAATATTTTTTATAGCCTTGAGTACCACTATTTAAGTATGCCTTCCACACTTCTGTTACTGTTGCATTACCATTAGCGTCAATATATATATCCATATCTATTCTACTAATATCGTTAGCTTTTACTCCCGTTACAGAAAAAAAGATAGACACAACTAAAAAGCAAGTGAACACTATTTTCTTTATAACTTTATTCATTCTATCACCCCTATTATTCCTACCAAATTAATATTTATAATACATAATTAACGAATTATATTACCAAGTACCCCAAAGGATAAAATTAACATTATAATACCAGCCATTAATACTCCTAATGTAGTAAATACGAAAGATTTTTTCTTATCCATACCAAGTAAAGCCGCTATTAAACACCCTGTCCAAGCACCAGTACCTGGTAAAGGAATACCTACAAATAGCATTAATCCCAAGTATTGATATTTTTCTATCTGATCTTTCTTAGACATTGCTTTGTTTTCTAACTTATTAACAAATTTTGATAGTTTTTTAGTTTTCTTTAATTTATCAAATATTGGTGTAATAAACCATAGTATAAATGGTACTGGTAATATATTACCTATAAAACAAATAATAAAACTTGATACTATATTTAAATTTAATAATGAAGCCGCTATTAAGCCTCCACGCAACTCTAATATTGGAAGCATTGAAATAATAAATACTATTAATTCTTTACCATATTTAAGTGCTGTTAAACCTCCAAAAACCCCTACCAAACTCTTAGCTAAATTCTCTGCCATAAAATATCCACTCCTATTTTCTATTTAAGTATATCATATTTTTTTGCTTTATCATACTGCTTTTTAAAGAAATCATCAGTCATACCCGCTATATAATCAATAACTATTCTTTCTATTGTATTACCATTAATATATTTTTTAGACATATTATTTAAAAATACAGTATAAATATCACTATCTAATATTTTATTTTCAAGAAAATATACATTAGTAGTAAATACTTTTCGAAACATCTTCTCAATCTTTTTAATATCGTCATTAGAGTTAGCCTTATTATAAATATATTGATAATTAAATGTTTTTAAATCATTCATAGCGGTATAAACTTTAGGTGAAATAGCAATATAATTTTTTCCTAAACTATTATCAATTATATCTAATATAATAGTATTAATTATATCCCTATTTTCATAACCTAATACACTAGTTATTTCTTTAGGTAAATCTTTTTTTGAGACAAGACCAAGTATATTAGCATCTTCTAAATCTCTACCTAAATACGCTATACCATCACTTACTCTTACTATGCAACCTTCTAAAGTCATAGGTACCAAATTATTAATATTTTCCTTTGATTTATAACAACTTTTATAATCCTTTAAAAACTCTTTAGCGGTTTTACTCTTATACTCGTACTTTGGTAAAAATTCTTCACCATTATGACATAGTATTCCATCTAATACTTGAACAGTTAAGTTACTACCATTACCATTATTCTCAACATTCATAAATGTTCTAACACTTTGAACGTTGTGCATAAATACTCCTTCATTGCATTCTTTGCTTATAGAATTAAGTATTCTTTCACCTAAATGCCCATAAGGAACATGTCCAATATCATGTCCTAGTGCTATGGCTTCGATTAGATCTTCATTAAGAGATAGTGCTCTACCAATAGTACGTGCTATTTTACTAACTAGTTGTACGTGAACCATTCTCTTACTGATATGATCGTTTTTTTGTGTAGTAAATACCTGTGTTTTATCCATATACCTAGTATAAGAAAGTGAATAAATAATACGATCTATATCTCTAAAATAATTAGGTCTAATATCACCTTTATATTCATTCAATCTAATAGCGTTTTTATCTAAGCAAGCATATTTACTTAAATTTTTTTCTCTTAACATATTTTTATATATTTTCTTTTGATTCATATAATCACCTACTTCGCTAATAATTATAACAATTTTTTCTGTTAAAAAAAAGTACTATTATAGTACTAATTTATATTTTAAGATGTTGCCAAGTTAACCTGACTATATTCTAATCGCAGTTCTATTGGTATAAATACATCATCATCATTTATAGGACTGGTGCCTGTATATTTAAATGTTAGTTTTAAAGTTTTTTCTGTTTTGGCATTTAAAATATCCGTATAAGATTGTAAAGATGTACCATCAAGATAAGTTAAAGTTGTAGTTATTTTATATTTATTAGCTAAAGAATTAAATTCGCTAGCATTTACGAATTGCCAACCTAAAAATCTGGCATTAACTGTTCCACCATTTTTAACTTTAAAAGTATATGTAATACTATCACCTGGTTGGGTTAATGATGGCATAATATTTAATGTTGTATTATTATTGGTTATTTCTGCTTTTTCTGATTTAGCAGCACCAGTTACTTGATATACTGTAGGCTCAGCTAAATATATATTCCAGGTACCTCCTTTTTGATTAACATTACCACCAATAGTAAGTGTTTTACTAAGCAATGCATACGCTACAGTTACGGTAAATGCAAATAATGCTATTAAAGATATAATAATATAACGAACTTTTTTATTGTGGTATCTTTTCATATTCAGGCCTCCTAATTATCTACTAGTAATTTTATCATAAGTACTAAAGATATTCAAGTATTTTAGTTTTCTAAATTTTAAAAATAGTGTATAATATAACAGTAGGAGGATTGATTTATGGATAAGGAAACTATTAAAAATACAAGTAGAAATATTCTTATAACTATCATTTATTTGTATTTATTTTTAATGATAATGCCATTTATAATTTTAAACTTAACTAGTATATCTATTAAATTACCATCTAATTTAATAGCGGGAATGTCATTTGTATATGCTCTTATTTGTGCCTTTGTAGCGTTTTTTAATTATAAAAAATTAAGTATACTTGATAATAAAGAAAAAATTAAAAGAAGTTATACCTTAAGAAAAGGAATTTTAGTAATATTTACATACTTCTTTACAACTATTTTTGAAGGAGTATTTTTATACTTACTCGAACCTAATTATCAAAATTTACCAATATTTACAAAGACTATTTATTTATCCTTATATGAATTAATACAAGTGGGAATAATTGTTTATATATTAAGAGATGAAATTAGAAAGTGTATTAAAGATATAAAGAAAAATCATAAAAATTACTTTTCTAGTTGCGGTAAATATTATTTAATAGCGTTAGTTCTAATGGCTCTTAGTAATATTATAATTAGTATAGTTAATGCTGGAAATATAGCGGGTAATGAACAAACTGTAAGAGAATTATTTTCTAAAGCCCCTCTTTATATGTATTTTAGTGCTGTTATAATTGCTCCAATACTAGAAGAATTAACTTTTAGACAAGGTGTTAGAAATATTTTTACGAATGATAAAGTATTTATTATCATGTCTGGTTTAATATTTGGCGGATTACATGTAATTGGTAATGTTAATGCACCTATTGATTTACTTTACTTAGTACCTTACTCTATTCCTGGTATGGCTTTTGCGTACATGCTTACTAAAACCAAAAATATTTTTACCTCAATGGGATTTCACTTTTTACATAATGGAATAACTATGACATTACAATTAATACTATTATTGCTAGGAAGGTAATTCTATGGAAGAAAAAGAAAAGAAAAAACATCCAATATTAAAAATTATATTTATACTATTACTAATTGCTTTTTCAATGCTTCTTTATAGTAGATTTGTATCTACCAGTGGATTAAAAGTTAAAGAATATAAAATAGTAAATGAGAATATACCTGATAATATAAGTGGTTTAAAAATTGTTCACTTAAGTGATATACACTATGGGAGAATTATTGATAAAAAAAGATTAGAAAAAATAGTGGAAAGAATAAACTTAATTAAGCCAGATATTGTCGTTATTACTGGAGATTTAATTGATAGAGATACAAAGTTAACTGATGATGATATTAATTCTATTACTACTTCTCTTTCTAAAATAAACGTTACTACTAGTAAATACGCAATTAGAGGTAATCATGATTATGTATTCGATAAATGGAAAGATATTATTAATGATAGTAATTTTATAAATTTAGATAATAGTTATGATTATATATATATTAATAATTATGAACCCATTCTTATATCAGGATTAAGTTCTCTCCAAGATGCAGAAGATGTAAATAGCCGTTATAATACTATAAAAAATAGTATTGATAAAGATAATATAAATACTATTTACAATATATTACTTGTTCATGAAACAGATTTTGTTGATAATATTGATATTAGTAGATATAACCTTATTTTAGGGGGTCACTCGCATAATGGACAGGTTAGACTACCGTTTATAGGACCAATTATTTTACCTAAAGAATCAAAAAAATACTACGATGAATATTATGATTTAGGAACTACAGACTTCTATATATCTAGCGGTTTAGGTACATCAGAATTAGATTTTAGATTCTTTAATAAACCATCTTTTAATTTTTATAGAATAACTAATAAATAAGAATAAAAGCAAAAAAATTTGACTCAATAAGTCAAATTTTTTTAGAATACTATCGCTATTAAATTACCAGAACCTTTATTAACTAATTTAGATAATGTTTGTTGTAATTTATAACGAGCATTTTCTGGTAACATAGAAAGTTTAGCTTGAATACCCTCCTTTACAATAACGTCTAAACTACGACCAAATATTTCACTTTTCCAAATACTATCAGCATCATTATCATAGTCTTTCATAATATAGTTAATTAATTCCTTACTTTGTAATTCAGAACCAATAATCGGTTCGAATGTTGATTCAACATCTACCCTAACCATATGTATAGAAGGTGCTACTGCTTTAAGACGAATTCCATAACGGCTACCCTGTTTTATTATTTCTGGAGTATCAAGTTTCATATCCGATAGTGTTGGAGATGCAACACCGTAACCAGTAGTTTTAACCATTTTTAATGCTGTTTTAATCTGATCATACTCAGTCTTAGCTTCATTATATTCTTGGAACATATTTAATAATTGTGTTTTACTTGTAATATCGACACCAATTATTTCTTTTAATACCCTATTATATAAATCATCTGGAGCTTGTAATGTAACTGTTACTTCACCAGTAGATGTATCAACATCAGATAAGTAAGCTTTACTAATATATTCACAGTCACTAAAGTGAGCTGTTATGTGCTCTACATCGCGTAGTTTATCTACTTCAATAACACTTTCTCTTATTTTTTCAATATATACTTTCTTTAACCAATTATCTGGATTTAAACACGCTATCCATTCTGGCATATTAACTTTTACTTCTAATACTGGGAATTCATATAAAGCTTCTCGTAAAATAGAATATATATCTTTTTCAACCATGTTTTCAACACTTACAGGTAAAACAGGAACACCATAATTATCTTTTAGACTTTCTGCTAAACGTTCTGTTTCTGGTAACATTGGATGTGTTGAATTTAATAATACTATAAATGGCTTACCAATTTCTTTTAATTCCGATACTACTCTTTCTTCAGCTTCTACGTAACTATTACGTGATATTTCACCAATAGAACCATCGGTAGTAACAACAATACCAATACTTGAATGATCTTTTATAACTTTTTCAGTTCCTATTTCTGCAGCTTCTACAAAAGGAATTTCCTCATCATACCAAGGAGTCTTAACCATTCTTGGACCATTATCATCTTCATAACCTTTTGCTTCCGGTATAACATATCCTACACAATCTACTAAACGAACACTAGTAGTAAAGTCATCTATTTTTATACTAGCAGCATTACTTGGTACAAACTTAGGTTCAGTAGTCATAATTGTTTTACCTTGAGCACTTTGTGGTATTTCATCTAAGGCTCTTTTTCTTTCATACTCATCTTCTATATTAGGCACAACTAAATTCTCAATAAACTTTTTTATAAAAGTAGACTTACCTGTACGTACAGCACCAACTACACCTAAATATAATTCTCCCCCTGTACGTTCTGTAATACTTTTTATAATTTCTGTTTTTTCCATATAATCCCTACTTTCTCTTATTCAATAAACTATATGAATAAATATGAAAATATATGTAAAAAAAATATGATGTAACAATTGTTAATCATATTATTATTTTGTTATTACTTTATTATAATTATATTTATCTTCAAGTGGTGTTACTATTAGTTCTAATAATTTATCACCGGCACTATTCATAATAAGTTTATAATTATTAGCAATTAAGTTTCTAATATATTCTTTAGTATATTCAGATTCTTTAGAAAAAGCTATAGAATTATGCCATCTAATTAATTGCCCTATTATTTCTTGTGTACATTTATCTACCAAACCTAAATAGTAATAATTAGTACCACTTTTAATACTATTAAAAAGTTTTCTTAATTTATTTATCTCTTCTATAATAATTTTTTTAGGGTCTTCTTTTTCATCTTCAAAAGCAAATTTAGTTTTTCCTAAATTACACTCTACTTCTTTTTTTAAATTATAATTTCTAGTTTGATATATCTTTAGGATGATTTCATGAATTTCTTCTTTAGAGACACTCATATTAGGAAACTTATCATGTAAATAAGTTAAGATATTATTTTCAAGAATCTCTATGTTATTAGCGGTTGCGTCATAAGTAATCTGGCTTATTAAAACAATATAGTTTTCTATATCTTTACTATATTCTTCTATAATAGAGACATCTTTCATACCATCACCCTAGTATCATTGTATCACAAATATTTAAGTATGCACAACATTTTTTAACATTTTAAAACATTCCACTTACATCTTTAGGTACTTTATCATTAACTACAGCGTTAATAATTTTATCTTCCTTTTCTTTAGATACATCTTTACCGGTCATTTTACCAAGTTCCTTGATTACCTCACGTAATGTTGCTTCATCTTTTAAATTAGATTGTTGTAACTTGGCTGCCAAATTCAAAATAGTATCTTTGCCAACATTAGTTTTCTTTTCTACCTTATTAAAAAAACTATCTGAAAAATTAAACATATAAACACCTCTAAATTATTATATGTTAATTATATTTTAAGGTTAAAAAAAGAAGAAGTAACAACTAGTTTTCTTCTTCTCCTTTATTTTTAAATTGTAATACAATTGGAGTACCTTCAAAATCAAATGATTCACGAATCTTATTTTCAATATATCTTTCATAAGAAAAGTGAATTAAACCTTTACTATTTACCTGAATATCAAATGTAGGTGGACAAGTAGATACTTGTTTACTAAAATAAATTTTTAGACGTTTTCCTTTATAAGAAGGAGGTAAATTTAAAGTGTAAGCATCCATTATTACATCATTTAATAAATTAGTTTTAATTTCTTTATGACTATTTTCATAACATTTTAATATTTGTGGCATAAGTGTATGAATACGTTTTTTAGTTAAGGCTGATAAAAATACAATTGGAGCGTAAGGCATAAATTGAAAATTATTACGTATTTTAGTAGTAAATTCTTTAATTGCGGAATCTTTATTTTCAATTGTATCCCATTTATTAACTACTATTACAACTGGTTTACCAGCTTCTAGGGCATAACCCGCTATATGTTTATCATGTTCTATAATACCCTCTTCAGCATTTAGTACAAGTAAACATACATCAGAACGATCTATAGCTTTTAAAGAACGTAACAAACTATACTTTTCAACATTTTCATAGATACGACCTTTTTTACGCATACCAGCAGTATCAATAACAACATATTCTTCACCATGATAAGTAAAATGTGTATCAATAGCGTCTCTCGTAGTACCTGCTTCACTTGATACAATAACTCTTTCTTCATTAAGTAACGCATTTACTAAACTACTCTTACCAACGTTAGGGCGACCAATTACTGAGAACTTAATTAAAGAATCAAGAGGATCTTCACTGTATTCAGGTATTCTTTTTATTATCTCATTTAATAAATCATCAGTACCAATATTTTGTTCTCCACTTATTGGTATATAAGTATCAAATCCTAATTCATAAAAGTCATAAATATTATCATTAGATAATTTACTATCTGTTTTATTTATTACTACAATAACATCTTTATGAGCTTTCATTAACATATCTTTTACTACTAAGTCATTAGCGGTAAGACCTTCTTTACCATCTACAATAAATAGTACTAAGTCTGCTTCGTCAATAGCAAGACTAGCTTGAACTTTAATTTCTTCATTAAAAGTGTCTTCACCAATATCAATACCACCAGTATCAATTAAGTGAAAACTATAATCTTTATAATTTACTGTACCATAAATTCTATCTCTCGTAATACCTGGAGTATCTTCTATAATAGATATTTTTTTTCCTACTAAACGATTAAATATTGTTGATTTTCCTACATTAGGACGTCCTAATAACGCTACAACTGGTTTTTTCATAGTGCCACCTCCATTAAATATTCATATTATAACATAATCTATACAAAAATGTATTTACTTTTTATCTTTTTTCCATATTTTAATACCTTGTTACATAAATCTCCATATACAATAGTACTATTTTCGATTAATGAACCAAGTGTTAGTTGACTAATATTTTTTTTAGGCTTTAAATATATATTATCATTATATAAATATATAGAAAATAACGAATAATCTTTTTCACATAAATTAGATAAAGAATTTACTTTGTATAAAAAAACGGTATTCTTAGCAATATCTATTTTCATATCTACTTGGTTATCAAAGTAATCAAAATAATCTGTAAATTCTTTTTTTATATCAACAATAACTCCATATATATTATCCTGATATAAAGTTACATTACAATAACCGCTTATATTAATTTGATATTTTTCTTTTAAAATTAGAAATAAATTACGAAAATAGTTTTCTAAATAACTACTAGATAGTAATAACTTATCTTTAATCTTTATCTTATTTAAAAAAACTATTATATTATTCTCATCGATGTAGTTAATTTTCATATCATCACCTAAAATATTGTATGAAAATATTCAAAATAAGAGATAATTAAATAGTTCTTTCAATTTTATCACATACTTCAGCACGACCATTTTTAGTTACATTGGAAAACATTATAAAGTCATCTCCTACAACTAATTCTAAATCATCTAAAATAGTAGTTCTTTGCTTTTGTTGTAAAGTAATACCTATTTTATCTGTTTTCGTAGCAACAATCGTTACTGGAATTTTATAGTGTTTTAAATAATTATACATCATAATATCATCACTTGATGGTTTATGACGAAAATCTATTAACATAAAAACCTGTTTTAAATTTTTTCTATTGGTCATATAATCTTCCATCATTAGACCAAATTTTTTTTGTTTAGATTTACTTAAGTTAGCAAATCCATATCCTGGAGCATCAACCAAATAAAATTCATCATTAACAAGATAAAAATTAATAGTTTGTGTTTTTCCCGGATTAGCAGATGTTCTAGCATAGTTTTTACGATTAATAATCGTATTAATAAAACTACTTTTACCTACATTAGAACGTCCTACCAATAAAAATTCAGGTTTATTGTCAGTTGGATATTGACTACGTCTTACCGCACTAACTTCTAAATTAACACTGTTAATTTTCACGAATACCACCCTCACTAAAATTTTGTGACTACATCAGTATAACATTATTTGAGTTCTTTGTCAAAATCTGACACAAAAGAAAAAAAGACTACTCTAAAATAGCCTTAATTCTTCTAACGCCAGCACTACTAGCTTCTTCTTTTTGAATTTTAAAATGTCCTAGTTCATTTGTATTTTTTACATGTGGTCCACCGCAAAGTTCTTTTGATACATCACCTATTGAATATACTGTTACAATATCTGGATATTTTTCAATAAACATACATTCCGCTCCAGATTTAACAGCGTCTTCCTTTTTCATTTCTGTAACTACTACTGGTATTCCTTCACTAATCCATTTATTTACTAAATCTTCTGTCGCTTTCTTTTCTTCATCCGTTAATTTATGATCACAAGAGAAGTCAAAACGCATTCTTTCAGAAGTAATATTACTACCCTTTTGATGTACATCTTTATTAACTACTACTTTTAAAGCGGCATTTAGTAAGTGTGTTGCAGTATGATATTTAGTTTCTATTTCACCAGTACTAGCAAGACCACCTTTAAATTTTTGTTCTGCTCCTGCACGAGATAATTCTTGATGAGCCTTAAATTTTTCTTTAAAGCCTTCTACATCTACTTTGATTCCAAGTTCACTAGCTAGTTCTACTGTAAGTTCAATTGGAAAACCATAAGTATCATATAATTTAAATGCTAAATCTTTATTTAATTTACCATCAGTAATATTCTTAGTAATTCTTTCAAACTCTTTTAAACCTTTTTCTAGAGTACGATTAAATTTATTTTTTTCATTAGTAAGTACTTCTAAAACAACATCTTTATTATCAACAAGTTCATGATAATACTTAGCATATTTATCTAAAATGATTAACGCTATTTGTTGTTCCCAATTACTATTCTCATCAATATTTAATTTTTTAGCATGTCTAATAGCACGTCTAATAAGTCTTCTTAGAATATATCCTTGATCAGTATTAGATGGTTTGATTCCTGCAGGATCAGCAGAAATAAATACTGCAGTACGAATATGATCCGCTATAATACGCATACTCTTTTTAATTTCTTCAGAATCATTATAATTTTTATGAGAAAGTTCTTCTATTTTAGAAATAACATCTTTCCAAATAGAAGTCATGTAGTTATCATTAACACCTTCCAATACTGCTGTTACTCTTTCTACTCCCATACCAGTATCAACGTTTTTCTTTGGTAGTTCTGTAACATTACCAGATGCATCTTTATTATATTGCATAAATACGTTATTCCAAATTTCTACCCAACGAGAATCTTCTGGGTCAAATACTTCAGGTATTTCATCATCACTACGGAAATAGAATATTTCTGAATCTGGGCCACAAGGACCAGTTTCACCTGCTATCCAAAAATTATCATCTTTAGTTTTAGCAATTCTACTTTCTTTAATGCCCAAACTTTTCCATATTTCAATAGAGGTTTTATCTTCTTCTATTTTATCATTACCAGCAAATACTGTTACAGCAAGTCTTTCTACTGGCATATTTAATACTTTAGTTAAAAATTCAAAACTCCAACTAATACTCTCTTTTTTAAAGTAATCACCTAAACTCCAATTACCTAACATTTCAAAGAAAGTATGATGTGTAGTATCTCCAATACTTTCTAAATCATTAGTACGAATACATTTTTGATAATCAACAAGTCTAGTGCCATAAGGATGGGGTTGTCCCATTAAATAAGGTACTAATGGTTGCATTCCCGCAGTATTAAAAAGTACTGAGGGATCGTTTTCTGGTATAACTGGAGCACTAGGTATTTGTTTGTGTCCTTTACTTATAAAGAAATTTATATATAAATCTTTTAAATTCATTTTATTTACCTCCAATAATATCTAAAATATTATTTAATCTATTTTTATAACTTTCTAAGTCATGATTATTATCTATGTAATAGTCTGCATACGCAATTGGTCCGGCTTTGGCAACATTTTCTATTTCTGTTAAATCTCTTTTTATAGCCTCATCTTTAGTAAATGGACGAATTTCCCTTTTGGATAATCTTTCATAACGAATATTTTTATCAGCAATTACCGCTATTAAAGTTAAATCATCACCAAATTCATCTTTTAATATTTTAAGTTCATCCCAAGAATACAAACCATCAAGTACGGTGTTACCTTCTTTAGCGTATTCTTTTATTCTTGGTAATAATATTTTAGCGAATGCTCCCATACCTAATTCTTTTCTAAGACGCTCACGCATCATACGTTCATTTTCTGGATTAATTTCTAATCCTTCTTCTTTTAATTTTTCCATGGTAACGCCACCAAAGTATACTTTTTTGTACCCTTTATTTTCTAGAATATCTGACGCAACAGATTTACCAGCACCACACATACCTACTATTGCTATAATATTATTTTTCATGATTTACCTCCAAAATTTTATTAACACTTTGTTTTAAAGCATTATAATCACTTGTATTATTTATTACATAATCAAAATTAGTATAATTATCCAAAGCTGTTTCTGTAATATGTTTTTTCTGTTCTAGTGTTAAATCATTATCACTATTGTTATTTATTCTAATAGTTGTAACATTAGAAAATTTATTTTTAGGTATTTCTATTTCATCTACCAGTCTAGCGTCAGTTATAATTATTACATCATAAAAGTAAGAATAAACCTTTATATCTTCTACAACTCTATCTATTAAAAAATGTTCATCAATCTTTTTTTGTAGTAAATCAATACCAATACTCTGTAATAGATCTCTTGGTTTAGTTTCTTCTTTGCCATCCCAATCAAATATATTTTTAATATATTCTTTTAAATAGTAGGCATAAGATATCTTTTTACATTTTTTATCTTTATAGTAATTACAAATTATATTAGCAATCGTATCTTTACCACTTTTTGCTTTACCTGAAATCACATAAATCTTTGGTTTTTTATCAATATATTCCATAAGTCGTCCTCCTTTAAAATAAGAAAAACCGCCACTATTTCTAGGAACGAAAAAGCCGCGGTACCATCCTAATTAAACTTAATTATTATAACGGTTTACACCGGTAGTATTTAACTACACTCTAAAGTAGCTTCCATAATATTAATTACTTATTTCCATCAACCATAAGCTCTCTATCAATTAATAATTATGTACTATTCTTCTTCAACGTTTTGTTCAAATTTCTTATTTATTATACCATATTTTTCATTAAAGTATTCAAAAATAACTTTAATTGTCGCAATTATCGGTGTTGCAAGAATCATTCCTAGAATACCCCAGAAATGTTCAAATACTAATAATCCTATTATAATTGTAACAGGATGTAGTTTCATAGTTTTACTCATTACAATTGGATTTAATATATTACCTTCAATAGTTTGAACTATAACTACTGTTATTAGGACCCCAATACCTATTGGTGTTCCTTGGGAAAAACCAACTATTAATGCTGGTGCCGCTCCTAAGTAAGGACCAACATAAGGAATAATATTGGTGATGCCACAAAATAATCCAAATAATAAAGCAGATTTTAAACCACTTATCATAAATCCTATTGTACTTACAACAAATACTAAAGTAGATAGTGTTAAAGTTCCCTGGACATATCTTCTTAAAGAGTCTTCTATTTTACTAAATAAAGATGTTACATTATTATGTATTTTATCTGGTAAAAAATCCATTACTTTATCAGTTCCATCAAAACTAATAAGTAAGAAAAAACCAATAATTGCTCCTATTAAAAATGTACCAATACCAGAAAAGAATGATTTTACTGTATTAACCATAACTTCTGGAAGAGAACTAGCAATATTCATACCATAGTTTTCTATTTTAGAAATAATTTCTGTTTTAACGCTAGTTAAATCAACATTAGAATTATTACTAACTTTATTAAATAAGTCACTAATCCAATTAACAATTCCCTTTAATGTTGATGGTATAGTACTTACTAAATCATTAATTTGTTCAAACATAAGTGGAATTATAGCTTTTATTAAAAGAAAAATTATAGCACTTAAAGCAATATATATTATAGCAGCACCAAGTCCTCTACGAATTCCCTTTTTAGAAAAGAACTTCATAAGAGGATTAAATAACCACGCTATTACAATACCTATAAATAAAGGTGAAATTATCTTTAGTAATTCTACAAAGAATTTAGTTATTCCTAACTCTTTTAATAAAATTGTTAAACCATAGACTCCCGCAATAATCATAACTACAAAAAGTATTTTTAAAATGGCTTTCGATAATGTAATTACTTCATTTAAGTTGCCAGTATCTAATTTAGCCGAATTAGCTTTTCTTTTAAACATTATATTCCCCCTACTTTATTTTTTGACGACCATTCGAATCAATCATTTTTCTAAGTACCATACTAGATAAGTATTCTTCACCAGTAATATTTGTATTATAAACTACATCTTTATTTTTCTTGTTTTTATTGTAGCATGCTAAAACAAAACCATCACAATATAATTTCATATTTTGTTCTGTACACTCAAAATAACCATTCTTTAGTAATTCATCCATAAAATCTCTACCATTTTCATTTTTTATAATAAAGAAAGATGGCAAGCAATTAAATCTTTCTACTAAATTTTTTTCTGTAATTTTGTAATTAGCACCTTTTATATAATTATTAAATGTTACATCTAATATATAGTATTTTTCTTCTAATTCGAGTGCTAATACATAATGATTACCAGTAGGACTACAAACAGAAACTATAGAATTACAAATATCTAGATTACCACACATGCTATTACATAGTATTGTAGCCATAGTGTCATCCATTGAATTATCAGAACATGTAGTGATTTTTTTTATAGCACTTCTATACTCTGAGACTATTCTATCTAATGTTGCGTTAGTTGTAGCATCTTTGACACTACTTTTATTTAAATTTTTCATACTATACTGTCATCAATTCTTGTTCTTTCATCTTTAATTTTTCATCTACTATTTTATTATATTTATTAATATATTCTTGTACTTCATCTTGACCATTTTTAATATCATCTTCTGGCACTTCTAACTTTTTAATATCGTTATTAGCGTCTTGTCTAATGTTACGAAGAGCAATTTTGCATTCTTCCGCAACAGTCTTAGCTTGTTTAACATATTCACGTCTAGTATCTTCAGTTAGTGCTGGAATATTTAATATTATTACTTCACCATTATTGTTTGGTGTAAGTCCAACATTTGCTTCATATATACCTTTTTCAATAGCGGATAAACAACTTCTATCAAAAGGTTTAATCATTAATTGTCTAGCTTCAGGTACAGATATAGTAGCAAGTTGTTTTAATGGTGTTGGTGCTCCATAATAAGATACCATTACACCATCTAATATAGATGGATTAGCACGTCCCGCACGAATATTTAATAATCTTTTATCCATATTCTCAATAGCGGACTCCATTTTTAATTCAGTTTCCATTAAAATATCATTCATAAAAAATCTCCTTTTCAATCAAGATATATTATATCATGGATATTTATCCTTGTGAATTCCATTTTTAACAAAAATAACAATTAATATCCTTATATTACAAGATAATACTAATTTTTTAAATAAACATTCCTAAAATTGCATAAATAATACATGCTTGTGGGTGAACTAACAAAGCCTCAATAAAATTATATACACAAAATAACGTTATTAAATATAAACATTTATAATCCTTGTTAATACATAAACGTTTAGATGTTTTAACAAACAAACACAGAAAGAACAATGTTGCTAATAAACCATACTTAATTAAAATATGATAATATCCATTGTCAACCACAAAAAATTTTGATGCTAAACCAGGTTGGCCAAACAGCGTTAAACCATATTTTGTTAATTCTAAATTACCTAACCATATTCTGCCGTTTAAAATATCACTTATTTTTAAAGAAATTACACCTAACACATTATTTAAGCCATATGAAACTAATAATAACATAGAAATGATAAATAAAATTACATAAAAGTATGATAAAATCCATTTGATTAACCTACTATTTTGAAATTTTTTATTTTTAAAAACAAACAATAACGGTACTGTTATTAAGAAAAATATAGTTGCGATCCTTGTTTGTGTACAAAAGAAGCATACTATTGCTAGTAATACGGAAGCAATAAAAACTTTAATATATTGTTTTGCGCTTTTAAAACTATCCCATTGTAAATATATATATAACATATATGTCCAAAATAAATAAAAAGAAAATGCGTTTGGATGATAAAAATAAAATCCATGTCTAATTAAATTATTACGATACAAATAATATTCTGGAGAAATTCTAGCGCCAAATAAATTAAAATCCAAGAACTGATTTGCTATATAAACGTACAAATTAAAAATTAAAATAATACTATTTATAAAAAAAAGATATTTAAAAAATTTATTTATGTCTACTTTTTTTGAACTAATAATATAAAGAACAATTGATAAGGCAATTACTTTGGTACCAATGATATTATCAAGAATAATCGCTATCAAAATGTAAATAAAATACTTGATGTAATTATATAAACTTTCTTGTGTTAAAAATATCTTTAATACTAATAACGTAAAACCTGAGTATAGCAATAAATTTTTAACCAATGGGGTAAAACCTATAATCGAATAATCAGAGGAATCACCAATAAAAAATAGTGTAATTCCCAAATAAAAAAATATATTGCGAATAGTTTCAATAGTTGTAACTTTATCATAAAATTTAGAAAATTTATTATTCAATTTATCAAAAAAACTCATATCTTTGTCTCCTATTTGATAAAATTATTATAACACAGTATTAATATTTTTAAAATATAATATTTACATTGTAACCAAATCAATATAAAATAGTTTATAGAAGTAAGGTGATATTAATGAAGTCAATTGAAATCTTTGTAGCAATACATAAAAAATTTGATTTTCCTCTAAAACAAGGATATATTCCTATACAATGTGGTGCTAAAATTAACAAAGAATTAGGATACTTAAAAGACGACGAAGGAATTAATATATCTTCTAAGAATCCTAATTATTGTGAATTAACAGTTATTTATTATATGTGGAAAAATATTAAAAAAGATAAAGTGCTTGGATTATGTCATTATCGTAGATATTTCTATAAAAATATCTTTAAAAGTAAAAAGAATATTTTATCAAAAAACGATATAAATAAAATAACAAACAAGTATGATATAATTCTACCAATGCCATACTATTTTAATATATCAGTTGAAAACAATTACGATGTTAAACATCACATTAAAGACTTACTAGAATGTAAAAACATTATAAAAAAGAAATATCCTGAATTTGAAACTAGTTTTGATATAGTATTGAAAAAAAAATGGGCATATTGTTTCAATATGATAATAGCAAAAAAAGAGTTTTTGGATGATTACTGTAATTGGCTTTTTGATATATTATTTGATTTAGAAAAGAAAATCGATATAAGCAAATACGACGATTACAATAAAAGAGTATTTGGATTTATATCAGAAAGACTACTAAATGTTTATATCGAAAAAAACAAAGACAAATTAAAAATTAAAGAATTACCTGTATATAATATTGAAGAACCCCTTTTTAAACAACGTCTAGGTATTATAAAAAGAAAAATGCTACGATTTATAGGTTTTAATTAATTAAAAATCTATAATAGTAGCGTTTATTCCTATGTTGGTCATTTCTTTTAAAATATCATTTATTTCTGTTTCGTTTATAGTTGAAACTAATTTGTATTCAATACCTAATTTTTGGTATTTTTCTTTGGCTAAATTATGACCTTTTAATAACTCAACTTTTAAAGGTTTATATCTAGTAAGAAATTTATATATAAGCGACATATTATTTTTATTTGTAATATATGGTTTAATAAGTGGCACACGAAAAACGATATCCTTCTTTTTAGCAAATAAAATTTCTATATTATTTAAAAACTCTTTAAGATCTCCACCTAATATCTTGGAACATTCTTTAGCATCCAAAATTTTTAAATCAACTATAAATAAATCAATATCATCAACTACAGACAATAAATTTTCATGTTTCACAAATAAACATGTTTCAACGGCAATATTGATTTGCTCTTTTTTTAATTCTTTAATAAGTTCACCAAGATTATAACTTTGTAATAATGGTTCTCCTCCAGAAAATGTTACCCCGCCCTCTGTGTCAAATAAAAATTTATCTTGAACTAAAGTTTCTTTTAATTCGTCAATAGAATATGGTCTAAAATTATTTTCTATAGCTAAAACTGGGCACTTATCTATAAAACTTTTCAAATCATCGTTTGATTTTTTATTCTTAGTACTAGGACAATCTATATTATAAATACATTTGCCATTAGATTTACGACAACGATTGTTAATTACATACCTGTAGTTTGTCATGCTACATTCAGGATTTGAACACCAAGGACATTTTAAAGAACAAGAATGTAAAAACACAGTTGTTCTTATACCTGGTCCATCATGAAAACAAGATCTCTGAATAGAATTAACAATAAGTTTGTTATTCATTATCAATATAATTCCTTTCGGCACTAATAGCTCTTTTTATAATAATATCCTTATACTCTTCTGGTAAATCATTAAAATAAGCACTAAATCCCCAAACTCTGACAATTAGATTTTTATATAACTCTGGATTAGCTTTTGCAGCCATTAAAGTTTTACTATCAAGTACATTTATTTGTAATTGATAAATATTTCTATTTAAATATGCCTTTATATATTTTGTAAATTTTTCCATATTATTTTCTATAAAAGATGTATTAATTATAAAATCTACTACATTACCATTTATACAATTTTTAGGATATTTTATTTTACTAGCAAATTCCATTAAATCTAAATAGTTGTTATATAGTGATGAAATATGATTTCCTAATGGTTCATAGTTCTTTCTACCATCATAAGTAGCTAAAGTCTTTTTACCGATTTCTACATATGAAGGTGAACTTAAACCAAACTTAAATTTACCACCATAATTTGTTTGATATTTATCTAAAGTTGTAGAAACAGTATTGATTATTTTATTTGTTAATTCTATAGCGTGTTCATTACTTGAACCAAAGCCATTTGAATTATTGTTTTTTAATATATCTAATATATATTCTTCTTGAAAATTATTTTTTTTAGCCAAAATCAATTCCGAAACACTAATTATTTTTTTACTAATAATTGTTTCAATATTTAGAATGCTATTAACAACATTTGGTAGTCCAATCATCGTAAAACCAACGTTTTTATATTTTATAATTTCAGCAGAAATCATTGCTTTGTTATTAATACAATCTTTTATAAAAAGTGATAAGTATGGTTGTTTATCGTAATTAATAACACGATGCTTTTGTATCATTGTATCAAGATATGTTATTAAATTATTTATATAAATGTCTTCTATTTTTTCTAATGTAAAGTTTTCGTTTTCTTTAATTAAGTCTTTTAATGGTTCCAACAAATTTATAATGAAATTGTTGTTTAAATCTATTGAATTTCCACAAATTGATGGTTCCCAACATGCTGCAGGCACATAATTCCAAGTATCTGAAGCATCATATCCAAAATTTATTAATTTAGGAATTACAATTTTATCATTTGATATTAAAGGAGACCCGATGCCACTAGCAATACAAGAAATAGCAGTCTCTAATATTTTGTTAGATGTATCTTTATTAACTCTTAAAAATATTTTAGGTTCTGGTTTATTAAATTTTTTTAATTCCTCTAGCAAAAATAAAGTTAAATCATTTTCAAAATTTACATTATTTTTATCCATGCCTCCTACAACTATAATTTGACCAGTATCACCAATTAAACAATTGCTTTTTTCATTGTAGTATTGGTGCAACAAATAATAAAATTCTTGAATTAAACCTCTAGTTTCATTTTCATCTATTTTCTTTTGCTTTTTATCTTTTTCATAATAATAATCTAATAAAAAATCTATTCTACCTAAGCCACATAAATTATATCCAAATTGCCAAAATAGTTGATTAAAAAATAAAATACGTTGAATAGCCTCTATAAAACTTTTACATTTTTTTGTTTTTATGTTTTCAATATATTTAATAATGTTATTTTTGTTTTTAATATTGTAACTACATATTTTATTAATATATGTATCGATATAGTTTTCTAATTCCAAGATAAATGCAGTTTCGGTAGAATTTCCCTTAAATTTTTCTTTTAAGTCGTTTAAACTATTTTCTAAAATAATACTATAATCTGGTGTCATATTTTTATTTAATGTATCAGTATACTTTATTAAATATTTAAAATCTACAAAGTAAGCATAATGTTCGGAAAATAATATATTTTCTTTTGAATCAACTAGGATTCTAGAAAAATTAGTACTAGTATAAACCTTAATATTTTTTATTAATACAAATTTTTTTAATATATTGGAATCATTATACAAAGAATTAACTTTATGATACTTAATTATTTTGTTTTCACCTATTATTTTTTTAATAATTTTTTTTATTCTCATTTGTGTTATAACACCTCACATCATAAATTTTAATGCTTGATAAATTTAGCTTTAATCATATTTAATTGTTGATATAAAAAATCATCCTTGCTAATTAGTAATAAGACAAAATAAATTACTAAACCAATTGCAATTTGTAAAACTGTTGTAAAAATATTGCTTGAAAAAATCATTCCTACTATATATACCACGATTGCCATTATAATAGAAAAATAGAAATATTTTATATTTGATAAAAATATTTTTTTAAAATCAAATATAGATTTAAAGTAAAATATTTGAACAATAAATATGACTGTTTCCGCAACAACTGACGCTATGGAAGCACCTAATGCTCCATAATTTGGAATCAATATCAAGTTTAACACTATATTTATTAAAGCCCCAACGATAACTGACACTGTAAATTTTTGTTGATGACTTGTTGATATAGCATACTGAATTCCTGTTATATTATTAAAACCAATTGCTAAAAAAAGTAAACTTAATACTGGTAGTAATTTATTTAATGAAATAAATTGTTCACCAAAAAACCAAGGGACTAAACAATTGGTTATAGCCATTAATCCAAAGCACATTGGGAATGCTATAAATGATACCACTTTAAAAGACTGATTAATTTTTTCATTTAATTCATCTTGCTTTTGTTTTGCATAAAGATTAGAAATTCGTGGTACCATAACAGTTCCAAACGAAGTAATCACCATTAAACATAAATGAATTAACTTTTGAGCCTGTTCATAGTAACCTAC
Organism: uncultured Bacilli bacterium; assembly: GCA_934154785.1. Classification (GTDB taxonomy): domain Bacteria; phylum Bacillota_I; class Bacilli_A; order RF39; family UBA660; genus SIG204. The sequence continues at coordinate 295,579 of CAKPGL010000001.1, read as the reverse complement.
TTCTTTCATGTCATTAAGAATCCAGCCAATCATCGTTTTATCTAAAACTGTATAAATTTGAATAGCAATTTGTGGAATAAATATTATAATTGTATTTTTAAAATGCTTAAATATATTTATTTCTTTAATATTAAATTTACCAATATTCTCTTTTAAATGTATTAATAATAAAGTTTGTGTAAGGCAATATGATATCACCATTATAATAAAATATATTAATAATGAGTTTTCATCTTTAATAAATAGAAAAATTGATAATGTTAGGACTATTTTAACAATCATGGTTTGAACTGATATAGTTTTAAAATCCTCTATTCCTTGATAAAACCACGTTATATCAAAAATATTAAATAGTAGTTGAAAAATAAGTATTTTATAATATACTCCATAAACAGAATCACTAAAGCAAAAACAAATATAAACTAATGAACTTAGCAAAATAAATATAGTTTTTAAGAAAAATAGTTCATAAAATGTGTTAGTCATTTTCTTTAAATTATTTCTAGTTGCGGCTATTTGCCTTTGACCATATAAATTTACACCTAAACATCCAAACAATACAAAATATGAAAGTATTGACGTTGTAAAACTATATATACCTATTTTTTGAGCACCAAGAACATGGGATAAATAAGGGGTTATTATTAGTAATGGTAAGAATGTAAATAGTTGATAAATTAAATTATAAATATAATTTTTTGTCAATGAACTATTTTTATTTTTCATTTAGTTCTACCTTACTAAGCGCTAAAGCTTTTTCTATTGTTTCGTCCATATTATAGTATTTATAATCTCCTAATCTACCACCAAATAACACATCTTTTTCCTTTGAACATAGTGTTCTATATTTTTCATACAAACTATTATTTTTATCATCATTTACAGGATAGTAAGCTTCTGTAGATTTGTCATAAGCAAATGGATACTCTTTTGTTATAATTGTACCCTTACAAGTGTTATTTTCAAAAAACTTATGTTCTACTATTCTTGTATATTTGACACTTTTATCAGTATAATTAACAACAGCATTACCTTGATAATTATCTATATTACTATAAATTTCATTTTCAAATTTTAAAGAACGATAATCTAAAGGACCAAATTCATAATTAAAATATTCATCAATCATGCCGGTATATAATACCTTTTTTGCCATGAATTTATATTTGTCTTTTTCTAAATTATAATTTACATTTAAAACAACATCACATTTTTCAAGCATTTTTTCTATTATGTGATTATATCCTAAAACAGGAATTCCTTGGTAAATATCATTAAAATAATTATTATTAAATGTATATCGAACTGGAATTCTTTTAATAATAAACATTGGTAACTTGTCACATGGTCTTCCCCATTGCTTTTCGGTATATTCTTTTATAAATTTATCATATATGTCTTTACCTACTTGTGATATAGCAAACTCTTCCAAATTTTTGGGCTCAGTAATATTGGCGCTTTTAACTTGAGACGTAATTTTATTTATTGCATCCTCTGGAGTTTTTACATCTCTCCATAGTTGAACAAATAAATTCATATTGAATGGTAAATTATATATTTCATTTTTGTAGCATGCTAAAGGTTGATTAACAAAATTATTAAATTCTGTAAATTGATTAACATACTGCCATACTTCTTTATTAGAGGTATGAAATATGTGTGGTCCATATTTATGAACATTAATATTATTAATTTTTTCACAATATACATTGCCACCCACATGATTTCTTTTCTCAATAACTAGGCACTTTTTACCGTGCTTTGTCATTTCAAAAGCAAATGTAGCAGCAAAAAGACCAGAACCAACTATTAAATAATCATATTTCATACTATCACCAATAACATTGTATCATTTTTTATGAACATAGATAAACTAATTTTGAAGATTTTTTTCCAAAAGCATTATTAAATAAAGAAAAAAAGACCAAGGTAGGTCTTTATAAGTATTTTTCGATTATTTTAGTTTCATCAGCGTTAGTTAAATCTGTATCTGCCAATTGTTCTAATAATTTTTTCTGTTCTCTATTTATTTTTCTTGGTATCATAACTTTTATGACTACATACATATCGCCCTTACGAGAAGAATGAACATCTTCAACACCTTTACCACGTAAACGATATTTGTCACCAGTTTCCGCACCAGCATCTATGGTTAATTTAACACTACTAGAAATAGTTGGTACTTCTTTTTTACATCCAAATATAGCTTCTGTTATTGTAATCGGAAAATCTATATATATATCATTTCCGTCACGTTTAAATAATGGATGTTCTTTAACACTAAATTCTAGATAGATGTCGCCATTAGGTCCACCATTTGTTCCGGCTTCGCCTTTACCTGCCAAACGTAATTGGTTACCAGTATCAACTCCTGCTGGAACAGTTACAGATAAAGTTTTATTTACTCTTACTTTACCTTCACCACGGCAAGTAGAACACTTACTTTCATAAATTTTTCCATGGCCACCACATCTAGAACAAGTAGTTCTACTCATAAAAGTTCCAAATAAAGTTCTTTGTTCTGTAGTAGAAATACCACTACCGTGGCACTCTGGGCATTTGGTTTCACCAGTTCCACCATTACCTTTACAGTCTTTACATTCTTCGTAGGTATCTACTTTGACATCCTTTTTACATCCAAATACAGCTTCTTCAAAAGTTAAATCCATTTTAATTAAAGAATCTCTTCCTTTAGTGGCACGATTACTGTTTCTACCACCACGACTACCACCAAAGCCAAAATCAAAGCCAGAGTTTCCGCCAAACAAATCGCCAAAAATATCTGAAAAATCAAAACCAGAAAAATCAAAGCCACCGGCACCTCCAGCACCGCCTTGTTCAAATGCTGCATGACCAAATTGGTCATATTGTTTTCTTTTATTAGCGTCAGATAATACAGCGTATGCTTCCTGAGCCTCTTTAAATTTTTCCGCAGCATCTGGTTCTTTAGAAACATCTGGATGATACTTCTTTGCTAATTTTCTAAAAGCACTTTTTATTTCATCATCACTAGCAGTCTTACTAACTCCTAGGACTTCATAATAATCTCTTTTTTCCATACTGCACCTCTCTAACTACTTAGTAAGTTCTTCTAAATCATTAAGTTTTTTATCAAAGAAATCAAAAGCTTTTTGTAGTGTTTCTTTTTTCTCTATATCAACACCAGTATTTTTTAATATATTAAGTGGATAATCACTACCACCACTATGTAAAAATTCCAAATATTTATCGCGCACTTCTGTATTACCTTTTAGTATTTCTGATGCGATTGCTAAAGCACTAGTTAATCCAGTTGCGTACTTATATACATAAAATGAAGTATAGAAATGTGGTATTCTAGCCCACTCATACTTAATTAAATCATCACTAACAACATTATCACCATAATAAAGTTTATTTAAATCATAATAAGTATCAGAAAACTCTTGCGCAGTAAGTGGAATACCGTTTGCTTCTTTATCATGCATTAACATTTCAAACTCCGCAAATTGAGTCTGACGATAAATAGTTGTTCTAACCTTATCCAATATATCTGCGGTATATAAGATTTTCTCCTCTTTTGTTTTAGCATGTTTATATAAATAATCATTAAGTAAGACTTCATTAACCGTAGATGCTATTTCCGCTAGAAATATAGGATAAGCATGATAAGTATAATCTAATGTTTTTGAATAGTAAGAATGCATTGAATGACCTAATTCATGGGCCATTGTGCTAACAGAATCTATTGTATTATTATAATTTAATAATAGATAAGGTTTAGTATCATAACATCCCCAACTATAGGCGCCACTCTTTTTACCTTTATTAGGATATATATCTATCCAATGCTCATCAAAAGCTTTGTTTAAATCTTTTATATATTCATCACCTAAAGGTGCTAGAGCTTCAAAAACAATTTTCTTACCTTCCTCAAAAGGTATGTCTTTTGGTTCTTCAGCTCCTAAATCTAAATATATATCATACATGTGCATTTCATCTAAATTTAACATTTTCTTACGAATAGCCATATATTTATATAGTTTATCTAAATTATCATGTGTAACTTCAATTAAATCTTTATATACAGATATATCAATATTATCAGCGTATAAACTCATTTCTAATGGACTATTATATTTTTTTACATCGCTAACAAAGAAATTTTCCTTAATATTTCCTTTTAAACAAGCAGCAATAGTATTAATACGATTCTTAAAATAAGTATACATCTTATTAAATGCATCTATTCTTACATTACGATCTTTATGATTCATATATTTAATATAATTGCTGTTAGTAAGTTCTACTTCTTCGCCATCAACATTAATAGTACCCAAATATATATCTGTATTATCTATATTATTAAATACTTCATCACCAGTACCAAATGCATTAGTTGCCTTGGTAACTATTTCTTCTTCATTTTTGCTTAAAGTATGTTCTTTATATCTAAATACTTTTTCTAAATCAAATTTATATTTTGCTAAATCTTTATTATCTTTTATAAACTCTAAAACTTTAGAAAAATCATTTTCCAATAATTCTGGTACAACAAATGATAATTTATCAGAAATTGTTTCCATCAACTTTTCCGTACGCATTTTTAAAATACGATAATCATTATTGGTTGTATCAACATCAGAAGAAAGATGTGCATACATAAATAGATAGTCTGCTTTTCTATTAAGTTTTTCATCTAACTGATAAAATTTAAGTAAACTATCAGCATTATCCATTATATGTCCTTTACATTTTAATAATTCATCCAAAGCACTTAAGACTTCTTTTTCAGTAGCATCAAAATTATCAACTAATTTATCTGCATCCCATTTAAAACAATCTTTGATTTCACTTCTAAGCTTCTCTTTTTCCATGTATCCTCCATAACAGTGGAAGTTCTAGTCATCCTAGAACTTCACTATTTTATTATGTTTAATTATTTTTCTTCATATTCAGCATCTACAACATTATCTTTTTTAGACTTAGTAGTTTCTTCATCTGTAGATTCAGTTGTATTAGCACTTTGGTTCTTAGATGCTTCTTCATAAACCTTTGTTGCAAAAGCCATAGCAGTTTCCATTAATTTATCTTTTTTAGATTTAATATCTTCGATATCTTCACCTTCTAAGGCTTTCTTTAAGTCTTTGATTTCTTCTTCAGCTTTTTCTTTATCTTTAGAATCAATCTTGTCACCTAAATCTTTGATAGCCTTTTCAGTTTGGAAAATTGCTTGTTCAGCTTCATTACGAACGTCAGCAGACTCTTTCTTCTTAGCATCTGCTTCTTTATTAGCTTCTGCTTCTTTTACCATTTTTTCAATATCTTCATCACTTAATCCAGTTGAAGAAGTAATTGTAATCTTTTGTTCTTTTTGTGTTCCAAGGTCTTTAGCTTTTACGTTAACTATACCGTTAGCATCAATATCAAATGTTACTTCGATTTGTGGTACACCACGTGGTGCAGCAGGTATATCAGTAAGTTGGAAACGTCCTAATGTTTTATTATCATTAGCCATTGAACGTTCACCTTGTAATACATGGATATCAACAGCTGGTTGATTATCAGCAGCAGTTGAGAATACTTGGCTCTTGCTTGTTGGAATTGTAGTATTTCTTGGAATTAATACTGTCATTACACCACCTAATGTTTCAATACCAAGTGATAATGGTGTTACATCCAAAAGTACTACATCATTAACAGCACCAGTTAATACACCACCTTGAATAGCAGCACCCATTGCTACTACTTCATCAGGGTTAACACCTTTAGAAGGTTCTTTTCCTAATTCTTTCTTAATTAATTCTTGAACACGAGGAATACGAGTTGAACCACCAACTAATAATACTTTATCAATATCACTAGCAGATAATTTTGCATCTTTTAATGCTTTACGTACTGGCTCTAGTGTTGAATCAATTAAATCACGAGTTAAATCTTCAAATTTAGCACGAGTTAATGACACATCTAAGTGAAGTGGTCCATCTTCTCCTTGAGATAAGAATGGTAATGAAATTTGTGTAGTAGTTACTCCACTTAAATCTTTCTTAGCTTTTTCAGCAGCATCTTTTAAACGTTGCATAGCCATTTTATCTTTTGTTAAATCGATTTTATTTTCTTTTTTAAATTCTTCTACTAAGTAATCAATAATTGCTTGATCGAAGTCATCACCACCTAAGTGATTATTACCACTAGTTGCTAAAACTTCAAATACACCGTCACCTAATTCTAGAATTGATACATCGAATGTACCACCACCTAAGTCGTAAACTAAGATTTTTTCATTTTTATCTTGTTTATCAAGTCCATATGCTAATGCAGCAGCAGTTGGTTCATTGATAATTCTTTCTACTGTAAGACCAGCAATCTTACCAGCATCTTTAGTCGCTTGACGTTGTGCATCATTAAAGTAAGCTGGAACTGTAATAACAGCACGTGTTACAGATTCACCTAAATAGTTTTCAGCAGTTTTACGTAAATCACTTAAAATCATAGCACTAATTTCTTGTGGTGTATATTTTTTACCATTAATATCAACTTTTTCATTAGTACCCATTAATCTCTTAATAGAATGAACTGTATTTGGATTAGTTACCATTTGACGTTTTGCAGCGCCACCAACGATAATTTCATCCCCTTTAAATGCTACTACTGATGGAGTAGTTCTTTCTCCTTCAGCATTGGCGATAACCTTAGCCTCGCCACCTTCATAAATACTAACACAACTATTAGTTGTACCTAAATCTATACCTATAATTTTACTCATAAAATTTCACCTTTCCTTTATTCTGATACTCTAACCATTGCTGGTCGAATAACTTTATCTTTAAGTAAATAACCTTTTTGTAATACTTCTAACACCATGCCAGGTTCAACACCATCACGATGTTCAGTCATTACAGCTTGATGGTAAGTTGGATCAAATGGTTTATTAGAGCCATCAATAGCCTTTACACCATATTTTTCCATTGTACCAACTAAACCACAATATATCATTTTGAATCCCGCTAAAAACTTAGAAACTTCATCTTCAAGATTATCATCGTCCATGTTGATAGCACGTTCAAAATTATCTATGATTGGTAATATTTCTTTTGCTAAATCTTCATTAGCGTATTTTAGCATTCTACTTACCTCATCATCTTTTCGCTTGCGATAATTAATTAAATCAGCTTTAGCAGTTAAACTTTCGCTTTTTAACTTTTCAACTAATTCTTTTAATTCTTTAGTTTCATCTTTTCCTTTGAAGAACTTTTTCTTATCTTTATGTTCATCTTTGTGTTCTTCTTTGCAAGAACATTTATTATCTTGATGTTTTTCTTCATCACAATGGCACTTTTCACCACAATTACATTGTTCTTGCTTTTCATCTATATGTTTATCTTCACACTTGCAAGACGCATTTTCACACCCACAAGTATTCTTTTCTTTTTCTTCCACTGGTCATCCTCCTATTCGAAATTATCTTTGATATAATTTAACAAAGTAATAACACGCTCGTATTCCATTCTCTTAGGTCCAATTAACGCTATGGTACCTTCTTCACCATTAATGGAATATCTGGTTTTAATAACGGTCATATCATCATCAAATTCATTTTCACTTCCAATATAAATTTTAACATCTTTATCTTCGGTTTTAATACTATTAATCAAATCTTTATCTTCAAATTTTCCGATAATTTCTTTTATTTTATTTACATTGTCAAACTCTGGTTGCATTAAAATATTTTTTGTTCCTGCCATCTTAACATTAGCGTCATGTGTAAAATCTGAAAATGCTGTATAAAAAGCATTATATAAGGCTTCATGTTGTTTTACATATTTTCCTATAATTGGTTTTATTTCAAATTCTAACGCTTGACTTACTTCATCAATTGGCGTTCCAATTAGTAATTTATTAATTAAGTCAACAGTTTGTTTTATTTCATCTACAGAAACTCTTTCTTCCAACATTACTTTCTTATGTTCTACATGTCCTTTATCTGTAATAACAATAGCGGTTAATTCTACATCATTTAAAGGAATTGCCTCTACTCTACTTACCTTATTTTCATTTGACGATTCACCTAATACAATAGCGGTATAATTAGTTAAATCAGATATAATTTCCATACTTTGTATAATAGCGTCACTAAGAACTAAATTTTTATTGTGGAAAACTGTTTGTAATTTTAACATATCATCGCCGCTTAGTTCTTTAGGTTTCATTATATTATCCACATAATATCTATAACCCTTTTCACTAGGTATACGTCCAGATGAAATATGTGTTTTTTCTAGTAATCCTAATTCTTCTAGTTCACTCATCTCATTACGGATAGTTGCTGAAGAGCATTTCATAATTTTACATAATGACTTAGAACCAATTGGTTTAGCAGTCTTAATGTAATCTTCAACAATTAGTTTGAGTAATAAACTTTGTCTTTGACTTATCATTAAATCACCTCTAGCACTCCATTTTCCTGAATGCTAATTTCATTATACTATTATATGTTAGCATTGTCAATATATGAGTGCTAATTTTTTAAAATTTTGTAAACAAAAAAGACTATAACAAAATACAGTCTAATTTGAAACTTTTTCTAAGACAAAATACTTACAACCATAAGCACAGTTGTTCTTTAAATACTCTTCTAACTTATTAAAATCATTTATCTTATTAAATAATTTGTTTTCTTTTTTACAGAAACCTTTTAATCTTAAACTACCATAAGACCAATCACCTACTATATAATCATATTCATTAAAATAGTCTGTTGCTTTTGCTAAAACTTGTTCATTATCAAAAGCATCTTTATAGTCTGTTACTAATTTATAATTTATTTCATTATATGTATATATTTTCTCTTTCATCTTTATCACCAACTATTTTTATAATATCAGTAAATAAAATTTCTTGCAAGATAATTGCAAGAAATTTATGATTATTCTAAATGATTTTTATTAAACGAATCTTTTAAGGCTGTATATTTACCTATACTAGAATTAGCATTCCAAGTAATATAACCACCAGTAAGACCAGCATCATATAAAGCATCTATCTGCTTGTCCATGGTATTTGCGTCACAAATAAAGTTAGGACTTTTCCAATAAGCATCATATGCTGCTACCCAGGTTCTTACTATAGCGGGTGTTGGAATAGTATTTTGTTGTTTTACTACATAATTATTAGCCCAAAAACTTAGTAAATCATAAGGTACTGTCCATACTGGGACCTTAAATCCATATTCATATTTATTAAATAAATCAGGATAAGGCATACCACTTATTACATCAACAACATTAGATATGGCAGCCCAATATTGACCATAAGCAGATACATAATTATGGGCTGATTCACCAAATACATCAGCAGATATATAGCCATGAACACTGTGTATTTCATCAGCAGCGTAAAATAAGAAATTCTGGATAGCCTGGGCTTTTTCTTCATTATATTTATTTCTATAATCAAGTGTTTGTTCTCTTGTTGCTCCTACTCTATCAGGAAATCTAACATAATCAAATTGAATTTCATTAAAACCTATTAACGTAATTCCCTCTTTAGCAAGTTCTACATTAAATTCCCAAACATCTCTATTAAAAGCACTAGGCCATTTTGAACCATTATGTATAAAAGCTGAATTTGTATCTTTATCAAATATAGTATTTTCTGGATGATCAATTGCGTAATAATCATCTTTAAATGCTGTAATTCTTCCTATTACATAAAAGCCAGCATCCTTTAACTTCTTTATATATGTTTGATAATTTTCTAAGGAATTAAAAGCTTTTTGATAATTAGTTGGTGAATATTTTTTCATTACTGGAGACTTATAAGCTGGAGATGTATTATCTTTGATATCAACAACAAAAGCATTAATATTATTTTCTTTAGCAAACTCAATATATTTATCAACATTATATATCGCACCAGAATTTATATATAAACTTCTTACTTCTGTAGGCATTACATTATCAGTAAATTTAACTTTTTCATTAGGATAATAATCTAAGTTACCAGCACTACCACCACCTAAGGTGTTAGTACGACTTTTATGAATTTGATAATTTCCATCTTCATCGTAATTTCTTAAGGCCAGTTCTTCACTACTAACTGTATATTTTCCATAAATATATCCTTCTATATTATTATATTTAATTTTATATTTATCAACTATTCCTTCATTAGAAAGAGAGCTATATTCTAAAACTTCTACTTTTTCACCCTTTTTAATAAAAGATAAAATCTTAGAAGTATCAATACTTTCATAAACAGTAACTGGAGTTCTTATATACCTTACTTTTTCTAATACTACTTTTGCTTTATTATCAACTAAGTTATCTTTTAGTATATAGTAAGTAGAGTTATTATAATTTATTTCTTGGTATTTTTTATCACTATTGTCAATTGTTTTACCATCGCTCTTTACTTTAGTACCACGATATACTTTCTTTACCTCTTCAAAGTTATCATTATAAATAGATACTTCATTATCTAAGCCCGCAATAAAATAATCTTTTGTTAATATACTAATACCTTTATCTTTAAAAGTATTAAATATTAATAATGATGTAAAAAGTGCTAATAAAAAGACAAATGTATATTTTAAAACTAACTTCATTATTACTACCTACCTTACTATTATTAGTATAACACAATATTTATTTTTATTCTATTGGAACAGTTAAAACTGAAGAATTTCCCATTAAGCCATTTAAATAATAACTTGGCACATTACCTTGAACTAATTTTATAGCGATAGGTATAGATAGTTCTATTTCCAATTCATTTATAGATACTGGTAATATTACTTTCTCTGTTACTTTAATATGTAAGTTTATTTCTACTAAAGCATTATTTATCCCATAATTAGTTACCTTGGTATTGATACTACTAAATATATCACCAATAAAAGATATTTTAACTGGTACTTTAGGTCCAATATTAGATAGTATTGCATTATTAAAAACTACACCACTAGGTATTTCAAAAATTATACCTTTATTTCTTTTTTTAAAATTACTATAATAATTACTGGTAGGTAATTCTAGTTTATCTACTTCACCACGTTCTAAAGCAGTTAAATCTTCATGAATATATTTTGTTATTTCTGTTAAAGCTTTATTTACAATAATAGGATTAAAATCAATGGTATTTATTTCATTATTAGCGTTTTTTGTAATTAAAAATAACTCATCAGTATTTATTATACCCGAAATATTACGTGCTATAGATTTATTAATTATATAAGTAGAAAGTGTTTTAGCTTCTATTTTAGCGTAATCACTAATTACTGGTGATACTCTAGTATTTATGTACTTAAAGGTTAAAATAAGTCCTATTAATAGTAAGACTATTATTAAAAATATTTTATTTGTAAAACCTTTAATATGAATTCTAATTTTTTTCTTCAAACGAATTTTTCTATGCATAATATCACCTATTTAATTTTATGTGAATAAATTTTAATAATTATGTAAATAATACGTTAGGTGATAAAATTGAAAGCACAAGATATAATGAGTAGAAATTTAATTATTATGAATGATAATACTAGTATCAGTGAAGTTGCACGAATTATGAAAGAAAAAGATATTGGTTTTATTCCAATATCAAATGATAATAAAATTATTGGGGTTATTACTGATCGTGATATAGTAGTAAACGCTATTAGTAATAAATGTAACTTAGATACACCAATAAAAGAATACGCTACTAAGAATGTTATTAGTGTAAATATAGATGATAATGTTAGTAAAATTTTAAATGTTATGCGTAAAAACAAGGTTAAACGTGTATTAGTTAATGATGAACACAAATTAGTAGGAATAGTATCATTTTCTGATATATTAAACAATAATGAATTTGACATATTAAATACTATGAAAGAAATTTGGTCAATCAAAAGAAATAATGACCACTACGAAACAGAAATTGATGAATTTTATTTATAAACAAAATATCTAGCCTATTAAAACTAGATATTTTCTTCTATATAGAAAAAATTATTTATAAACTATTAACATATCTTTTCACTTTGTTTTGACTATTTGAAGTTAAATCTTCAAGATTTTCATACTTTTCATAAATTTTATCAATTATTATTTCTTTTAAACTTCTTTTGATACCACACTCTTTATTAAGGGTAGAATTATTTTCTGTTTCTATATCTAAAGCAATTAAACATATTAATTCAAAAAAATCATCTGTTTCTTCAACAATATCTAAATCATTTAAAACGCTTAATATGGCATCTATATTTTCAATATCAGAGCCATAATTTAATACAATATCCTCTTTCTCTATATTTTTTAATTCTAGTTTCATATTATCCCCCACTTAGCGAAAATATAGTAACATAAATAAAGATAAAAAGCAACGGTAAGTTGCTTTTTATTCTTCAATATAAATAGGTTTTTCCGTAATATTACTTTTATTCTTGTTAAACTTAGTACACTTAACTTTTAAGATATAGAAGGTTATCATACATACAATAATGATAAATTCAATTACCGATACAATAATAAATATATTATATTTAGTAGATGTAATATTTTTAGTTGTAGCTTCACCTATATTAGACATTGTTATAAAATATTCAGAAGAATGTTCTACAGAAAATTCAATATAACCAGTTTCTACTAATAAGTTATCTTTAATTAAATCTAATTTTTTATTTATACTATTATAATAATAAACATTTAGTAAATTCCCATCTAAATAGTTATCACCAACATATAATTTAATTTTTGTACCCACTGGGAGATCTCCAGAATGTTTGATATTAACGCATATTCCATTAGCATAATTAGACAATTTATCTATTTGTTGCTTGTTTTCTGATACCAAAGATACATCAGTAGAAAATTCTTTTACAGATTCAATTTTAGAACCATCAATAATCCAACTATATACTAATTTTTTATTATCATCAAAGTAGTTTAATCTAACAACTTTTTTACTATTTTTAATTAATTCTAATAAATTAGAAGATATTGTATCTCCAAGATTAATATTAACATTAATATCATTTACATTAGAATCATTAAGTAATTTTTCTAAATCATTCAAATCATAACCATCTTTTCTAGTTACCTTAATATTTATTTTGTTTTTTAAACCTGATTCTGATGTTACAACAATGTCAATACTATTTTCACCAATTTTTAACTCATGAGAACCAGTGCCAGAAATTTTAGCCTTATTATCTTCTGCTATAGCTTTAATATTTACACTAGTTATATCATTACTTACTAGTAATGTATAATTATTATTACCAGTTTTTACGAGTTCAAATCCTTCTACAGATAACTCTTTTAATTTGTTGTTCTTAGATAGGTTACTTGTATTATTGTTATTATTACTATTATTATCGTTATTATTGTTATTGCTACTTGTTGGATCAGTTACATTTACTGTAATAGTATACGTTGTTAACGATAAATCTTCATCATCGTAAGTAGTTGCATCAGTTACTTGTACTTTAATTATTGTAGTACCAGCACTATTACCTGTAACAGTAATAGTGCTGCTTTGCATATCCAAAAATACACTGGAATTTGAAACGCTTGCAACAGAGGGGTTGGATGATGATATGTCTATTCTACCTGCAGCATTATTTGCGGTTACTGTAAATGTTGCAGTTTTACCTTTGGTAATGTTTAAGTTTGTTGTAGAAACATCAATACTACCTACTGCTAAAGTACTCATTGGCAAAAAGCAAGATGTTAATAATATCGTAACTATTAAATATTTCAACTTCTTCATAAACCTTCTCCATTCATAATATATTTTCTTATTTTAACATAATCTGCCGAAGATATTTTTTTATCATTATTAACATCAGCAGACTTAAACAAGTATTTATCATTTATAATTCCTGTACCCATAATATATTTTCTTATTTTAACATAATCTGCTGAAGATATTTTACCATCTCCATTTACATCCCCCCTTACAACATTAGTATATTCCTTTATTAAACGGTTATTGTTATATATTCTTACTTTACTACCAGTATGTAACATACTATAAGATGTCATTATTTCTATTCTATAATTACTATTTAATTTAATATGACTTCTTAAAATATCTTGTGTAATGTTAATAGGAATTTCTATAAAATTTTCATTATCATCATAATCGTATAGATCAATTACATAAGAATATGTTTCTTTCCATACAGCATATAATACTAAATTTTCTGTAATATTCATATATTGTCCTTCTTTATATGAAGTACCTGTTCCGTCAATATTTGTATTCCATTCTGCAAACATATAACCATCCTTAGAGAATACATTATTATATAAAATAATACTCTCACCATAGTATGCCTCCTGAGTACTAACAAAATCACTTGTACCATTGTTTGCTTTATAAGTGATACTATATTTTATCGGACTCCAGATAGCGTATAATACTATATTTTCTTTAATATTTATAGATTGTCCCTCTTTATATGAAATACCTGTTCCGTCAGCATTTGTATTCCATTCCTTAAATGTATAACCTATTTTTGTAAACGTATTGTAATTTAGTAAAATATCATCACCATAGTGTGTATTTTGTATTAATTCATTACCTGTACCGTTATTCGCTTCATAAGTTACACCATATTCTATTGGACTCCAAATCGCATATAAAGTTAAATTATTTGTAATTTTTATAGTCTCGCCATCTTTATAAGATGCACCGGTTCCATCAGCATTCGTATTCCAACTTTTAAATATATAACCATCCTTTGTGAATTTATTAAATACTAAATTTTGTTCCACATTTGGAACAAAAGATTGGTTATCCATAGTTCCTATTCCACCATTAGGATTAAAAGTTACATAATAACTTTCTAATTCCCACTGTGCATATAATCTAAATGTTGAATTTTCCACATTATCAAAATTTATCTTATCAGTATCTTTGTAAGACGTACCTGTTCCATCAGCACTAGTATTCCATTCTTTAAACGCATAACCTGATTTTTTATAAAAATTCTTAGCAAGTTCTTTTTCTTTTCCATTAAAGGCAATAGTAGTTGCGGTAGAATTAGACATAAGCCTTAAATATTTTAAATTTTCATCATCTGTATTTACTGTTCCACCATTAGCATCGTATATGATTGTATAAGCATTCTCTCTCCAACTTGCTATTAAGTTGTAACCATATAAGCTTGAATTAGAATTTACTGAAACGGAACCTGCTCTCCAGCCATTAAAGCCGTTACCAGGTTTGATAGGTATTGGTAAATCTCCATAGGTATCCCCATAACGAACAATTTTTTTATCAGGATTTACTGTTCCACCATTGGCATCAAACGTAACTATTTTTTCTTCACCTATCCATTGTACATACAAGGTAACTACGGTTTTATCCTCCATTGCAGGTAACAAAGCTAGATTATTATAGGAGATCCCTGTTCCGTCAGCATTTGTATTCCATTCCTTAAACTCATAATTTTCTTTCGTAAAAACATTTGTTGGTAACGCATAATTATTGGTAGTATCAACTTCAATAGATTCCATTGTTCCTACTCCACCGTTGGCGTCAAATTTAACTGTATAATGCGGTACATAATTAATCGTAATAGGAACATCATTTATATATCCGTCATAATAACTTTCCACATGAATAGTTGTTCTACCTGTAGATTGTGGAATAATAGTCCCGTCTTCATTTATCTTAACGATGCTTTCATCATTTGATTTAAAAGTTATTCTTTTAGCAGAATCATTCTTAGGATATAAGTAATCATAAATATTATATTTTTTATTTAACTCTTGATTTATCACAATATCATCAAATTTTGTATATTCAAAATCAACAAACTTTAGGACTGGTATTCTAGGTATTCCATCGATTGTCTTCATAACCCAATTTTCATCAAAATTTTCCCAAGTTTCATAGTTTTCTCTTCTTATTAACTCTGTTAACTCTGTATCTTTATCATAAATATTTATACCTGTTACATTAGAACACTTATATTGGCAAAGAGGTGTGTCTTTTATGTTTAATAAATTGACTTTGGCTATAGTACCATCAGTACCATGCTTATATAAGAGTCCCGATACGTTCTTACCTGTTACTGTCGATAAAATATTTTTTGTAAAAAATGTGCCATTTATAAGTATTTGATCAACTATTCGATAAATTAATACTGCGTCGTTGTCTCCATCTGCATATTTGCCATTAATATTTCCTTTTATTGAAATATTATTAATATCAACATTATTTCCCTGAATGGTGCTAATTAAATATGCTGTATTTTTTAAATCTTTGTTATCAAGTTTAAAATCTAAATATATATTAGAGATTGAGATATTACCATAAACGGATTCAAAATACCCAAATAAACCACCACCGTATGAATTTTGCAAACTACTAATCGGATTTCTATTATTGTATGTGCCACTTACTTTGCTATTCTTTAAAGCAATGTTTTTAAATATAGCATTATATTCATTAGTATTATTTTGATCCCCATTATCAGCTTTATATTCGGTTAATAATGCACTACAATAACTTCCTTGACAATTTACATCAAAATCTTCTAATATTAGATTTTTAATAACAACATTGCCATACGCAGAACCAAATAAACCATTGCCTGCATTATTCCATGCATTCCATTTTTCTTGATTTATACTACAAGATATAAAGTTATTTTGATGCAATCCTTTAATTGCATGGCCTTTTCCATCTAGTGTCCCATTAAAGTCATTTATTGATTCCCACCCGAAGCCTTGTGGGCAGATTTCTGATTTAAGTGATAATTTACCACCTTCGCTAGTATCTTCTGTTAGATCAATATCATTATCTAAGATATAATAAGCATCTAAATCGTATCTTATTTGGTTTAAATCTTCAGAACTTTTGATTATATAAGGATCACTTTCTGTTCCTGAACCTTGCATTCTTTGTGACACTACATTGACAGAAGCAATAACATTAGAGTCATATATTGCATCTAAACGATAATCACCTGCAGGTAATTCAGTACTAGCACTAAGTCTTAAATTAATGTTATTTTCTGCCACTACGTTATTTGTATAAGATATATATGAATTTACCTCTTTATTTTCACTATTATATAATTTAAATGTTACATTAGAACCCGAAGGAACATTTTTTGTTTCTAAATACAATACTTTATTGGGTGAATATGCAAGATTTATATTTTCATAAATCTCTAAAGATATATAGGGAGTATTATCAACATTGCTTGTAAATAAACTAACTTTGTCAAGAAATTCGCCATCATTATTATTTGATGTACTAATTATTATGTTTGAATCTTTATTTACAACAACATCTGAATCAAATTCTAATGTTATTAAACCCGGTGTTTCTGCATATACATTCTTTTCCGTATATATGCCATTTATATCTAAAATTTTAACGTTATAAGTCGAAGTACCAGTCATAGAAATAAATTTAATTTTTTTTATTTTTTCATTATCTTTGATTCTTGTTGTAGATAATTGATATTCTTTTTTTGAACTATGTGCATCAGTTCCCAAAATATAATTGTTATTCCAAGATTTATCCAAGTTAGTAGTCATATTTTTAATAAAAGAAATGCTACTTTTAAGAGAATCATAGGTTAAATATGGATATTGATCACTATCACCCCAGGAATTTTTTAAAATCCATACTCCTTTACCATTTATTATATTACTACAATTTGTTAAATCACTGCTATGCACGTTATTATCATTACAATAATTATATTCTATATTATCGTTCCAACCAATTATCTGCATCGCATGTCCACCGCCGGCAATACTACAGCTATATACATCAACAACCATATTATTTAAATTAGTATCATCATACGCACAACTTGAAGTTACATATGTGCTAACATAGGCAGCACCATATTTTGTTATATTTTCTTTTATTTCATTTATAAAACTATTTCTTACTTCAACGTCTTCTTGTGACAATTCATCAGTAGATTCACGAAGATTTAAAATAGGCATATTAATTGTCTCATTAACTTCATATAAAGAATTTTTATAACTTAAAATATCATTTAATTCCATTTTTTGTAAATCTGAATCATTATATGACTTAAATTTTTTATAATCTATTAATGATATTCCATTTGCCATAGCAACAGTAGAAATATAAATATTTCCACCTTCACCCAGTTTTCTCCCAATAAATGACACATATTCACTCCGATAATCTTTGATGCCATCAATTGCAGTAGCGTAATCGATTTGTCTTTCTGATATTAACTGAGAACTATTAGAATATGTCGTATTACTTGTTTTTAATAAATAAGACTCCGCTGCACCAGCTGAAGCAAAAGTCCAACATAATCCTAGCTTACCTTGATCTCTTACTGGTGTAACATAATTTTTACCATCTACATTTCTTAGATCATAACTACTTGGTAAGCTATTATTAATAGCGTTATCTTTACTGTAATAATCAATGATTGTTGGAGATGGAATAACCCCCTCCTTCTTTTTTTGTTCAGCAGTTAAAGATAAGTACTCTATATAATCAGGATTTAAATAAGGTTTGTTTACTTTTTTATTTTTTTCAGTAAGAATTACTTTACCTGTTTCTTCATACACTTCTTCAACGTATTCTTTTGCTTCCTTTGATAAATAAGAATAATATTCATTATTTAATACTATTTCTATATTCTTAGTTGAATTTGTTAAAACTATCATTTTAACGGAAATTAATGTTATTGCTAACGCAATTATAAATACCAAAACAAATACTCGATTTATCTTTTTCATGTACTTCTACCTCTCCATACTATATATTAATATTTTAGCATAATTTTACATTTCATTACAATGATAAATATCGTATGATATAAAAACAGTTTAACATTTTATATCTGTTAAACTATTTTTACTATATATAAAGATGTTGTTCTGGTACCTTTTTTATAGGTTTATTTACCTTATATTTAGGTATTTCTACAACTTTATTTTTAATTAAACTTTTTTTTGTATCGATTACTCTTTGATTTCTTGAACCTCTAAATATAGCATCAAAGGTTTTTTCTTCTATTTTAAACCTTCCATCTACTAATACATCAATAGTATTCAAGAATTCTTTTATAATAGGCTTTGATTTTGACGCTAGTAATAATTCTTCAAAAGTAAAACCTGTATAACACCAAACATTTAACCCTAAACTTTCAGCATATTTAGCTAATTCCAAACAAGAATCTACCTGCATTAAAGGGTCTCCACCAGATAATGTTATTCCATTATGAGAAGCAACCAATTCTTCAATTTGTTTTTTTACATCACAAATATCTACTAAATATCCTGAATTAAAATCATGTGTTTCAGGATTATGACAACCAGGGCAGTTGTGAGAACAACCTTGCGTCCAAATAACTGCCCTGATACCTTCACCATCAACAACACTATCTTTTTGAATATTAGGTGTTGCTAAACGTATTTTCATATTATGAATGTTTTACACGATCTTCAACTTCAGCACGTTTGGCATTGTTAAATCTATCAACAGTTCCTACTAAATAACCAGTAATTCTTCTGATTCTTTCAAAACCTACACCTTCACCAACCATTTTTTTTGAAGTTTCTTTTACACTTTTTTCATCTTTCATATTATTATCTCCTATTCTTTATTTACAATCGCAACTTAAACTATGTAACTTTTCAACACTAACAGCTTCATTAGCACGTCTGCCACAACCTGGACAAACATCACCAATTACACCTACGTAACCACATACAGGGTCTCTATCAACTGGATGGTTAATAGCGGCATATCCCATATTATTTTCTTTCATCATACGAACAATTTTTTCAAATGCTTCAACATTCTTACTAGGATCACCATCTAATTCAATATAAGAAATATGTCCAGCATTTGTAAGTTCATGATAAGGTGCCTCTAATTTTATTTTATTTGCTATAGAAATATGGAAGTAAACTGGGATATGGAATGAGTTAGTATAATAAGGTCTATCTGTAACACCTTTTATCTTTCCATATACAGCTTTATCTATATTAACAAATCTTCCAGATAATCCTTCAGCAGGTGTTGCTAATAACGTAAAATTCAAATTATATTTCTCTGCATATTCATCACATCTTTGACGCATATGTTTAATTATTTCAAGTCCTAATTTAGCAGATTTTTCGTCTTCACCATGATGTTTACCAGTTAATGCTTTTAAGCACTCTGCTAAACCAATAAATCCAATTGATAAAGTACCATGTTTTAATACTTTTCTTAATCTATCAGTTGGTTTTAATTTTTCAGAGTCTATCCAAACACCTTGTCCTAATAAGAATGGGAAGTTATAAACTCTTTTATTACATTGAATTTCAAATCTTTCTAGTAATTGATCTTTAACTAAATCCATCAAATCATCAAGTTCTGCATAGAAACCTTTTAAATCTGTTTTTTCATTATTTCCAAGAACTATACCATGTTTAATACCAAGTCTTGGTAAGTTAATAGATGTAAATGATAGATTACCACGTCCTGGAGTAACTGCTTTATCAGGATCTACAACATTGCCCATTACTCTAGTACGACATCCCATGTAACATACTTCTGTTTTGTAATCACCTTTATAATATTGTTTATTAAATGGTGAATCCATGAATGAGAAATTAGGGAATAATCTTTTAGCGGATACTTTACAAGAAAGTTTAAATAAATCATAGTTAGGGTCTTCTGGATTATAGTTTACCCCTTCTTTTATTTTAAAAATAGATATTGGGAATATTGGTGTTTCATTATGACCAAGGCCCGCATCTACAGCAAGTAAATAGTTTTTCATAACCATTCTACCTTCACTAGAAGTATCAGTACCAAAGTTAATAGAAGAAAATGGTACTTGAGCTCCAGCTCTAGAATGCATTGTATTTAAATTATGAACAAATGCTTCCATCGCTTGATAAGTAATACGGTCTGTTTTTTGTAAAGCTTTTTCATAACTTAACTTAAATAATCTTTTTACTTCATCTGAATCTTTACAAACTCTATCAAAGATTGATAAATCAACATCAATACTTTCTAATTTATCTATTTCTTTAACAATGGTATTCATACAAATAAAATTACCAAATTCAGAATAATCTAGATAATCCGCAATTAGTTGTTTAAATTGCTTCTTAAATGTTTTTAAAACTCCAGGTGCCATATAATAATCAAAAGCTGGAATACTTTGTCCACCATGTTGATCATTTTGATCTGACTGAACAGCTATCGCTGCTAAAGCAGTATAAGACATAATATCATTTGGTTCTCTTAAATGTCCATGACCCGTAGAAAAACCACCTTTAAATAATTTTTCCAAATCAATTTGCATACAAGTTGTAGTACCCATTGGTAAGAAGTCCATATCATGAATATGAATATCACCATCATCATGAGCATCAGAATATTTTTTCTTCATCAAGTATGATTTAGCAAATTCTTTAGAAACTGTACTACCATATTGTAGCATGGTTCCCATTGCGGTATCACCATCTACATTAGCATTTTCTCTTTTAGTGTCATCTTCACTAGCGGATTTTAATCCTAAACCTTCTAGGGTTTTTAAAAATTTATGTCTTTTTTTATCATCCATAAACATTTCACGAGATTGAGCTCTTCTCTCACGATATTCTGAAAAAGATTCATATACATCGTCATATTTTAATTTTTTTAATTGCTCTTCAATAATATCTTGAATTTCTTCAATCTTAATTTTTTCACTATCTTTATAATCTTTTTCAATGCGATTAATTACAGATTGATAAACTTTTTGAATATCTTTTTCAGTATATACTGATTTTTCTTCTTCATCGTCATCATATACTTTAGGAATGCTGTCAAAGCCTTTTTTGATTGCTACAGCAATTTTTGTACCATTAAAAGAAACTTTTTTACCGTCTCTTTTAACAACAGTTAAATTTTCTAATAGTTCTTCAGTCTTGTTCATATACATCTCTCTCCTACTTTTTACACCTAAATTGTATATCATAAAAATTCATTAGTCAATGCTTTTTTTCGACTTTTTTTGATACAAAAAACGGTAGTATATAGTTTGCCCTTATATATCAACAAAAATAGCAAAAAAATATTTTTTAAAAAATTTAGTTTTTTAAAAAACTAAAAAAAGTTTATTT
Organism: uncultured Bacilli bacterium; assembly: GCA_934154785.1. GTDB lineage: Bacteria > Bacillota_I > Bacilli_A > RF39 > UBA660 > SIG204. The sequence continues at coordinate 273,491 of CAKPGL010000001.1, read as the reverse complement.
TTTTAAAATAAACTTTTAGTTATATAAACAGCAATTTATCCTTATTTTATAAAGGAATATTGTCATTTTCGGTAATGTTCGCTTTTTTGGAAAAATTACTTTTTTTGTTGTTTTTTAATAATTTAGTTTTTTAGATTTTCACTTTTTTCTTCTTTATTTTCTTTTTCAAAAACATTTACTTTTGTACCAATTAAGTTTTGTTTTTTTAGCCAGTCATATATGGTTGGAGCCTCCGCAAATGAGAATATTCCAACCCAAAAACTAGTTAATAAATCATAGTTATAAAAGCACATAGAAAATGGTATTGCCAAGCCTAGTGATAATATTATATTAAGTAACCATATATAACAACTATTATTAATACATTCAAACGTTTTAAATTTTTGAATTATAGCCATGACTATTACACCTAAAACTGTACTAGAAATTAAAATATCTAATAAATTTGAAGGAATTAATCCATTCATATGATACCTCCTCTCTAAATTCACCTTATTATATTCCAAAAATGAAGTATTAAATGTTTACTTTAACTAAGAAATATAGAAATAATTAATTGTTATCAAGCATATTTAAAATGATTATTTGAATAAGATTAATAAGGTGATGGTATGAAAAAGTTATTAATATTATTAGTGTTACTTACTTTTACTGGTTGTACAAAAGAAAAGTATAATTATATTCATACTTCTATTAATAAAGATAAAGAGTTTTCAATAATCGAATACCCTGTTTTTGGAATATTTGAATTAGATAACGCTATTAGCAAAGATATAAATCATATAAAAAATGAATTTAATAATTCAAAAAAAGAAGACTCCGAACTAAATATAGACTTTGAATACCAAATAATAAATGAAAATTATATTTCTATTATAATTAAAGCAACTACATTTATAGATAAAAAAGAGGAAAAAATATATACATATTTATTTGATAAAAATAATAATAAATTTATAGATATAGGTGACATTTTAAATAAAAAAGAACTAATTACTAACATAAAAAAAGAGTTTAAAGCAAAATACAATAAAAAAATAAATAATAGTGTTAACTTAGATAAATATTATATTGGAAAAAATTATTTAACCTTCTACATTAATTTAAGTAAAAAAGAATATTTAATTCAAATTCCTCTAGAAGATATTAAATTTAATTTTGTAATAAATGAAAAAAATAAATTAGATGTAGATAATATAAATAGTATTAAAAAAGAAGAAAAAACTATAGATATTAATAAACCTATAGTAACACTAACATTTGATGATGGTCCTAGTAAATACACAAATGAGATACTTGATATTTTAAAAGATAACGGTATCTGTGCAACATTTTTTGTCTTAGGTAATAAGGTACCATATGGTCAAGAAACTTTACTTAAAATGCTTGAAAATGGCAATGAAATAGGAAATCATACCTATAACCATAAATGGTTAGCACATCTTGATGAAATAGAAATTAAAAATCAAATAAGTAAAACCCAAGAAGTAATATTTGAATATACTAGATATTTACCAAAAGTATTTAGACCTTCTTATGGAGATATTCCTAAAGAAATGCGAAAAGAAATAAATTTAGAAGTAACATTATGGAATGTAGATACTTTAGATTGGAAATTAAAAAATAAAACACAAATTATAAAACGGGCGACTAGAAATACTAAAGATGGGGATATAATCTTAATGCATGATACTTATAAAAGAACTAAGGATGCCCTACCTGAAATTATAAATACATTAAAAAAGAAGGGTTTTCAATTTGTTACTATAAGTGAGCTAAATGAAATTAAAAAGTTAAGAGAATATAATGAGTAATGAAGAAAAAGAAATTATTGCTATATATGCTCAAATAATTGTATCTGTTATTAGCATCATTGAAATTATTGTTTCTATATTACTTCTTTATAACGAAAAATTAGAGATTAAAGGTGAAAAAACACTATTTAATGCTGAACAGACACAAAAAATATCTGTTTTTAACCGTACCTTTATTTTAGTAACAGCCATTATATTTTTAATTATCAATTATGCATTATATAAAATTTCTAAAGAACAAGGAGAAAATTTAAAGCCTTATGAACTACAAATAGCAGCGTCTTACTTAACTATTATTGCCGCTATTATAACTTTATATATCGTGCTTAACCCTACTAATGAAGGTCAAGTGGCAGATGTAGAAAATCCTATAATATAAAAAAATTTAGAAACATTGTCTAAATTTTTTATTTATTTTTATCAAGATATTTATCACATACTTCGTCTAATTCTTGTACTAGGGCATCTACTTCTTCATTAGTTTTTAATCTAACACCACTAGCAAATATATGACCACCACCATTAAAATGTGACGCTACTTCATTAATAATTGGACCTCTAGATCTAATAGAACCACGAATAGTATCATTAGATTTATCATAAGAGAAAACTACCCAAGCAACAATTTCATCAATATAATTAAAATTATTAACCATATTGCCAGCCGTTGCGGCATCAACATCAAAATCAGTTAATGTTTTTTCATCCAATAAAATATAACCTAAGCCATGTTCTGTAATAGTCATATGTTCTGTTATATATCCTTGAAATCTTGCTTCCTTTAAAGGTCGCATATAAAGATTATCATATAGTGGTCCAAAGTTTAAATTAGTCTTATTAACTAATTTTGATACTAATGAAAATGTTTTATCTGTCGTATACGAAAATAGGAATCTATTAGTATCCGCAACTAAACCTATATAAAGTTTACCCGCTATATCTTTATCTAATTTTAATCCTGATTTAAATATTAATTCAATAACTAATTGACTAGCACTACTAGCAGTATCATCAATTAATTCTAATTTACAAGTTTTTTCTATAAAAGGATGATGGTCTATCTTTATTGAATAATCAAATCTATCAGGATCAACACCGTCAATTCTTTTTTTATCAGGTGTATCAGTAACTATTAATAGTGAGTTTTCATACATAGATTCTTGAAATTTATCCAAATTACCTAAGTATTTAAATTTAGAAGCCGGGTATCCTATAGCATATACATCTTTTTTAGGAAATGTTTTCTTTATAGAGTCCCTTAAAGCAATTTGACTTGCTAAGGCATCAGGGTCAGCACCTACGTGACGTGCTATAACAATAGTATTATATTTTTTTATCTTTCTATAAATTTTATTAAACATTAAGCTACTATACATAAAATCCCGCCAATCTAATACAAATCCATTATACACTATTTTTTAAAAAACTCAAAAAAAATAATTGCAAGACGCAATTATTTTACTAATTCATAAGTATCTCTTATAATCATTACTTCTTCATCTGTAGGTACAACATATACATCTACTTTTGAATCATTAGAACTTATCTTTCCTTCTTTAATATCTTTAAAGCTTGCTACTTTACTATTAAAATCTTCGTCTAAGCAAATACCAATGCAATTTAATTTTTTAACAATGGCACTACGCATAGCAAAACCATTTTCACCAACACCTGCTGTAAATACGATAGCGTCTACATTGCCATCTAATTCAAGATAGTAATCAGCAATATATTTTGCTATTCTATCAGAATACATTTCAAGAGCTAATAAAGCATTTTCATTTCCTTCTTTAGCAAGACTTTCAACATCACGGCAATCAGATACACCAGCTATACCTAAGAAACCACTTTGCTTATTTAAAGCTGTAGTAACTTCACCAACTGTCTTGTCAGTTTCTTTACATACATATTCTATTATTGAAGGATCAATAGAACCACTACGTGTTCCCATCATTAAACCATCTAGTGCTGTTAAACCCATTGTAGTATCATAGCTTTTACCATCTTTAATAGCGGAAATACTAGCACCACTACCAATATGGCAAATAATTAAGTTTACATTCTCTTTACCTAATTTTTCTTGCATAGCACCAGTAATATATCTATGACTAGTACCATGGAAACCATATTTACGTACTCCATATTTTGTATACCATTCCATAGGGACAGGATAAATATAATTCTTTTTTGGCATTGTTTGATGGAAAGCAGTATCAAATACCGCTACCATTGGAACACCTGGTAATGCTTTTTGCATAGCTTCAATACCAACTATATTACCAGGATTATGAAGTGGAGCAAGTTTGATATTTTCTTTAATTACGTTCATTACTTCGTCAGTTATAACTACTGAATTAGAATATGTTTCACCAGCATGAACAACTCTATGTCCTACTCCTTTAATTTCGTCTAAACTCTTAACAACGTTGGTTTTTAATAATTCATCAATTAAAACTTGAACTGCTTCAGAGTGATCTTTTAAATAACGTTCTGTTCTAATTTTTTCACCATTGATTTTAACATTCCAAAAGCAATCTGGTAAACCAATTTTTTCTACATAACCACTAATTAATACTTTTTCTTCTGGCATTTCATATACTTGAAACTTTAATGATGAACTACCAGCATTTACAGATAAAAATTTCATATCTATTATCTCCTATCTAATCTTTATCTTTCATCATTGGGAATAATACTACATCCCTAATTGATGGTTGATTATAAATAATCATAAGTAATCTATCAATCCCGAAACCTAATCCTGAAATTGGAGGCATACCTTGTTCCATGGCACCCATAAATCCTTCATCAATTTCCATAGTTTCTTCATCACCTTGAGCCTTGGCTTTTAATTGGTCTTCAAAAGCAGCTCTTTGTTCAATTGGATTAACTAATTCTGAATAAGCTTTACACAATTCTGTACCACTCGCAACAACTTGGAAAACATCTATTATTCTACTGTCGTTATCATTACGACGAGCAAGTGGAATTAAGAAAGCTGGATAATTATACATAATTGTTGGTTGAACAATATTTTCTCTAATAGTCTTCTTATAAACAAAATCAATAATTTGGCTAACAGACTTATATTCTTCTAAATCATCAAAAGTAAATAGTCCTTTTTCTACTATTTTATTTTTCAATTCTGTTGGATCTTCAATATCAAGGAAATCAAAGCCTAAAATTTCACGCATTTTTTCTACATAGTTAATTTTGTCCCAAGATTCAACACCAAAATCTAAATTATTACCTTTATATTCAATTGTTGTAGTTCCTAATAATTCCATTAATAAAGATTTAATAAATCTTTGATAGAATTTAATATTATCTTCAAAATTCCAATATGAAGCATACCACTCTACTTGTGTAAATTCTTGTAAGTGTTCAGTATCCATTCCTTCGTTTCTAAAACATTTAGCAACTTCATAAACACGATTAAAACCACCAGCAATACATTGTTTTAAATAAGTTTCTGGAGCAATTCTTAAATTGAAGTCCATATCTAAAGCATTATGATGTGTGTAGAATGGTCTAGCTGCAGCACCACAAACAGCATTTTGCATAATTGGTGTTTCTACTTGTAGGAAACCGTTTTCACCTAAAAATTTATGAATAAAAGAATATAATTTACTTCTTCCTAAGAATACTCTTCTAGATTCTTCGTTTGATATTAAATCTACGTATCTTTGACGATATTTTAGTTCAGTATCATTTAAACCATGAAACTTTTCTGGAAGAGGTTTTAAAGCTTTACCTAAAAACTTAAGGGAACTAGCAAGTAAAGTCTTTTCCCCAGTTTGGGTTGTAATGATTTCGCCATCCACACCTAAAAAGTCACCTAAATCAACTAATTTTTTAAAGAATTCATAATCCTCTGGATTAGTTACATCAGCTTTTAATTGAACTTGTATATCAGCTTCCAGATCACGTAAACGAAAGAAACTTAACTTACCCATTTTTCTTAAAAATACAATACGTCCCGCTATGCGAACATCTTTAGTACCATCCTCTAAACTTCTTGCTTCTAACAAAGTATTTGTTACTTCATACTTTTCAGGATAAGGATTAGTATACTTTCTAATTTCCTCTAATTTATCTCTTCTTACTATTTCTTGTTCTGAAAGTTCTCTCATTTCATACACTACCCTTCTTTTATAACTTGAGTTCCACTAACTAAATCGTGAACTCCCTTTTTGTCATGCCTATATATTATCATAAAACTACTAATAATTACTAGTAAAAATTGTAAAATTCCACAAATTATTGTTATTAAAAGATATTTAGAATCGTCAAATAAAAATACTGTAGACATTGATATTAAAAAACACAAAACACCATTGTTTATAATTGAACGAACTAAATAATTATTTAAACTAACTTTTTCATTAGGTTCTGATTTAACTATTTTAAGTTTAAATATTTTTTTACCAATTGTTTTACCATCCCAATAATAAGGAACTAGAACAAAATAACATAGAATTATAATTACATTTAAAATATTACTTGGTATATATTGTTGATCTAAGTTTTTTCTGATAATAGCATACCTATTAAAATAAACTTTAGTATCTATCTCCTTTTTTAAATAACTAGAACGTAAATCTGTAATCTCATTTTCTAAGACACTAATATTATGATTTTTTGGCATAAAAGAATTTAAACATAAAAACACTAAAGCAACTATAATTATATCTATTAAATACGCTAAAAATCTATTACTAAATTTGCTCTTCATAATAATTTCCTTTCAAAAATTCATCCAATATTTGATTAAAATCCTCTATAGTATTAACCTTGTTTATTTTACTACGTAAACTACTAGCATTTGGTATACCTTTTAAATACCAAGAAGCATGACTACGCATTTCTAAAAGGGCTACCTTTTCCGGTTTAATTTCTAATAAATAATTTAAATGTTTTTTTATCATAGAAATTTTTTCTTCTATAGATATATCTGTAGGTAGACTACCATCTGCAAGGTAAGCAATACATTCTTTAATAAGCCAAGGGTTACCAAGTACTCCTCTACCTATCATAACAGCATTACAACCAGTTTCATCTAACATTTTTTTAGTATCATAACAACTAGCAATATCACCATTACCAATTACAGGAATTGAAACACTTTCTTTTACTTTTTTTATTATATTCCAATCAGCTACACCAGAATAACCTTGCGCTCTAGTCCTTGGATGAACAGTAATAGCACTAGCGCCAGCTCTTTCAATTACTTGAGCTATTTCTACCGCATTTATACTTTTTTCATCCCAACCACTACGAATTTTAACCGTTACTGGTATCGGAACAGACTTTACTACCGCTGATACTATTTCATATACCTTATCAGGATTTTTTAATAAAGCGCTACCAGCTTGAGCGCGTACCGCTACTTTAGGTACTGGACACCCCATATTTATATCGATTATATCTGGTTTCATTGTTTCATATATATATTTAGCAGCACTTACAAAAGATTCTTTATCACTACCAAATATTTGTTGTGAAATAGGTCTTTCAAAATCAGTCATATAAAGCATATCTATAGTCTTTTTACTACCATAAGAAATAGCTTTATCACTAACCATTTCAGCCTCAATTAATCCACAACCCATCTCTTTTATAATTCGACGGTAAGCACTATTACAAATACCTGCCATTGGCGCTAATACTATTTGATTACTTATTTTTACATTGCCTATTTGCCACTCCACTTAAATCACCAAGTAAGATTATATCGTGATTTTAATTATTTTTCAAGCAAATAAAAAAGGCAGTGGCACTACCTATTTATTAATTGGTTTTATTTCTTCATTTTTCTTTTTTAAATTAAGCCCATAATATTCACGGACTTTTTTATTTATTTCATCATAAACCTTTTCATTCTTTTTTAAATACTCTTTAGCATTGTCCCTACCTTGACCAATTTTTTCACCTTTATAAGCATACCAAGCACCGCTTTTTTCAACAATTCCAGCATCACTAGCTAAATCTAGTAACTCACCAGTTTTTGATATACCTTCTCCGTACATAATATCAATTGTACAAGTTTTAAAAGGAGCAGCCATTTTATTCTTAACTACTTTAATATTTGTTTTATTACCAACTATATCAGTCCCATTTTTTATTTGTTCGCCTTTACGGATTTCTAATCTAACAGAAGAATAAAACTTTAAGGCTCTTCCACCTGGAGTAACCTCTGGATTACCAAACATTACGCCAACTTTTTCACGCAATTGATTAATAAATATTGCAACCGTATTAGTTTTACTAATGATTCCCGATAATTTTCTTAAAGCTTGGCTCATTAATCTTGCTTGTAATCCAACGTGAGAGTCACCCATTTCACCCTCTATTTCAGCCTGTGGAACTAAAGCCGCTACTGAATCAATAACAATTATGCCGATTGCACCACTTCTAACTAAAGCTTCACAAATTTCTAAAGCCTGTTCACCATTATCTGGTTGTGATAATAATAAATCATTAATATTAACACCTATTTTAGCCGCATAAGTTGGATCTAAAGCATGTTCAGCATCAATAAATGCTGCTCTTCCACCAGCTTTTTGAACCTCTGCAATTGCATGTAAAGCAAACGTTGTCTTACCGCTTGATTCAGGACCATAAACCTCTATAATTCTTCCTTTAGGATATCCCCCAATTCCTAATGCAACATCTAATGATATCGAACCACTAGGAACAGTATCTACCTCGACATGTTCATTATCCCCTAAGCGCATAACAGAGCCTTTACCAAATTGTTTTTCAATATCTAATAGTACTTGTTCTAAAGTTTTATCATTTGTTGTTTTAACCATTTCATTTTCCTCCCTAAACCCTACATCATCATTTTATAATAAAGAAATTTAATTGTCAATAGTTTTTCGAACAATTGTTTGATTTTTAATTTTTTATGAGATTTATCGCTGAAATTTTAATTTTTAAAAGAAAAAAAGCACCAAAAAGGTACTTTAGTTTGCTGAAATATATTTTTTATTTAAATTGTAGTATTGTACAGCAGATACTACTGATAATATACATGCTACATATAAGAAAACATCTGATATTCTTAAATTCCATAATTCAAATGGTAAATTATAAAATAACGTTAAAGAAATACCAATCATCATACATATAGTTTTTAATTTACCAGATTTAATAGCGGCAACTACTTTTCCTTTGTTTCCTGCTATCATTTTTATCGTATTAACAAAAGTATCACGACATACTATGATAACCGGAATTAATGGATGTATAAATCCAGATGTTGCTAAAATAATAAGTACTGAATTAACTAATACTTTATCAGCAATAGCGTCTAACATCTTTCCTAAATCGGTAACCATACTATATTTTCTAGCTATATAGCCATCAACAAAATCTGTAATAGATGCAACTATAAATAATCCACCAACTATTAAATATTTTACATCAACAACAATTGACTCATTAATAAATAACTTAAGTGTTGTAATACCAACAGCGTCAAATGGAAATAATAAAATTGCAATAATAAGAATAGACAAAAAAATTCTAGCCATAGTTATTCTATTTGGCAAATTCATAAATATTACCTACTTTCATATTTGATTGTAACTGTGTCTTGTTTTATGTTTTCTCTATTTAATTCAGCATAAACAAAATAAACTACTAAAGCCAATATAATAATGGCAAAAGTATATAATAAGAATGGCATAAAAGAACGTTTTTGCTTTGGCTCTATCGTATATGGAGACCTTATCTTATCTTCCTCTTGTTCTTTTACTTCTTCTTGTGCTTTCTTAATATCTTCTAATGATATTTTTGATGTATAATCAAACAAATACTCATTAAATTCATTAATTAGCTTTTCTTTGTCTAGACCCAAATATTTAGAATAGTCCCTAATTAAATACTTTAAATAATACACATCTTTAAAGTTTTCCATGTTGCCCTCTTCCAAATTTTGTATTTGTGTAAGTTCAACCTTAAGATCTTCAGCGGCTTCTTCTAAAGTAATTCCCATACCTTCTCTGGTCTCTTTGAGCCTTTCACCAATATCTTTCATAAATTCCTCTCTTTATAAACAAAAAAACAAATCTTATAAGCCATGTTCTGTACTTAAAAAAGCGACAAACATTTATCTATTGAATAAATCAATCCCTAAAAAATTCTTAATTATTTTTATTGGGCTCCCCTACCAAAATTTGGGTTTCTCGCTCGTGGGGTTTACCGCGTTCCACTCTCTTTATTTCTAAAGAGTATCGTCCCTTTGGCACTTTATGTCTAATACAACCATATCAATGACTTAGGTTGCCTCAACGCCGTTAGTATAAACTACCATTGGTTATCTTTTCCCAATGCACGAACACTACTATCATCACAGATAGTGCGAGCATGGACTTTCCTCTACAATTTTATTGCAGCGTTTGTCAAGATTTGTTATTCTCTTCCATAAATAATTTTTTCTAAATTAGATAATCTTCTTAAAACATCAGCATTTGTAGTATTAGAACTTTCACTACCAGTGTTTTCTTCAATAACATCTAATTTGGTTTTTAAATTACGGACTTCTTGTTTAAGGCGAATATTATCGTCAACTAAAGATTTTTTATCACTCTCAAGTTCCTTTATAATAGAAGACATTTCTTTATAATCACGAATAATTACATCTAAAAATTTATCAACTTCTTGAGGTCTATAACCCCTAGTATCTATTTTAAATTCCTTATCTAATATATCTTGAACAGTAAGTAAAATTCTTTCTTGATACATAATAACACCTCTTTTCATCCAGATTAATTATCTCAAAAAAAGAGCAATTTGTCAACGTTGACAATTGCCCTATTTTAATATATATGGAGATTCAATTGAACCATCGCCAGATGCATAAATTACATTGTTACTTAAATAAACTGTTGGCATTATATTTCTACTAGATGAAGCTTTAGCAGAAACTACACCCGCAGATACAACATAATAAACTTTACTTGTTGACTCACTAACACCAGTAAGAGTCCAACTAGATAATGCATAACTTGATAAATAATTATAATTATCACAACTAGCATCATTAATTGTGTGACAATCAGGATCAGTACTTGCCATAAAAGCATCACTCACATAAGGCAAACCAAACATTTGCTCTTCAGATAAAACGCTGCATTCTTCGGTAGTATTTATGTTAATATTAGTCTCACTTCTTTTACCAATGCACCATTTTCTAGGTGTAACATATTTCTTTGTATCAACAGTTAAATAGTATTCACTAGTTTCGTAATCAACTAATACCCCTCTAATATCACTAATTCTATTACCAGAATAGTATTCGTTTATACCGTTAGAAGCTTTTTCATTGACATTATAATTAGTATCCCAAGCAGTTCTTGCTTTTTTATTTGAACTTACACTAATTAAACGCATATAACCATCATTATCAATATCCATAATTGCCCAAAGAGTATCTCCTAATTTTACTAAATTATTAACTTTTTTACCTTTAAATATATAGCCATTATCTTTAGCGTATAATCCTTCACCGCTAATAACTATATTATCTCTATCAGTAACAACATTTGTTAATTTTTTAGAACTATATTCTGTACCACATTCTAGAATTGGTGAATATAAATAGTATTCTCCATTCTTTGTTACAATAACTTTTCCAGAACAATTTGCCCCCTTTGGAACGATTTTATTTAAACTTTTCATTTTTTTAGCAGTCGCTAAAGTTTCAGCACTAACTACAACGCTAGCTCCATTTTGTTGTGGCAACTCATTCTCTCTAGTTTTATAATAACTTTCTGCAGCACTCAAAAGTTTATTTTCCACTTTTTCATATGTAAGTCTTTTACCACTTACAGCGGATATTATAATCATTATTAAAATGAATGCAATTACAATAACACCTGTAATCATAAATAAAGGCATCATTTTTTTATCTTTCATACTTTCCCTCCATAACTTACAAGTAAAGTATAACAAAAAATAGTTTATTTATCAATAACTATTTTTTATTTATGCTATTTAAATTACAAAGCTTTGAAGATATTTTCGCATATATAATGTCATCTATCATTTCATCAAAAAGTGCTTCTATATCATGATATCTCATAATGTCACCTCAGGTAAAATGTAACATAAATGTAAAATGAAATGTTGTAATTCGACATAAGTAGATATATTTAGAACTAGAATACATAAAATGAGGTAGAAAAAATTAGTTTTTTATAGTATAATTATTATGGTGAAATTATGAATTATCCCTTTGGAGTAAAAACAAGTGAAAATAAAAGTATTAATTATGGAAATCGTGGTATGAATCTAGAATATGATTTAAACGAAACTAATAATTATTATTTAATACAAAATATAGCGGTAATATATAAAAAACCGACACCAATAAAAATTGTTGATGTCAATTACCCTTCTAGAAAAGAAGCGATAATTACTAAAGCCTTTTTCCAAATACCATCTACTACTGATTATAATGGTATTTATAAAGGTAAATACATTGACTTTGAAGCAAAGGAAACAATTAGTGCAACAAGCTTTCCACTTGCTAATATTCATAATCATCAAATCAAACATTTAGAAAAAATTAAAGAACACGGTGGAATAGCATTTCTCATTGTAAGATTTGTTAAACTAAACAAAACATTTCTATTAACAATAGAAAAATTATCCGAATTCTTAACAAATTCTACAAAGAAATCTATACCAATTGATTATTTTTTAAAAAATGGCTATTCGATTGAAGAAAAATACAATCCAAGATTGGATTATTTATCAATAATAGAAAAAATATATTTTAAAGGAGAATTAAAATGAAACAAAAGAAAGATTCTAAAAATATAAAAAAAGAAAAAAGCACGGTCAAAGTAAAAAAAGTTAATAAAACAAGTTCTAATAGCAAAAGTAAACAAACAAAGACTATTCCTATAGTGGAAAAAATTAAAAAATTTGTTAAAAATAATATTTATGATATTGCATTAGCAGTCTTAAGTATTATCGCCTTAATAATAGGTACTTTTGCAATTGGATTTAAAAAAGCTTTTGTTATAATAGTTTTACTTGATATTATTATTTGGTTTTTACCTGTCATATCTTTTGTCGGTAACAAATCAAAAAGAAAGATTAAAAGAAGAACTTTAGCACAAGTATTTTTATGGCTAGTTATTGCGGGACTTTTATGCTGTATTTCATTTGCGGTATATATAGTAATAAAGTCACCGGAATTTAATCCAAATAACTTGTATCAAAAAGAATCGACTATCGTATATGATAAAGATGGTCAAATAATTGCTAAACTCGGAAGTCAAATGCGTGAGAAAGTTACGTATGAAGAATTACCAGAAATTTTAGTTGATGCTATTGTTGCAACAGAGGATTCACATTTCTTTGAGCATAATGGATTTAACCCAGCCCGTTTCTTGAAGGCATCTCTATCACAAATTCTTAGTGGTGGTGGTGGTGGTGCTTCTACTATTACAATGCAAGTTTCTAAAAATGCTTTTACATCATTTGAATCTCATGGTATAGATGGAATCATTAGAAAATTTACCGATATTTATATGGCAATTTTTAAAATAGAAAAGAATTATACTAAAGAAGAAATATTAGAATTTTATGTAAATTCTTATTATATGGGAAGTGGTGCTTGGGGTGTTGAACAAGCATGTCAAAACTATTTTGGTAAAAGTGTAAGTGAAATAAATCTTTCTGAAGCAGCTTTAATTGCGGGATTATTTAAAGGCGGTTATGCGTATGACCCTTATTTATTCCCAGAAAACGCTGAAGCTAGAAGAAAAGTTGTCTTAGGACTAATGCAAAGACATGGTTATATTACTGAAGAGGAAAAAAATGTTGCTTTGGAGTTAACTGTAGATGACATAATTGTAACAGATAGAAAATCAACTTCTTATCAAGCATTTATAGATACCGTTGTCGAAGAGGTAAAAAAGAAAACTAAACAAAACCCTTACTCTGTGCCTATGGAAATATATACTACTATGGACGCAAAAAAGCAAGAATATATTAATAATGTTATGGAAAGTAAAGATAAAAATTTATGGCGTGATGATGTTGTTCAAGCAGGAATTGCCGTTACAGATACTAATACTGGAGCTATAGTTGCTATTGGAGCTGGTAGAAATAGAAAGGGCGTTAGTACATTTAATTACGCTACTATGATTAATAATCAAATAGGTTCTACATCTAAACCGCTTTATGATTACGGTCCTGCTATAGAATACAATAATATCTCACCTGCTACACCTATAGCGGATGAGCCACATTCTTATAGTAATGGAATTGGAATGAATAACTGGGATGGTAAATACTTTGGCTATACTACAGTACGTAGTGCACTTGTTGATTCACGTAATGTTCCAGCACTAAAAACTTTCCAAAGTTTAAAAAATAGTAATATTAAAACATTCGTCACAAATTTAGGACTTCACCCACAAGTTGAAAATGGTATGATTTTTGAATCACATTCAATTGGAGGATATAATGGTGAATCACCTCTTTCCGTAGCGGCAGCTTATGCAGCCTTTGCAAATGGTGGTACATATATTGAACCATATAGTTTTACAAAAGTCATCTATCGTGAAACTGGAGAAGAATATGAAAATACTTATGAAACAAAAAAGGTAATGAGTGAGGCTACTGCTTACTTAATTACTAGTATATTAATTGATGGTGCCGTTTATAATACGGGCTCAAGTTATGTTAATGGTGTTCAATATACAACCAAAACTGGTACGACAAATTTTGATAGCGCTACAATGAGTAGATATAATTTACCTGGTTATGCAGTTAATGATCTTTGGGCTGCTGGATATTCAAGAGATTATGCAATGGCAATTTGGTATGGTTATGATCATATTACGAGTACCCATTATAATAGAAGTGATTCTAGACATACAAGGTTGTTTAGAAAGATTGCGACTGGTGTATTTACAGGTGCTAAAGGCTTTACAAAACCTTCCGATGTTGTAGCAGTTGAAATTGAAAAGGATAATGCTGAAGTAAAATTACCAAGCGAATTTACTCCTACTACTTATATTAAAACTGAGTACTTTAAAGCTGGTACTGAACCTACTGAAGTATCAAACAGATTTTCAAAACTTGCCAATGTAACTAATGCAAATATTGAAGAAAATAATTCTACTATCAATATTACATGGTCACCTATTGACACACCAATAGAGTTAGATCAAGAAAAACTTACTAAAGAATTTTCTAAGTTATTTTCCAACGAACAAAGTTTAAAAAGTTTTATAAAATCAAGATTAGACACAAATAAAGACTTATTAGGTGATATAACATACGAAATTTATTTAAAAAATAGTGATGGTGAGTATCAATATGTTGGTAGTACAACAAGCACAAGCTATCAATATAAACCTGCACAATTAAATAATAGAACATTAAGTTTTAAAATTAAAACTGTATATTCTAAATTTGTAAATAACGCCAGTGATGGTGCAGAAATTGATATTAATATAAATAACGTTGTATCACTGATTACATCAAATATTAATGGTAAAGAAAATATTGCTCTAGAAATTGGAGATTATTATACTGAACCAGTAAAACCTGTTATCGTTCAAGAAAATTTACTTGATGTTACACTTAATGCTACTATTAAGAAAACAATTACTGATGAAGATAATAATGTAGTTGATGAAATAGATACTTCTACTACTGGTACTTATATAATCACTTATGATGTAACTTATAAAAATCATCATAATATATTAAAAAAGACTATTACTATTGAATAAAAAACAAAAAAATTAGAAAGAATTAAATTATACTTTCTAATTTTTTTTACAATATTTTTTTAAACCACAATTACTACAATCTGGATTGATAGCCTTACAATAGTATCTACCAAATAAAACTAATTGATGATGTAACCTATTTAAATTTTCATCCTTAAAAACTTTATATAATTTCTTTTCTATTTTTAAAACATCATCAGTTTCTTTAGCAATACCTAATCTTTTACTTACTCTAGAAACGTGAGTATCAACCGCTATAAATGGTTCATTAAATAAAATACTAAGTACTACATTAGTAGTTTTTCTACCTACACCACTTAAACTCTCTAGATATGCTCTATCATTAGGAACAACACCATTTTTATCTTTTAATAAATGAAAACTTATATCTTTTATATTTTGCGCTTTCTTTTTAAAGGTACCTATTGGTTTTATAATATTCATAATATCATTTATATCAGCATTATTTAAATCTTCTAAAGTAGGATATTTATTAAATAAAATACTTGTTACCATATTAACTCTTTTATCAGTAGTTTGAGCACTAAGCATAACCGCTAATAGTAATTCATAATCTTTAGTATAATTTAGTTCACACTTAGGATTAGGAATTAATAAATCTAAATATTCAATAATTTCTTTATTCTTCATTTAACCAATCATAATCCGTACTTTCATCTTTTTTTATAGTTTGTGTACGTTTCTTAGAAAATTCAATCTTTTCTTTTTCCAAATCTTTTGCGGTTTTTATGCCCTTTTTAGACCATTCACTTAATATTCTATCAATGTATCTAAGATTATTAACTCCGTTGTATACGGCCTCCTTTAAGGCTAAAATAATGGTATCTTTAGCAAGACCATTTTCTTGCCAAGCATTTATTATTTCATATTCCATTGGTGAAAGTGTTCTACCAAACTCTTTTTCAAAAATATCATATATATTATTATCATCTTGTTTATCTTCCACCATGACTAAACCTAACAACTTATCGTATAAACCATCTAAATTGATAAATTCTATTCTAACATTATTTATCTTTTTTAATTCGATACTTAATAAATTAGAATTGGTTAATTTATTTATAAGTTCCATTAAATAAGATAATTCCATAGATAAATCTTCGCTTATTTTTTTAGGATTAAATGTCATATCACCATTAATTAAATACGCTAATAATAAAACTTCTTCGGCATCAATATTTAATTCTTTATAATTATAAAATAATAAACTAGGAATAATAATATCTCTTTCTTTTATAATTCTCTCTACTTTGTTTATCATAAATACCTGCCTTTCCAACAATTATTATACATATTTTAATTATTTTAAACAATATAAAACTAATCTAAAAATTTATTTTTATTTTCTATAATATACTTTCTTAATTCATTATAATCATTATTTAGTTTTCCATCTAATATATTGCTTTCTAAATCTTTCATAATAGTTTTTATGTAAGAACCAGGTTTAACTTTTAGTATTTCACTTATCTTTTTGCCATTAATAACTATGTCTTTTGGACTTTTAATAGATAAACTATTATATTTTTCAGTAATATCTTTTTTAGAAATACCTTTTATTTCACCTGCTAAAGAAGATATATATAGACCATAATAATATAAATTCTTATTATCTAAAATATTTTTATTTAGTAATTCTTTTATTTTTAAAATAGTATCTTTCTCATAGTTTGAAAAGTTATAGATACTATCTACATCTAATTGAGCCCAAATCGCTATTAAAGAAGGAGTTGGCACTAAAGTATCAATATTTTTTAACTCTAATGGTTCTATTAAATTTAAATCTTTTAATAAGCTTATACCATACATTATATTAGGACTAGTAAATATTTTATCTAGTTCTTCTTTTTTACGATAATAAGACAGTTTCCTTAATAAATAACTATATTTTTTAATATACTTTTTTAATTCATTATCTAATGTAAAATTTAATATTGTAGCAAACCTAATAGCACGCAAAATACGTAAACTATCTTCTTTTAGTTTCTTTTTAGGGCTACCTACCATTCTTATTATTTTATTATCTAAATCTGGTTTAGCATTTAAAAAATCTAATAATTCCCCATTTACATCCATACACAATGTATTAATAGTAAAATCTCTTCTTTTTAAATCATCTACTAAAGAATGTATATATTTTATTTTTACTGGTAAACGATTATTTTCATATTTTAAATCTTTTCTAAATGTTGTTATTTCAAATCTTATTTTATTATAAATTACTGTTATAGAACCATATTGAATATTTGGTAACATAATATCACCAAATATTTCTTTTAATTCTTTTGGTGTTGCATCTGTACAAATATCAACATCTACACTATCTCTTTTTAAATAAAGATCTCTAGCGTAACCCCCAACAATATAAGCCTTATATCCTGCATTATTAATTTTTTCTAATATTTTAATGGCACTATTATACATAATTACCTCTTTCCAAAAAAAAAGGCAAAAAGCCTTTTAGTTTAAAGCATCCTTTAATTTAGAACCAGCTTTGATAGTAACTGCTACTCTAGCAGGAATAGCAACTTTTTCACCAGTTCTTGGATTACGTCCTTCTTTTGCTGCTTTCTTTACAGCACTAAAAGTACAGAATCCTGTTAAAGCTACTTTCTTTTCTTCTTTTAATCCTTTGATTACACCATTCATAACTGCTTCTAAAGCACGTGATGAATCGGCTTTAGTTAAACCTGTTTCTTCTGCAATAAAGTTAACTAAATCTGTTTTTGACATGTTTTAACCTCCTATATGTTAAGCTATCTTGCTTACAATCTAAGGATACCATTTTTTCTTTGTAATTGCAATATATTTCAACGATTTTTTTGATTTTTTAAGCATTTTTATGTGTTTATTTCATTAGTACGTATTGATAACTATGATTATTAGTAATTAATTTGTTCAATCTACTATCTGCGTATTCAAAAAATAGTTTTGTATTTTCTTTATCTGGATAAATTTCGTATATTTTTTGTAGTAAATCGGTCTTCTTAATTACTCTTAATGCTTCTGTTAAATTAATATCATTAATGAATGATAATCTAAGTACTAATACATCGTTTAAATTTTTTCTATCTTCTTTATTTATATTTTGATTATTAAAAAATGAAGTAGAAACATTATCACTTACTGGTAAGTAATCTGTCTTTAAAAAATAATCTGATAATAAATATTGTTTAAATATATCTAATTTATCTGCATCTCTTATAGCCATTGAATATAAACTTGTAACACTATCAAAACTATATTTTATAGTATCATCTAAATTCATTTTAGTACTAAAAATTTGTTCATCTTTAATACTAAGATTCTTTGGTAATAAAAGTTTATTATGATACTTAATTGCGTTATATATTAATGAATCATAATTTCTTTTAGAAATAATTTCATTAATAAGACCATCTTTTATTAGATTATCAGCACTATAATCTGCGTGATCTACAGACTTACTATCATAAAATGTATGATATACTTGCCATTGTTTAAAACGTCCAATGTCATGATATAAACCTAGAAAATGTGCTAATGAAACATAATCATCAGTAAAACCGATTTTATTAAAAATATTATTCATGTTTTCAGCAACTCTTAAACTATGTTCTTTTTTTAATACAATTTTAGGTGTATTGCCAAACTTATCTACATAATTTAAAAACCATGTCATATAGTTTTCTAAATTCATGTTATTATCCCCCACTCACCAATTAATATATACTTATTATACTTTTTTGTGATATATAAGTAAAGAAAAAAGGATATTTAATCCTTATTCTGGTGCTTTCATATATTTTAATAACATTTGAACCATCTTTGGTTCGGTTACTTCTGCAAAGAAAATTTTACCATTTTCATTTGTTTCATGTAATAATGTAAATTCCTCTGTCATTTCTTTCATATCATCAGATACTTCCACAGCAGTATAATAACTATCATTATTATATACTGCTTGTTTTAAAAGATAATATAATTTATTATTACTTAATTTTATTACTTTATTAATTCTATTTTCCATATTTCCTCCATTATAATGATTTTGTATTAACTACTGGTGAGTATATATACATGTCAGTTCCATCATATTTAATTGTTATTTCAGAAGGAACAGTCTCACCATTATCACCATATTTGACACAAATAGTTTCACCATTTTTTAATGGTATATCAACATATTCACCATCAACTTGTAAAATAGTAGTTTCTATCTCACCATTATTTATAACTCCTTCTAGTTTTGGTTGTTCATGCTTTATTTCTTCATTAGCTTTTTCTTCTTCTTTTGCTGGTTGTTCTTCCTCAACTTCAGGAATTTCTGGAGTTACTTCTGGGACTTTAATTTCTGGTTTTGGTTCAGGTTGTTTTGCGTCTTCTACTTGATTATTTTTTGGCTGTTCAACAACCACATTATTAGTTTTATTTTCTTCACTTTTTATTGGTTCAGAAACTTCTTTATCAGGTACTTGCTCAGTATCTTTATTCTTTTCAAAATCTGATTTTATAGTTTCAAATGGTCTATTAAAAGTGAAATCTTTACTAATAGAATCATCTCTAACAAAATTACCAGGTTGCTCTACCTTTACATCATCGGTTTTATCTTTATTATTATTTTTATTTAAATTAGCAAATGCCATTCCACCAGTTACGGTAATAGCTGCTGCTACTGCTGCTGCAATAGCTTTATCACGCCATTTATTCCAAGCTTTTTTTATTTTTTCAGTTAATTTTTGTTTTTTTAAGTCATCAGTGGCATCATTGATTTCAACTAATTCTGCAGGTTCATGTTTAATTACTGCTCTCTCTTTAGGGATTGGTTTAAACTTTTGACTTGGTTCTTCAGTTTGTTTTTCTTTTAATTCTTCTGCTGACTCTAGAGTTGATTTGATTTGCTCTTCACTTTTTTCTGGTACTTTTGAATCTGCAAGATCCTCATTTGCACTTTCAGCAGATTCACCTTTTGATAATTCTTCTTCGTTTTTAGATTCTTCTCTATTTAATACTTCATCTTTTGGAACAAATGAATCTTCAATACCAGTTTTCTTTATACCTGTATTATTTAACAGTTTATTATTTTGTAAAATTTGTTCTCTAATTTCTTTAGAAGGATCATATAATAAATATTTTTTTCTGTTTTCAAAAGCTTCCAAAGCTGCCATTTTTTTAGATAGTTCATCTCTATCTAAACGAATTTTATAACCATCTATATCATTAGATGTTGCTACTTTAGAGTTCAAAATATTAGATAATTTTTGCTCTTTTTCAGTAATGTGTTTCAAGCGATCATTGTTAGCTGTTATTAAGCGCCCATATCTTCTTATCTCATCAGCGCAAATTTCCATTACTTGGTTTCCTTCTTCAATAAGTTCCTTTTTATATGCTACTTCTGCTTGAAGATGAGAAACTTCATCATCAGATAAATGCAATTTTTTGGCAATACCTCTTTTTTTAGCAATAGCATCCTTATTTAATCTGGCTTCAATAATACTAATTTCATCTTTTAATTTTACAACTTCACCATTGTATACACCAAGCATTTTAGTTTGTTGTTCTTGTTCTTTACGATAAAGTTGATTTGATTTAAATATATCTTCTCTTTCTTGAGCGATTGAATCAGATAATAATTCTTCTATCACAGGTCTTTCCTTTAATTCAAAATCACTTTTTGTTCTTTTATAATTATTTTCATCAGCTAATTTAGTTTTTAATTCATCAATTTCTGATTGGTATTTTTCGATTGATTCATCTAATTCTTCTATTTCTTCTTGTTTTGCTTTATTTTCTTCTTCCGTATTAGCATAAGTATGTAAAAGTATTTGTTGTAATAATTCATTATTTAGCTTTAATTGTTCTTCTAATGTCATAAATCCTCCTATTTATTCTTGTTTCTATATTTTAGCTGTACATCATATTTGAGTTCTTCATTATTGTTTATATCTTTAATAGAACTAACATTGTATTCTAAGCTTTTAAGTTTATTAATAAATTCTTCTAACGTTAAGTAATCATCAGAAATTTTATCCCAATTATCAGTACTAGAATCTTTTAATTCGTACTTTATTTTATTTCTAGATTCAATTGTTCTAGTATCATATTCTTTTGGTTTAGTAGTTCTATATTCTGACCAACTTCCCCATCGACCATCGCCAACTTTAATAGACGTTGCTGTTGGAGCCTTTTGATAGTATTTATCTGTTGTTGTAATTACTTCTTTATAATATCTAGAGGCGTTTAATTTTGTTGTTACATCTTTTATAGCACCACTTACTGGAGCTGATACATAATAAACAGCTTCTCTATTAGCGACTTCTTCACTACTAGGGTAATATGATCTTTTTACAGCACAATTTGTTCCATATTTCTCACTAGAGCAATCACACGTACTATTTTGTTCTACCTCTGTATAATTAGATTTACCACGTTCTACAACATCACAAGTATAAAATTCCTTTACAGTTTCAGTTTTACCGTCGATAGATTCACTACAAGGTGTTGTAGTCGTGCTAGTAGCACTACCAAATGGATTTTTGCATCTATATAACTTTGTTGGAGCGGTACCTACATTCACTTGTGTATACCATTTATACGCAGTAGTCTGACTATCACTATTTGTGTAATCACTATTTGGACTAGTGGCATAATACGCTAAATTAGTACCAACATCATTATTTGTAAAATATTCTGCTTTTTTTTCTTGCCATTGCCATTCTTTATCACGATAACGATAATAAGTTGTTTTACTAATTACATTGTAATCTTTAACAGTTATTTCATCTTCCCACTTTTCAATTGGTTCAGCAGTTTCTTTTTTTATTTTTTTATAACCTAAGAAACCAAATGCTACATCAGAACTATCAGCAATTAAATTTGCTACTGTTCCTACTTTCCAATCTGAAAATTTTTCTTCAGTATTAATTCCATCACAAACTAACATTGGTGTATATTGGTAACTATTTCCTTTTAGTTTACAAACTTTCATTTTCGTATTGTACTTATTACAAGAACTATAGTTTTCAACCTTTTTAACTAAACCTTTAGCTAAAATATTTTCTAAAGAAACAGATGTACATTCATAAATTTCTTTAGGTAATTCACTAGAATACTTGTTATAATACTCTTTACCAATTTTTATAAACTCTGTTTCAACATCAAATTTATTACTTTTATTTAAGTTTTTAGATAAGAAAAATCCTAATATTATTAACAACAAGACACCTATTGATATCAATAGTATCATAGGTAGTTTAGTCATTACATTTCTTTCTCTGTAATAATTTTCTTCCATGTTAAACCTCCTACCACTACTATTAACATAATAGCATGTTTTCCTTTATTTTTCAATACCTGTTTTTAAAATCTTTAGCAATTTCTCTTTTGATATCACGTTCCTTAATAGTTTCGCGTTTATCATAATTCTTTTTACCCTTAGCAATACCAATTAATATTTTGGCTTTACCATTTTTAAAATATAATTTTAATGGCACTAAAGTATTACCTTCCAAATCAATTTTATCTTTTATTTTTTTTATTTCTTTTTTATTTAAAAGTAACTTCCTGGTTCTTGTTTCATCATGATTAAAGATATTCCCTTGTTCATAATGACTAATATGCATATTTAATAAAAATACTTCACCATTTTTTACAATTGCATAACTATCTTTTATATTAGCACCATTTACTCTAATAGACTTTATCTCTGTTCCTTGTAGTACTATACCTGCTTCATAAGTTTCTAATATAAAATAATCATGATATGCTTTTTTATTGTTTATTTCCATGTTGCTCCTCCGCTATTAAAAAGTCAATTGTTTTAGCTTCTTTATTAGCAGCCTTTACTACTATCTTTACTTTATCTCCTAAACGATATCCACGTTTGTTATTAACGCCACGCAAAGCAAATGTTTCTTCATCAAATATATAAGTATCATCAGTTAGATCATCAATACGAACTAAACCTTCTACTAAATTAGGTAATTCTACAAACATACCAAAGTTAGTTACTGTAGTAATCATACCTTCATATTCCTCACCAATATGATCCATCATATATTCAGCCATTTTCATGTCATCTACTTCACGTTCACAGTCAGCCGCTATTCTTTCAGTATCTGATGTATGTTCACCAATATAAACCAATTTATCGTCAATATAATTTATTGTATCTTTATCAATTTGATTTTTAAATAAATACTTACGAATTAAACGATGAACTGTAGTATCTGGATATCTTCTAATAGGTGATGTAAAATGCGTGTAACACTTACTACCTAAGCCAAAGTGACCAATATTTGTTTTATCATAAACCGCCTTTTGCATACATCTAAGTAACATAGATGATAAAATTTGATATTCTTTTTTATCTTTAAGTTGACTTAATAAATCTTGTAACGTAGTTGGATATATTTCTTTACTAGTAAGTTTAACATTATATCCTAAAACACTAATAAATTTTAAGAAATTAGCAATTTTTTCTTCACTAGGAACACCATGAACACGATATAAGAATGGTAATTCCATGTAATATATATGTGTCGCAACAGTTTCATTAGCCGCTATCATAAAGTCTTCAATTAGTTTTTCACCAGTGCCACGTTCTCTTTTTACAACATCTATTGCTTTACCAGTTCCATCAACTATAATTTTAGGTTCATCTATTTCAAAGTCAATATAGCCTCTTTTTTCTTTCATTTTACGTAAAATACCCGCCAATTCCTTCATAAGAAGTAATTTTGAAGCATAAGGTTCATAATCTTCTGGAATAATATTTTCTTCTAAAATAAGATTAACTTTTTTATAAGTCATTTGAATACGAGAGCGAATTACACTTTCAAAAATACTATAATCAACAGTTTCTCCTTGTTCATTAATTTCCATTACACAAGAAAGCGCTAAACGATCTACACCGGGATTTAGTGAACAAATACCATTAGATAATTTATGTGGTAACATAGGTATAACTCTATCTGCTAAATAAACACTTGTACCTCGCAAATAAGCTTCATCATCTAAAGCACTACCTTCTTTAACATAATAAGATACATCCGCAATATGAACACCTAATTTATAATTCCCATTAGATAATTTTTCTATAGATATAGCATCATCTATATCTTTTGTATCATCACCATCAATAGTAAATATTACTTCATCTCTTAAGTCTGTTCTTCCCTGCATTTCATTAGGTTTTACTTCTTCTGGAATATAATCTAATTCTTTAATTACTTTTTCAGAAAAAGTATCAGGTATGTTATATTTTGCTACTATTGATAAAATATCTACACCAGGATCATTTTTGTGACCTAGTATCTTTATTACTTCTCCACGATATAAATTACCTTCTAATTTACTAGTAAGTTTAACAAGTACTTTATGTCCTTCAACTACACCTTTTGTTTTATCCTTATCAAGTTTAATATCTAATTTAACTTTATCATCATCAAGTTTTACATAGAAAGCATGATTTTTAATATAAACTTCCCCTACAACTTGTTTTACTTTACGTTCTACAATCTTTACAATTCTACCTTCTAATTGTAATCCTTTTTTAGATATTATTTCTACAACAACAGTATCTCCATGAATAGCACTATTCATGTTTGTAGGCGCTACAAAAACATCTTCTGGACCATCTATATCTACAAAGCCATAACCTTTCTTATTAGCCATCATTTTCCCTATACGAAGATTACTATTATTAAATAATATGTATTTATCTTTTTTAGTTCGATATACTTTTAAGTTATCTTCCAAATTATTTAAACATTTTAATAATTCCTTTAACTCATCTACAGAATTCAACCCTAAATAATCATTTATTTCATGAACATCATAAGCCTCATCTGAAGAAGATAATAAAGATAATATTTTCTCTTCCATTATTATCACCTACTTTCATTATAAAGGTTTTTAAGCAAAAAATATATATTTTTTTTAAAACTTTTCATTTTTATATTTAAATATTGTTTAATTATTGATATAATTATTTTAGGTGATAACTAATGAAAAAACTTTTTAAATATTTTTTTATAACTATAACTATTTGTCTTGCCTTGTTAATTCATTCTAATGTATATGCTGCTAATGTAGGCGATACTTACAAATGTACATACTATATAAATGTGACACAAAATGATTCCACAAAAAGAGTTAATCTTTTAAATGTGTATTGGAAATTTACAAATTTTAATAAATATGAAACCTACACACCTGAAAGTGGAAACAGTTATGAATCACTTGAAAATGAATTTTACAAAGTAACAACAGCTAAGTACATTTTAATGGCAAGTAATTCTTTATGCCCTACTTATTGTGTAATTGAAGTTCCGAAAGGTACCTTGAATTTCCAAACTAAAGATGAAAATACCTTAGTCAACTGTTTACCAGATGGTATTATTAGTTCTGAGAGAACTGTCATTAAACTTGCTAATACTAATACTAACAATAATACTAATAATAATGCTGATAGTCCTACTAATAAAAAGGCTGAAGAAATAAAGAACGCATTTTTAGGTAATACTACTTGTGGTGGTTTAACAAACTTTACATTCCCTAATGCTTTACCTGCCATAACAAGTTTTCTTTATACATTACTAAAAATTGCTATTCCCGTTATTTTAGTTATAAAAGGTTCTATGGATTTATTTAAAGCAGCGTCTTCACAAAAAGAAGACGAGATGAAAAAAGCACAAAAGAAATTTACTCAGAGATTAATTGCTGGTGGTATTGCTTTACTTGCATTTATAATAGTAGAAACTGTCATTAATTTTATTGCTAAGAGAACCGGTGATGATAACGCAATTAAATGCGTTAACTGTTTCATTAAAAATCAATGTCAAACCGTTTCCACAACTAATACTAGCAATAATAACAATAATTAAAATATATAAAAATAAAAAGACTCAGTCATTGATTGGGTCTTTATTTTAATGTTTTAATAAAATTAGTAATAACTAACTTTTTATTGTTCATATATTCATATAAATAACTAATTGATACTAAAATACTACCTAGAAAAGCACAAATTATATCTTTCATAGTATCAGTAACACCCGTTTCTAATACTTTTTGAGCGTCACCATGTAATAAATTATCCGCAGTAAATTCAAATATCTCCCAAAGTGCCGCAACCGATAAAGATACAAAGATTATATAAGTAACATTAAATACATAGTTCTTACTATCTAATTTTTTAAATCTATTTAACAAAATAAATCCTAAAAAGGCTGTTAACATACCTGAAATATAATGTGTAAATGAATCAAACCAGTATATTAAACCATAAAAGTGTAAAATACTTCCAAATAAACTAGCTAATATAACGAATAATAAATATATTAGTTCTATAATATCTGTAATTTTTAGTTTTAATTTTCTACAAATACTTGGAACAAATACCATTCCATAATAACATATACAAATTAATATATTAGAATTATATTTACCTAGCAATGTTAATATTAAACATATTGTATTTATTAGTAATGATATGCTTATTAACAATTTATTTACTATCTTTATTTTCTTCATATTGTATCTCTCCTATTTCTACTTGATTAATTGAATTAAATCTTTTAGTTATTTTATCCGTTGTGGTATGAATTTCTTTTACATCTTTAGATACTGTTTCAATACTTTTATATAGTTTGTCCCACCTATCTTTGTATCTCTTAAATTCTTCATCTAATAAACGTAATTCTTGATGAATAATCTTAGTATACTTATCTCTTTCAATATTTTTCATTAGTATTTGTAAAGTGGTAAGTGTACTAATTAGTGTTGTTGGAGAAGTTATCCACACTTTTTTCTTATAAGCATAATCGATTATATCTTGATGATAAGCATTAACCTCCGCAAATAAAGCTTCAGCTGGTAAAAACATAATTGCTTGATCAGTAGTTACATTAGGAATAATATATTTTTCACTAATAACATCTATATGTTTTTTCATATCAAGTTTAAATAATTTTTCTGCTTGACTTCTAATTGTTATATCATTTCTTTTATCCACCATAATTTGATAATGTTCCAAAGGAAATTTAGAATCAATTGCGAGCATTCCTATTGGTTCTGGGGCAAAGACAACACAGTCCGCTATAGTACCATTGGGAAAAGAATACTGTAACTTATAAACTTTGTTGTTTTCTTCACCAAATACATTTGTTAAAATATGCTTTAAATTTACTTCTCCAAATACTCCTCTAGTTTTTTTATCAGTTAAAATACTTTGTAAAGAGACTATATCATTAGATAAAATATCTATCTTTCTCTGGGCTTCATCTATTTTACTTAATCTTTCTAATACAGAAGTAAAAGTTTTATTAGTTTTCTCAAAATTTTGGTCTAATCTCTCATTAACCTTGTCATTAATAAATCTAAGTCGGTAGTCAATACTATCATTTAGTTTTAAAAAATCATCATTAAAATCACGACTTAGCTTGTCCTTAAAATCTCCAATTTCTTTAATCATGTTTGTTTCTAATTTTCCAAGTCTTTCAGTAATATTAGATTCATTTATATTTTTCATTAAAGATATTACAACTAAAATAAGTATTAATACAAGTAAACTAATTATAATATATTCCATTACTATCACCAATAATATTATATACTATTTAATAGCAAATTAAAATAAGATATAAGCATCTTATTTTAATAAAATCCATGATTGATATCCACCTAAGATATTTATTGTTTTGTATCCTTTCATTTGCATTATTTGACATAATTTTGCACTTTTAGTACCACGACTACAATATATATAATAAATCTTATCTTTTAATAAATATTTATTATAATTTACTAATAATTCTTCATAAGGTATATTTATAGCATTATTTATGTGGCCATTATTATAACTTACCTTATTTCTGATATCAATTATAGTAGGTTTGTCTATTTTTAATAAGTCGTTTATTGATATATTACTCAAACTTATCACCTACTATATTATATTAATACATTATTATTATGTTACAAAAAAGAGTTTTAAATAAATTTTAAAACTCTGAAACTTTATAGCATTCTCCAAAATTAAATCCTATTTTACCAACTATAAATAGTATTAACTCTACTAGTAGTGGAAGTAGGAATAATATAATTACCGCAATTAATCTTTTTATGAAATTTTGACCAGCCTTTTTTATTGCGTCTTGATCATCTGAAGCAGATGCTTTAACAAAGTCTAAGGTACCTAATACTATCATTAGTACTAATCCACCCCATCTTATTAGTTTTAAAGCTTGCATTATATAATTTTTTATTGCTTCTGGTAATACTTCACATTTTTCTACTTCTTGATCTGAATCGTTATTATCCGGACTAGATGGTTTATCAGTATCAACTTGGCCAGTAGATCCAGATGCAGATGGGCAAATTTTTGTGTCCCCCTGATTCAATTGTAAATTTGCCACAACATATTCTCTTTTATTAGTTACTATTTTAAAATTCACACATTGACACTTATTATTGGAATAAATATCATCAAACTTAGCATCTGAATATACATTAGGATATTCACCTGTTGCGTCATATATTTTCACTATACTTTTATCTGTAGTATTTAACTGAAAAACATAATTAGAGTACTTACATGTTTTAAAATCAGAATTAATGGCATTAGAAGGGTTGTTAATTACAGAAGTATCTTTTTTATAATCAATTGGAGAAGAAGCACCTTTTTTTGTAGAAAAATAATTCATATAAGCTGTTCTACCACTGCCGGATGTTTCTTTATAAATTGTCGGACAATATAATTTATTATCATTATCTGAAACGAAATTGGCTTCCACTAAATCAGAAGATATAGTTGTGAAAGCTACACTACTTTTTTCTACTTTAAATTCACCTTTTGTAGCATTATAAAAATAACTAATATTATCATATCTACAATATACATATTGATCATCCTTAGAAACTTCATCAATATTTACTGCTTTAACACAAGGACAAAATATAAAAAGAAAAGCACTTACTAACATCATAGAAAAGTAATTTTTTATTTTCATACAAACACCACCTAAATTAATTATAACACAAAAAAAGATGATATTACTCATCTTCATTGAAAAAATCATCAAAAAATTGGTCATCAGTAATTGTATTATCATTAGATGTATTAGTATCCGGTGCATAACCATCAGTTTCGTACATATCATTTATGATCTCTGTCTTATCGTTACTTGTATCATTTACTAATTCAGTATTATCTATATGTGTATCAATAATTGTTGGTTCCTTAACCGTATCAACATTATCTAACATTGACATTGGTTGATTTATAGAAACATCAACTTTTTCCTCTTCATCATCAATAATATCATTACTTGGTAAATTAGTTTGAATAATGTTCTCTTTATTCAAATTAGTTTCAGTAGATAATTGAGGATTTTCTAATACAGGAGCTGATAAACTTGGTTCTGGTGAATGTTGTTCAAAAGTATCTTGCTTAAGAATATCATTTTCTTCAGGTATAACATTAACAGAAGGTACAGACTCCACTGTAGCAGTAGAATTCTGTTGTTCTTTTTCTCGTCTTTCTTCTTCTTCCAATGCCGCTATTTGAGCATCTATTCTTTTTACTAAATCATCCATATTAAATGCATTATTACCTCTAGGTTGGGAATTATTATTTCCAGCACCCATACCACCAAATATTGGAGGCATAAATGGCATTCCTTGCATTCCACCACTTTGTTCACCATTACCATTTAACATAGCGTTTATTTTTTCTTCTTTTTTCTTTTCTACAAATGTTTTTATATCAAATACACTAACAGGAACTTTATCTCTATTAGGATATCCAGCTTTAGGATAATCCTTTTCCCATTCATGATTTTTCATCATTTGCCAGTTTGGTGTCAACTTAGTTTTAAATGGCATCATTCTAATACGGATTAGAATCATACTCCATTTAGGTAATCTTTGTAAATCACTTACTGTTACTAATGGTGTAGATGCAGTTTTATCTTTTTCTTTAGATTTAACTTCTCCACACATTTTACTAATTTCTTCTAGAGCACTAAGTTCACTACTAATTAAGTAAACTATGTTGCCACAGTTACCCTTAATAGTTTCACCATTTTCTTTACCATATACCTCGTATAATTGAGCAAAGTTTTGAATAATAAAACTAAATCTCATAGCACGACTACGTGCTGCTGTAACCATAGTAGTTACATCTTTTAATGGGGGCATATTAGCAAACTCATCCAATATAAAATTAGTTCTATATGGAAGTTTTCCACCACATTCTTGTGCTACTCTAATCAATGTTTCATAACATTGTTTTAAGAATATAGTTACAAGTGAATGATAAGTTTTCTTTTCATCTTGTACAACTATGAATACAGCTGTTTTTTGTCTACCAATATCATCCATATTAAAATCACTATGTGATAACATTTCACTCATATTTTCACGAGATGCAAATAACTTTATTTTTTGTTTAAATACTGAAAGTATACTACCTTTAGTATCACTTGGAGCCATTAAAGTAGATGACGCATTTACGTAAGCAGGAGATGCTGGATCTTTATAACTAAAATACTCTTTAATATAAGTAGTGCCAGCAAACTTTTCTTCTCCTACTGTAGTCATTAAGTTAATACTATTTAAGTTGATTTCTTCTTCTTTAGCATCTTCAAATAAACCTAGAGCTAAACCTGCAAAATAATCAGCTGATGTTTTTTCCCAAAATGGGTCTTGATTTTTAGATGCTTCATCATAAAGTATATTTAAGGCTAAGTCATCTAGTAACTCACAAGCTTTATCTTGGTTACCATTTTTATACAAATTATAAGGAAGAGAAAGGGGATTCCAACAGTTTCCTTGTTGTGGATCACGGAAATTTAATAAAACTATATTATAGCCCTTTTCACGTAATTCTACGGCGTTCTTTTCATAGATTTCTCCCTTAGGGTCAGTTATAATCATTGATTCGCCTTTTTTAGCTAAAACCTTAACCATTGGTTGAACTATCATTTCTGTTTTACCAGAACCAGTAGAACCTATAATTAAGTTGTGATATTCTCCATCATCAACCCAAATCTCTTTACCATTATTGATTAATGGAATACCCGCAACTGTACTTGTTATATCTTTAGCATGAACAAGTTTTAATTCTTTTTTTAATTCTTTTTCTGTTGCCCATCTAGAATATCCAGTTGATTTTTTTGGACTTGTGGAAATACCAACGCCCTTTTCCATATCAAAAAACAAAGATGATACACTAGTAGAAACAATTATTAATAAAACTATATAAACAAGTAATGTTGCAAGTAAATAATCACCTGAAAAAGCGGGAAGTGGATTAAAACCTGAAAATTCCCCCTCACGTGCAAATGTTCCTATATTAACAATTGCAACTGCTATAATATATAATAATACTATACTAAAACCAACAAATATAGCAATATCTTTAGGTTCTGCTCTAAATTTTAATTTCATAAAACTCCTCCATTACTTATCTTTAGCATTCTTTTTGTTAACAACTACTAATAATATGCCACCAATTAATACTACTGTCAATAGGGAAATAATTAATAGTGGCCAATTAGTAACTAAAGGTCCTGCAACTTTTTCTTTAGAAAATTTAATAGTTATAGGTTTTTCAACACTAGTTTCATTGCTCTCATTATAAATATTCCAAATGTATATGTTACCTTTAACTTCATCAGCATTAGATTCTAAAACTTTATGGTTAGTATTAATAACAATTTTATAACTATCTACCATTTGATAATCAGTAACACTCATACATTTAAAGTACTTACTTGTTGAAAGCAAATAATAATTATCAACATTAGTAAATGAAAATGCATCGTAACAGTTACTAATAATATTATTTTTATTAAAATTGTTTAAAGTATATGTATAATTATAGTTAATCTGAAAACTTTTTCCATCATCTTTATATTGTTTTTTATACTCAATTTGTTCCAAACCACGAGAAATTGCAAGAAGTTTATAATCCTTCAAAGTTGTAATACTACCTTCTTGATAGTCAGTGCCTATCAAAGTAGTACTAATTTTCTCTTCTAATTTATCATCAATAAAACTTAAATTATAATTTATTGAACAACCAGTTAAAAAGTAAACAATAATAAGCAACAATAAATATTTAAATTTTTTTGTCATATTTCACCTATCCTAATAAATAAGCATAACCATTAAATGTATATCTACATCCACGGGAATTTGTATATCCAGACATATAATCTAAAGACACTTCTCGTAGACTATATCTTATATTACTCCATACATTGGCAGCTTCTGTTCCGCCACCATTCCAACCTTCTGATATAAGTATTGTCCCATCTTCTTTTACTTGTTCAACAATTGCAACGTGTCCATAATTATGACAACTTGCACCATCTTTAGCTGAACTTTTCCAAGATACAACCGCACCAGGATGAGGTTGTGTATAATCATATGATTTTTGGAATAAAGTTTCATCTATATTGTTTACTACATCTGCTCCATTACCACCGGTATTAGTAATAGATTTAATTGCAGCATCTTTTACATTGTCTGGTATATTAGAATAATACAATATTTCTGATGCTCTACTTTTAGCATACCAAGGGCACTGTGAAATTAAGCCTTTACTGCTATTATAAAATTGATCACCATTTTTAGTTCTTTCTTTAATAGCATCTGCATTAAGTGGGGGCTCTATACTACTGGTGAAATTAGCACCGCTTATTAATCCACCCATCGCAACAATTTCTACACCAGGTGAATAAAAAGTATACAAAATTTGATCATACAATGAACCCTTTTCAGCCATATCATAAGCAGCTAATTGACTCATTCCACGAGCATGTCCGCCTCCAGGCACAAATAAGCTTTTCCACTTAATAGGTATTTTTATTACATGTTTTTCTTCATTAGGTAACTTAGTATAAGTTACACTACATTCTGTATCATTACAACTTGAGTCTGGGCAATCACTATCACCATAACAAAAAGAATCATATTGAGCAGAAATAAGTTCAGAATCATACTGTAAAACTAACCCTTCTGTTTCTTTTGCTGCTTGAATAGCTTTATCATCTGTTGTTTCCTTAAATACTTGCCTATTTTGACCGCTTTGAATAGGAGCTTTACAATTATTTGTTGTTTTTAATAAAAATGTTCTAGCAGCAATAGCTTGGGCTTTTAATGCTTCTATACCATATTGTGTATAAGATTCACCAGCTACTACACCTGCTACATAAGTTTCTAAATCATAAGTGCCAATTAAATTATTATCACTATCAAAAACTGTAACTCCTTGACAATAATAAGATCCTTTATAAGCATTAGCAATAATCGTTTGATTACCAAATGCCATAATTTCTTCTACAACAACTTCATTAGTATATTCTTTATTCTCTTCTTTTTTAAATTCTTTAAAATTTTTATCTACATAGGTTGACAAATACTTGCCATAACCATTATAATCAGCTGCACATCTTTGGGTGGTTGTTGCACTTGTATCCTCAAAATCGGGATACAATTTTTTCGTCAGCTTCTTAACTTTTTTATTGGCATTCTTATAATTGTATAAGGAATTAGCATTCTCACTATATCCTTCATCTGAATCACTATCATCATCGTCTTCTTCTTCATCCTCTATATCAACTTTGTCCATTAAAACCATTTGTTCATAAAATATAGTGGCTGAAATTAAATCTGAGTTCCATTCGTTACTACAAACAGAATTATATTCCTCACCAAAGTCTTGAATAGCAGTATAATACTTATTAGCATATTTAGTTTGACATTCTGCATCATTTGCACAATAATCATTTCCAATCAACCAGTTTCCTACACTTTTAAAGAAGTTACCAACATTTTTAGCTACTTCTCCCGCTAATGCCATTGGTGATGTAAAAACCGCTACAATCAAAATTATAGTTATAAAAGTTGGGGCAACAGACATAACGAGTGATAAAATTAGTTTCTTTTTTGCTTTATTGACCTTTTTCGTTACATCTTCTATAATTTTGTCAACTTTTGGATCATCCGCCACTTTATCAACAGCTTTATCTATTATTTTACTAGTAACTGGTCCAGAACCAACTGCACCACCAGTAGCGGCTTGTACACCCTTTCTAACAATTGGTTTTATAACTTCTTTACCTGCATTCTTTAATGCTTGGGCTTGGGCATTTGGATCATCAGAATTTATAGCTCCAGCTGCTCCACTTATTTTTGCTAAATTACCAGAATTTTTAAATTGATTGCCATTGTTAGGTCCTCCTACTGGCATTTGTGAATTAGCATTTCTATTACTTTGATTGTTAGTTTTTCCTTGTTCGACTTTATCTTTTAAATTTTTAGAATCTTTGTTATTAATGTTATTTCCAACATTATTAAAATTAGATGATGATGTATTATTATCATCATCTAATATTTCTATATTATCATCATCTAGCATAATACATCACCACCTAAATAAACTATTTTACTATTATAATCCTCCGCCAGAACCGAAAGAATCTAATTCTTCTTCTGTAGCAATAATATTTATACGCATACGCCTGCTACCACAAACAAATAAGGCCTCACCTTGACTATATTTCTTTATACTTTCTTTTTCATTTTCATTTAAATCAATTAATTTTGCTAAATCTTCTGCTGCTTGTTTTTTTAATCCCATTACTAAATAGTAAGAAGCATTATCAAATATAGCTTTACCCTGTGTAATAACTCTTTCATCAGAGAAATCACTTGGTTGCTGTGTAATAATTATAGTACCTGTATTATATTTACGAGCACGTCTTTGTACTTGTGCTAAGAAATCAGCACCTAATACATTGCTACCACTTAATAATACGTGAGCCTCATCTACCATTAATATAGTATTAATACTAGCATCTAGAGTTAATCCCCAAGCATATTTTAGTACGTTAAAGAATAAAGCATTTCTAATATTAGTATCTGAATTCATTAATTCTTTTATATTAAATACAATAAAGTCACTCTTTGGAGCAATAGTAGTATGACCAGTAAAATAATAACGTAATTCTTTTACTAATGGTCTAATTTTTAACTCTAAGAACTCCATTACATCTCTTTCACGAGTCTTTTCTGTCATAGACATTAATCTACCTCTGATAGTTGCATAAACATCATCAAAAGTTGGATATTGATTTGATTTAAATTGTGTAAAATTTGAATTAAAATCTATACCATATCTCTTATAAGTATCTTGTAAAACTTCACTAAATAAATTAATTACATCTTCTTCTATTGTTGGATCATAGTATTTTAAAAACGCTTTTACAGTTTGAATTGTACGAGTAAGAACTGTATACCCTAAACCTTGAGCTATTTCTTGATCATCAGAATCAACAACTATTTCAAGTGGGTTAATCATACCAAATTCTCCACCCTTACCAAGATCAATGAAGTCTCCCCCATACATCTTAGTCATTTCTTCTAATTCACCTTCTGGGTCAATTACAACTATTTGATTATTATTACGTATATTAGAACGAAGTAATAACTTAGCGGCTGTAGATTTACCACTACCAGAAGTACCAAGAATAATCATATTAGCATTGTTTCTATTGTTCTCTTTTTTAACTTGATACAAGAATTGATTAAATAGAATAACACCTCCAGAAAAATCTACACCAAGTAAAGTAGATAATCCCGGATCTTTAATACTGTCAAATATAAATGGGTACATAGCTGCAATAGTTGGTGCGGGTATTGGTGTACCAATTCTATCTTCAATATTATTCTTAGGAAATATAGGTAACATAGAATGTAATACTTTTTCCTGTTCAAAACGAAGTGGAACAGCTTTCATTTCCATAGCCTCTAAATAATTCTTAACTTGTAATTTTTTAGATATTAATTCTTCATCCGAATCAGCAGTAATCATAATATGCATTTGAAAATCATATATTTTAGATTGTGTTGATGCTAACATCTGAATAAATTGTTCCAATGATTCATAATCTTGTCTAATTCTTTCTTGAATCATTTTATCATTTTCATCTTGATAACGTACTTTTAAGTCTGCAATTTCTTTATTTAACATTTTAGTAATTGTACTAAATGGTAAAGGTATATGCTTAATAACAACCTTAATACCTGACATACTAGTTAAACTAGACAAATACCCAGGAGATATATACTTAGGATAAGAAATAACTGTTAAAATAGTAGCATGTTTATCACTAATTACAAAATCAGCCTGTCTAAATTCTAGCCCCTTTGGAGCAATTTGAGTTTTAATATCCATTAGCCAATCACCGTCCCAAAAGTAGTAGTTTGTCCCCCATTTAAGAAATTATCAAGTATCATACGTAAATCATCATTAGTAGTTTGTCTACTTGTTAATCCTGCTCCCGCAAAAGAATTAATTAAATTTCTAATTCTTTTTTGAATTAAATCAGAATCTTTTTCTTTAAATAATAAATAATATTCTGTATCAACTACATTATTATTCATAAACATATTAGCTTTATTAATATCATCTACAATTAACTTACGACGTGCATTATCTTGTACATTATTATATAAAAGTTGTAATTGCGATAAATATACACTAATATCAACAGGACGATCTGCCGCAATAATCCAGAATTCATAATCTATCATATTGTAAACATTTCGTAAATTAGTAATAATACTATCTTGCATATATTGATCCAAGATAAATATATTACGTGGCATAATTTTAACACCAGTAACTTTTTGATTATTATCTAAAATAATCATACCATTAGTAATACTCTTTACAGGAATATAGTAATTACTTTCTTTGTTGCTTCTCGCCATCTTGAAAACACCAACCCTTCCATCCATATTGTCTTCTTTCAGGATACATATAAAATATCCAAATATTTTTAATAACTGTCATCATATTATGATAATTTGGAATAGGAAATACAAGTAATCCCGTTATACTTACTGGCAATAAATCAATTATTGCCGCAACTAAATTACTTGGTGATATAGCAAGCAACAATATTATTGTTGCTGCTATACCACATCCAAATATTATTAAATCTGTTGGATTAAACAATCCAAATATCAACATTGATTTCTTTGAATTAGCAGGAATTAAATAATTCATTTAGTATCACACCCTTTTTATATTATGTATCAAATTGATCCCATTCTCTAGCACCATCATGTGTTGAGTAATCTGGATTTTGTTGAGGTCTATTTGTTTGATTAGAATTACTACTTGCCGAATTACTTGGACTAGCGGTAACTCCAACAACATCTTTTGCAGAATATTTTTGAGCTGCATGTCTATCATCTGCAGCAGTATATGCTTCATAATACTTAGTCTCAGATGTATGTGCGGCCATAGAGCGCACATCTTTAAAATCATTTGATGCTTTATCATAAGCAGCCGACGCCTTATTTGCCTCTATTTCCATCTGTGCTATTGCTTCAGCACCGGTGAATGAGCCCCAACTTACAGCATCACCATTGTTAAAACTATTTCTTGCAATACTAAGCTGTTCATTCATTTTGTTTCGATAGTTTTTAGCACCATCCATTATTTCCCAAGCATTCCCAAATTCTTCACTAATTTTACCATCCATAGAGTATTTTGAAAGTTTACCATTTGCGTCTGTTTTGCCATCATACTGTTTAAATAAATCTTCTCCTAGTGCTCTTTTAGCTTCGATTTTAGCAGAATCATCAGTTGTTATGCCGGCAAACCTGTTTACTCTATCTTTAAAGCGGTCATCAAGATGTTCACCAAGCTCATGTCTTTCCAAGCGTCTATTTCTTGCATCTACTGCACCTTTAATTGCACCTTGTCCAGCCTTAAGTGGACTTTTTTCTTTTGAAGTAAGCCCTCTAAATGCGCCACTAGTAGCACCTGCTAAAGCACTGCCAGCTACTTCCCAAGGCTTTTTTCCGCTTTTGATACCAGCTATAACGTTTGCAGCAGCACCGCCAGCATATCCTAACGCACCAGCAGTAGCACGATTTAATCCAGGTACACTATCCAATTTCTTCTTTAAGTTTAATCCACCAGTATCCATCTTAATACCAGTAGCGTCTTCTATAAATTTAGGTAATTGTTTAGCAAACATTAATAAACCTAAAATTACAAATACTTTTACAAAACCAAATCCAACAGCCACATCTGTACCATACCATACAAAACGTCCAGGTTCTGTTAGTCCTCTAATAACTTCTACCGCAAAGTATACCGAAATTAATCTAGTAAATAAACTTAAATAAGTGTTTTTGCATTCTTTTAACCATTTACTAAACATACCACTTTTACCAGAGTTAGGATCTAACATAGATATAATAGGTACTGGTGCCATTAATTGTAAAGCACCTAATTTTACACAACGAAGCGCCACATCAAACGCAGTTACTAAAAATACATAAGCTGCAAAACCAATACAAAGTGTTGAAACTAATATCTTATATTCATTTGTAAACCCTTTTTTAGCACCATAATGTTTACTACCGGAAGTGTTATTTATAGTATCTCCATCCATTAGGCAATCATATGCTGCTGAATAAGAACCTGTTGTTTCCTTGTTACAAAGTTTTCCATCAGACTTTACAGCAGTATGTTTATCTTCTGAATATTCATTATATATAAATGTTGACAATAATTCGTATTTAATCATATCCCCCGAATCTTCTGCATTCTTTGTTAATTTTTCTACAATTTCTTTAGAAGTTAGTCCTTGTAAATCTGAATAATCGTAACTACTATCATTTGGATGACCTGTAACTATTGTGTATAAAACATTAGTATTTAAAATAGCAGCTTGTAATTTATAAGCCCAATTAAATATCTGAGGGGTCATAATTATCAAAGCCATTACAATAATAACATTTTGAATTAATTTACCAAAACCTTTTGATTTATCTGTTAGTTGATCTGGATTTAATACATAATTAACAACAGATATAGACAATTTAAACAACATAAAAATAGCAAGAAATGTATAAATTCTTCCCATCATCGTATATATATAATTGCCAAATATATCTACATTAGCAATTTGTACTATTAATGTATATAAAGTACTAGCAGCCCATCCCAATATGCCGTCTATTGTTCCAAATAAACTACGTAGTATCTTATCAAACCATACCATATATTTTCCACCTCAATTTATAATTAAAACCTAAAAAGTCTAATTTTCTACATACATTATATCATACAAAAAAAAAATAATAAATAGGTAAAAATCTATTTATTACTTTTTTATTATTTTCTACATTCAACTGGACTCTCAGCGGTTCCACCATCATAATTAGATGGACCACTTATGAAGCAACTGGCACAATTCCAAACGTTTTCTTTGTCATCTATTCCTTTACCTAATAGATTGAAGGCAAACTCTACAATCATTATTACAAAGAATACTAGTAAACCCGCTACTAATCTTTTAAAGAATAGATTTTGTGCTTTTTTAATTTCATCTTCTTTTTGAGCAGCAGTAGCTTTGAATAAATCAATCATACCTAATACTACCAAAACTACTAAAACTCCTACTTGAATAATTCTAATAATTAAACTTACCAAATATGGTAAAAATGAATTCATGGATTCAATTGTTCCACCACCACAAGTTACATAACCTAATGTTAACATATCTTATCACCTAAATTCTATTTGCCATATTAACGGCATTGTCCGCCTTTAACTTTGGCAGTTTCACTAGGACCATTTACAAAGCAGTTAAAGCATTCCCAAATACCAGCATTTTCACTTTCATCAGTAGTTACTTTAAATACAAATTGTACTATTGCTACTACAAAGAATACAAGTATACCAGCTATAACACGTTTTAATAATGTTTGTTCTGCTTTTTTGATTTCATCATCCTTTTGTGCCATTACTGCTTTTAGTAAATCTAGCATACCTACAATTACTAATATTATTAATACAGCAAATTTAATAATATCAATTACTAGGTGTACTAATTGTGGTAATTGACTACTCATTCCTTCTATCATTCCACCACAACTTACACTAGAATATAATAAATACATACTATTTCCTCCCTTATTACTTTAATAATACTTTAAAAACATAAATTTGTCAACTGTTTTAAACAGTTTAGACACGATCAAAACCTAATTTTCTTAAGAAATCATAAATTTCTTCTGATTTCGAATGATCATCAACCGGTACTAAAGTACCAGCAATATTAAGT
This sequence comes from uncultured Bacilli bacterium, assembly GCA_934154785.1. Taxonomy (GTDB): domain Bacteria; phylum Bacillota_I; class Bacilli_A; order RF39; family UBA660; genus SIG204. Next base: position 232,748 of record CAKPGL010000001.1, on the reverse strand, counting down.
TTAGTTTCATATTGAAATACTTTTAAATCTTTTTCTGGTATTAAACATTGATTTAATATTATTTTTTTACCACGCATTTCTTCTGCTAATCTTGGTCTAGTACTTAACAATTTATTAACTTTAAGTACTGATGGTTCAAGTAAATATATAACTTGATGACAAGAATTCTCTGCCATTTGGTTACTATTAACATCTATTAAAATAACTTCCTTATCAGCATTATCCGCTATAACTTTATTTATTTCATTACCACTAACAGATTTCATTGTTCTATCATTATAGAAAGTAAAATCTCTTTTATCTGCTTCAATAGCCGTTACACTATAATTACCAGATAAATGTTTATACATCATATAGACTAATGTTGTTGCGCCAGAATGGGGTGTTAAATTTTTAACACCAATAATTCTTTGTGGCATAGACATCGAAATACCCATTGATGAGCCTGCATTATTATAATTTTGATTATCAAAACTATTATTAATATTATTATCACCCAGTTGATGATATTGTGCAACATCACGATAAGAATTTGGGTTATTATATAAATACATTATTCCCTCAATTGAGGCTGTAAAATTATATATTCCCATTGCAATTAGTTTAGATAAATTACTGGCTGCAGTAAATCCTGGTTCTGGAGGTAACAACAATATTACTTTATTCATATCAAGAGCAATAGATAACTTTTGAATATTTCTTAAATCTGTATAATCTTCTAACGCTGTTAAATCTAAAATCATTTTGTTGAAGAAAAAATTCTGAAATATATCTATTAATTCATCAGCAGAAAATACTCCATCCATTCTCTTTATTACTTCAATATCTAAAGTAGCTAATTCATCTTTATATTTATTAGCAATTATTACGTTCATAGTATCATCCTCAATTTCTTTTAAAAGAATTTAGCCATCAAGAAAATAGCAATAAACAATTCAAAACTACCAATTATATATAGTAACCAAGAAATTGTTATATAAGCTGCATTATTCATTTTTCCATAATTATTTTTTAAAGTTAATGTCTTAGTTTTAGCATTTAAACTATTTTGTAAATCTTCTGACACATTTTGTTCATGCATTTTCTTTTCATTTTCTAAGTATAATCTTTCTTGAAATGATAAATTTCTATTATTAGTAGCATCACTGTTAGTTTCGGTTAACTGAGTAGATTGTGGTTGTGTAGTTGCTACAGAATTAGAATTGTCATTAGAAAAATCAGATTGTAATTTAACATCAGTTAAATCTTGCTCTGTAAAATCAGTTGACATTGGTTTAAAAATGCTGTTTTCTGATAGCATATCATTACTTACAGAATTATTAGTAGGATCTACAATATAATCTTCAGAATTTTCTTCTTTAGCAATAGCGTCATGAATAAGAGAAACACCAAAATTTTGTGTATCTTCTAATTTATTATATATTTCCTTTACATCTTCTTCTGGTACTAATACCTCACCTGTAGGTAATTTATTTAAATCACTATAATCTTTTATTTCATTAAAATAGTATCCTATTAGTGTTTTAATACTTTCTTCTAATTGTGATTCATTTTCATATTTATTGTCATTAGCAAAAAATCCATTAATATCTGTACTACTTTCGATAGTTTTACTAATATTATCAATATAATTTAAAGTATCTTTTTCATTGATTAATTTTTCTTGATTAATTCTATCTTTTATTTCATTAACAATATAGTTCATCAAGGATTGACTTTGTACACGTTTAAAATCAGTAGTATCTTTATTAAATACAAAAGTACTACTTGGTGATATATATCTAATTTTACCATTATCTAGTTTTTGTTCTACAAAATCTATATCAATAAACTTTCCGTCAAGTTCTTTACCAATAATTAAATAGTTATAATTTCCTAAAGTTATATCTTTTAAAACATCATAAATGGAATCTTTATATCTTAATTGTCTTTTTATATCCATCTGTCCTATCATAATCATCACCTAGTATAATTATAAGATAAAATTTCCAAAAAAAAAAGACTAATTTGTCGATTTTGTGTATTTTTTAGTCTTTTTACAAAAATTAATTTACTTATTATAGTATCTAATTGTAAAAACAGTACCTCTATTTAACTTAGAATTAACATTAATAGTACCATTTTCTTGTTCAATTATACTTTTAGATAAAGAAAGTCCAATACCAACACTATCGCTAGTAGAATTACTTCCTTTATAAAATCTTTCAAATATATGTTTTACGTCTTTTTCAGGTATACCTACACCATAATCTTTAATAGTTATTTCAGTATACATTTTATTATTAATATATTTTATATCTATCTTACTATTATTGTTAGAGTGCTCTACACAGTTTTTTAATATATTAGTTATTGCTTCTACTTCCCATTTAAAATCACAATTTATTTTTAGCATTTCATTACCTGTAACATCAATAGAAATACTTTTTAAATCACATAAAGAAGAAACATTTTTTATACACTCATTTATAATATCTTTGACTTTAACTTTTTCCACTATAAAATTTACTACATTAGCGTCTAATCTAGATAGTTTTAGGATACCAGCTACTAAAAAATTTATATTAGATATTTCCCTTTTTATATTATTAATAAACTCTGTTCTTACATCTTCAGACATTTCTTCACTATCTAAAATATTATCTAACATAATATTTATAGATGTAAGAGGGGTTTTTAATTGGTGAGATATATTAGATAGTGAATCTTTTAAATTTATTTTATCAAGTGTAGAATTATCTGCTTGTTCTTTTAACATTATAGTGGTTTTATAAATTTCACTTTTTAATATAGATAATTCGTCTTCCCTAAAGTCACCTATATCAATTTTATAATTTTTATTATTGATTTCTTCTAGTACTTTAGTTAGATTATTTATATTTTTCAATTTAATATATTCATGCACTAGTATTATAAATAAAACTATTAAGAATAAAGAACTAGTAATTATTATAGTAACTTTTATAGAATTTAAATAAACTTTCTCATTATTTAATATAAACGAATCTTTTTCTATATCTAATCCATATTGTTTTAGTATATTTTCTTTTGTGTCAGTACTATTATTTAGTATATTAATTAATTCTTCTTTTGTAAGACTAGGATATTTATCTATTAATAGTGATAGCACGCTATTAATTTTAGTATTATAGTTTAATGTATACTTTTTATATTGATAATTATTAAATAATAATATACTGATTAAATAAATTAAAAATATTATAAAAATAAGTATTATGTATTTTAAATTAGTTTTATTTAGTTTCTTCATCTATTCTGTATCCTATCCCTTTTATAGTTATTATAATATCACTTTTTAGTTTTTCTCTGATTCTTTTTAAATATACTGTAACAGTATTATCATTAACATCATTACCAGTCCACTCCCAAATAGAATCAATTATATAATTCCTAGTAACAACTTTATTTAAATTAGTAAATAATAAATATAATATTTTTAATTCTAAACTAGTAAATGATAATAATTCATTATTTTTATATACTTCCATTTTATCAATATCAAATGTTATATCTTGAACTTTTATTTTTTCATTATTTTTATTTCTAACAATTATCCTATTTACACGGGCTAATAACTCTTTTACCGAAAATGGTTTAGTTATATAATCATCCGCCCCAGAATTAAGACCTTCTACAATATCATCTTCACAGTCATTAGCAGTTAAAAATATAGTTGGTATATTTTTACTACTAAGGTATTCATTATAAAACTTTAAGCCATTACCATCTGGTAAAGTTATATCTAAGATAATTAGACTTACTTTATTATTTTCTAGGAAAGTAATTGTATCTTTAATACTATTTTTAACAATTAAATTATAATTGTTTTGCTTAAAAGAGTATTCTAATCCCTTAGCAATACAAACATTATCTTCTACAAGTAATATATCCATAAACATCCCCTTTTCATTATAGCAAATAAAGGACATAATTGTGTCCTTTATTTACCTTTATTTTAAATATTTTCATTTCTAATTGTTTCAATAGTATTTTGTTTATTTATCTTATTTACTGAATATTTCATAATTACAGTTATTAAAATAAAGACTACCAAAATACTTATTATTATACCTTTTATAGGCAATGTATACTTAATAATTAAGTTCATACCACCAAAGATATTGTATATAAAGTAAGATATCAAAATACCAATTGGAATACCTATTATTAATGATTTAGTACCGTAGAATAAACTTTCTAATCTAATCATACGATTAAATTCTTTCTTAGTCATACCAATACTTTTTAACATAGCAAATTCTCTACTACGTAATTCTACATTTGTAGTAATTGTATTAAATATACTAGTTACACCAATAAGTGCTATTACAGTAATAAAACCATATAAGAAAATAGCCATTAATGTATAGTATGATTGTAGCATGTTTTCTTCTTTATCTAAATTATAAATATTATACTTAGAATCTTTTAATAATTTTTCTACATCATCTTGTAATTTATCTGGATTGGTAGAATCAATATTTAACACGGCATATTTTTCTTCTAAAAGACTATTCATATATTCATCACTAACTATAAATAAAGGTCTACCATAAGTATTTTCATAGCCTAAAGGTCTAATAGAAGTTACCTTTATAATAGAAATATCATTATATAATTTGGTTTGTTCGTTGTTAGTATCATTGTTATTATTATTTATTGCAACTTTAATAGAATCATTATCTTTATAATCAAGCATACTTAATTCAACACTTTTGGCTTTACCTTTAACAGTTATTGTTTCAAAAGTATTATTTATTAAAATATATTTATCCTTACTCTCATCATAATTTAATCCTAGTTTATTAATATACCTTTTGTATTCTTCATCTCCTAAAGATGCAATAGTTATATTATAGTTTTCTACTTTATCAATTGGTAACTTATTACCATCTGAATCATAATAACTATTTAGTTCATAATATTCTTTATTAAGTAAAGGTTTTGCTATTAAAGCTGATTTATTTCTAATATAAGAAAATCTTTTTATACCATCATAACTTAATATCTCATTAACTTTGTTTCTATCATTATTCATATTTATAGAAATATTATAGTTAACTTCACCATATTTAGTTTTAATTACTCTAAAACCAATATCAATAAATGATGTAAGACCAATAAATACAGATACACAAACTATAATAGATATTACTGTAGTACGATATTTTTTACTACTTCTTTTAAGATTTTTATAAGAAATTACTCCACCAATACCAAATATTTTCTTAATCAAATAAGGTGTATGCATTTTCTTAGATTTAATTTTAATACCATCTGAATTTCTAATGGCATTAATAGGAGATACACGTGATGCCTTTTTAGCGGATTTTCGAGCAGAAAAATATATAGTTATTAAACTTATTAATATAGATAACAATATCGCTATGAAAGATGTTTTATAAATAAGTTTTAACTCTAAACCATTAGATAGAAAATAATTAGTAACTTGTATTAAGATATAAGATGCAAATATACCACTAAGTAAACCTAAAGGAATACCTATAAAGCTTAAAATTAATCCTTCATATAAAACATTTTTCTTTATTTGTTTACCAGTCGTACCAATACTTCTTAACATTCCATATTGTTTTATTTTCTCTGTAATAGATATTTCAAAACTATTTTTAATGCAAAATACCGAAGTTACTACTATTATAATAATTATTATTCCCGCTAAGTTATATAATACTTGCATCGTATTATCTTTAATAGAAAAACTTTCTAATCTAATTAAAGTAGTATTTTCAATTAATTGATACTTAGCTTTTTTTAATTCATCAAAATAAGCATTTGTTAAATCACCATTTCTACCTGAAGTATATATTTTTTCATCAATTCCTAAAATATTAGCAGTTACTTTATCTTTATTATTAATTCCTTTTTTGGTATATCTAGTGTAAACATTATAGATACCCTTTGAATAGTCCTCATCTAACAAAGTAATAAATGTATATCCTGGGGCAGTATAAGGTTCAATATTACCAGAAGGACGTTCTACAATTCCTACAACTTTATATTCTTTGGTATACTCTTTTTTAAAGGTTTCTTCATCTAAAACAAAAGAATTATTTTGGTCTAATTCGTCATTACCCGCTAAACGTTTACCAATATCTAAAGAAATAGTGCTACCAATTTTATAAGTTACACGGCCATTATTCTTTAGATGTCTTGGAATAACTATTTCATTAGAGTTTTCTGGCATACGTCCTTCTAATAAAGTTAAACCCGTATTAGATAAAGCACTTTCATCAAAAGCCATTATAAAGGCATAAGGTTTATATTCATTTTTACTTTCTATAATAGGTGCATATCCTATATATTTAGTAATATAATAATTTTCAATATTACGATTATCTTTAAAATAAGTTAAATCAGTACTAGATACATTTTTAAAACCATAGTGATAATTGCCACGCATAGTTTTTTCAAATACAATTAAACTTGATCTGAAGCTTACAACCATACTTGCTACGGCCGTAATTAACGCCACTGATAAAATAATACCTATAATTGTAACAATTGTCCTTTTTTTATTTAGTTTTAGATTCTTAATAGTTAATTTATTAATTAAATTCATACTTAGTCCTCCAAAACAATTTTTCCATCTTCTAATTTTATAATACGATCAGCTTTTTCCGCTAGTTCCATATTGTGGGTAATCATAATAATTGTTTGTTTATAATCTTTATTAGATTTCTTTAGTAAATCGACAATCTCATCGCTATTCTTAGAGTCAAGGTTTCCTGTTGGTTCATCCGCTAAAATAATAGCGGGTCTTGTGATTAAAGCACGACCTATTGATGTTCTTTGTTGTTGCCCTCCTGAAAGTTCATTAGGTAAATGATTTTTTCTAGATTCTAATCCTAATAAATTAATTAATTCTTTTAGGTCTTGTTTTGGTACCTCTCTATTATCTAAAGAAAGAGGTAAAGTAATATTTTCTTCTACTGTTAAAATTGGTATTAAATTATAAAATTGATATATTAACCCTACCTGTCTTCTTCTAAATATAGCAAGCTTATCATCATTAAGATTATAAATATCTTTTCCATCGATATAGACTTTACCGCTAGTAGGTCTATCTACACCACCAATTAAATGTAATAAGGTAGATTTACCACTACCACTAGCTCCTACTATCGCAACAAATTCTCCCTTTTCCACTGAAAAAGAAACGTTATCTAACGCTACTACTTTAGTAGTGCCTTTTCCATATACTTTAGTTAAATTTTCAACTCTTAAAATTTCCATACAAAACTTCCTTTCTAAAGTAATTATATTTTATCAAAAGTGACAACTAAGTGACAAAAATAGAAAAATTTGTCAAATTATGTAAAATTAAAAAGATCATTATTTAAGCAATATGATCTTTTATAACGGTAATTTATAAATTCCCTTCGTATACTAAGTTAGAATTTTTAATAATTTTACTTATTTTTTTATCTGAAGCATCAATTAATTGACTAAAACTTACTGTTGTATAATAAATTCTAAATTTATCTGAAATATTACTTTGTCTTAAATCAACTAAAACATTTCCATAATCAATTACAGTTAAATCATTAGAATGTTTTTTCATTCTTCTTTGCTTAATAGCGTTAAGGAGTGTATTAGAAGACTTTACAAATATTAAACCAATTTCTTCATTATTCTCTTTGTATTTAGTAATGATATATAATTACAAATATAAAGTACACGACATAAAAAGAGAGGACAAAATTGTCTACAAAATAACTAAAAAGATATCAAAAGATATCTCCTGTTTCATTATTAAAATTAATTGTAATACTACCAACACCACCATCAATATCAATAGTATTTACACCATTACCATAAGAAGTGTTATCTTTTAAAGATTCACCATCTACGTTAATAGAACCTAAACCTTTATCAACATCTATCTTATAATCATCTTTAGAACCAATTATATTTACATTAGTTGATCCTACACCAGAATCTATTTTTGTACTACCTAATAAAGAACCTGTAATATCTATTTTACCTACTCCTAAGTCAAAATCAATATTATTCATATTACCATTATTAATAGTAAATGCTCCGGCACCAGTGCTAATTTTTCCTTTTTGGAATACTCCTAAATAGTTTACATTAACACGACCTGCTCCTAAATCAAAGTCTAATCTATTAGTAATAAGTGCATCTATCTCTATTTTACCTGCACCAGTATCAATATTTACTAAATCAAATATTAAATCTCTAGGTACATAAATAACTAGTTCACCACCATTTGTAAACCAACTATTTTTCTTTTCTTTAATATATATTCTATTATTATCTTGTTTAACATTAATGTTTTTATTATTAGTTTCTGCCTTTAAAACATCTCCTACTTTAATTGTTAAACTAGAAGATTTTAAATCAATATCAAGTATCTTTGAATCACTATTTATGTCTAAATCACTAAAGTCTTCACTCACATGATTACTTTTATCAAACAATTCAGATATTCCTACTACAGCACCCGCTATACCGCTAATAATACTAATTATTAAAAATATTGCTAATGCTAAAGAACAGTATTTGATTACCTTTTGAGTACTTGTCACTTAATTTCAACTCCTCCAAATACACAAGTTGCATTAATATATAAAGTTTTAGCTTTTTTATCATCACTATTTTCATGTTTATTTTCAACACCACCAAATATTGGTGTAGACATAACTTTTACTTTAACGTCTTTTGGTACATAAATAGTTATACCTCCAAAAATACTACTGGCAGTAATAACACTGTTATCTTTAATATTGGCATTAACTAAATCTAACTTAATTCCACCAAATACGGCATTTAATTCACAACCATCAAAATCTTCATTAGCAAGATTAAGATTTTGACCACCAAATGTAGCACAATAAGATTTATCAGTGTTTTTACTTAACTTAGATATTTCTTTACGCAAAGCACTGTTTAAAGTATTTTTGAATATAAATGATAAACCAATTAAAACTAACGCTACTGGTATAATAAGTTTACCAGCAAGGGCAAATGATAATACATTTTGACAACATAGTAATAAAACTATTCCAATAAGTAATCCTATTAAATTACCAGTTTTATCATCATCTTTTATAAGACCAATAAAACAAGGAATAATTATAAATAAAGTCCACCATCCTTCAAAGAAAATATCAATTTTAGTAATCTCTAATGCATTAAGACCAAATATTAATCCGAGTGCAATAAGAACTATCCCCCATACAATACTACTTATATTTTTCATAAACTACCTTCTTTCTAACTAAAGTATAATACAATTTTATATTTTTTTCAATTAAATTATTAATACTTATCACAGTTTTGTATACTAGAACTACTATAAACCTAAAATTTATACATTTAAAAAGAATATCAACTTAATACAAAGTGATATTCTAAATTGTTATTCATTACCTTTTAAACTACTAACCATATCTATCTTATTTACTTTTCTAGCTAAACGTTTTAATACAAAATAAGGAACTACAAATGTACCAATTATCGCTGTTAAATGAGTACTAATATTATAGTTATTAGTCTCCGCTAATTTACTAGTGACATATACACCATCATTAGAATCAATTTTTATATAATTATTATTTTTATCTTTAAATCTAACTAAATCACCAGCATCAGTAACAAAGATATTATTAGTAACTCTATTATTATCTTTATCTTTTATTTTCTATACCAAGTGTTTGACTAGTACTAGAACCATATATATCTTCTAAACTATTTAATTCTTCTGTAGTTAAATTATCTTTTAAAGTTAGTTTATAATCAAAATTATATAATTCCTAAATTGTAATTTTATAAAATGATTCATACTATTTAACATACCAAAAGCACAAACTATCAAAGTACAACAACCAACGATTCCTACTGCACCTGTAGAAGTTCTAAATTTATTACGAATAATATCTCTTAAATTCCATTTACTAGAAAAACTTAATTTTTTAAAGAAACCTTTAGTAGTAATATTTAAACTACCATTTTTTACTCTGGGAAGTTCTTTTTTTAAAGCTTCGGCTGGTCTTTTATGAAGTTCCCTACGACAAGTTAATTATTTAAAACAAGCAAACATAGAATTTTTTATAAATATATACTAAAAAAAGACAGTGATATAACTGTCCATTTTCATAATTATTTAGCTTGGTAATTTGAACCACCTAAATGTTGTTCACCCATTTTAACTAATCTCTTAGTGATTTCTCCACCAACTGAACCATTAGCACGGCTAGTAGCATCTGGACCTAGGTTAACACCTAATTCATTAGCGATTTCATATTTCATTCTTTCGATAGCTTGTTTAGCTCCTGGAACTACTAAATTACTCATTGAAGTTTTGTTATTCATTGTACTCACCTCCTGTACACTAATAGAATGTGTACAAAGAGATTTTTCATACGTTTTTTTTATTGGTAATTTTTGGTTTATAAAATGTCACTATAATCAGTATCATTATTATCTAATTTCTTAATTGTTTCCATATTATTTATACACTCATTGATTAATGTTTCATAATCAAATAATTTTTCATATTCTATACATTTAACAAGTTCTGGATTAATAATTGGATGTTTAGGTACAAATATAGTACAACAATCTTCAAAAGGAAGAATACTTGTTTCATAAGTACCAATTTTATTTGCAATATCTATTATTTCTAATTTATCTAAACACGCAACTGGTCTAATTACTGGCATATTAGTTACATTATTAATAACTACCATACTAGTTAAAGTTTGACTTGCTACTTGACCGATACTTTCTCCATTAATAATTACTTTACAATTTCTTCTTTTAGCGATCTTTTCAGCAATACGATACATCATTCTACGCATAATGGTTACAATATAAGTATCAGGAACATTTTTATAAATTTCCTCTTGTAATTTGGTAAATGGTATTACATGTACTTTAATATTACCAGAATAATTATTAATTATTGAAGCAAGTTTAATTACTTTATTTTTAGCTTCTATACTTGTATGTGGAGGAGATTCAAAATATAAGCACTCTAAATCAACACCACGTTTTAGTGCTAAGTATCCCGCTACTGGAGAATCTATGCCACCTGATAGCATTAATAAACCTTTACCTTGAACACCAACAGGATATCCACCTAAACCTTTATTAGAATTAGTATAAATAAATGTACCTTCATTACGAATTTCTATATAAAGAATAACATCAGGATTATGTACATCTACCTTGCAAGTAATATTTTTAAGTATTACTGCTCCTACTTTACTACTAAATTCTAAAGAAGGAATAGGAAAATCTTTGTTTGATCTTTTAGTTTCAACTTTAAATGTAGAAAACTTTTCTTTTTGCATTATCTCTAATGCTTTAGAATAAATTTCCTCAATATTATTATTTACTTTATCACATACAACTATACTATGTATTCCAAAAACATGATTTAATATATTTAATACTTCATCTAAATATTCTTCGTTAGTAGTTATATACATACAAGAATTATTTGACTCTATATTTACTGGAATATTAGCTAGTTTTTTCTTTATATTATTTTTTAATATTTTTATAAATAACTTACGATTGTCTTTTTTTGTAGTTAATTCACCATATTTTATTAATATTAATTTATCCACAGTTTCACTTCTTTCATACAATATTAAATAATAATTTTTTAAAAAAAGCAATATTTTTTATTATAAAATATTACTTTCTAAATATTTAAATAATTCTTCTTTTTCTAAATCTAAAGGAACAAATCTTGGATCATAGTTTTCTAACATATCTTTAAGATTATATAAATTAAAGTACTTTATTTCATTTAGTTCTGTCCTTTGAATATTTGTATTTGCTACATCAATATTCAGTTTAACAATATAAACGTCATCATAAACTCGGTTGATACAATTCTTAAAAATATTTTGTCTTCTAATTGTAAATAAGTATTTACATTGATTACTATTTATATCAATATCAAGTTCTTCTTTAATTTCTCTAATCACTGCTTGTATACTAGTTTCTCCAGCCATAACATGGCCAGAAACAGATACAGCCCATAAATTAGGAAATGTAGTTTTATAAAGACTCCTTTTTTGTAATAATAACTCATTATTATCATTTACTATCCAAATATGAACGCTACGAAACCATTCGCCTGTTTTATATATTTCATCTTTATCTTTAGTAATACCAGTTTTTAAACCATTATCATCTAATACATCTAGTAATTCCACGTTATTCTCCTAACTAACCCCTAAATATTATTCACCATATAACTTAGACAACTTATCATATATTCCTGGTTCAATTCTATTTAAAACATTAATAGTTAATTCTAATGATTTTTTATATTCACCTTTAAAGAATAATACTTCTGAATAAGTTAAGTTTTTATCTATTCCCTCAAAACTACTGCGATATCTGTTACCATAAACGATAGCCATTTCAGCAAAGCGAGCGTTTTTCATTAACTCTTTAGTTTTAGTATAAAGCTTTAATACTAAGTCCCTTGCTGTATCTACACGTGTATTTAATATTTTAATTGTAATTGGTTTTTTATCCAATTCTTTAATTATTTCTTTAATAGCGGCACTAGCTTCACTTAGTTCTGTATAATAGCTTTTAGGAATTGTTGGTAAATTACAATCTCTAATATAAGATTTTGCTTCTTTTAGAATAGACTTAATTTCTTCTAATTGTTCTCTAGCACGCAATTCATCATCACGCATACCACCAATTACATTAAGTGAATTGTCAAGACTATCTTCTATAGCGACTAATCTAACAAATAAATTTTCTATTTCTTTTATAATCTTTGAATAAGCAAAACTACTATTTTTAGTATTATCTATTAAAATATCATAATCTTTATTTAATTGTTTTAAGTCACTATTAATATCTTCTAAGACTTTAATATCATCTTTTGATAAATTATAAATATTTTTAATCTCTGATAATTCTTTAAAGATTTCATCAACTAATTTATTAATTTTATTAAGTTTCTTTTGAAATTTATAATTTGCCTCTTCATAATTATTTTTTTCAACTTTTTCTTTTTCAAAATCGTTAAATAGAGTGTCAAAATAATCTAGTAATACTTTTGATTCAAATAAATTATCTTCAAGATTTAATACTCTAGTTCTATCTAAAATATCCGCTAGTTTTTTCTTAGCTTCTTTAATATTATAATCAACATTTAAATAATCTAAAGGATAACCTTCCTTTACCATTTGTTCATAAGTATTGGTAGCTTCCTCAATTCGTTTAGGAAGTATTGATTTAGCCATTAGTAATATTGATGGTACTTCTTCAATAGTAACATTCATATTTTTAAGCATATTTTCAATAGATTTAATGATATCGTCTACTTCTAAAACATCTTTCTTTTCAATAGTACGTTCAAAAACTTCAAAACTTTTAGCAATATTTTCAAATTGTAAGCTTATAGAATTTGCTACATCACCATACTCATTTTGATTAGAAACAAATTTACGATACAATTCTCTATACTCTGCTTTTAAACCAGTAATGGTTTTTCTATTTCTTTCTTCACTAGAAGTAACACCTTTTATTTCATTTAATAATATTTCAGAGTTAGTTCTAACTTTATATATTTCCATTTCCAGTTTAGCTATTTTATACATTGTACCTTTATAATTAGTTTTATTTAAAGAATACTCAGTTTCTATTAACATATCAGTAAGTGTTGGTATTTGATGTTCTTTTATATCAGATAACCTTTCTTTCCAACCTTGATAAATTATTTCCATTTTTTCATTAGTAACTAGACTTTCTACTTTAGATAGTTCAGGATTAATTGGTGCACTATCTATTTTATTTTTTTCTATTTCTAAGTTATCAATAATTTTCTTTAATTCTTTAGTTCTTTTACTATGAATTGTATTAAGTACAATAATAATAGTTATAATTGCTACTATAGCAAGAACTATTACAATTAATAATAATGTACTATTAGCATCCATATTATCACCATCCTATTATAATGATATCATAAAATAAAATATTTTTATAGATGTTTGGCAATTTTTACAAAAAAAGATTGACAATAAATCAACCTTTTAAAAATAATATAAATTATTTTTTATCTTTGATCATTTCTTTAACTACAGTTCCTAAATTAGCAATATTCTGTAAATCAGAAGGAACAATTATCTTTGTTGCTTGACCGTCCGCTAAATCTTTTAGAGCTTCTAAACTCTTAAGTGTAAGAATCTTTTCATCTGGAGCAGCATTTTTTAATATTTCTATTCCTTTAGCTTCGGCAGTTTTTATTTTTAATAAAGCTTCAGCTTCACCTTCGGCTTCTTTGATTTGTGCCTCTTTTTTAGCTTCCGCTCTTAGAATAGCACTTTCTTTTTCACCTTCAGCGATTAAGACAGCACTCTTCTTTTCACCTTCAGCTTGTAATATTTTTTCACGACGTTCACGTTCTGCACGCATTTGTTTTTCCATAGCTTCTTGAATATCATGTGGTGGTAAAATGTTTTTTACTTCTACACGATTTACTTTTATACCCCAAGGATCAGTTGCTTCATCCAAAATAGAACGCATTTTAGAATTAATTATATCTCTAGAAGTTAATGTTTCATCTAATTCTAGTTCACCAATAATATTTCTAAGAGTTGTTGCTGTTAAATTTTCAATAGCGTTAATAGGATTTTCTACACCATAAGTAAATAGTTTAGCATCAGTAATTTGAAAATAAACAACTGTATCTATTTGCATAGTAACATTATCCTTAGTAATTACTGGTTGTGGATCAAAATCTTTTACTATTTCTTTTAAACTTACTTGATTAGAAATACGATCAATAAATGGAAATTTAATATGTAATCCATTACCCCAGGTAGTAAAATAAGAGCCTAATCTTTCTACCACGTATGCTTTTGCTTGTGGAACAATTTTAATATTTGGTAATATTATTACCGCAACGATGATTAATATGACAATTAATAGTTTCATTATTCTTCTTCCTCCTCAACTTTAATTTTCACACCATTTATCTCTAAAACCTTTACGGTTTTATGGATCTTTATTTGTTTATCAGCATAAGCTGACCAAAGTTTACCATCTACTTTAACTTCACCTATTCGATTAACATCTATTTCTTTAGTTACTACACCATACATGCCAATAATTCTATCTAAATTTGTTTTAGCGGGTTTTACCGCAATAAATTTCTTTAATAATGGCCTAGTAATAATAAGTGCAATAAGTCCTCCTATTACAAATACGGCAAATTGTACTTCAAAACCTACTACATTAAGTGCAGCAAGTAATAGCGATAATAAACCACTTATTACAAACCAAATCGTTGTTAACCCTACAGTAGTGGCTTCTATAAATGATAAAATTAGAATTACAATTATCCAAAAAGTAACCATAACACCACCCAGTATAAGTATACTATATATATCAAAAATATACAAATAATTTAGTATAATCATTGACTAATTAGTAAAAACATATTATAATACTGATGCAAATGCGTTTTAGCAGCGCTATTTTGGATAAAATAACGTGTTTATTACCTATAGGGGTTATTGTGTAACTTTTGCTGCAAAGCGAAGATATTAAAATTAGACACCCTATTTTATTGCAAATAGTCCTAGATGTGTTTAGCACTTAGAGGAAAGGAGGCATATTATGTCAAGATATACAGGCTCAACTTATAGAAAGTCTCGTCGTTTAGGTTTTTCAGTTCTAGAAAATGGAAAAGAATTAACTAAAAAACCTTATGCACCTGGAGCACATGGTCAAAAACGTGGTAAAAAATTATCTAACTATGGTGTTCAATTACAAGAAAAACAAAAAGTTAGATTTATGTATGGTGTAAATGAAAAACAATTTAAGAAAACTTTCGTAGAAGCAGGTAAAATCAAAGGTGTACATGGTGAAAATTTCCTTAGATTACTAGAAAGCCGTTTAGATAACTTAGTTTATCGTATTGGTTTTGCAACTACTAGAAATGCAGCTCGTCAACTAGTTAATCATGGACATATCACTGTTAATGGTAAGAAGGTTAATATTCCTTCATACAGATGTGTACCTGGTGATGTTATTGCTGTTAAAGATAATGCTAAAGAAATGGCTGTTATTAAGTCTTCTTTAGAAGCATTAAATAAACGTGTTGAATTCGTAACTTACGATGAAAACAAAATGGCTGGTACTTATGTTAGATTACCAGAACGTAGCGAATTAAATGCTGACATTAATGAATCATTAATCGTTGAATTCTATAACAGATAATAAAAAAACTCTTCGTTCGTTGTTGGATGTAAGAGTTTTTTTAACGTCTTAAAATACAAAGAAAGGAAAAAAATATTATGGATAATAAAGAAATTATTAGTGTTACAAATATACTAAAAGAATTACTTAATTTTTTATATTTAAAGAAAGAGAACTATTACTTAATAAATGTAAATTGGTTTGCAAATAATACTAATATATCAATTCAAGAAAGATTTGCTAATAATAAAATTTTTAATATTGATATACCTGGTAATATTGAAGTATATAGTTTTATAACTAAGAATATTAGTGACTTAGTTATAAATAATATTGACGCTATTGGTTGCTTAACTACTAGTTTTTTAGGAAATTCAAGAAGAATAGATGGTCAGAATATTAGAACTAAAAATATAGAAATAAATATTCCAATCTATAATAGAGCGGGATTAGTTCGTGCTGAAGCAAATAATAATATTATGTTAGAAAAATTAAGTAATCCTAGTACTAAAATTAAAACATTAACAAAAAAAGACTGCATTTAAATTTAGATTTAAGATGCAGTCTTTTGTTACTTTTTTATTTAATTATACCAACATAGTATTTCTTTTTACCACGTCTTACAATAACATAAGTATTATCAATTGATACCTCTTTTGTTATTAGCATATTTTCATCTGTTGCCTTATCCCCATTAACAATAATAGAACCAGCACTAATAAACTCACGAGCTTCTCTTTTACTAGTTGCTATACCATTATTAATAAGCATATCTATTAAAGAAATATTTTCATCAATAGTAAATGATGGAACTCCTTTAAAACCTTCTTTAATTTCTTCACCAGTTAAACATTTGATGTTACCACTAAATAGTGCTTCACTAATTTTTACAGCTTTATCATATTCATCTTTACCATGTAAATCAGTAATTATTTCACGTGCTAAAGCTTTGTGGGCTTCACGAAGTTCTGGATGCGCATTATTTTTAATTTCTAATTCCTCTATTTCTTCTTTACTTAAGAAAGTTAATTTTTTTAAGTAATCAATGATCATAGAATCTTCTAGGTTAACTAGGTATTGATATAATTCATAAGAACTAGTTTTATTTTTATCTAACCATAGTGCATTACCTTCTGTTTTACCAAATTTCTTACCAGTAGAATCAGTTACTAAAGGCATTACCATACCATAAGCTTCTTTACCAGTTTTCTTTCTAATAAGTTCTATTCCAGAAGTAATATTTCCCCATTGGTCTGAACCTGCTACTTGCAAAGTACAATTTCTATTTTCAAATAAATATAAGAAATCTAAAGCTTGTAATATCATATAAGAAAACTCTGCATACGTAATACCACTTTCTAGACGAGATTTAACTTTGTCCTTATCAAGCATATAATTTATATTAAAGTATTTTCCATAGTCACGTAAGAAATCGATAACGTTAATATCTTTAGTCCAATCAAAATTATTTACTACTTCAAAACCAAATATTTTTTCTGCTTGTGATTTTAATCCTTTAAAATTGTGTTCTACTTCTTCTTTAGAAATCATAGGACGTTCCGCAGTTGGTTTAGGATCTCCAATTAAACCAGTTGCACCACCTACTAATAAAATAGGTGTATGTCCTGCATTTTTAAGTCTTCTAGAAATCAAAAAAGATGAATAGTGACCAATATGCATAGAATCCGCTGTAGGATCTGTTCCAATGTAAAATGTTAAACCACCATTATTTAATTTATCTATTAATTCAGGGCTACTAATATCCTGAATAAGGCCACGCCATACTAACTCATCATATATTTTCATTATTTTTCCTCCTTACAATGACATTCATGACAATCACAATCATTTTTATCAACTAATAAACTACTAGTACCAATTCTTGTTACTCCAGCTTCAATAAAATTAATTGCGTCATCATAAGTTTTTATACCACCACTAGCTTTTATTTCTAATACATCATTTTTATATTTATTAATAATTTTTATATCTTCTAAACTAGCTCCTCTAGGACCGAATCCCGTAGAAGTTTTAATAAAATTAACAAATGTATCATTACAAATTTCAACCATCTTTTTAATTTCTTCTTCTGTTAAATAACAAGTTTCAATAATAACCTTTAATGTTTTACCACCAATAGAATCTCTTATTGTTTCTATTTCTTCTTTTATATAGTCATAATCTTTATCTTTTAAAGCACCAATATTAATAACCATATCTATTTCATCAGCCCCAAGTTCTACAGCCGAAATAGCTTCATATTCCTTAACAGCAAGTAAGTTTGCTCCTAAAGGAAAGCCAATAACAGTACATACATTTACATTAGTTCCTTCTAATAATTCTTTAGCAAGCTCTACATAACAAGGATTGACACAAACACTAACAAAATGAAACTTAACAGCCTCTTCGCATAATTTTTTTATATCCTCTTTTGTAGCGTAAGCTTTTAAATTTGTATAATCAATATAATTATTTATATCCATAATTCCTCCTATAATATATCTTCCAATTCATATATTTCTTTTATTGTTTTATATTCTTTACTACTTTCTTTAGTAATCCAAATTGTATTTATACCTAATTTCTTAGCGGGTATTATATCAGCAATTAAACTATCACCAACCATTAAACATTCTTCTGGTTTATAATCTTTTAAAACAATATCAAATGCTTCTAAATTAGGTTTTAATGGATGTTCGTCGCCACCAGTTATAATAGAAAAATATTTATCTATACCTACACCCTTAAGTCTAAGCTTTTGTGTATCGGTAAACCAGTTAGATAACAATACTAAATCATATTTTTTACTTAAATATTCGATTAGTTTGACTAATTTTTCATCTTTTTGATAACACTTCCCTTGTTCTATAATTAACTTATCAACAAAATCGATAAAAAAATTAGTATTACACTCTTTATTAACATAATCTAAGAACTCCTTTTTTTGACAAGTAAAACCATATTTATCATAACTATCTATAGCACTATCTATCTCTTTTATTTTATCCTTAGAATAATTTATATTTAATTCTTTTAAAGTGTTTTCTAATGCAAAGATATATTCACTTTTCCACTCAATCAAAGTATTATCTAAATCAAATATAATTCTTTTTATCATGATTACCTCCAAAAATAAAAACTATTATAAATTAAGGACGTAATTATACGCGGTACCACCTTATTTCATAATAGTATTATGCACTTTATCTCTTAACGCGAGTATTCGTTTTAACTCCAAATATGTATTTCATTATTTAAGCTTGATTAGTTTTCATCTACCACTAATTTTCTATTTACTACTTAAATAACTATTATTATTTTTCACAGCTAAATAACACCTATAATATATCATTTTTAACTTAATAAGTCAAACAATTACTGAAAAAATATCGCTTCTATTTAAAGAAACGATATTTTGTTATTTATTTTAAAATAGTTTTTAATTGTTCTACTAAAGCTTTATATTTTTCTAATTCAGTAGTCATAGTATTTAACTTCAAAGTTTGTTCTTCATATAATTTTTTATAGTCTACAGTATCAACAGCAGGTGCTTGTGGCGCAACTGGAGTAGGTGTAGAAAAATTAAATGGATCACTAATAGAAACACTTTGTTGTGGCTCTAATGGACTTGAAGTTGGCATAGGTTGACTATCAATTGGGGTAGTTACAGTAGTAGAATTAATACCAGTATAAAGTGGTTGTTCTGTTGGCATAGTTGGTTGAGTAAATGGTACTGCCTCAACTGGAGCAGGATTTGCTACATTTACTGGTTGTGGTGTAGGAACAACATTTTCTACTGGTGGAACTATAGGCTGTTGTACCGGAGTTACAGGTTGCACTGGTTCTGAATAAACAGGACTGGCTTGTGGAGCAACTGGAGGTACTACAGTTTCCATAGGTGTTACAGTTGGATTTGAATTTGGTGTAACAACATTAGTAGGTTGAATATTTCTATTAGCACCTAATAACGCTACTGATGAAGTTGTTATTTTAAATGGCTTTTGACCAACAACTTGAATACCATTGATTTCTGCTTCATTTAAATCTTGAACTGGTAAAGTTGTATTTTCTTTGTTTGCTTTAGCAATAACTTTGATTGTGTCACTAACTAATTTCCATTCAATATCATCATCTATATTATTACCAACCATATTATTAATCTTTGATATATATAATTTTTGATAACCAGCTTCATCAATTTCATTTTTTGTAAAAATCAAATAATTTACACCATTAAATTTAAAATATCTTACTACAGTTATACCAAATTGTTCCCCTAAACTATTTTTAACAGTTATATTCATAACCATCCTCCTTTTTATTCTTATAAATATATTATACCAAAATTATAGATTTTTTCAACATATTTTATATTGTTTTTATAACTTTTAGGTAATTTATTCACACCTATTTTACTAATTAGAATATGTTATATTAGAAAAATAAATGAAGGGGTGTGGATTATTTATGTGTAACAATGAATCAAACGATTGCAAATGCATTGCAGAAATTCTTACCGTTATTTCTATTTTACAACAAAACGCTAATTGTTCTGAAGGTTGCTGCTTAGAAACTTGTGACAGAGGATTTTTAGGTTGTAATGTATCAACAATTGGTTGCAATACAAGACCTATAATGCTATATACTTGTTGTGGTAATGGAACTCCATGGAGTATGCCAATAACACGTGACAATTCTGTATGTGGTGAAGGTAGTACTGTTTGTTCAAACGTATTCCGTGTAGAAAAAATAGATGGATGCTGTGCAACATTTAGAGTACTTGCTGAAAATTCAGATTCAGCCACTGCTGCTACAATACCTTACATATCAACTAATGTATTCTTTACAATGAATTTAAATTGTTGCTGTGTACTACGTTGTCTACCAGACACATATGTAGATGTAGTTTAATAAATCAAAAAAGAGCCATTGATGAAGTTACTATTTAGTTTCTTCATTATGGCTCTTTATTCATTAAAATCTATATCTAATATATTAGAAATAGGAATAAGCTCATTTTCTATAGTTATTAAATGAGTTTTATTTTGTCCAATTATCTTTTTTACTACTTTACCCTCTTTTGTTGTTATTACCACGTCAGCTTTATATACATATTTATTAGAATTAAAAATATTATTTATCTTTTGATTAATATTTAACCCATTAACATTATGACTACTATCATCAGTCTTACTTACAGTATTTCTTTCACTTCTAGAATCAGAATAATAAACACTTTCATTATTACTAAATTTCTTATCTATCTTATTAGCGTAAATTCCCGGTAATTTTTTATCCATGCTTTCACCTCAATTTATTTTATGTTTATAGTTATTAAATATTAACTTTTTTAGTAATAACAAAAGATATAATAGCTAGTATAATTGAAATAAATATTGTAAAAATATTAAATTTAAATATATCAATATTTAATATTAAAATAATTAGAGAACCAATTATTAAACCTAGTATACAGCAATAAGTAATATTTCTATATTTTTTAAAAAGAAACGCTATTAACTTAGAAATAAAATATCCCCCTATCAATACTCCAATAAAAAAAGGTACTAAAATAAACAAATTATTAAAAAGTAATGATATATTTAAAGCATTAGCAAAACTTTTTATAATATTATTATAAGTTCCAACTATCATTAAAAGTACTGTTCCACTTACACCAGGAACAATAGAAGAAAAAGCATCCAATATACCAGAGAAAAAATATATAAGTATGTTAGAATTATTGTTAGTTAAACTATTTACCTGAATTAGTGATATATATATAAATAATATCGCTACAAAAATTATAATGATTTTTTCTTTTATACCTGATAAGTTAAGTTCCTTAGTAATTGGGGAAATACCCGCTAACATTATTCCTATAAAAATAAACATTGTTTGAATATAAAATTTATCTAAAAAAAATATTAAAGCTTTACTACCTATAATAATTGCAAATATTATTCCTATGCCTAGCATAGCTAAATACTTAATATTTTTATAAAAATTAGTTTTTATATTTGCTATTGCTATTAAAGCTGGTTCATACACATTTAACATCATAGCAAGTACTGCGCCACTTACGCCAGGTATTATTTTACCGAGGCCAATTATAAAACCCTTAATTATTAATTTAATATTATTATACATATTATTCACCATTATAATATATGAAAAAAGAATAGAAATATAAATAATCTATTCTTCATAATAATCTATTTGCATGCTTTTTTTAACTTTTTTCATTGTAGAAGTTGCTCTTTTTCGTGCAGCCTTTGTACCATTAATTAAAATATTATCTACTTCATCTAAATGTTCTTCATAATATTTACGTTTATCTTGAATTGGTTTTAAAAACTCCATCATTTTAGCAATTAATTCTTTTTTACATGCTACACAACCACGAGTACCATTTTTACATTCTGTACATACTGTTTCTAAATTATCATTTTTAATTAACTTATGATAATAATAAACCATACAGATATCTGGATTGGCAGGATCATCTTTTTTTATTTTATTAGGGTCTGTAACAGCAGACATTACCTTCTTACTAATTTCTGCTTCAGAGTCTGCTAAGTAAATAGCGTTTCCTAAACTCTTTCCCATTTTTTCATTACCATCTAATCCTTTAATACGTTTGTTTTCACTTAATACCGCTTCAGGTTCTTTTAATGTATCTCCATATATAGAATTAAATTTTCTAACTATTTCACGACATTGTTCAATAAGTGGTAGTTGATCTTCACCAACGGGAACACATTCTCCTTCAAAAGCTGTTATGTCAGCAGCCTGACTTACAGGGTAACCAACAAAACCATAAGTTACACTTTCACCAGAATTACCAAATAAAGCCTTTTTCTGACTTATTTCTGTTTTAACAGTAGGGTTTCTATATAATCTAGCCATTGTAACTAAATTTGAATAATAAACTGTTAACTCTGCTATCTCAGGAATCATAGATTGAATAAATATAGTTGCTTTATTAGGATCTATTCCACAAGCTAGTAAGTCCATAGTAATCTCGTGTACATTTTCACGTACTTTAGTAGGATTATTAAAATTATCTGTTAAAGCTTGTACATCAGCAATTTCAAAAAATGAATTATATTCATCTTGAAGTTTTACCCAGTTTTGAATAGCACCAAAATAGTGTCCTAAATGTAATTTCCCAGTTGGTCTAATTCCTGTTAGTATTATTTTCTTATCCATAATTCCTCCTTATTCAATACAAATTAGATATAATGCCGTTAAGAATTCTTTTTTAAATAGTACATATAATAAACTTAATTCAGCATTCTTATCGGCTTTTAAATTTTCATAAATATATTTTACAATATATTTAGAGCCTAGTAAACTACTAATTTGTTTATTTTTTATTTTATTAGTTAAAAGATCATAATTAAGATCTTCAATTTTTTTAAATTTTCTTTTTACAATGCCATTAAATTGATAAATGAAATAAATTTTAGTATCATTTATTTTTAAAGCACTTCCTAAAATATCAATACTTTGATTTAAAAAGTCATTAATTTCTAAATTATTAACATTTAAGGCTTTCTTAGTTAATTCAGATTTAATTTTACTAAATTGTTTATTACTTACATTCTTATCAATATGATTAATATATTGTTTTAATTTCTTGTTAATTTGTTTAGTAAAAAATTTATACCCAAATTTATAAAAGGTAAATTTACTTCCTACTAATTCACCATACATTTTCATAGTGTCATTATAACCATAGGAAATATTTTTTTGAGCCTGATTTTTTTCAAAAATAAGAAATGAACCTATATCATTTTTAGGACGGATATAATTTATTTCTACATTATCTTGTTTTGGAGTTTTTTTAAAACCTACTTGACCTAAGTCAACCGCAATTATTTTAGTAGCGCCCATTTTAATTGCTAAATTAATTGGCAAGTTATCACCATAACCACCGTCTATATATTTTTTATCCCCTATTTCTTTTATTTTAAAAGCTGGGAAACAAGTAGCGGATGCAATAATATAATCTTTAGCTTTATCTTTTGGGATCTCACTTTTTGTTAATGCTTCTGATTTTAGTTCAGATAGATTGTAAACCATTATTCCGAAGTCTATATTAGAGTCATAGAATTTATTTTCATCAAACAAGTTAGTGACAGCAAGTTCTAATTTTGTAATATCCATACCGCCATTTTCTAAAAAGCCATTAACATATTTCATATAAATATCTGTATTAGTTAAATTTTTATCATTAGTGCTAATAAAATTATCAAATAATAAATCATAACTTACATTAGACCACATTTTATACGCTATTTTATAATCATTTTGGACCATTAAAAAACCATTTAAAGCTCCAACTGATACACCAGTCACTATTTGATAATCAATACCTAAACGACGTAATGCTTTCCATACACCCATTTCATATGCACCACAAGAGCCTCCACCCGATAGTACTATCGCCGTTTTTTCCATAAATTTTACCTCCTTATTTTTTATAAACATAAAAATATAAATTATCATTGAATTTAAGTTCACTATAACTAATGATATTTCTTACACCTTGTTTATCAGAATATCTCTTAATAAATTCTCCATCAACAAAATAAACTGAATCGGAAAAATAAATTATGTCATCAATTTTAGATGTTGTAAATAAATATGTTAATTGAGATTTATTTTGATTATTAGCACGATATACTAAATATTTATCATCCACTTTTTTATAATAGAAATAATATCCTTGTTTATCATCACCCATTTTATCTACTTTAGCGTAACCTTCGACTGATACATTATTACCGTCTTTAGTAAACAATAACTCCTCATTTACTGCTTTAATGGCGGGTACTTTATTCCAATCATTGGTTTCATTATTATATATTTTTACGCCTGTAGTTTCATTCCCAATTTCTTTAATAGTATTATTTTTCATATTAAATTCATATTGTTTTTTTGAAGCCTTATCAAATAAATATACCTTATCATCAATCATACCTTGTATATAAGAATCAAAAGATATTTCATTACTAGAAGTAATTACTGTTTTTGTGCCATTAACTATATCTATAACATAGAATTCATGAAAACGAAATTTTTTAGTATAATCCGCAACTACATATTTATTTTGATAGACAAAGTCGATCTTTTTGGCATACACATCACTAGTAAAAAGGTTAATATTATTAATTTTTTTGATTTTTTTATTAGTAAGTAATACACCTTTATAATTAGTTACTAATATATAATCATCAGTATCTAAATTATCGGAATAATATTTTATATTATTTTCTTCTTTATAGTCACTATTATCTATCCAATTTTGAACATTATATCCTGTTTCAATTAGACTATCTGCAAAAGCATCTAAATCAGTATTCATACCTTTTAAATTATTATAATAGTATAAATAGTTATTCTCTTTATTTAAACATAATATATCTGAAATAATTTTATTACCCACAAATATTGGTAGCATACAAGTATATTTTTCATCTGAATAATTATAAACATTTTTAATAATTTTGGATTTTTTATTAAAATTTTCATAAGTTTGAAAGTCAAAAATATCATCTTTAATTTTAACTTCAAAATAGTAATTAGCACTTTCTTTACTATTGTTAAATATTTCATTAATTTCTATTTCATCATTACTAGAAATAGTATATTTATAATTATGACCTTTACCATAAAATCTATAGCCATATATTAAAGCAAGATAACAAATTACCATTAAGCATATCATTGTTAACATACGTTTCATTATTACCACCAATTTTATTGTAATATTTTTTTTATATTTTGACAAGAAAAAACATCTCTAGGATGCTTCTTCTTCTCTTAAACCATATTTTTTCTTTTCTTCCATCATATAAGCTGTAATAGCGGTTTCTATTTCTGGTAAAGCTTCTCTTTGAATATTTGATAAGCAAACAAATTCTTTTACAGTATCAATATATACTTTACCCCAAACAAGACCCATTTTAACAGTTAAATCATTAAACATATCTGGTGTGATACTTTTAAAGAAATAACCAAATACCATTCTTTTTTGTGCTATAACAATTCTTTTGTTAGTTAATGCTATAACAGAAGATGTAATAATATCAAGTGGGTTATCATTTTTTTGAGCAGCAAAAGCATAAACAACTTCTTCATCTGGGTTTAGATGTAAATCAACAATTTTACAGTGTTGTTTTAAACGCCATGCTACAGTCATAGGATATTTACTTTTAAATTCTTTTACTTTTTCATAAACGTTTGACATAATATTACTCCTTTATTAACTTATTTTCTTTTAAGAAATTTATAAATATAGATGATTCTGTATAACCATCTAAAGTGGCAATTATTTTACCATTTTGTACTACGATTGTAAGTGGTGTACCCCAATCACCTTGGAATTCTTCAAATCCACTTAAATACTCTTTTATCTCACTTTGTTCAGTTATTTCATCATAATTCATATAATATATCTTAGCACCATTATTATCTACAGCATCCATTAAAATTGGTTTAAATCTAATGCAATAAGGACAGCGTGTTTGACCTATTACAATAACTGATTTTTCTTTGCCTTTAATTACTTTCTTTAAAGAATTAAAATCTAAATAATTTAATTCAACTTTTTCACTTTCAGCAACTAAATTTTGACCTTGGAAAATTTCTAATAATTTTTTTTCATCAACATAACCATTAATAGTTTCTACAACTTCACCATTTTTAGTAAATACAACTAAAGGTGTACCAAAGTCATTAGATGAAACATTAATATCCTTTAATATTTTATTAAAATCTCTTTTTACTAATTTATCAGTATCAATATAAGTATAAGAAATTTCATATTTTTTAGAGTAATAGTCAAAAATTGGTCTAAATAATTGACACCAAGAACAACCTTCACGGCCTATAAAAATGATTTTTTCATCTTCGCTAGTAAAATTAGTAGTAAACTCTTCATATACTTTTTTACTTTTATTAGATAGTTCAATATTGTATCCAACAACAACTAAAACTAACGCAACAATAACAGCAAATACTATATAGATTTTTGATTTTTCATTCATTTAAAACTCCCTCTTTCAAACTGTTTACGAATAAATCGTAACACTTATCACAGACATTATACCATAATTTATAATTTTATTAAAAGATTTAATTGCATAATTTACTAAGATTCACAATAATTTCAGAACAAAAGCAAATAATATTTGCTCAGACTGTTGACAAACCCCTAGATTTTTTTCTATTTTGTTTACTCTTTACCGATGAATTTCCTATTATACAAAAAAACTATGTCATTAAGTAACATAGTTCTTTTGTTAAATATACTTTTTTATTTTTTGTAATGCTCTATAACGATGAGATACTTTATTTTTGTCTTCCTCTGATGCTTCACCAAATGTTTTATTCAAATCATCAGAAAGAAATATACAATCATAACCAAAAGAAGTATCTCCTATCTCTTTATCTATTATTTTGCCATACGTTTTACCTTCACTATATTCATAAGTGTCATCAGGATGATATAAAACTATAGTACAATTAAAATAAGCTGTTTTATCTTTTCCAATTAAGTTTTTAATAAGTTTGTCTCTATTTTCTTTAACAGCATCATGTACACCAGAATATCTAGCACTATATATACCTGGTTCTAAATTTATAGCAATACAACATAGACCACTATCATCTGCAAGAACATCACAATTAATATTTTTAGTTCTTAAAAATTTACTAATAGTACGAGCTTTTATCAAAGCGTTTTCTAAAAACGTATTACCATTTTCTTCAATTTCATCATGAAATCCTATATCATTTAAAGTTAAAATATCTACATTGTCTAGTATTTCTTTAATTTCTCTAATCTTATGTTTATTATTTGACGCTAAAACTATTTCTTTCATTCCTATCACCGCGCTCAGTATAATACAAAAGTTTTATAATTTCAATACCTTTTTATTACTTTCTTAAAATAATAGTATTTTTTAATAAATTACTTAATTGTTCATTGCCAGACTTAGTTAAATGAATTTTATCAGGCATCAAATACTCAGGGTTATCTTGAATAAATGTATAAAAATCAACTGTAACTAAGTTATCAATATCTTTTACAAACATATTTGTAATATCTTTGTTTGTAGAGATAAAATAAATTTTATGTCCCGTACATAGATTTATTAAATTATTATATTCTTCGTTTGTTAAATTAAAATTACTATCAAATATAAATACTACATTATACTCTAAAGTATTTTTTTGGATAGAATTGTTAACACTTTGTACCAAAGAATCATAACTAAAATCTTTATCTATATTAAATTGAGCTTTCTTAAAATCTGAATTTAAATATTCAAAAGAATTTAATAATAATTCATTACCATAAAAACTTATTTTATTTTTTAATTCTTGTTCATGCTTGTTTATAATTTCTTGTTTTTGTTCCATGTACTTTTTTAAATAATTTTCATATATAGCATCATATATAGCATTAGTATACGCTATTCTTCCACTCGGAGTTAAATGAATTTTATCAGCATAAAAATATTCATCATGATCAGTAGAAATAGTTTTCCAATCTATTATATGAAGATTATTATAGATAGAAGCAAATTCTACTAAGTTTTCATTAGTCTTATTTGAATTAGTTGTATTAATCCAATAAACTTCTTTATCCCCAATACTATCCATTACAGCTGCCTTACAAGATGTTGAACAATCACCATTTGTTCCTAAATGAACAATGACTGGATTACCTAATAAATTTTGTTCTTTTAGTTCATTTACTACCTTGCTACCATTCCAAGTAAAGCGTGATACTTTAGCGTCAAAATATCCATTAGGAAATTTATTATATAAGTCTGGCACAGCTCCCAACATAACAGAATCACCAATGCCTACTACTTGTAAATTGCTTACTATACCTGCTATAGCACTTTCAGCATTCTCTAATTCTTTTAACGTATTTAGCCAATCTTCATTATCTTGCTTTTCTTGTAATTGATAATTTTCTTGACTCTGTTTAATCAATTCTGTATTTTGAGCCAGTTGTTTTTCTAATTCTTTCATTTCACTCGTGTGATCGACCGCTAAATAATATTGATATACACCATATAAAGTAAGACAAAGTAAAATCATAAATATAGCATATTTAAATACTATACCCCTATTTTCTTTCATATTAAGAAAATAATGAAGTATGAACGATAATAAAAGTGTTATTGCCATTACCATTATTAGGTATAAATATCCTTCAATATTTAAACTTTGTAAAATAAATATTATAGGATATTGTAATAAATATATTTCATAACTACAATCTGATAATGATTTTATAAATTTACCAATAATAGTTTTAAATTCCCCTATATTTAATGAAGAATAATCTAATAAGCGACAAGTAATCAATGTACTTAATATCATATTAAGAGCAAAGTATTTAGAATTAAAATCAGTATATACAAATAAAACTATTAAAGCTAATAAATAAAGGTAAAATATAATTTTATTAATAACACTATTCTTTAAAATTTTAGGAATAATGCTACCATAATAATTATGAATAAAACCTAACATTACCCCAAAAAATAAAGAAAATAATCGTGAAAAAGTATTATAATAAGTAAACATTATATTAGAATCTAAACTAGTTTTATAAAAATAGAAAGTGCTAATAAGTACTAAAATAAAAGTTATAATACAAGGAATTGCTTTATGAAATTTATCACCAAGTTTACGAAGAATTACAAATATAAATGGAAAAATTAAATCAAACTGTAAAAGTATAGCAAGATACCAAAAATGAATAAATGGTGAACTAGCTTGACGGGCAAAATAATCCATATTAGCATTTAATTGCCAAAAGTTATTATATCCTAATAAAACAGATGTTGTTTCGGGTTTTAAATTTAACCAAAATATATTAGGAAAAAGTGAAATAATAGTTAGTGATATAAACGTAACTAATGCCAGAGGAAAATAAAGTTTTAATATTCTATTAATATAATATTTAATAAAAGAAAACTTTTCTTCTTTAAAAGCAGATACACAAGATAGATAACCACTCAACACAAAAAATGTACATACCGCTAAAAAACCACCTTTTAATATATTTAAATGGTACAACAAAACAGAAATGCACGCTAATAAACGAATTATATCAATATATTTATAATATTTCTTACTACCTTCCATAACACTAACCTCTATATTAACTACAATAATTATAACATTAATAAATTTAAACTAAAAGTGTTTTAAATTAAATTTTAAATAAAATATTTACTTATTATATTAGGGTCAATAATTATATAATTTTTTTCATATAATCTTCATTATTTTTTCATAAATAGTAAATATAATTAATTAGGAAAGAGGGAACTATGAAGAAAAATAAAGATATAAAAACATTAATTAGTATAAATAAAAAAATAATATATTCTGGTATTATAGGTATAGGTATCGGGACACTTATTACACTATCTTTTTATCCAGAAAGAATTGCTAAATTAGAGAATGGTGAAGAAATAGTTGTAACTACTGATACTTCTACAATTACTGCAAATAAGTTATATGAAGATATGAAAGAAGAACATTCAATTACAACACTATTAAATACCTTAGATAGTGAAATATTAAGTACAATGTATACTATTACTGATGATATGAATAATGAAATAGAAGATACATTAGAATACTATTTAAATGCCTATAAATCTTATTATAATTATACCGAAGAAGATTTTTTAACTTCTAATGGTTTTACATCAAAAGAAGATTTTAAAAATTATTTAACTACTGACTATTTAAGAAATCTTTATTATGAAGAATACGCTAAAGGGCAAATAACTGATAAAGAAATAAATAATTATTATAAAAAAAGTGTATATGGTGCTATTAACACTAACTATATTGCTATAAAAACAACAGAGGAAAATGCGGAAGATTTAGTAAAAGAGATACTTGATAAACTTAATAATGGTTCTACTTATGATGATATTGTAGATGAATATAAAGATAAAATTAATTATGCTAATTTAGGATATCAAAGTTGGAACTCAACTATAGATAGTAAATACATGAATGCATTAAAAGAACTAAAGGATAATACCTACTCTAAAGAATATATTACAACTGATTTTGGTTATACCATTATCTTTAGATTGGAACAAAAAGATAAGGATACACTTGAAAATGAAAAAGATAATATTAGGGAAAAATTAGCTCAGGATTTAATGGATAGCGATGAAAACTTATTTTATAAATCTTTAATTAATTTACGTGAAAAGTATAATATAGATTTTAAAGATACAGATTTAAATAAAGAATATAAAGTTTATTGTAATCAATTTAAATAGAAAAAATATGCCCAAGAAGCATATTTTTATTTGTTTGTATTATGATAATAATCATATTCTGATAATTCTTCTAATACTTTTTCCAGTTCTATATTATCTGATTCATTATATAAGTATTCATCTATATCAAACATTAATTCTTTAATATTTTTATATTTTTTATAGTCAAAGCCATTATTATTTAAAATACTAATTTGACTATCTGATAAATACATACCATTGTACATAACATAATTATCTGTAACATTTTCTTTTACTAGACTATCTACATCATATTCCTTTCCATTTATTAACATTATTTACTCCTAGTACTCTGCACAAACACAGGTAAATGTCCACTCACCATCGCCATTGATATCTGTTGGATATTCATTATATGTATCACTATAATTATGATTATTCAAAACAGGACCCAAAGAAATATTATAATACGCAAAGAAATTAGGATTTGATATATTTACTAATGTATTACTTGAATAATCATACTTATAAATTGAACTGTTAGTATAACTCTTAACATTTGAAATTACACCATTAGTAACCTTCAAAAAAATAGAATGCGTTGATGAACTAAATACATGATTAGAAAATCTAATGTATCCAGCAAATAATGAATTGTCTGAATTATATAACTTTTTTCCATCTTTAGTGTCATCAGAATTACTTACACTACAAGGTAATAAATCAATAAAATTATCTAAAATATTTGTATCACTAGAGTCGCATGTCCCAGATGAATTACAAGTTGTAGATTTAACATAATGTGGACCAACTCCATACCCTGATTCGCTTACCCATCTACAAGCTGTGCCACCAGCCTTAACAGTCTTATGATCTACATTGTTAGTATCTACAATAAAATTGGTAGATATAAATACTATTCCTAATAAAACTCCTATTACATATAAAGTCTTTTTCATAATATCAATCCATTCTATTAATTAACATTATTTACTCCTAATACTCTGCACATACACAGGTATATTGGGATGGTAAAAGATCACTACGTAGTGTTCTGGTTGAAGAAGAACTTCCAATAACATCAGTATATGCATTTGCATCCTTGAAAGCGTAACTTGGAACCAAAACATATTTTGAGTTTGGATATTCTTTTGTTCCATTACCTGTCGACCAAGGTTGGTATACTGTAACTATACCATTTTCAAATGTATAGTCATCTGTGTTGTTATTAGCTTTTTTTCTTGTGCTTCTTTTACCATTGAGTAAAGTCCTGTCATCATTATATATAACACCACTTTTTAACACTTCTCCCTCTAATGAAGAATCACATTTGAATATAGAAACACATTCATATAGGAAATTTTCTGTAGTATTATCACAAGAATAATAAATTGGACCAGTTCCATAACCTGTATCTGAAATCCACTTACAAGCTGTACCTCCAGCCTTAACAATCTTATGATCTACAGTGCTATTATCTACAATAAAATTGGTAGATATAAATCCTATTCCTAATAAAACTATTATTCCATATAAAATCTTTTTCATAATCGATCCCTCCTATTTATTTACAACCACACCGACTATCTGGCTTTTACTAACTTTACCAAATGTTCTAGAATCATAAGCATTATCCCTGTTATCACCTAAAACATAGTAAAATTGATAGTCGAGTGTTATTTCTTCATCTATAATTCTAGTTTTACCTATTATTTCAAATGGATATGCTATTTCTTCATCATTTATATATAATTTATCATCTTTAGTGAACTTTAATGTATCACCAGGTAAACCAATTACTCGTTTTATTATTTCATGATTTCCCACATCTATAACAACAATATCATATCTAGATATTTTTTTATATTTATCTACTTTTACTTCTTGATTATTTTGTATATTAGGAAGCATTGATTCTCCTTCAACAACATAATAGTCATATCTATTACTTATATAACATTTAGTACCATAATAGCCACCAATTATAAGTGCCACGGTTACAATAAATATTATTAGTTCTTTTTTATTTAATTTCATTCTGCTAATCTCCCATAAATAATATAATTGGATTTATATAAATTTTAAAGTTTTTAGTAGCTTTATCAACTTTTGTTTTTTCACTAGATACTTCTATTACATACTCACCTATTTTGGCAGTTTTGGGAACTTTTACTTCAAATGTGGTTTTATTAGAATTTACCACACCACCAGTAATTGTAAAATAATTAACATAATTAGATCCTCTACGTACTTTCAATATTAGTGATTCACCATTCTTTATTTTATTAGTTGTAACTGGGACTTCCATAGTGTATTCAATGTTAGAATACATTTTTGTTTTAGTAACACCACCATACTTAGTGTACGTTAATGTACCAATACTTATATAAGGATTAGTTGTATCAGGCAGTTTTTCTGTACAATTTGCACCACTATTTAATATTTCATAATTATATTTATAACCATTATAACTACTTTTTACAATTAAATTTTGATCATATTTTTCCCCAGTTGTAATATCTACTAAGTTTTCTTCTAAAAAATTATTATCTATTAAAGTTTTAAAAGTTATACAATATACTGCACCATCTGCTTTAATATACTTAGTTTGATTAGCATCTAAATATTCTCCAGTTGCGGAGTATATTAATTCTTTAGTAGCACTATCTAACTTAGGTTTATTTTTATTAACTAATCCTATGATAGAAGGAATAATTACTAAACTAAGTAACGCTATTAAGGCTATTACCGCTATTAATTCAATTAAAGTAAAACCATTATTTTTTCTCATAGGATCACCTAGTATAATTTTAACATTAATTATTTAATTTTTCAATAAAAAACTAGTTACTAAAAATAACTAATTTTTTTAATTTTTACTTTTATTCATAGAACTTAATTTTAAAATATTATATATTTTTTTATAATAATTGTCCCAGCTGTTATTAAGTACTAAGTTTAATTTATCAACAATTTTCTTATAATCCGTTTCATCAATGCTAAAACATTCAAAATAAGTATATTTAAGTTTTTCATAGTTTTTTAAATTCATCTCTCTTTGAATATAGTCATATATATTTTTCTCTGTACGAGTTTTAAATCTATTATTTAGTAACTCTTTATTAAAAGTTATATCTATTTTAGTTTCTTCAATATTATTTGCCACATCCAAAACTTCTTCTTTTTCATCTAATAATAATCTACTAGTTTTATCTTTTTTTCCAGTATTGGTAAATTTAACAGCTATAACATCTTTTCCATCACTAAATAGGCATAAATTTTTAATAATTTTAATATTTTTATTAGAAAAAACTTCCGTTCTATTAATTATTTTTTTAATAAACTCTTCACTAACTGAAAAATCATAGTTTAGTATTTTATACATACAATCAAAATTTGTTTTAATTAATGGTATTTTTCTAATGTGGGTAATTCTATCGTCAATATTCCAATCATAAAAATCAAAATCTTCTTTTTGTAAATTTAAAAGAATGTCATAAATATAATTCATTTTTATGTCCTCCAAACATTGTTATTGATATATATATTATAATTATACCTAATAATGTAATTAAACATTCTGGTCTAACACTTATATATTTCACATATTCTATAAAATTATACCCAATAGTCAACAAATTAAGATAGCTTATTATATAAATACTTCCTATTAAAAGAAATCCAAAGCCAATAGAGAAACAACATAAAAAGGATAAAAAGGGCATAATATCACCTATTAAATCTTATTAATTATTTTAGTATAAATTACGAAATATTTAACATCATATTAATGGTGATTATATGTTATTATTATGTATAAAAATATTTATAGTTAGAATAATTGATGTATCATTAGGAACAATCAGGACTATATTTTCTGTTAAAGGACAAAATTTAATAGCGAG
Source organism: uncultured Bacilli bacterium (assembly GCA_934154785.1). Lineage (GTDB taxonomy): Bacteria > Bacillota_I > Bacilli_A > RF39 > UBA660 > SIG204. Next base: position 197,287 of record CAKPGL010000001.1, on the reverse strand, counting down.
TTTAATTGGATTTATTGAAATAACAGTATGGTTTTTAATAGTTAGAGAAGCTTTAAATACTGATAGTAATGGTTTTTGGATAACATTATCGTATGCAGGAGGATTCTCTACTGGTACATACATTGGTGGTATTTTATCAAATAAATTTATTAACGGTAATTTAGGTGTACAAGTAATTACAGAAGATAAAGATAGCAAGATGATAAATACTCTACGTAAAGAAGGATACGCTGTATCAGTAATTGATGTTAAAGGTCAAGACAATAAAGGAAAATATATGTTATTCATTGAAATTAATAATAAAAATTTTGATCACTTAAAAGATATAGTTAAAAGTATTGATGAAAAAGCATTTATCGTAGTTAATGAAACTAAATTTGTACAAAATGGTTATTTAAAAAAATAATAGACAAAACTTTATAGGATTGCTATAATGTAATCGGTGATGTATTTGAAAAGATTTACTGTTAGGAATGAAGAATTTATTTGTGAAAACTGTGGAAAAAAAGTTGAACCTCTTTCTTATACTTCAAGGGATCATTGTCCTAATTGTTTGTATTCCAAACATGTTGATATAAATCCTGGCGATAGAATGAATGATTGTCAAGGATTATTAGTGCCCGAAAAAATAGAAAAATTTAAGAATACTTTTAAAATAATTTACAAATGTGACAAATGTAAAGAAATTCATAAAAATATTATTGCTAATGACGATAATATGGACTTAATTATTGAGCTATCAAAAAATCCCTAGAAATAGGGATTTTAAAATAAGCTATTAAATATTTCAGTTATTTTTGGTAAGAAAATAATAAATAAAATCAATAACACAAATAACACAATTACTAAAGCCAAACCAGATTTATTTTTGGATGGTTCAATATCATCAACTATTTCTATTTTTTCTTTTTCAGGTTCAATTGGATCGTACTTAACATCCGATACTTTTTTTTCAACATCCATTACTACTCCATTCGGTTGTTGTGAAGGAGCGCTATCTATGTCATCAATAATTTCAATCATATCATCATCATTCATAGTGAACCTCCTTTTTACTCTATAAGTTGATTATAACAAAAAAAAGGCAAAAAAGAAACATTTTTTGCCTTTTAATATAAAGTTATTTATTTTGATATCTTTTTTTATTTATTTCATAAGCTTTCTTTTCTAATGAAAAATCTACTTCTTTTAATTCAAAATCTTCTTGTTTTGACTTTATTAATTTATTACCTATCACTTTTAAAAATTCAGGATTTCTAACTAATAATGGCCCCAACAAATAAGTACCATAAAAGTTTTTATAATGTATTCCTTCATTTAAATCAGTATTATTCTCAGGTTTAAAATTTTTAATAGTACTTAGCCAATACTCAGAAATATTCTTAGTTATACTACCACGATTTTGAAAACCTATTAAAGGTGAATCTACAGTAGAATCTTGCATTATAGATTCACATATAATTCTATTTGATACCAATTCAGAGTAATAAGAAAATAATCCTAGAGCCTTATTTTTCTTTTTATCTAAATTCACAATATATTTTCCAAAAAGTTCTAATGAATTACCTGTTGCTAATAAAAAACCATTATTTTCAATAAACTCTTTAACTTGTTTTTTATATTTTATCAAATGTGATAACGCTATTAATTGATTTTCTTCAGTACCAGAACCTAGATAAACAAAATCGTATTTAGAAAAATCCAACTCTTCAAAAACTGTTATTTTTTTTATTTCTACATCTATATCTTGGTTTTCTAAATACTTTACTAAAGCCTTTATATTCCCATTTTCTCCATATAAATTAAGTAAATCATAGTATAAATGCGCTATTATAACTTTCATATTTCACCCCTAATCTACTTTAACATTATTTTTTTCTAAAATATTAATAAATTTTTTATCAGTACCTAAATTTAATATGGCGTAAATATTGCCAGTAGTATCTTTTAATTTATCATAAACTTCATCTACTTCATTAACAATAATAATTTTATCTTTATCTACCCCAGATAAATATATTCTAGTAGCAATATCCCATGCAAAAGGACCAATACAAATAACGCTTTTAATATTATTAATTAATTCAAAATCTATATCATATAGCCAAGATATATCTTGATAAGGATATCTTAAACTAATATATTCAAAGCCAAATATTATAGTTTTATCTTCATCTTTACGACTAACAAAATTTATGGCTTGATTATAACTTGGAGCATTTTCATTTTTACCACTTAATATATATCCTTCACGGTTATCATATTCAAAATATGAATATCTTTTTTCATGAAATTCAATATTTTCCATAGCTTTTATTATGTCTTCAGGATTTACTCCAATTAAATTAGTTACTGAATATGCCGCTATGTAATTATAAAAAGTATATAATTGGTTAGTTTTAGATTTAAACAAATACTTGTTATTAATAGTTAGCTCATTATCATCAATATTAGTTACTTGATAATCTAGTTTAGATGTTTTAAAGTCACAATTACTACAATGAAATGAACCAATATCGCCAAATGACACAAAATCGTAGTCTAATTTATGATAACACAAAGGACAATAAACCATATCTAAACAATTAGAAGTTAACGCATCAAAAGATTCCTTACATTTACATAATCCAAAATATGTAACTGGTCCTTTATGATTAAGTGCAAACTTACTAGACAAAGGATCATCACCATTTAAAACTAAATGCATATTATCGGTAATACCTTCTTTAATAATATTAACTACGTAATCAAAATGACCTTGTCTTGGTGGTTGGTCCCTAGTTATATTACAAATTACCAAATATTTAGGTTTTATCAAAGGTAATAGTTTTTTTGTATATCTTTCATCCATTTCCATGATAAAAGCATCTTTTTTTATCTTACCTCTCAAATTACTATTAGAAACTAACAAAGTGGCAAGACCATTTGCAAGATTAGCACCATCTTTATTATGCGCTACTGTATAACCATTTTCTTCTAAGATATGGGCAATTGTAAAAGAAGTTGATGTTTTACCAGAACTACCAGTAACTACAATCGATATCTCTGGTAAAGTAAACTTACTAAGTAAATTTTTATCTATTCTTAATGCCATATATCCTGGATAAGATGAACCACGATGCATTATTTTACCTACTATTGAAAATAGTTTCCCTACTACGATTGCTACAAATTTTCTCATCTTAATCACCTATTGTAAGTATACATTAGTTTTATCATTTTTACAATATTTAAAACATTTGTTTCAAAAAAAAATCAAGAGCACTGCTCTTGAAATTATTATTTAGTTTCGATAATACCATAATTATTATCTTTTCTTTTATATATAATAGAAACTTGTTCTGTTTTTATGTCTTTAAATACATAAAAATCATGATCTACCAATTCCATTTGAAGAATCGCTTCTTCTTCACTCATTGGTTTCATTTCTATTTCTTTTCTTTTTACTATAGACTTATTTTCTTCCTCATCTGGAATTTCTTCAAATGCTAAGTTAAATGACATAACAGAATCTTTTTGAGTACTTCTTTTCATTTTTGTCTTATTCTTACGAATCTGTCTTTCTAACTTGTCAGAAACTAAATCTATTGCGGCATATAAATCACTATGTGATTCCTCACCACGTAAAATAATCTTCTTTATAGGAATAGTAACTTCTACTATCTGATCCTTACCTCTAACCTTAGTAACTACATTTGCAGTTATATCATTTGGATTTTCTAAATATTTATCTAATCTCCCAATCTTTTCTTCGATATAACTCTTTATAGCGGGGGTTATATCCATTTTATTGCCTCGAATATTAAATTTCACTATATCAATCCTCCTATATATATTATACCATAGATTTTTTAATTTTTAACAAAAAGATATAGGCAAATGTCTATATCTTAAAATACTAACTATACTAATGCAGTTTTAATTTCAACTACATTTTTTGCTTGAAGGCCTTTATCAGTTCTTACAAGTTCAAATTCAACATATTGTCCTTCTACTAATGTTTTAAATCCATCAGATAGAATAGTTGAATAATGAACAAAGATATCTTCTCCTTCTTTATACTCAATAAATCCGTACCCCTTATCATTATTAAACCATTTTACTTTTCCTCGCATATTGCTTAAATCTCCCTTCTAGTAAAATTGCTTACAATATAACTATACATCCAAAACCACCTGTATTCAATTTAAATGAACATTCAAATTCCGACACAATTCGCTAGCTAATTTCGGAATTCTTAACAGGCATATCCAATTTTACTAGACACAGAATATTTTTAACTGCTTTCTGTCTAAAAGTGACATAAATTTGTCTGAAATGGCATTCTTTTTATATTTTACAATGAACTATTTCTTTGGTAATAATAACTATTATTTTGAATCACTAAACAAATTTTGACAAAAAATTTGTTATATACTGGTATCGTAACGTACGAGGTATATATGAAAGAATTAATAATAAATAAAGCTATGAGTTTTATAACTAAATATAATGATTACGATAAGACTACCATAGAAGAAATAAAATATGGTTTAGCATCAATTTATTTGACATTTTCTAAATTAATAATTATATCTATTATTGCGATGTTACTAAATATATTTAAGGAACTATTGATATTACTTTTAATATATAACATTTTGCGAAGTATGTCTTTTGGTTTACACGCTTCAAAAAGTTGGATATGTTTACTAAGTTCTACTATTATATTTATTGGTGGTACATTATTATGTCTAAACTTTGTACCTAATAAAATTATAATATATATAGTATCTATGATTACAATTCCATTAATATATTTATACAGCCCTGCTGATACAAAAAAAAGACCAATAGTAAGTTTAAAACGTAGAAAAGTATATAAATACTTATCTACTTCAATAGCAATTATATATTATATAACTGCATTACTTATTAATAATAATTTTATAATTAATTGCTTAATCCTATCACTTATAATTCAATCGTTTGTAATTAATCCATTGGTATATAAGTTATTTAATATGCCGTATGATAATTACAAAAATTATAATCTGAATTAAATCATACTATGATTTAATAATATAATAAGAAGGGAGAAAATTATGAAAGGTTTTTTAGCAACAGTTTTAGGGGCTCTAGGTTTAAATGCAGCATCTATGGGAAGTGAAGGATGTCTTTTATTAATTTGGGACGAAGAAGAATGTCCAAAAAGTTTAATTAAATAATTATATACTTTAAAAGATGTAGGTATTGATGAAGTGAACTATTTGTGGTTCACTTCATTGATTTCCTACATCTTTATTTTTAAATTTTGAACAAATACTTTATTATCTATTATATCAGTTTTAGAACTTAAAGCATTATTATCTTTAATAACTTCTTTTACTAAAGACAATCCATAACCATGACCGTTACTCTTAGTTGTATATCCATAATCAGTAATTGTATCTAAATCTACTTTACCTTTAAATGTATTAGCTATAGAAATACAAAAATAATTGTCTTCCAAATATAAATCAATATTTATTTCTTTAACATCAGCTTCCATCACTGCTTCTATAGCGTTATCCAAATAAACACCTATTATCTTACAAACATCAACATTAGTCTTATCACCCAAATTAATAAGATGTGATTTATTAATAGCTTTAGAAATATGTAAATTATGAGTGATATTATTTTCTTTCATAGTTAACAATTTACTATAAATTAAAGAACTTAACATGGTATTAGAGATAACAGAAGTTCTAATTTTTAACTCTTTATCATCCTTAATTTTTTGGTCAATAATAGCGTCAATATTTTTTAATACGTCTTTATCTTTATTGGCAACCATAGTTCTAATAGTTATTAATTGATTTTTATTTTCATGATTTAGAGCCATTAATCTATTAACATTATTTTGTACTTCCTTTAAACTAGCTTCGCTTAAACTGTATTTATCACTAATATCAATATATCTATTTTTTGCTTGAATAAACTTTAATATTATTACTGTATAAACAAGTAATAATACTGAATTTATAATAACAATTAGTACAGTATTTGTTTTATAATACGGTGTAGCCAAAAATATATTTACACTAACAATTAAAACAAATGTTAATAATGTAATGCTTATAGTTTTGATTTTTAAAATAATATTAAATAAAAAATTATATATTTTTTTGGACATAGGTAGCATAAATTCAAAAAATGCTATAGAACTAATACAAAAATTTGTCAACAAACTACCAAAGTATTTATTCATAACCAATGGCAAATTATCTCTAAATATAAGTAACATAATTATTGAAAAAATAATTTCTGATAAAATATATAAAGATTCACTAAACAAAGTCAATACTATAGATTTTTTTACATCTCTACATATAAAAATATAGACTAACGCAAAACTGCAGAAAGCAGACACAATAATTTTCAAATAACTATTAATAAAATTATAATTAAACATAAGAATAGCAACAAGCAGAAAAAACGATAATAGTATTTTTAATATATTACCTTTCAGTTTTATATTAGTCAAAGTGAGCCATATATAGTGACAAGTAAAACTCATGACAAAGCCACTTAACACTAACTCTAAAATGTTACTTGTGTTCATTCTTTATCACTTCTTTCTTATACTTATTTGATAATAAATCAGTGATTGTACCATTATCAAAAGTAATTAGATTTCTATTACCGTCTATCTTATCTACTCTATCCATATTTACAAAGCAAGATTTATGAGCTTTTATAAAGTGGTTATCAGAAAGTTCATTAACTTTTTCTATTGGCATATATACTTTATGTTCATTAGAATCCGTTACTATAACTGTCTTTCTTTCAATAGTATCTCTAGTGATATAAAGGATGTTACTAATAGGAATATTATATCTTGTACCGTGTTCTATAAAAGAAAGTGATTTTTTAGAATAAATTAATGCTAGTGCTTCATCTAAGGCTTCAGCAAGTCTAAGTTCATAATCATCAAATTTAGAAATAAATGTTAAAAAATTTAAACAACTTTTTAATACAACTAAACCTAATTCATCATGACCAGTTAAAAAAATTAAAACACTATTTTTATCTTTATTTCTTATAACTCTTGCAACATCTATTCCAGAACTCGTTGGAGTTTCAATATCTAAAATATATATTTTGTGATTTAATGGTTCATCTATTAACTGTATAAATTTATCATCATAATCAAAAAACTTATGAGTTCTATATTGAATATTATTACTTATCATATATTTGTCTATTACATTTACTACATCATTAATAATTTTTCTACTATCGTCACATATTATAAAATCAACCATAATCCACCTCTAAAGAACGTTTGCTGAATGCAATCAAGTAAATATTACCATATTTTACCAATTTTTGCAATAAAAAAGCAGGATTTTTTTTGTTAAAAACCCCCTTTTAGCCCTTTACTTCTAAGGATTATCTTTCTTATCCAGTCTACAGGTACTACAGTCATTGATAATAGTAGCATTATTTCAAACTCTTTTAAGCTTAATCCAACAGTTCTAAATAGTTCTCCACCATAATATATTAAGATTATTTGTACTATAACTATTAAAGATATTATAAAAATAAACATCTTATTTTTTAATATATTAGCAATTAAATTAATTCTATTTGTTCTAGCATTAAAACAGTTAAATATACCCATAAAAATGAACAATCCAAAAAAGGCACTCATTAAATATTCATTATTATTTCCATCTCTAAATATATGAGCAATTATTGGTAGCTTTAAAAACAATATACATAGTAATGAAGAATAAGCACCAGTAAAAATTATTTCATCACGCATATATCTATTTATGATTTTTTCATCTTTTTTCTTAGGTGGTTCTTCCATATATTCAATTAATGGAGGCTCGTATGCAAAGGCTAGACCTGCAAAAGTATCCATTACCATATTTATCCACAGCATTTGAATTACTGTTACTGGGGTCTCTACACCAATAAATGGACCTATAATAGACAAACTAACTGCACAAATATTTACTGTTAATTGAAATACAATAAATTTTCTAATACTTTTAAATATAGTTCTTCCATAGAGTATAGCCTTTGATATAGATAAAAAGTTGTCATCTAAAATAACTATATCACTTGCTTCTTTTGCTACTTCTGTACCACTTCCCATAGCAAAACCCACATCTGCTTTTTTTAAAGCTGGAGCGTCATTTACACCATCACCAGTCATTCCTACAACCAAGCCCATTTCTTCGGATAATCTTACCAATCTACTTTTATCTTGTGGAAGGGAACGTGCTAATACTTTTAGTCTTGGTAAGATTATTTTTACTTCATCATCGGTTTTTAGTTTTAATTCATCAGAAGTTAATACAATATCATTGCTACTAGTTATTATACCTACTTCTTTTGCTATAGCAACGGCTGTATCCTTATTATCACCCGTAATCATTATTGTATTTATACCGGCTTTTTTTACTAAATTTACACCTTCTATAGCCTCTTTTCTAACATCATCTTTAATAAAAGCAAAACCAACTAAAGTTAAATTAGTAATAGTTCTATTTTTGTTAGTAGCGAGTGCTATTAGGCGATATCCTTCCTTTGTATAGTTACTTAGTTTAGCACTTATTACCTTACTATTTATAAGAACTTTCTTATTACCATGATTATCATAGTAACTATTACATAAACCAACAACTTTTTCTGGAGCACCTTTAATTAAAGTAATTTCTTCTTTATCTTTAATAGTTACCTTTGAATATTTATTTTTACTATCAAAAGGAACGCTATTTATTTTTTTTATAGAATATATATCAGATTTAATAAATCCTAATAATGCTTTATCAGTAATATTGCCACCAATTATTTCTTTTTTTTCATTATAACTACTAGCGTTATTATATACTAGAGATTTTTTGACTATATCATAATACTGTGGAAAACTTTTTAATTCTGATTCATTTTTATATTTATGAAAGTCATTACCTAAAAACGCTATCATTTCCATTTTACCTTTAGTAAGTGTACCTGTTTTATCAGTAAACAAAATGTTAATACTTCCTGCTGTTTCTATTCCCACCATTTTTCTTACCATTACATTATCTTTTAACATTCTTTTAACATTTGATGATAGTACTAAAGTAATCATCATTGGTAATCCTTCTGGTACCGCAACTACTATAATGGTTACGCTAAGTGTTAAAGCGTAAAGTATATATCCTATCATTAAAGGGAAATTGGTAACAGTTTCCATAATTAATGTAAAATCAAAGTTATTTCTTACTACTATTACTGAAAATAAATAAGATACACTAACTAAAAATGCTCCAACATAGCCTATTCTACTAATTATTTGTGCTAAGTGACGTAAGCGTATTTTTAAAGGACTTTCAGGACTTTTTTCTTGCAGCTCTGCCGCCATAGTTCCATAAAATGTCTGATCACCTACTTTGGTTATTTTTACTTCAGCTTCTTTAGAATATATTACTGTACCCCGAAATACTGTGTTCTTCTCCGTTACAGCCATACCCATTTTGATACTTTCTTTATTAGAAGCCTTAGTTTCGCCATTCAATGAAGATTCATCAACTTCCAACTCACCATTTATTAATACACCGTCTGCTGGAACCCTATCACCAGTAGTTAATAAAACTATATCACCTACTACTACATCATCTATATTAAGTTCCACTAGTTTACCATTACGGCGAACTCGGCACTTTACTTTAGAAGCTTCTTCTTGTAATTTTTCAAAAGCTTTTTCACTACCATATTCAGATATGGTTGATATAAATGACGCTAAAAAGATTGCTACTACTATGCCTACAGTTTCATACCAATCAAAGTCTTTCATTAAAAACACTAGTTTTATACCTAGTGCTATTACTAGTATTCTAATAATAGGATCACCTAAAGTCTCAATAAATAGTTTTAGAAAACTATTCTTTTTTTTATTAGTAATTTGATTACTTCCATACTTTTCTCTGCTTTTTAAAACTTCATCATCTGTTAGTCCATTTCTAGCATTCATGATTGTCCTCCCATTTAAATATATTAAGGAAAAACAATTTTATAACTAGAAAAAAAGATAACTTTCGTTACCCTATTTATCTAAGTTCTTTAATGTATCTAATACTGAACCCTCTACTAAAGGACGTGCTATATATCCTTGTATGCCTATTATTGCTCTATTCTTACTAGATTTCATTTCTTTTTCTTTACTAAATACAATTATATTACTATTAAAGCCTTTTATATTTTTTAACTTCTCTACTACTTCTTTTATTGTATGATATTTTATATCTCCATCTATTATTATCGCATAATATCTTTTATGTTTTTTTATACTTTCTATTATTTCATTAATAGATTCGGCAGTTTCCATTACGCCATTATATTCATCTATCTCTCGCATGAATATTTTTCTTTCATCAGTACTTCCACCTAATACTAATATATTCTTTTTATCAAAATATGAATCTTCATATTTATCTAAACCTTTCTTATTAGATATTGATATTTCTTGGTCTAAAACTATATTTACTTTTGTTCCTACTCCAACATTACTACTAACAATTAAGTTTCCACCTAAAATATTAATAATCTTTTTTGCAGTACCTAATTCATTTTCTTTGGCATCTTTAGATAACATTTCTTCTAGTTTTTCTGTTTCTATTCCTTTACCAGAATCTTCTAAAGATATCATTAATCTACATATATTTCCTTTTACTAATCCTTGGACTTTAAACTCTATAAATCCTTCTTTAGTATTTTTAATAGATAGTTTAAATAATTTATTTAATACTTCTTTAAGTCTTGTTATATCACCTATTAATTCTTTAGGTAATGTATCATCTATAGAAGTTATAAATTGAATTTTCTTATTAGATTCTTCTATATCTTTCTTTACATTACTAGTAACTAATTTTAATAGATTACTTAAGTTATATTTAGTATTATCAGTATCAATATTTTTTATATCATCAATATCAATATCATAAATACTATTTATTTTTTGAATCATAGAGTTACACTCACTCTTAATACTTCTAATACCATTTTTATAAGTATTTAAATCATCTGAATATAATAAATTTTCACAATACTTACTTGTTTTAATAAGAGGAATTTTCATATCTTGAGATATATTATAAATAAACATTTGTTTTTCAATATTCAAATCTTCGGCATATTGTTTAGCATCGTGATAACTTTCTAACATTTTCAAATCTGGGTTTTCTATTGTAAAGTACATTATTACTGTAACAAATGTTTCCATTGAAGTCATTAATAATAATGATGGATTTAATTTTTGAACTATTGTCACCACCATAGCACCTATAATAAATAAAATTATAGGTAAAAATTTTTTATTTTTAATAGATTTATAATTTTTAATTAAAAGAAACGACCAGGTTACCATACTGATTGTAGCAATAACATACACTAAATTAGCTGCAGGGCCATAAGAATAAACTGCACCATCTGTATTATGATAGTAAAGTGGTAACCCAAAAATAATTAAACTAATTATTAAAAAGGCTATTATCAAAAAATTAAACGAATAATTTACAACTTTTTTATTTTGATACAATATAGTAATCAAATAATAGAAGAAAACAAAGATAAAGAAAACTAAATACATTAAGTATAATCTAGATACTACATAATTTAAAACCACTAAAGTATCGTAATTTGATACCGTTATGTAGCACGCTATTGCTATTACTATACCTATAAAATTCGATATAATTAATGCTCCATAAACACGATTTTCTATACTAGACAAACGTCTTTTAGTAAAAAAAACTATCATTAATAATATACTATAAAATAGGCTTCCTATAGTTAATAAATTACAACTATTCATATACTCACCAACCTATTATAAGTATAACACAATAAGAAAAAAGATAAAACTTTAATTTATCTTTTTTTTACTTTTTGTACATCTTTATTGTCATCTAAACCTTTTTCTAATAACTTAAAATCCACTTTACCCATACTAGTGTAAGGCATATGATCAATTACCTCAAAAATATCAGGAATGGCTCTTACAGACAACTTAGCGGAACATAAATCTTTAATATCTTTTAAAGCGTCTTCTTTATCATTAATATATTCTTTTCTTAAAACAATATATGCTTTTGGCACTACTCCATGTTCATAGGTGTTAAACCCTACAACAGTACAAGCATCAACATATTTTGAACATACAATTACTTCTTCAATTTTTTGTGGAAATATTTTAAAACCATCGGCGCCTTTAATTATCATACGTTCTAATCGTCCAACAACCGTCAAACGGCCATCCTCGTCTATATATCCAACATCACCTGAATGAAGCCACATGTTGCCATCGCTATGTTTTTTTATAACTTCATTAGTTTTTGCAGGATTATTTAAATAACCTTTCATAATTGTTGGACCTGTTACACAAATTTCACCCTCCTGATTATAAGATAATTCTTTATCAGTTTTAGGTTCAAATATTGATACAACATTTTTAGGAAGAGGTATACCAGATGATAGTAATTTGTTACATTCTGGAAGTTCCAAGCAGGCTGTAGAAGATAATTCAGACATACCCCAACCTGATAACATTGGAACAGGACTATGGTGTTCTTTTAAATAATCTTGAACTTCTTGTTCTTTAACAGAATCTAAAGAATATCCACCTACGCCAGGTCCATATAATCCAGTTAAATCAATATCATCTTTCTTATATCTTGAAAGTGCTACAAAGCTACTAGGAATCGTAAGAGTAAAATTGATTCGATTTTTTTTCATGTTTTGAATAAAAATCTTAGGATTTACCATTGGTACTAGGATGTTTTCCATAGATAATGTAAGTGGCAAATTAATTGATGCTACTATACCAAAAGATGCAAACGCTGGAATAACTGATAGAAATTTAGAACCAGGTGCTGTATTTAAAGATGTTAATTTATATTGTAAGGCTAATGCATTAACATTCTTGTTTGTTAAAACTATACCTTTAGGTAAACTAGTAGTACCTGAAGAATGAATTACTAATGCTAAGTCTTGTGAATTAATAGTTTCATTAAAAGTATTCGAATTTGGTAATTTTTCAAACTCTTTCCAAGTTATTATCTTATCAGATTTTTTTACGCCAAAATTATCAATCTTTGCCTTACTATCTACTAGTAATTTAAGTTTTAACGGAGCAGATGGGGTTATAGGCATCAAAATAATTTTAGATAAGTCTGAATTATCACAAGCGTCAACTAATTTTTTATAGTAGTTTTCACACAATATAAGTAACTTAGATTTATTTTGTTGTAGATAATACTCCATCTGTGTAGGATTAGAACGTGGGTCTAACATATCACAAACAGCACCCAGTTTATTTAACGCATAAAAACTAGCAACAGTTTCTGGAGTACTTGGCATACATATAGTGACAATATCCCCAGATTTTACTCCTAAACTACTATATTTACTAGCATATTTATCAATCATTTCAAATAACTCTTTATATGTAAATAAATTGCCATAGTAATTAACAGCAATCCTATTAGGCTTATCCATATTTTTGCTCTTCATATATTGATAAACTGATAAACCTTCAGGTATATCTGTAGTTATAGCTGAATCACTATAGTACTTAAGCCACGGTTTATCTATACTAGCTTTACCTACTGGTGGACCTTGAATTTCACCTAATGCCAATTTTTTTAAGTATAAATTATGCAAATGTTCTTCATTTATTTGTAAATTATTTATTTTCATATTATCCCCCAAAAATTTCTTCATTATAATTTAACACAATTACTTAAAACAAGCAACATGTTTTTCTTACATTTGATACTAATATCATAGCATTTTAGACAAATTATGTAAATATACTAAAAACAACTTAGTTGTTTCTAAATTCTTCATACCAGTTTTTTACTTTATTTTTAACGTTAGACCAAGTTTTAGAAGAAAAGTTACCTATGATTTCTATAGCCTGCTTGCTATATTCTACTAGTTCATCTTTAGCGTTTTTAATAGCGTTATAATTTTCTTCTCCTAACTTATCTTTTGAAAAATCACTGATGTTTTTAGCACCTTGTTTTATTAATTCACTAGCCTTTTTATATGCATCTTTAGTAGTAGTAGAAATATCTTCTTTATAAGTTGGATATTTATTTGTAATCATACTATCTATAGATGAGGCAAGTGCTAAAACCTGTTTTTTTCCTTCTTCGGTTAAATCGTTAAATTTTATTCCTTTTATTTCACCATCATAAAATATAAAGTCGACAATATTAATAAATACTCCCTTAGCGCTATCCTTAAAATTTTCAAAATCCGCACTATTTAAATAGTTAGTGATTCTATCTTTTATAAAATTAAATTCATTAATAATGATACCATCTTCTTTACTTAATTGTACTTGGTTATCTCCACTATTATATAAATTTTCGGCAGTTTTATCAGTTTTTTTATCAAAATTTTGTTCTTGAGTATTTTCTTCACTTAACTGTTCTTTGTCTTTACTGTTTTCTATAGTTTTTTCTGTTGTTACATTATTATTTTTATTTTTTTCCACAGTTTTATCTTGTGTTTTAGAATTATTTACACTAGTTATTCCCTCATCTTCTTTTATACTGTGGATAACTTCATCATAATAATCACTTTCTATAACATTAGATTGATAATTATTTTCTTCTTTTTTTCCACAAGCAGTAGAAGTAATTAAAATAAAACCAGATATTGCAATTAACATTATTTTATTTATATTTAATTTTAAATTCTTCATAATATCACCACTTCTTTGATTATTTTATCACTTTTTACAAAAATAGCAAATTTACCATTTTATTATATGTATATATTTTCTAAAAGACAGCAAAAGTCATCAAATTTGATGACTTTATGTTATTTATCTATTTTAATTATTTCTATAACATCTGATTCTTGTTCATAATAAACTGTAATACTAGAGTTTTCTTTAATAAATGGTAAGATAAACTCACTTACATTGATGTTAACACGATATTTTTTATTATTTGTATCTACTAAATAATAATAAGTATTACCATTTATAATAACGTCTTTTACAGACTTAATTGTAATATCCTTTTTTATGGTTGACTCATTATTAATAAATGATTGGTTATTACCTAAATATTTTTGTGCGGCTTTAACTATTCCTTCAGAACTTTCTGTTACAACTACTTTTTGATAATCTGTAACATCAATAAATCCATACATCTTAACTAAACCCGCATTATCTTTTAAAGATACTAAATATGTAGGCTTATTATTTAAATTAATAAGAAGCGGGAAAGTTGATCTATAATTCATTTGTTGAACTTGACCTTCAGCACTAGCCATAGCGGAATATTCTTCAGCGCCTGGTACAGCATAATAGTTAGTTTCTTTTGTACGCATATTAGTTAAAATAAATCCTACATTAGCTTCATCCGCTACTTTAGATGTAATACCAGTATATAAATAAACATCATCATTCATTACTGTGTAATTATATCCTTCTGTAGTTTGTACTACATTTTTTTGACTAAATACAGAATTTAAATATCCATTCTTATATTGCCCCCAATCATCTACCTCTTCAATAATTAAATCAGCAGGATATACATGATCTACCCAGGTTGGTATTTCTCCAACTGAATATTTATTACTTTTTCCAGTAATAGGATCTAAAATAACAACGCCGGTAATTTCTCTACGTAATCCTACGCCACTATATTTTATAGTAGGAACAATCCAATAAGGATTACCATCATTATCTATTTCAAAATTTGCTTCATCAAATATTAATGTTGGATAATCTATTCTAAGCTTGCGATATAAATTTTCAAAGAAATATGCTGAAGGCATATACTTCATACCTTTATCTAGTTTAGTCAAACTAGCCTCACCTGTTACAGAATTTACGACAATATAACCCTTTACGCCATCTTTACGATTAGCAAAATATTTAATAAGTCCATTATATTCAAGTGGCGTAACACGAACTATATTATTATTATAATTAATTTGTGTATATAATTCTGATACATCAAATTGTGATACCAATTCTGGTAATTGACCCATCACTCTATCACCCAGTTTTTGGCTAGAATCTTTATCTAGAAGGGGTAATGCATTAAAATCTACTGGTTTTATATCCTCAGTAAAGTTACCTTCTTCATTTATCGTTATTCTTTTATAATATGAACTAGATTGAAATAATGGAGACACAATAATATTTACAAATACTAGCAGTATTATCACCGTTGGGAATACTAAAAACGGCAAAATAGATACTTTGTTTTTCTTGCTTATGGTAATTTTTTCAATAAATAACTGTCTAATATCTACTAACTTTAATATACTTGTAAACATATATACAAAATATAATAAGAAAGCATATAACCAAAACAAAGGACTAGTTAAATTTAATGGTGGTAACATAAAGTAATAAAGTATTAACGCTACTACTACAAGAATAATTAGTCTTACAACAGATATTTTATTTTTCATACTCTTCCTCTTTCTTTAAATTATCTTCGTACTCTTTTATAACATTATATATACAAGAATAACTACGACTACCATAAAATTTACAAAATTTTCTAATACTAGCGTTAGATCTTTTATAAAGAGAAATGATCTTTTCTTTTTCTTCTTCGCTAATAGTATTAATTGGCTTCCTATTTTTATTACCATGTTCCATAGAAATAGTCCCATTTAATATCTCTTTTTTTAACTTTAAAAGATATTTTGGATGATAACCTGTAATTTCCGCTATTTCCTTATAAGTGTAAAATGAATCATTAGCCATTTTACTCTTCATCATTTTTACTGCTTCTTCTTTTCTACTCATATTAATCACCAATATAATTATACTACATTAGTAATTTTTTTACAAGATAATAAAGAAAACATATTACCTTTGTAAATAATATGTTTTATCTGGATTTTCTACATCAAAATCAGTATCTACTGCTAAAAATGCTTCTAGCAATTCTTTATTTTTTCTTAATGTTTCTAAAGCACGCATTTTTCTCGTATTTGCGGATGTTCTACTACAATTACACATGCGACTAATTGTACCCTTGCTTCTTTTTTGTTCTGGATCGTCTAAACCATACGATAATACTAATACCTTTTTTAGTTTTGGCTTTAATTCATTTAATGCAGTTCTAAGTACTTCATTTCTATGTTCTACAATCTCACGTTCATCAAGCACACATATTAACATATCTCCAAATAAGGCATCTTGTTTCTGAAGTATGTTTTTAATTTCAGCTTTCTCCATTAGTTCTTCATATGATAATGTTGATGTTAAAGCAGTTCTTAAAATCTTTAAGTTATCCAGTGTTATCTCATATTTATTACAGATATATTCATCATCATATTCTAAATCAATCAATTTTTTTACCTTTTTGTATTTGGCAGCCGTACCTCTGCTAAAATGAGCGGGAGCATTTGGTATACCATTACTATAGTAAATACTGTATTCTAATTTAGTATATAAAAATGTAGAAAACTTACCTCTAGAAACATCATAATCATCAACTGCATTTATTAACACTATATTGGCTTCTTGTATAACATCATCAACATCATATACAGGATTGACATCATAATTATAATTATATTTATACGCAATTAACTTCGCTACTAAAGGTAGATTTGCTTGAACTATTTTATTTCTAATAGCAAGTCTTTCTTCATTAGTGGTTGCTTTATTATATAAATCAAATAGCTCTTCGTTATTAGCATCATTAATAAATGAATGTTTTCTTAAATAACTTTGATAAGCAACTAATTTTTCAATTCCTTTTCTTTTAGCCATAATTTTCCCCCTAAGTAGAACTTATTATATACTAATTTAAATGTTTTTGCAAATTGTTAATGATTGTTAATTTATTTTTAAAAATCCAATAATAAGTTCGCATTTTTTGATGTTTGGTTTTTATAATTTTGGTAACATAATACTAAAATTATTATCTTTTAATTTATTACTTCAAAAGTTTCATCAATAATAGAATATAACTCAATTGTTGTTCTTTTTCCACTAGTTTGTTCGACATAATTTTTATAACCTGTCAATTGTTTGATATAAGATTCATCCTTTACATTTTTAAGTTTATAGTCGATTATTCTGATATAATCTGTATATTCTAGCATTAAATCTATTATACCGTGATATAAAACATTGTTCTCTTCATACATAAATTCATATTCTTGATATATATTAGCGTCTTTTATATCTCCTAATTTATTATAAAAATCAATTACTTTAGTACGATAAAAAGTGTCTGTTATTAAATCAAAATTAGGAGCCTTAAAATTCATATTTTCTAATATACTATGCATTGTTAATCCTAAATCAATATTCTTTTGTTGCTCTAAGGATACATAATCATGAACTTTTTTAGAAAAACTATCACTATCTTGTTCCTTTACTTTGATATTAATATCTTTTACTTCTAGCAACTCATTTTTATAATCTTTAGTATCTATTTCTTTATTACTTATTATATTGTAATCTTTTGATAAACCAATACTAGTTAAATCAATTTTTTTAGTATAATCATCTAATTTACTATTTAAAGAATTTATTATATCTGCAAATGAACGATAAGAAAGTCTTATATTATTATCAACTAAATCTTTAATGTCTAACATAGTATCACTAGTTGGTAAAACAAATATCATATTCTCTCTAGCACGTGTTAACGCTACATAGAAAAGGCGAATTTTTTCAGATATTTCTTCCTTAATAAATCTTTCTTTTAATAATCTTTTAGTAATAACTTCTCCTAATCCCTCTTTAAAAAATGGCGTAATAATACCATATTCATTGTCATAAAGAATACGTTCTTTTAAATCGCTTATATTAAATGTTTTATATAAACCACTAAAATAACATACTGGATACTCTAATCCTTTTGACTTATGAATAGTCATCATCTTAACAGAATCAACATCTTTTAAATCAACACTATACTTCATTTCATATTCATTATCTATTAACTCTGCCAAATAATCTATAAATTTGAAAGAATCATAACCTAAAGACATAACTTCTTCACTAAGTTTAGTATAGTAATCTAGTTGAGTTATAGATGACGAAATATTACCAATTGTTACTATGTTTGCATAAAAATTAAACTTAGTTACTACTTCATTTATTAATTCTAATGGTGTTAAATATTGAAGTTTTTTACTAATGTCTAATGAAATATTATATATGTCATTCATCTTAAAATTATTATTTATAAACATATTAAAGATATCATTATCATCGTATCTAAATAAGAAACTACGGGCAACACTAGTAAAATGATATTTGAATAAAGTACCAAATTCATTATCATTAATACACTTAATTAAGCATAATAGATTTTTTAATACTAAACTTACAGTTTCACCAGTTAGCGATTCATCTTTATGAATTGCTAACGGTATATTTAAATATTCAAACATTTTTTTATATAACTCAAAATTAGTAGTACGATCCATTAAAATTACATAATCACTATAAGTAGACTTTCTTAAAAGGGAAATTTCTTTATCAAATACTAAATAATTATTATTTACTTTATTTTTTATATCTTCTGCAATAATAAAGGCTTCAATTTCTTCTTTAGTAAATTGAAATCCTCGTTCATAAGGATATCTAATTATATTCATATGACGATTATCATCCGTTTTTCCTTGTTCTTCATATGACATATTTCCAAATACCATACGATGTGTATCGCGATATTCCGCTCCACCTATATCATTATCCATTATATAATCAAACAATAAATTTATATCAGTGAGAACTTCATTACGAGAGCGAAAATTCTTATTTAAATCTATTTTAATTCCGTCTTTACCTAAAGAATAATTATCATATTTATTTTTAAATATATAAGGATTAGCATTTCTAAAGCGATATATAGATTGTTTTATATCACCTACCATATAAACATTATTATTTTCGATATGTTTAATAAAAGTTTCTTGTAAATCACTAGTATCTTGGTATTCATCTACCAAAATTTCTTTTAATGAATATTTGATTTCATCACATACATCAGGATTTTTATCTAATATGTCTATTGCCATCATGGCTATATCTGTAAATTCATATATATCTTTTTCAAATTTGTAATCCATTATTCTTTTATAATACTCTTTTAAAATGTTGATTATAGAATTTACATATGGTTTAGTTAACAAAATGCACTCTTTCATATCTAAAGTAGAATCATAATTACATAATTCTTTAATCTTCTTTAGATTATCACTTATGATTTCCTTTTGTGATTTAACCTCACCATCACTACCTCTAGGTAACATAGGAATTTTAATATCTAAATTACTCTTAATTTCTTCATAATTTTTAGCGTTAATTAGATTTGAAAAACTATCAATTAAAGTGTTGTAGTATTTACCATCTACATAATAAGAAATATCTTCTATACTTTTTGCTAATTCTGATATTTTATTTAATAACAAATATATATAATTATTAACTAAATTATTAATATTAGGATCATTATAAAAGTTAGTAATATAATTATTTAAATAATCACTTTTATCAATTCTTAATGATAACTTTTCACTTAAATTAAGCACGTAAGCACGAATTTCACTATCATCTTTGGTACATAAGTCAGATATAAATTTAATAAATTCACTGTCTTTTTCTAAGTACTTTTGTTCAAATATTTCATCTATTATCTGCTTTTTCTTCAATTTAAAAACATTATCATTTCCAATAGTGATATTAGGGGAAACATTAATTAAATAATGATATTTCTTTACTACCGATAAGGCATAACTATCAAATGTAGTTATATAAGCAGTATCAATTAATTCTAACTGTTTATGTAAAGTTTCATCCTTTTTTATAGCTTTACGAATTCTTTCTTTCATTTCTGCTGCGGCCGCTTTTGTAAACGTTAATATTAAAAGTTCATTAATATTAACACCATTACGTAATTTAGTAATTACCCTTTCAGTTAAAACAGCTGTTTTCCCGCTACCAGCACCTGCACTAACAATAATGTTACTACCACTAGTTTCAATAGCGCGCATCTGTTCAGGTGTCCATCTAGGCATTATCTTCACCCCCTAAAAAGCTTAAATCCTTATACTCTTCTAAATTAACTATATCTTTATTATTTCTAAAACAAATATCCTTAAATTTACAAAATTCGCAACCGACTAAATCACCATTTATTTGTTTTGGATTAACTTCAAAATTTCCGTCTATTATATTGTTAATTGCGTTATCTATATTTTTATTAACTAATTTCTGTAAATTATCCATTTCTGTAGTAGTCAAAACTTTAGAGTAACTAGCAAAACCTTTGCTAGTAGTACGCATACTTTTAATTAATTTACTATCTTCATAAGTATTATCAAATTCTTTTAATAACGACTCTTTAGTAACACTATAACCTTGTAACTTTAAATAATCTTTTTTTTGGTCTATATATGTCTTTTTACTATCCCTATTTATTGAAGTAGGTAAAATTTTCTGTAAATAAAAGCCTACTATCTCAGCATTAGAATATCTACTATTGATTAAATATAAATATATTGGTAATTGCATTCCAAGTCCATTTGGAACTTTAGTTAAATCAAGAGAAGGATTACCAGTTTTATAATCTACGACCGCAACTAATCTTTGATTATCTTTTTCTAATAGTAATATCTTATCTACTATACCAACAAAATTTATTTTCCAACCATTAATACTTTTATCAATATCAATCTTTTCTTCTAATAAAAACTCATTAAAATTAGTATATTTTTTTTGTTCATCTAATGTATCAATAATAAAGTGTAGTTCATCTTTTAACTTATTCAAAAAATATTTTTCTTTATTAGATAATTCTTTTACATTATTAGAAATAAACTCATTCCAAGAAATATCAAAATCAAAGTCTTTTTCATAATACTTTGAAAGAACAAAATGAAACAATGAACCAATATAATTCATAAAATTTTCTTCATAAATATTTAGTTTTAAAATATTACTTATATAAAACTTAAAAGCACAATGAAAATAAGCGTCGATGCTAGAATAAGACAAGGTCAAGTAATTATTTTTATATTTTTTTAAAGATTCTACATTTATCTTAGTAAACTTATTATCATATTTTAAATAATTATTTTTAGGGTAAGTATTTAATAAGCGAGATAAGTCAGTATCTTTAACGCCATACTTTATATAAGTATCAAGCATTTGCCCTAATAACAAAGTATTATTTAAATTAGAATAACCATAATTATTGCCTTCTACTTTTGTAACTTGATATTTCAATATATCATTAATATTAGATAATTCAATTGGGCCATTTACATATTTAGGATAAGTAATTACTAAATTTTTAGTATTTTTTATAAAACGAAGAGTCGTTTCTAAATGCTTATTATTTTTAATAACAGTCGTTTCTAAATTAAGTTTTTCTTTAATAGTATCATTTAAATAATCTTCGTCTTTTTCTGTACAAGGAAATATCCCTTGATTACAACCAATTAAAAATACATATTCATCATTTTCGGGTACGGATTTTTCTAAATCAATTACATCTATTCCACCTATGTTATTAGTTATATTACACTGTTGAAGTTCATATATTAATAAATTCTTTATCGATAAATAATCATTGCACCAATTGTACGAATTACAAATATTTAATAACTTATTATATTGATTATTTAAATTTTCATCTTTTAAATTATATTTATCCTTAATTTTATTTAGAGTTATTTCAATATCGGATTCTATATTATCTAAGAAAAAATTTCCCATACTTACGCTATATAAATTATTATTTTCATTTAAAGTAATAGGAATATTAAAAATACTAAATATTCTTCTAATAATAGTTTGATATTCACCACTAACATTAGCTAACTTAATTTTATCTATTTGTATACCACTATCTAATAAACTAGCAATTCTTTTTACAACAAACTCAATCTCTGAATCCATATTATTACATTCATATATATCATGAGTATAGTTATTAGAATTATCTATATCTATGTATGTTACATCAGTAAATTCATTAAGTTTATCAATAGCGTTTTTATAAATAGCCGCTACATCGCCATAAACAACTATATGCATTGATTTTACCTTTTCTCTAAATAAATAATTTTCCTGAATAAGATTATTTTCTAATAACTCCTGTTTTAAATTTATTAAAAACTTTAACTTATCAATATTATAATCAGAAGTTCCTACAAAATATAAATTTCTAATATATATTAGAGCAATAGGTACTTTAACATTATATTTATTCATAACATAATAAATAGTTTTATTAGTATAATTAAAATTGTACTCTTTAATAAATTCATCAAAAGTCATTATTTTTATATTAGTGAATATTTTATTCTTTGATATTTCTAGTAAGATCCTTTTTTTTAAAGTACTATCTGTTAATAATAGTGTATTATTTTTAATCTTATTTAAATCTAACATATGTCACCTACTTTTAAGCAATATAATTGTATCACAGCAAACTTATGTTTGCAACAAATATTCTAGATTTTTTGAAAAAAATTAAAGGTAAAAATAATCCTTTAATTTTTCTTTTTAGTTACTTTCTTTACTGTTTTAGTTTCCTTGGCAGTAGCATTATTGTTTTTTAATAAATCTCTTATTTCCTCTAATAAAACTACTTCATCAGATTTCTTTGGAGCGGGTTTAGGTTCTTCTTTTTTAGCATCCTTGTGACCAAGTTTTTCTAAACTATTAATAACTTTTACAAACATAAATATACAAGCCGCAACTATTAAAAAGTCTATTACATTTTGAATAAATGCTCCATAAGCAATAGTAGCGTCTCTAAATGTTATTGATAAACTACTAAAATTATGACCACCAATAATAATTCCAATGATTGGCATTAAAATATCATTTACTAGTGATGTTACTATTTTGCTAAATGCTCCACCTACAATAACACCTACTGCAAGGTCTACTACACTACCACGTGAAATAAATTCTTTAAACTCTTTTAATATTTTTTTCATATTATACCTCCGTAACCATTATACCATATTTTGATTCATTTTTTTATTTTTAATATTGTATTAATGATTTATCTAATTTCTTACTTTTCCACAGTATAAGTTCAACAAATTCTGATTTTTATATACTTTTCCACATATATATCATAGTTTTCCACATGTTTACTATTAATATTGGGTAACTTTATGGTTTTCCTGTGGAAAACTAGTTCCTTTGCATTAATATGTTAACACCTTGTATGTATCTAAAAAAAATTTTTAAATATTCAATTATTTAATTTACAATGCAATTTTTTTGTTGTATATTAGAAAGAGTAGGGGGCGTGTTTCTTTGGAAGAACAAATTTTAGAATTAATTAATACACAAGAAAAACTATCTATTGAAGAAATTAAGAAGTATGCAAAACTATATACTGTAAGTACTAAATTTATCAAAAAAACCTTAGAAAAAATAGTAAATGAAGGTAAAATTTACTACAATAATGAAGAAGATTTATATTATAAAATTGGTGATATTTACAAAGTTGTGGAAATTTTATCTACTTCTAAAGGTAAAAAATATTTTATAGATGAAAATAATAAAAAATGTGACATTGCAGATGAAGATTTAAATGGTGCTTTAACTTTCAGTAAAGTTATCGTACAAAATGATGGAAACGGATTTAAAGTAGTAAAAGTTATAGAACATAAATATGATAAAATTGTTTGTGAAGTAGTAAATAATTACGATGAGAAAATGTTAATACCACTAAACTTACCAAATAACTATTTAATTCATGTAAATAAAAAAGCACTTAAACTTTTAGCGGATGGTGATAGAGTTTTAGTAAAAACAAATACTACATTCGAAGATAGTTATCTTGAATGTGAATTTGTTAAACTAATTTGCCATAGAGATGCACCTAATAAGGAACTATTATCTATTGCATACGATAAAGACTTTGAACCTGAATTTAGTGAAGAAGCACTAAAAGAAACAGAAAATATTCCTGATACTGTACTAGATATAGAATTAAAAAATAGATTAGACTTAAGAAATGAAACAATATTTACTATAGATGGAATAAATACTAAAGACATGGATGACGCTATTTCATTAAAAATTTTACCAAATGGTAATTATGAATTAGGAGTTCACATTGCTGATGTATCGTATTATGTAAAACCAGGAATGAAACTATTTGAAGAAGCTTATAATCGCGCAACTAGCTTATATATGATTAATTCTGTTATACCAATGTTACCACAGAAACTTTCTAATGGTATTTGTTCATTAAATCCTAATGTTGACCGTCTTACTAAGTCTTGTATTATGGAAATAGACAAAAATGGTAAGATTATTAATAGTAATATTGTAAATTCTGTTATTAATTCCAAAAAGAAAATGGACTATGATTCTGTAAACCATATTCTAGAAGAAGGTATCATTCCAGATGGATATGATGAGTTTTACAACACATTAATAAACATGCATAAATTATCTAAAATTTTAAGTAGAGTTAGACAGGGTGCTGGTAAAATTGACTTTGTTAGTAATGAAATAGAAGTTGCTGTGGATGAAAATGGTAAACCTTTTGATTTCTTACAAGCACATCAAGGAGATGCTGAAAAGTTAATTGAAAATTTTATGATAGCCGCTAACGAAACTGTAGCATCTTATTTTTCACATCTACCATTTGTTTATCGTGTACATGGGATTCCTAATGAAATGAAGCTAGATAAAACTGTAAAATTTATTACGGATTTAGGTTACAGGGTAAATACTTGTGGAAATGTTGGTAGCCCTAAACTTATTCAAAATATATTAAATAGTTTGTCAGATAAAGAGGAATATTCACTATTATCAAATTTATTATTATGCGCTATGAAAAAAGCAGAATATTCTATAGATAATATTGGACACTTTGGTTTAGCATTAGATTATTATACACACTTTACTTCACCTATTAGACGTTTTCCCGATTTATTAGTTCATACTTTAATAAATAAGTATACAAAAGATATTTCTAAAATCAATTTAAAAGAGTTAGAAACCTATTTAACTAAAGCGTGCAGTCATTCTTCCTATAAAGAAAGACAATCAGATGCTGCAGAAAGAGAAAGCGAAAAACTAATGATGGCACAATATATGCAAGAACACATTGGTGAAGAATTTGAAGGTACTATTGTTAGTAATAATGGAAATAATATAAGAGTTAAAACTACTAATCTTATTTATGGTATTGTTGACTCTAGTACTTATAATTCATTAAAAGATTATAAAATTGGTGTAAAAGTATTACTTAAGGTAGAAAATGTATCAATGATAGATAGAACCATTTACTTTAATATAATTGGTAAACTTGAAGAAAGTAAAACCAAAAAGTTAAGTCTAAATTAAAATAGTTTATAAAACAACAAAAATCAGAGATTTACTTCTCTGATTTTTTTACGTATTTAATCTATTTTTTAGTCTATTTATTTTTTAATAATTCCGCTACGGCTTTTAAAACAGCAAGTTTACCATATTCATAGGTTAATCCACCCTGTTGATAAGCAATAAATGGTTCTCTAATTGGACCATCACAAGATATTTCTATAGAAGAACCCTGCGTAAATGTTCCAGCAGCCATAATTACTTTATCCACATAACCTGGCATATCCCAAGGCATCGGAATAGCGTTTGAATCTATTGGTGAGCCCATTTGAATACCTTGACAATATTTAATTAATTTATCAGGATTACCAAATTCAATATTTTGAACTATATCAGCACGGGCATCACTATATTTAGGTTCAACTTTATATCCTAATTTTTCTAATAAAAGGCTCGTAAATACAGCGGTTTTTAAAGCATTAACAACAACACTAGGTGCCATATATAAACCTTGTAGTAAATATCTATTTACGCCTAAACTTGGACCTACTTCTTTACCTTCACCAGGTAATGTTAAACGCTCCGCTGCAAGATTGATTAAATCTTTACGACCTGCTATATAAGCACCATTTGGTGCAATGCCACCACCTAAATTTTTTATAAGTGAACCAACTATTACGTCTGCACCAACACTTAAAGGTTCATTAAAAGAAACAAATTCACAATAACAATTATCTATCATAATAATTACTTCTTTATCTACTTCACGTATAGCTTTAATAACATTTTCTACTTTATCTAAAGTTATACTTTTTCTAGTAGAATACCCTTTTGACCTTTGAATTTCAATTAACTTTACTTTTTCTTTAGATAATATATTTTTAATAGCTTCAATATCAAATTCATTATTTATTAAATCTATTTGTTCATATTTAATACCAAAAGATTTTAATGAACTAGGATTATCTACTATACCAATTACTTCATCTAAAGTATCATAAGGTTTACCAGTAATACTTAACATAGTATCACCAGGACGAAGAAAAGCAAAAAGTGCAACATTTAAAGCATGAGAACCTGAAATAAATTGATTTCTAACTAATGCAGACTCTGCTCCTAAGACTTCCGCGAATATTTCTTCTATGGTATCTCTACCTATATCACCATAACCATAACCAGTAGTAGATGCAAAATGTGACTCTGTAACACTATGTTTTTGAAAAGCATTTAATACTTTTAAACTATTGTATTCACATAGACTATCCAATTCTTTAAATTTATCTTGTAATTCTTTTTCTGTTTCTTTTGATAATAAGTACAAGTCTTTGCTTATACCAAATTGTTCTAAATTTTTATTCATATTTTTCACCATCTATTCTAATTAACGAACCACTTTGTATGTTCTTATTATTAATAATTTCTATAACTTTTAAAGATATATCTTCTGGTAATAATAGTTTCTTTTGATTAACTCTCTTTAATTCATTTTCCAAGAATGTTGGTTCCATTTCCATAATACTTTCTGTTTTAACCCAGTTTGGAGCTAGTGCTACAAAATATATATTACTATATTTTTCACTTAATATTTTTGTTAATAATATTAATCCAGCTTTTGATGTAGAATAATCTACATTATAAGTACTATAAGTATCTATTCCATCTGTAGATGCTATGTTTATGACTGTACCATCAGCTAGTAAAGGAGAAAGACCTCTAGTAAGTAGAAATGGTGCTACTAAATTAACACTTAAAACATTCATAAACTCTTCTTTAGTTTTTTCTTCTATATCATTATCTAAACTTAGTGCGGCATTATTAACAAGAACATCTAATTTATTTGTAATACCTTTAACGTAATTTATTATATAATCTATATCCGATTCTTTATTTAAATCACCCGCTACTAAGTAGATATTATTTTTATATTTACACGCTAAATCATTTTTTAATTTTTCTGCAATTAAATTACTTTTATTATAATGTAATATTATATCAAAATTGTTTTTACATAACTGTTCTACAATACTGGCACCAATTCCTTTTGCACCACCGGTTATTAAAGCTATTTGTCTTTTCATATTATCGCCCTTTTCTTGACATATTATATCATGAATATTATTTTTTAAAAACAAAATTATTGTAAATAATAAAATTAGGAGTATAATAACTAATATAGTATGGTGATAATATGAATAAGAAAAGATTAATAATTATTTTTTTATTAGCGTTACTCACTTCAATAATAATATTTTTATTATTTAGAAGAAATGTTTACATAGAAATAGATAATTTTTCAAATAAAGTAAATGTTAATAGTACTTTTAATGTCCCTAACGCTAAAGGATATTACTGTAAAACTATTTTTTCAAAAAAGTGTATTGAGATTTCAAAATATATTAAAGTAGAAAACAATGTTGATACAACAAAAATAGGTAAATATAAAGTAATCTATACTCTACTTTATAAGAATGTTAATAAATATAAAAAAATTAAAACTGTGGAAATTGAAGTTGCGGACATTGAAAAACCAGTTATTGAATTAGAAAATAGTGATAAATTAACACTCTGTCCCAATTATAATCTAGATAAAATTAATGATTATACAATCACTGATAATTATGATACAAATATTCAAAATAAGGTTACTAAATATATTAAAGAAAATAAATTGTATTATAGCGCTATTGATGAAGCTGGTAATGAAGCATTAGTAGAAAGAGATATAGAAATTATTGATAACAAAGCACCTGAATTAGTGTTAAATGGAAATGATAATCTGTATCTTTATAAAGGAACAGCATTTAAAGAACCAGGATTTACGGCATATGATACTTGTGATGGAAAGCTAAGTGAAAAAGTTAAGGTAGAAGGCAGTGTAGATGTTAACACTGTTGGTGACTACAATTTAACATATACAATTGTTGATAATTCTGGAAATAAACAAACAAAAAAGAGAGTAGTCCATGTTTATGATAATTCTATTGGAACAAATATAGAAAAAAACGGTAAAATTGTTTATTTAACTTTTGATGATGGACCTAATGCTTATACACAAAACATTTTAGATATACTAAATAGGTATAATGTTAAAGCTACATTTTTTGTAACTAATCAATTTCCAAATAATCAAAATTTAATTAAAGAAATGTATAATAATGGTCATAGTATTGGTATTCATACCTACTCTCATCAATATAAAATTGTTTATAATAGTGATGATGCTTATTTAAATGATTTAAATAATATGGATAAAGTAATATATAAACAAACAGGATATCACACCAAATTAATAAGATTCCCAGGAGGAAGCTCAAATACTATTAGTAGTGGTAATAAAGGATTAATGACTAGATTAACTAAAAAAGTAACAGAACTAGGATATACGTATTTTGATTGGAATGTAGATAGTGGTGATACTAGTACTATTAATTCTGATAAGATTGCTAATAATGTCATAAGTGGTATAAAACGATTTAATAATTCTGTTGTATTAATGCATGATATTAAATACGCTAATAAGGATGCATTAGAAAAAATATTATATTATGGTTTATCAAATGGTTATACTTTTTTACCACTAACAGAAGATAGCTATACAGCACATCATGGTATAAATAATTAAAAAGAGGCTAAAACTTAGTAATGAACTATTCATTTTTTAGATGTAGTTCATTAAAAAATTTTGCCTCTTTTATTTTAATTTTTTTACTTTATTATCACTTATATCATTATTTTTTACATAATTGGATATTGCTTTGAAGTTATCATCATAAGGATATATTTGTTGTCCAAAATTTAACCACATATTTGACCATGTTGCACCATTGTTTAAAAGTTTTTCAACTAGAGGATTTTTCATTGTAGTATTGCCATCTTGTTTATTTAAATCTACACAACCCTCTTCATCATATAGTTTACATTGTAAATCGCATTCTAGTTTATCACACTGGTAGGCAAACATTGCTTCTTTTGTATTATGTGAATCAAATTCCAAAAATAATTCTTCTATTTGTTTGCCATCTAACAAATTTCCTAATATCTTATGTACAGCTTCATGTTCTAACTTTTCTTTTTCCTCTTTAGATATTTGAAATTGAGTTAAATCACCTATTATTGTTTCACCTAGTTCATGGACTGCTAACATAAATATGACTTTCATAATATCTACATCATATTGATACTCTGACTTCATAGCAAGTGCAAGCATTTGAACTCCAAAAATATGTTCCGCAACACTTTCTATTCTTGTTCTTTGCACATTCCAGTCTTTCCAACCTGTTCTAATAACATTTTTTAATCTATTACAAATAACATAATAGTTTATTACATTTTGTTCTTTAGACATAAGTAATCCTCCTTTAATTTGCTATTTTAACAGGCTTAACACCAATAGTCAATTACCAATAAAAAAAAAGCTAAATAAAAGCAATTATTATATTTAGCTTAATAAATACATTAATTTTATTTTTTAGAATATAAAGTTAAAACCTTTTGAATGTCAGTGTCATTTTTTTGCAACAAACTACGATATGCCTCAGCTTCTTTCTTTAATGCCTCTTCTCTATCTGACAAATCTTTATTAGCTGTTGATAGTTTTGATATACTGTCCTTTAAATCTTGTAACTCTCTTTTTAATTTATCATTTTCATTTAATAAATCTGAATACTGCTGCGTAGAATCTGTTACACCTGAAACCAAACAATTATTATATGCCTCTATCAATTCTGTAATAGCATTATTAATAAAAATACTGTTATCTTGTATAGTCTCATTATCTATAGTTGCTTTATTTTTAATAAGTGAAGCAATTGCTTTGATACTTTCATAAACAACATTGCTGTTTCTGGTCACATAAATATAATCCCCATTTATATTAGCACTAGATTTAAATTCCTTACTATACTCTATCAATTGAGAAGCCTTGTTAACTTTATCTGAAGGTTTTAAATATATGTTACGTAGATTAAAATTATATATATCATTTTGACTTTTAATGCAAATTTTAGAAACAAATGTTAATTCTTGATTTTCCAAAATTGGTACAAACTTTTCTTTTAAATTATTAATATCTGTATATAACTGACTAGTAATAGGTACGTAATTATTGCTTTCTTTAACTAATCCAAGTACCAAATAATCATCATTTTCTGACTTAGTGCATAAAAAATAATCAACATTCATTACATCTTGTCCATTTTGGTGACATTTATTCCTGTCTATTTTTGCTAAAAATTCAAGTTGAAAAATATTTGGTTGTATTATTTCATTAAAAATACTAATTTTATCATTTAAATAACTAGAGAAAACTTGTTCATGTTTTAAATAACCATCATTAAATTTTCCTACAATAGAATATGTATTTACATCTTTTATAAATTCCTTTAATATATCGATACTATTATTTGAGTTTTTTAAGCAAGACGTACTTCTTAAATAATCTGTATTTATACCTAATAAATGGGCTATTTTTCCTTCTGGTACACAATATGATAGCCTTTCACCATTTGCTAAACTCATATCTATAATTCTTTCATTTAAATTACTATCTTCATATTTACTAACACAATTTCTAATGTTAGCAAATAGCTTTTCATAATCCGTCAATTTTAATTTCTCCATAATTTAAAATCCTCCTTTGAGGCATATTATGCTAGCACAAAAAGTGTTTATTGTCAAATAAAAAAGTCCGAAACTTGGCACAAATCTTTAATATCAATTTGTGCACCTCTCGGACTCATTTATTACTTAATTTCAATAAATTTTTTATTTTCTGACTCTTCTTTTTTAGGAACAACAATTTTCAATATGCCATCTGTAAAACTTGCTTCGATGTTGTCACTTTCTAAGTCACCTAGATAGAAAGATCTTTCATATTTTCCGTAGCATCTTTCACGACGAATATAATTTTTCTTTTTATCTTCGTCATCGTTTTCTACTTTTTTCTCTGCTACAATAGTTAAATAACCATTCTTAGATTCAATCTGAATATCCTTTTTATCAAATCCAGGAATATCCATTTCAATATGATAATTACCATCTTTCTCGTAGATATCACACTTCATATTATTTGTTTCCTTTGTTGATACAAAATTATCGAAAAAGTCATCTAAATAAAATTTTCTTGGGATTAAATCCATATATCTCATCTTCCTCTCACGATTATAATGATACCACATTTTTTAGCACTTGTCAAGTGTAAGTGCCAAAAATACGTTAATATTGTATGTAAGAAATGAGAAATTATACTAAATTAATAAATATTTATAATATTTTTATCAAATTCATCAAATGATATATATATTTTTCTTTTATTACTTAATGTAACTACTATTGAATAAGACTCATTTAAGTTATCCAATTTCAAAGTATAATCATACTTGGCATCTTTTAAAAGGTTATCTAATTCTTCTTCGGTAATATTATATTTTTGCATTATAATATTCTTAATCTCTAATTTATAATTATAACCTTCTATAAATAAATCAGTAACTTTATCTAATGTTTTACCATTTGACAAAATTATCAAATTAAAGCTTTCCTTTTTTAGGTCATTATATTTATTTAATGATACCAAATTATTTTGTTGTGTCTTAAGTTTACGGTGTAAATTATATACATCTTCAACCATTTTATTTTCAAAGTATTCCTTAGAAACGTTATAAGTATTAGAAGAAATATTTAATGAATAAATATTATACCTATTTTTAATTATTTCTAATCCTGAATTTTTATCAATATAAATATCTGTTAATTTAGTTAATTTGCCACTTTGATTTAAAAACTTATATTCTTTAGTTGTCTTCAAACCATCATAAATATTTTCTAATGCATCAGATACTCCTATGAGTACTTTTTTATCTATATTATTGTCACCATATATAACACTATCAATAAAGATATTGTCTTCAACATCTAATTTACTATATATGCCATTGCCACGATAAGAAGCCGCTAATAAATCATTACCTTCAACGTTATCATTTTTAAATATAGATATATTTGTTAGATATTTATTATATAATCCAAATGATTCATAGTAATCATAGAAGTTTATTTCAAGTATATTATCATCTAATAATAAATATACAGCTGATTGATCAAAATAAAATTTATATTTATTATTAATAATGTCTTCTACATTTATAGAGTTATCATTAATTTGTTTAGAAATTTCCTTATTAATTATAGAGGTAATATCTGCTGTAGATAAAAATAAATCTTTTATTGTTAATTTATCTCCAGTAACTAAACTATAGTTTAAAGTATCAATAATTTGTGTTAAATTTTGTTCTTCAACATAAAAAACTACTGATAATATATTACTGAAGTTACCCTTTTTCGAAACATAAATACTTTTATTTTCTTTTTTTGATAGTTCTTTTACTTTATTTAATATACCCTTATTAATATTGTTTTCTGCCTTAGCTTGTTTTAAACCACTTAATTGGATATACTCACAATCATTATTATTTACTTGAACCTTTTTATTAACAAATGTTAATGCATTTTCTTCATATAGTTCATTTAATTGAATGTATTTTTCATCATTGCTAGATACAAAATTGTTATCTCTAGTAATATTCAAAATAACAAAAAATACTATTAAAACTAATAAAGCTGCAATTCCAAAAATTACAATTCGAGATATTGTATTTAAATTATTAAAACTATACTGTACCTTTTTTTTCATAAATCCTCCTTAATGTCAACTATATTATATACTTTTTTTTGCAAACATACAATTGATTGACAAGAAGTTTTTTTCTAAGGTATAATAATAAAGAGGAGAGTGAGAAAATGAATAAATTAATCAATCGAATATTTTGCATTTTAAATTTATCATCAATTATGTTTCTAATAGTAGGTGTTATTTTAGCAATGTTCCCAGAAATTTCTTTATCTATTATTTCTTATTCAATTGCTATTATATTAATACTATTAGGTATTACTATGATGACTGATTCTACTAAGACAATTTTTGTAAGTAATTTTTCTATAGGATTAATTGCTCTAGTATTTGGTATTGTTATTTTAATAACACCAGAGTTCTTAACAAATATTATTACAATAGTATTAGGTATAGTCTTCGTTGTAGAAGGTATTTCTAGAGCTAATCTTTCTATTACAATTAAAAATATTGGTAATGAAAGATGGTATTGTTCTATGATTGTCGCTATTATCAACATTTTATGTGGTATTATGTTAATAATTAAGCCTTCATTTAGTGCTATTACAATAGCATCATTGATAGGTATTATTTTAATAATATATTCTATCTCAGATATAATTGATATTTTAGTTGTTAAAAGAAAAATTAAAGATATCTCAAAAATATTTAAAAATTAACCTTCACTAAGCCGTGAAGGTTTTTTTATCAAATATTTTATAAAACTCTAAAGGTATTTTTGCTTCTAGAACAAGTTTTTCTTTAGTAATTGGATGAATTAATTCCAATTTTGAAGCATGTAGTCCCATTCTTCTGATTGGGTCAGATTTAGCACCATACTTTTTATCACCAATAATCGGATGACCTAAATTATTCATATGAACACGAATCTGGTTTTTTCTGCCAGTGTCAATATTTATTTTTAAAAGCGAATATTTATTATTAGATGCCATTAGCTGATACTTTGTAATAGCAAGTTTACCATCACCTGGATGCATACTAGAGTAAGTAATATAGTTTTTATTTTCTTTTAGCCAACTTTTAATGGTTTCCTTATTTTTATCCATTTTACCTTCAACTATAGCAATATATTCCCTACACTTTACTAAGTTATCCCAATTATTTTGTAGTAAACTTTTTACTTTCAAATTTTTAGCGAATACAACTACTCCACTAGTATCTTTATCCAAGCGGTGAACAATAAATACTTTATTACTTTTGTGTTTTGTTTTTTCATAATCTGATACTTTGTGAAACAAAGTTTTTTCGTGCTCTTTTTCTGTAGATACAGTTAATAAATATGCTGGCTTATTAACTACTACTATATTTTTATCTTCAAATATTATATCTAACTTATCTTTACGCATAATCCCACTTCCAAATATTACTAAGATATTTTAGCACAATATTACCTTTTTTACAAATGTTATTTTACTCGTTCTTTTAAAACGAATCCAACACTGGGAAAATTTATATTACGTTTTTTTAATACTATAGAAATAGGTTTTACATTCATTTTATTAAAAATAATGTTATTGTTAATAAAGTTTTTCAAATTATTAAAAACATTGATAGGTATATTTTTTAAATTGTAAATGTTAGTATGTCTATTAGGTGATAATAATGGAACTAAGGAATTTTCTTTTTCCATTATTAAATCACTTAGTATACTGCTTGCTAAAATACTATTTTGAACAACATGATTATTATAACCATAACTTACTAGTAAATTGTTATCGCCTGCTTTAAAACATCCTATATAAGGTAATCCATCATTAGTAAATAATTTATTATTACATTTATAAACTTTTAAAAATGATGATAATGGTAACAAATTATTAAAATCATGACAAGCAACTACTACTTTTGACGCTATTATTATTCCTTTATTAGTTTTACACTTATACTTATCTTTATTCTTTCTTACATTTAATACTTTTGTATATTCCTTTATAATTATATTTTTCTGTAAACATTGTTTTTTTAATTCTAAAACATATTTCTTTAAATTAAACATAGTTTTTATATTCTTATAACTTAAGTTACTAAAATAATTTATATCTTCTGTTTCTGAAACTTCTTTAACAGTTAAATTACATTTTATGTTATTTTTTATTATATCAATAGTTTCTACTAGAGAGTCTAAATACATTTTTACATATTTTATCGGAAAAAGATTACTAATAGTCTGGCAATTAAAATTATTTATATTCAATATTTGGATAGCGTTAGCTAATTTATTACCAATAAAACTCTTGTCTACAATCATTGTTTTTAAATTACTGTCTAAGTTTAAAGCAGTACTAAGCCCAGTAAGATTACCACCTATTATCAAAACATCTACATATTGGACATTAATTTTATTTAATAATTTTATTTTCATAATTTCACCTAGTATATTATGTTATACTTTTAAAAATTTAATCATCTATATCAATATTAAAATTATACTTATAAGTTTTTTCACCAGAATTAAGACCAGCTTCTAAATTAATAGTAAAATTATCATATTCTATATTCTTAAATACAAGAATACCATCATCGGTTGTAGTAGGTTTTATTTGATAACCAATTGTCTTATAATCAATATTTTCAACCCATAACTGTTCATATTGTTGATTATTCTGAATAATATACATTCCTCCATACCATAAGTTAAAATCTTGAAACCCATTGTTTTTGACTGTTAAATATACTCTGGTTTCATCTTCGGCAAACTCAACTTTATTTATTTCGACTGAGTAACCATCTTTTGTTATTTTTTTATTGGTAAAGCTTAGTTTTCTTATAGTAGGTGAAAACACTTCTATACAAGACTTTTTTTCTAAACTTGTTGCTTTTAATCCTGGAGAATAAACATGCCCACCATACATGTTTTCACCTTTGACACTCTTATATACATAACCAGTCATACTAATACAATCGCCAGTTTCTATGTTAGTATCACCAACATAATATATGACTGCGGCTTTCTGTTTTTCTTTAGGATTAGCGTATATTTGAAAAGCTGTATAATCTTTATTTATCTGTGGTTCTGAAAAAACCTGACCACTTAAACTTACAAATTCTCCTTTATATAGATATGGTTTACTAAAAATATAATCTATATTTTTAACAAAGATAGATTCTTTTTTATAATTGTATTTAGGTTTATATACATTATTAACCGAAATACAAGTCAGTATTATTATACAAATAATAAGTGTTAATAAAAAAATTAATATTCTCTTCTTTTTTTTCATAATATCCCTCATTATTAAAATTTAATATTTGAACATTTTTATACTATAAATTTTTAATAATCTCTATTTTTTTGCGAAAATCCCGTAGAAGTTCCAAAATGAAAATTGATTTATTTTTCTTTGGGACAAGCAAATAAACATTATTCTTTGTTCGTGTTAATGCTACATAGAATAAACGTCTTTCTTCAGCGTAAGAATATTTTTCATAGTCATTACTTATAAAACGCATTATTCTATGATTTTTTATTTTACTTGGAAATCCTAAAGTATCATCTTTTAAATTTATAATAATAACATTTTCTTCTTCCAAGCCTTTAGATTTATGAATAGTAAGATAATATATATTAACACTTTTATCTAATTTATAAATAATTTTATTTTCATCAACATACCAATTATCATCTAATACTGATTTTATATCATTGTTATTTCTTCCTAATACTAAAATAGGTTTTCTATTTTCATAAAAAATTCTTAATACTAAATTAGTAAATGACTTGATTATATCTTTATAAATAATAAGTTTTATTGGCTTGTCTATATGTTTGTTAGAACGAAGTTTTTTATTAATTTGATTGTGATTTTTCATAATAAAATCACCCGCTATTCTAATTAATTCTTGACTATTACGATAAGTATTCTCTATCTTCA
Source organism: uncultured Bacilli bacterium (assembly GCA_934154785.1). Classification (GTDB taxonomy): domain Bacteria; phylum Bacillota_I; class Bacilli_A; order RF39; family UBA660; genus SIG204. The sequence goes on along the minus strand of CAKPGL010000001.1, from coordinate 159,396 downwards.
TTATTTTAGCGTTATCAAAATAGTTTTGAAAATTTAAAAACAAAGATAAATCACAACCAGTAAACTTATAAATAGATTGAAAATCATCACCAACTACTAAAAGATTTGATTTTGTTTTTAAAAGAATTTCTTTAATAAGTAAAAAACGTATTAATGATGTATCTTGATATTCATCTATAATTATATATTTAATTTTTCTTCCAAAACCTGTTCTTTTTACCACATTCGTAGCGTGAGTAATCATATCATCAAAATCGATTTCGTTATTATCTTCTAAATAATTTTCATAAAGAATATAAATATTTAATATAAAAATTAGTAAAATTTTTTCTTGTTTATAGTGAATATTTAAAAATTCTTTTTTAGCACGTATAAGAAAGTTATTAAAATCTTCTAATTTATAATTATTACATTTAAATAAATGAATAAAGGTAATAATTAATCTTTTTAAATTTTTTATTTCTTTTTCTTGAGATTTTATGTAATTTAAGTAACAAGTTTTAACATTATCATAGCAATAAATATTAAAATAATTCAAAAATAATTTTAAGTGCATTTCAGAATTTAAAATATAATTATCAAAAAATTCATCTACCAATATAACCAGCAAATTAGGTAACGCTATTTGATAATCAAGTGTTTTTAATATTTCTAAAGATAATTTATGAAATGTATAAACATCAATAGTAATATTTAAATCTCTTTTTATTTTTTCTTTTAGACTATTAGAAGCCGCTCTAGTAAAAGATATACATAATATTTCTTCTGGTGATACATTTTTATATTTAACTAAATAATTAATTTTCCCTAAAATTGTTAAAGTTTTTCCACTACCAGCACCCGCAACAACTAATAAATATCTACTATTATCTACTACTATCGCTTGTTGTTGCTCATCTAAATAAAATCCACCTATTTTGTCATTCAATTATATCACCAAATGAGAGTATACTTATTCTATGTCCTGATTGCAAATCAATATTTTTTAAAATTATAATCATTACTACAATAAGATTTTAAAAAGCATTAATACACTTTTTAAAAAATACAAGGGTTTTCCATAATAAAAAATTAAAATTATACTATTTAAAAAATACAAAAAAAGAACTACTTTTTAAGTAATTCATAAATATTATCCTAAAGCTACATCAAGAATCATCATTAAAATAAAACCTGTAATTAAACCCAAAGTCGATAAATTTTTATTTTCCTTTACTGATTCAGGTAATAATTCTCTTGCTGCCACTATTATCATAGCACCAGCAGCAAAAGAAAGTAAAAATGGTAAAATATTTCTAATATACATAACTAATATTACACCTATTATTGCTGAGATTGGTTCTACTATAGCTGATGCTTGACCAAACATAAAACTTTTAAACCTTGAATATCCTTCATTTCTAAGTGGTAATGATACTGCAGCTCCCTCTGGAAAATTTTGTATTCCTATGCCTAACGCCAACATAATAGCACCAATACCAGTCATTCCAGTTACATTACTCGCTATTCCTCCAAAAGCAACACCTACAGCCATTCCTTCTGGAATATTATGAATAGTAATAGCGGATACCAATAAGATACTCCTTTTGAGTGATTCCTTATTACTTTTTCTATTACTTAAAACCTTATCCAAAAATTTATCAGATAATAAAACAAACATGCCACCAAAAATAAACCCTAATGATGGAAGTAACCATTCTATATATCCTAATTCTTTAGATAAATCTAATGATGGTAATAACAATGACCAAAAAGCAGCCGCTATCATGACACCCGCACTAAAACCTAGAATCAAATCTAAGATTTTCTTATTTGGCTCTTTAAAAAAACATACAACTAAAGCACCTAATGCTGTTACACCCCAAGTAAATATTGTAGCAAGTAATGTCTGTAATATTGGATTTAAACTACTAAACCAATTCATTTAATACACCTCGCATTACATCATATGAGGTGAATAAAAAATGTGTTACTACGTCATTCTCAGTTCATCATTAGATAAACCATTTTTTCTACCATTCTTAGCCCAAGAAATATTTGCTAATGTACAATATAATCTTGGATTCATAAAACTCATGGTAGTTATAATATCATCAAATTTTTTTTGATTTAAAACATTTTCAGCAAATATATTTAGTTCTTTTAAGGCTTTTTTTGTGATTAGTTGATACTTTTTCTTACCAACTATTTCACCGGCACCAATTAATATACTACCGCTATAAATAGCATTAGTTTTATAACACCATCTTTTTATTATTTCTATAGCAGTTATGTTTTGTTCACCTTCTAAAAAGCCACAATTAACTACTGCATAAACTTTTTTATTACTTATATCTATGTTATTATCGATAACATAATCCATAAAACTAAGCAAACTTGATGGTTCAGAATCTACATATAATGGAAATGAAAACACAATAACGTCAGATATACTAATACTATCTAATATAGTACAAAATTTATCTTTATTTATATAAAAAAGATTGTAATTATCTAACTTTTGTTCTATAAAAGATAAAAAGTATTTTGAATTACTTCTATTATTTCTAGGGCTACCGTTTATCAAAGTAAACATTTGCTAATCCCTCCTATATTGTTACAAAATTCAACAGTATATTTATTACTATTTAAATTTATAGCATTAGCTCTTACTAGAGTTGTCGCCACAACTTTATCTTCTTCTAACATATCTCCATAAAATATTACATGGAACTTAAGTTCTTGATTATATCTAGCTTGATGATGAATTCTTTTGTCACGAATAGTAAAATATGGTAAAACATAACCTATGCACCTTTCTAATACCATTTTAACTTTACTATTATAACAACCATAACGGCATTTACTAATAATAACTAATTCGTCAGAATCTTTAATTAAATTAGTAATACTACTGTAATCATCTTTATAAGCACAGTGTTTTGGATGTTTAATCCAACAAGAAAAACATCCTACACAATGATTACTACACTTTTTAGCAGATATTAGTTTATCGTCATCTTTAAAATTTAAAACTTTTAACTGTTTAGAGTTTAAATCATGTATTATTGTTCTCATAGTAAAATATATTTTTAATTCAAAAAAATAGAACCTTATTGTGGTTCTAATTATTATTTATATAATTCATCGTATTCTAATTCAGCTTCAACGGCTTCTAAGAATGAAACTTTAGCTTCACCTAAAGCAAGTAATGCAAAGGCAATACAATCAGAAGAGTATTCTAATCTATCATCAATATACTTTTCTATTTTTGCTTGATCTCTAGCTTCTTTTTTTTCTTCTAGTTTTGCTTTTGCTTCTTCTATGCTTTCTTGGATTTTATTTAGATGATTAGAGAATAGTTTTTTATTTTCAGATTGTTTTTCTTTTAAATCAGCCTTTGTTTCATCTAAGCTTTTCTTTGTTTCTTTGATCTTTTCATCTAATTCGTCTTTAGCGTACATACCTTTAATAATGGCAGTATCAGTTGTATCCTTTACTTTTTTGTTTACTTTTTCAAATTCCTCATTAAGTTTACTAATTTTTTCTTTAAATTCATTATTCTTCATATTTTTTCCTCCTACATTATATTGTTTAAAAATAAATAATTTTATACATTCAAATGTGTTTTATTTAATAAAATTTGGTGATTCACCTCCTACCATTCTAAGATAATTTTAATATAATATTTTAAAACTTAAAAAGGCAATCAAAAACAAATGTCATTATTTTTGACATTTGTTGTCTTTTGTCATATTAAAGTAATTGTTTATATTACCATTTAATATTATTTCTACTCTAGTTATAATATCTTCAATGTTATCAGGCATACCTAATTCAAGCCAATTAATTATTAAAGAACCTAAGGCACCAGAATAAAAGAAGCATAAAAATTTTTTATCCTTATCACTTATATTTAAACCATTGCTTTTTTCATCTATCACACTCTTTATAATAGGTATAGATTGTCTATTTATAAAGTGAATTAAATAATTCTGGGCTTCACAATTATATATATTTAATATAACATTTTTATTATTTAGAAAATACTCAAATATACATCTATATTTATCAATCCAAGAGTCTGTTTTTTCTAGTTTTTGAATTACTTCATTTAAATAAATCCACTTAATTAAGTCATATTTATCAACAAAATGATTATAAAATGTTTGTCTTTTTAAGCCACAATCATCCATAATATCCTTTATAGTTATATCAGAGATATTATTTTGATTAGCCAATTTTTTAAAAGAAGACACTATTGCCTGTTTAGTAATATCATTCATTGTTACTCACCACTTTAAGAACATTATGTATCTATAAAAATTATAACATAAAGTATAAAATTTAAGCATACTAACAAATAAAAAAATCAGATTTACTTTCTAATCTGATTTTTATATACCAAACTGGGGCGAAATAAGGGGATCGAACCCTTGCATAACGGAACCACAATCCGCCGTGTTAACCACTTCACCAATTTCGCCATGTCATTTGACAAGATATATTTTAACAATAATTTTTAATATATGCAATAGTTTTTATTAAAAATTAATTAAAAAAACTAAATTAGTCATTCACCTATACATTTATTTGCCTATACCATACAATAAATTGAGGGGGAAATTTTAAATGAATAATAACATAAATAATTTAAATGCCATGCAAAATTTGGCAAACATAAATAACATGAATAATATGAATTCTATAAATTCTATGAATAATTTAAATAAATATAATATGACACAAGATTATTATAATTATACAAATAATAATTATAATCAACCACTATATAATCAAGATGTTACTAAAACCAATATACTAGATCCTTATAGCGGTTTTATCAGAGGTAACATGTTTCCTGAATTATATAATGGCTATAAATTAAATAATCCTTATGAAATTACACCTATGAATGAGCAAGCTGAATTACTTACCTATATTGATTCTTTAGGGTTCGCTATGATTGATTTAAATCTATATTTGGATGTAAATCCAAATGATAGAGATGCATTAGAATTATTCAATCAATATCGTACGCAAAATAACGAATATGTAAGACAATACGAAAGTAAATATGGGCCACTTTTACTTTCTAGTAATGCATTAACTACATATCCTTGGGCATGGAATAATTCTCCTTGGCCTTGGGAAAACAAATAGGAGGTACTTATGTGGAAATATGAAAAAAAATTAGAATATCCTGTTAATATTCGTAAAAAAGATTTAAAAATGGCTAAGTATTTATTAGCACAATATGGTGGTCCAGATTCCGAACTTAGTGCGGCTTTAAGATACTTAAATCAAAGATATACAATGCCTGATGATAAAGGAAAAGCATTACTTACTGATATTGCTACCGAAGAATTAGCACACGTTGAAATGATTTCTGCTATGATATCACAACTTGTTAATGGAGCAACTATCAAAGAACTAGAAGATGTTGGTTTAGGTGGTCATTTTGCTGAACATAATCATGCATTATTTCCTACTGACGCAATGGGTGTTCCATTTACAACTGCTTATATCGAAGCTAGTGGGGATTACATTGCCGATCTAGAAAGTGATATGGCCGCAGAACAACGCGCTAGAGCAACCTATGAACATTTAATGGATTTAACTAATGATCCTGATTTACTTGGTCCTTTATCTTTCTTACGTCAAAGAGAAGTTATTCACTATCAAAGATTTAAAGAATTAAGAAATTACTATTTAGAAAAAAAGATTTAAATACTTTCACCGAAAGTATTTTTTCTTTTTTTTCTAACATACTAAAATTGGGTGATACTATGAAAAAAGTTTGGCTATTAATGGTTATTCTATTATTTACAGGTTGTACAAAGCATAACATCATTATAAATGATGTAATAGCAATTACTTATAATGATAATAACATAGTAAACGAAGATTTTACTGAAATAATAGATGATATAAGTAAAATTGATTTTTACTGTGGAAAACAAACTAATAATAACTATACAAACACACTAACTATTACAACAAATCAAAATCTATATAAATTTGATATTTCTAATAATTATTATATGGAATATCAAGATAATAATAAGTACTGTCACACTAAAGATACTAAAAAAGTAGAAGAATTAGTTAATAAAATGAATAACTTAATTGATAAATATAGTAATATATCATACTTTACTATCAGAAGTGAATTAGACTATGAAGCTAAACCAGAAGAAACATTTGTAAAATTAGATAAGAGTAATAACTATATTATTATTAATTCTATATACCCTTTATATGATTTTAAAATTAATCAAGTTGAAAAAGATGGTACTGATTTTAAAGAAATTTCATTACTATATTCTGCAGAAAGTATAGATAAAAAAAGAAATATAATTATTAGAAAAGAAGTACTTGATAATCCTGATTTTAAAATCAGTTTTAGAAATCAATACAATTATTTTGTAACTATATTACCTTTTACAAATGATAATAATGAAATAAACTTTATTACAGACATAAAAAAATAAAGCCCGAAGGCTTTTTTTGTACTAGTTATTTTGTTGATTACGATTATTACGTTCAGCTTTTCTTTTAGCACGACATTCTTTACATCTAACAGGTTCATTTTGGAATCCTTGTTCTTTGTAGAATTCTTGGTCTCTAACGCTGAAAATAAATTCTTTACCACAATCTTTACAAACTATAGTTTTGTCTTGCATGACATGTCCTCCTCTTTAGATTTGATTTAATACTTATTTTAGGTTCTTGTCTAAAAAGAATGACAAAATAATTTTTAAATCATCTATAATATATCACATTATTATATTTTAATCAAGCATATTATTGACAATAAATTGTATACTTTATTGAGGTGTTTTATGAAAAAAGTTTTAGTTTTATTTGGTGGTAATTCATTTGAACATAATGTATCATGTATGTCCGCTAAAAGTATATTAAATAATATTGATAACGCTAAATATGATGTCACAGCTGCTTTAATAGACAAAAACAATAAATGGTATATTTATAAAGGTGATATTGCTAATATAGAAAAATGGCATAGTGAATATATTGTTGAAATAGAAAATATAGTAGAATTTATTAAACAATTTGATATTGTATTTCCGATATTACATGGCGCTAATGGAGAAGATGGAAGATTACAAGGAATGCTAGATTTGTTTAATATAAAATATGTAGGATGTAAGACCTTATCTAGTGCTGTTTGCATGGATAAAATATTTTCAAAATATGTTTTTAACTATTTAAATATACCAGTAGTACCATTCGTTGAAGTAACAGAATCTACAGTATTAAACGAAGTAATCACTCAATTTTCTTTTCCAATGATAGTTAAACCTGCTAATGGAGGTTCATCAATAGGAATTAGTAAAGTTAATAACAAAAAAGAATTAAAAAAAGCTATTAAAGAAGCTTATAAATATGATAGCAAGGTATTAATTGAAAAATATATAGTTGGTAGGGAGCTAGAATGTGCTGTTTTAGTAAATAAAGATATTGAAGTATCTACCGTTGGAGAGATAAAAGCCGCTAATGAATTTTATGATTATAATGCTAAATATGAAAATAATAAGTCTTATACAATAATTCCAGCAGAATTACCAGATACAGTTATTACTAAAATTCAAGACTATGCTAAAAAAGCATTTATCGGTATAAATGCTTCATCATTATCAAGAGTTGATTTTTTCTATGATGAAATTAATAATCAAATATATTTAAATGAAATAAATACAATGCCAGGATTTACAGAAATTAGTATGTATCCGCAATTATTTATAAATGAAGGATATACATATAAAGAATTAATTAGTATTTTAATAGAAAATGCTTAACTATTATAATCTCTTATAACCTTTTTATAAATTTTTTCTGTATTCTTTATAACCTGTTTACTACTAAATTTATCCGCTACACTATTCAAATAAAGTGGATCATAATTGTCATAGTTTTCTATGACTTTTTTTATGGCTTTAGCTAAGTCTTCTACATCATTAACTTTGCATAATACACCACATTTTTCATCAATATATTCTTCCGGGCCTAAACATTTAGTAGATATTACTGGTATACCGCTCGCTAAAGCCTCAATACCAGGAATAGCAAATGACTCTATATCACTACTAATAACTAAGGCATTTTCATGCTCTAGTATTTTACTGATTTCTTGCTTTGTTTTTCGTCCTAAAAAACTAACATATTTATTTAAATTTAATTTACTACATTGTTCTTTATAATACACTTCTAAAAAGCCATCGCCAATTACATCAAGGTGAATATTTTTAATGCCTTGATTAATTAATATATTCATAGCGCCAAATATATTATCGATTCTTTTTCCTTCACGAAGGGCACAAACACTAACTAAATTGAAATTTTTGTTTACAACTCTTTTCTTATTATTTGCAAATGTTTCTGTATCAACCAAATTCGGTATAACATAACACTCTTTATTTTTTGTTAATATATATTTTTTCATATAGTTACTTACTACAGAAAAAGTAGCATTATCTAGCACAAAATTTCCATATTTCTTAAAAGTGGCTTCATCAAAAAATCTTTCTAATCTAGCACAATGTTCAGTAACAATAACTGGGACATGATACTTTTTTCCTATTTTACAAGCTGCATAACCAGCTGGTACTGTTACCTGTGCATGAATAATATCAGGAATTCCCTGACTCTTTATATATTCTTTATATAATTTTTCTAATTTTCGCACATAGAAATGTTGTTGTAAATTAAAGTTTAATGGACCTAAATTTAACATTTTATATTTATAGACTTCATAATTATTTTCTTTATCGATACTCTTTTTTTTAGAAAAAAGGTATTTAAATGGTTTACTCAAACGTTCACGTTCAATAAATAACATATCAACCTTTATCCCATAAGCATTTAAAGCTTCCGTAAACTCTTTATGGTAATTTCCCATCAATTTATCTTTACCTGTAGGGTACCAAGTTGGAATAACTAATACTTTCATATAATATTCCTTTCTATTTAGTTTTGATTACTTCATTATATATGTCTATAGCATGCAAACAAACATTTTTTGGAGAAAATTGTTCAGCCTTATCTCTCAAATATTTATAATCATATTTATCCAATTTTTTAGCAACCATCATAATTGTATCAGCTAAAGATTGTGGATTATCAACTTCACATAGTTCACCACAAGCACTGTCAATGTATTCTTCTGGACCAAAACACTTGGTTGATACTACTGGTATACCACTTGCTAAGGCTTCTACTCCAGGTATACAAAATGTTTCAAAAAGACTAGCTACCACAAATATATCATTTTGTGACAAAATTTGTGCTATTTCCTGTTTTGTTTTTCGACCATAGAAAGTTACATAATCTTGAAGATTTAATTCACTAACTAAATTCTTATAACGCTCCAGCAAATATCCATCCCCAACTATATTCAAGTGAATGTTTTTAATATGTTTCAATACAATAATATTTAATGCTTTTATTATGTCATCAATACGTTTACCTTTTCTAAATGCTGATACTGCCACTAAATTAAGTATTTTTCCTCTTTTATAATGTTTATTATGAAAAATATCAGTTTCTACTAAATTGGGTATAACATCGCATTTATATCCCATTTCAACTATTTTATTTTTCATCATATTACTAACAGTTGTATAATACGAATTATTTAATACATATTCACCATACTCTTTATTGCTTCCTTCAAAAAACTTCATAAAACCACTAGCATGTTCGGTAACAACCACGGGAATATTATATTTTTTTCCAAGTATACAAGCAGCGTAACCAGCAGGCAATGTTACTTGAGCATGAATTACATCAGGAAAAGGATTACTCTTTAAATAATCTTTAAAAGCACGCTCTAATTTTTTTGTATATAACTTTAATGCCAAAATAGGATTTATAGAATTATAATCTAACATACAATATTTATAAACAGAATAATTATTTTCAAAATCTATACTTTTCTTTTTAATAAACAAATAATTAAATGGTTTACTTAAAGGTTGTCTATCAATATATAACATATTTACCTGAATATTTCGTTCTTTAGCTAAAGCTGCACAATATTCTTTATGATATATACCCATTAACTTATCCTCACCAGTAGGATACCAAGAAGGAATAACTAAAACTCTCATATTCTATAGTCTGTTCCTTCATTTTCATTGATTTCATCAAGTATCTCGCGCATCATATCTTTACGACCACGCTTAGATAATACTTGTACCAAATCAAATCCAGGGCGACGATTTCCTTCAATAAATGTTGCACCATCTTCTAAAACTGCAACATCCCATCCTACTACATGAATATGTTTATCAACAAGTGCTGCTTCTAATACTAAATCTTTAATTTTATCCCAATTAGGAATTTGAAAACCATCAAATTTAATTTTTGTCTTAGGATGATGTGTATATTCATTTAAATCTTTATCATAAGCATTACCAACCAACTTACCGGTTTCTATATCCACTAAGACACCCATACCACCTTGATGAAAATTATCAACACTATTTATACCATTTCCTACACGAAGAGTGGCAAATATTATTCTAGACTTACCATTATAACCAAATGTCATAATACGAAGAGTATTGCAACTAGCAGGACATAATTTATTAATTTTACTATTTTGAATAACATATTCTTCCAAAAATAAATTCTCTTTTTTTAATTTTTTATAAAACTCTTCAATGTTGTCTATATTTTTACCATTAACTTTGGATACATTATGTCCACCTAAACCATCGATTTGTTTCATCATAAACACATCATGTTTTTTTAAGAATGAACGTAATTTATCTATACTTTGATCGTTAGTATAAAAATCCCTATTTATATATTTCTTAAAAGTTTTTAAAAAATTAGGCTTTACAGAGAATGTCTTTTTGTATTCGCTAGGAGAAACAATTTCATAAAATTTATCTTGATCATTAATTGATACATACTCTTTAATTTCTGCACGACTTTTTTTATATAATTCATAATTTAGATAATCAGCATAACCACATTTTAACATACGAAAACAATCTAAAAATTTAAACATCATCTTTGTATAACTAATGTTTTCTTTTTTAGCTATTTCTTTTACCTTTTTATTAAATTTCTTTAAATTACCACTAAGTGCATAACTTAATAATCCCATCAATATCATCTCCTATTTCTAGTATACCACATATTTAATATTTTTTTAATTTATTTAAGTTTATATAAATAATAAGAATAATTATCAATTTTTTTGTTGTTATATTCCGCTATTAAATCATAATTAGCATCTAACTTATCTGACATAGGAAACTGTTGATTTGCTACTTTAACGTATATTACATATTCAACATTTTTGTTTTCTATATAACTGTTTAGACTATCTACATTTTCTGGGTAGCGTTCATATTTAAAGTTTAATTTTTCAAAATACTTAGTATTAGGAATTACACCTGTAACTGTATAAAATCCCATGTCTAAAAATCCGTAATTTAATATTGTTGGATTCTTAGATTCATTTATTATTTTTGCAAATTGATATTGGGGCAATTCTTCCGCCTTATAGTTCATAAACTGAGCATTTGGTGATAAATAATAAGAGGATATTATTGATAAAATAGTTATAATAGAACCCAAAATAATAGTTATATTTTTATCACTTTTTATCAAAAATTTATCAATTAAAATGAAAATACCAATGAAAGCAAAAATTAAAAATATGTAAATTGGAAATACATAGTAATAAAAGTAACTACCACAAATATATATAAACAACACACTAAAAAACATTGCACAAAGTGTTCCTATCTTCTCTGATAATACTATTTTAGACTTATTCAAAAAAAATATTAATATCATAAAAAACATGACAAAAGCATAGATGCTAGAAGAATATAAATTTCTGATAAAGAAATAAAAGCAATTAAATATACGAGAAACTATAGATGCATTACTTATCCCATAAGAAAATGCATTTATCAAAATATAAGAGTTAATAAAATCATATAAGGCATTATTTTTTAAAAAGTATAATATCCAAGGAATAATAGGTGTAAGCATACCAATTAAAAATACAACCGGAAATAAAAATGTCTTTTTATATTCTTTATTTAATAAAAGAGAGATAAATACATAAACACAAAAAGAAAAACTAATACCAAGTAAAGTGTATTTCATCAAAAAAACTAATCCACTTACAAAGCCAACTAGGTAAATATCTATATATCTAATCTTTCTTTCCTTAGAATAAACAAGTAATTTATATAAACTATATCCTAAAAAAGGTAGACAAAACTCTTCACAACTTCCACCGAAAGAAAAAGCTTTAGAAGTACATAAAATCATCATAAATATGGGCAAAATAAAATAAGTATATTTCTTATCTAAGTATAAGTTAATAATCTTACATATGGTATAAGAAAATATAGTAGAAGAAATAACTTCTAATATAAATATTCCCAAAAAAGTTTTATTAGATATAAGATAACCTATTCCATATATCAAATACAATAATGGTCCTTTTTGTTCAAATATATCTTTAAATATAACTTTACCATTCATTAAACTTTTTCCCATTGTAAAAAAGGCATTAGCGTCATTCCAATTGTTAAAAGGATATAAGAATGATGACCTAGATGCAATCATTAACAAAACAAATGATATAACAAAACAAAATATTAATAGAAATATATTTTTATTTTTTAACTTCATGTACTAATTCTCCCTACTACATACTATTTTTAATATATGAATATATTTTATCACAAATGAACTAAAATTTAAATGTTATTGTTTATTCATATGATATTGTTCTAATTTTTCTTTAGAATAATTTGTTATCTTACCACTAGGTAATATTAACATTCTATCAATACCAATTTGTTCAACAAAATCTGGATTATGACTTACTAAAATAATAGTACCAGGATAGCTATTAAAATTGGAGCCAATAATCTTTTGTGTTTCTGGGTCCAAATGGTTAGTTGGCTCATCCAGTATTAATAAATTAGCACGTTTAATAATTATTTTAGCTAGGGCTATACGAGCACGTTCACCTGGTGATAAAACTGATACTTTTTTGAAAACATCATCACCATAAAATAAGAAACTGCCTAAAATAGTTCGTAATTCTTTATCACTAAACTCGGGGTCTTCTACATTTTCAAGAATGGTTTTATCTAAAATTAGTTCTTCTTGTTCTTGAGCATAATACGCTATATCCGTTTTATTTCCAAACCAAATATTACCTTCTTTGGGTTTAAGTTGATTAACTAATAGTTTTAATAAAGTAGATTTACCAACACCGTTTTCTCCTACTATTAGAAATCTTTCACCCTTAGATATAGTAAAAGATAAGTTTTTAATAATATCATTAGAATTAGGATAAGAAAAAGTAATATTATTTACCTTAACTGGTATCTTAGAATCTTCTCGTCTAGGAACAATATTTAATTTAACTGGTTTACTAGTTTGAATTCTTTCAACATAATTTTTCTGCTTTTTAGCAAGTAATTTTTCACGTGATACCGCAATTCTTTTGCGTTTACCAGAAGAATTAGAATACTGTAAAATAAAGTCTTTTAATTTTTTTTCTTCTTTTTCTTGATTAATAACTAATCTTTCATTAATAGCTTTTTCTTGTTCCAGTTTTTTTAAAAAAGTAGAATAATTACCTGTATATTTTTTAATTTTGTGAGTTACTTTATCAATATATAAAGTTGATGAAGTAACACTATCTAAGAAACTTACATCATGAGAAATAATTAATACCATACCATTATAATTCTTTAAATAATTAGTAATATATTCCCTAGTATCAACATCTAAATGATTAGTAGGTTCATCTAAAAGTAATATTTCCGCATTAGAATATAATAAATGAGCAAACGCTATTTTAGACTTTTGACCACCAGATAAATCTTTTAACTTTAAATCTAATAGGTTAATGTCTATATGCATCTTCTCTATTAAATCAAATAATATATCTTCTGCATGATATACATCATAATATTCTAATAACGCTTGTTTTTTACCTATCTCTTTTAATATTTTATCTTGTTTTTTTGAATCAGTTTCTTCAGTTACTTTTAGATAAAGATTTGCTATTTCTTTTTCTAATAATTCAATAGGGCGTGCTGACATTAAATAGTCTAAAACCATTTTTTCTTGATCTACTAATTCTATTACTTGTGGTAAGTAGCCAATTCTTTTTTTATTAGTTATAGTAACGTTACCAGAATCTAATGTTTGTTCTTTCAATAGGACTTTAAAAAGAGTAGTTTTGCCAGCACCATTCACCCCTACTATACCTATTTTTTCATTTTCATTTATTTGAAATTCAGCATTATCATATACTACTTCTGTACCGAATGTTAAATTCATATTACTACCCCTCATAAAGTTCACCTCCAATAGTAATTACTTTTATATTATAACACACTTACTAGAATATAAAAAAAGTAATTAACTTTTATAATTAATTACTTTATAACAATTATTTTCTAGCATCTGATTTTTTTCTTAATTCAGTATTTAAAATTTTCTTTCTTAAACGATAATTAAGTGGAGTAACTTCTACTAATTCGTCACTATTAATGTAATCTAGACAAGTTTCAAGACTCATTACACGAGGACGATTTAATACTACAGTATGATCACTACCAGAAGCACGTGTATTTGTTAATTTCTTACCTTTTACAACGTTAACTGCCAAGTCATCATCATGATTATGTTCACCAACTATCATACCTTCATATACTTCAGCACCTGGTTCAATAAACATAACACCACGGTCTTCTAATTGTCCTAAAGCATAAGCTGTTGCTTTACCAGCTTCTACTGACACTAAAACACCTGCTTTTCTTTCTCCAACTTGTGTTCCCGCTACTTTACGATATTCTAAGTAACTATGGTTCATCATACCGTAACCTTTAGTCATAGTCATAAAGTTTGTAGCAAATCCAATTAAACCACGTGAAGGTATAACGTAATGAATTCTTACTTGACCATCTGATTGTGTCATATTAATCATTTCTGCTTCACGATTACCTAATGCTTCAATAACGTTACCCATATATTCTTCTGGAATATCAATTTGTAATTCCTCGTATGGTTCACAAGTAACTCCATCTATTTCTTTCTTAATTACCTGTGGTTTAGATACTTGAAGTTCAAATCCTTCACGACGCATATTTTCAATTAAAATTGATAAATGAAGTTCCCCACGACCAGAAACAATAAATGATTCACTATCGTTTGGAGCAACCTTTAAAGAAACGTCTTTTTCTGTTTCTTTACGTAAACGTTCTGCTATCTTACTAGCAGTAACTATTTTACCTTCTTTTCCACAAAATGGTGAAGTATTTACACCGAATGTCATTTGTAATGTTGGTTCATCTATTCTTAAATGTGGAAGTGCTTCTTCTTTACCAACAGTACAAATTGTTTCACCAACACTAATATCTGGTAAACCCGCAATAGCAACTATATCGCCGGCTGAAGCTTCATTTACTTCAACACGTTTTAATCCAACAAAACCCAAGATTTTTTGAATACGGAATTGCTTGATACTTCCATCTAATCGTATGCAAGATACCATTTCATTTACTTTAACAGTTCCTCTCTTAACACGACCAATACCAATTCTTCCTACAAAATCATTATAATCTAATAATGCTGGTTGAAATTGGAATCCACCTTCTAAATCAACATCTGGAGCAGGAATATATTTGATAATAGCGTCAAATATAGGATCCATAGTATGCTCTTGAGTATCTAATTCTGGTGATAAACTTGAAGTACCCGCTAAACCTGAAGCATATATTACTGGGAAGTCTAATTGATCAGCATCTGCACCTAATTCAATAAATAAATCTAATACTTCATCTACAACTTGTTGTGGTCTTGCAGATGGTTTATCTATTTTATTTACTACAACAATAGGAGTAACACCAGCCTCTAAAGCCTTCTTTAATACAAATCTAGTTTGTGGCATAGTTCCTTCATAAGCATCTACTACTAATAAAACACCATCTACCATATTCATAATACGTTCTACTTCTCCACCGAAGTCAGCATGACCTGGAGTATCCAAAATATTAATACGATATCCATTATAATTAATCGATGTTGTTTTTGCTAAAATAGTAATACCACGTTCACGCTCAATAGCGTTAGAATCCATTACACATTCTACAACTTCTTCATTTTCTCTAAATGTACCAGACATTTGCAATAATTTATCTACTAATGTAGTTTTACCATGGTCTACATGGGCGATAATTGCAATATTTCTTATTTTTTTCATACAAACCCTTCTCTCGACCGATGTATTATATCACACTTATATATCTTTTGTAAATATTTTTTTTAAGTTTATTAAATACCTATGTAAACTAAAAAAACAGTAATATTTTTTAAAATTAATTACTGTTTTTAAATTTATTAAATATTAGAAATATTTATCAAGTAAAATCTATTATTGTCATATTTGAATCTATATTGAGTTTTTGCTTTAACATCATTCATCTCGCTAAATTCAACTATCACATTAAGTTCATCATTATTAGCAGAATAATTAACAATTTTGGCAGTTGTTATACATTCATATGAATTAGAGTCAATACTTTTTAGTTCATAAAAATAATTGGTATTAACATCATAATATAATACTCTATCGTGTGCAACAAAACTATTTACTTTTGCTACTATGGATAAAGAACCAAATAAATTCTTTTTTGATGTTAATAAGTCATCATAATTTACCCTACTTGTCTTATTTTGACATTTATATTCTTTTCCATATTCTGCCTCTATTCCTTCAAAATTACCAATATATTTATTAGCTTCTTCGCATGATATTTCTTTAAATGCAGAATTACTATATGCAATATTATTTTTTATACTTTCATCTAAGGTAGTTATATAGCTATTCGGACAAATATTAGATTTATATTTACCCATAAGTTCAGATACATATTTATCGTTTACAATATCATCCAATGATACATTATTATTAATATCTTTATTATCATCTTTGTTTTCCGCTTGTTTATCATTATCTTTTGTTACACCTTTATATATATAAGTACCACCTAATATTGATATTACCATGGCAAAAGCTACAAATATAGGTATTAGTATTGAAGTGTTATTTCTACTATTCATACATTCTCCTCCTATTATCATTTTATAACGATATTGAAGAAAAGGCAAGTGTTTATTAGAAATCACTTGCCCATTTAAAATCTTATATAAAAGTTATTTAATTTTAGTTATTTCTGCTAAGTAATATTCATTATTACTCTCTTTAAATGAATATTCATATTCATCATTTTCATAAGTTTCATATGTTATTTTGGAATTAGCAATACTATTAACGTGTATTTTTAAAGTCTCATCTACTATTTTGGCAGACGTTATTGTAGAAAAATGAGTTTTATTGGAATCATCAATTATTCTAGCACCGTCAACATCATATATATATGAATCAATACCATTCACAAATCTAATAAATGTTGGATTATCAATAGAAATACTTTTACTAGTTGATTCATTTGGACCAAATAATTGCTTTGCTGTCTTTAGAAGTTCAGAATAGCGATATACATTAAATTTTACAGTATAATCCCAAATACTCTGTGAACCAACAACACGACAACCTGGCGCGTTAGTATTTCCTTGTACAACAGATGTCAAGGCATCATCACCACAGTATTTTACTTCTGATACTGTTGTATTATATATTTCTACTACTAACTTTTCTTCATCAGACATATTGGTAATATAATCTCTACTTATGCCTTTATATTTATCCATTAATTTCTTTGCATCAGTTAAACTATATTCCTTTTCTACTTTATTATCTTGATTGTTGTTATTTTCAATATTTTTATCATCGGTAGTTTTATTATTATTATTATTTTCTGATTGATCAGGTTGCTTATCAATTAACTTGTTAGCCATGATATAGCCTCCTAATAGACCTACAACTAATGCTAAAATTACAATAACAAATATTAATCCAGTATTTTTCTTTTCCATGTGTATTCCTCCTATATTAATTATATATCAAAAAAAAAAAAAAAAAAAACAAGTAATTTTTTTAAAAAATCAATATTATCTGTAGAATTTATAAAAACATAAGTTTATTAATTTAACAAACTTATGTTCCAAATAATTGACTTCTATCTATTAGTATCTAAATTACCAACTAATGTTTTGGTTTTTAAATTGTAGCTATAATGATAAGAGATAAGTAAATCATCACCAGCATAAATATCAACAACATTGCTATCTTCTTCATTTACCACTACATAAAAACCATATTCTCTTTTTGTTGGAAATAAATTACCTTGGACTTTAATAGTATCAGTAGTTAATTTATTTTCATTAAAATCAATAAAGCTAAACTCTTTGTTATTATATACAAGTAAAGTATTAGAATCTAATGTAACAATACGCTCATATCCTTGTGTAGTGACAGGTTTACTATCCTTTAAATAATACAGATTACTCTTACCATCGATTTCACCAATATAGTAATCCGGACTATAGTATTGATCAAAATATTTATCTAAAAGTCGAAGACTATCATATTTATGTTCAACTATAGTTTCTTTTTCCAATAATTTTTCAACACCCCATTTATTATCAACTGTTGTGACAACAAAATCATTGTCATAACTCAAGTAAGCCTCCTCTATTAAATGATTCCAAATTCGTAAATTTTCAAATTTAGAATCAACTTTGCCATCGTAACTAACTACAGAAAAAGTACCATCATTATTTTCAAATGCGTGTAATTTATTATCAGATGGATAAAATATCTGCTTAACGTTATCATATTTTTTCACGTTTCCTGTTTTAATATTGTACATCAAATAGCTAATAGTAGTACTATGACACGTGTCTAAGTCTGTACCTTCATCATAGCAAAAAACCGCTATGGAAAAGTAATCGCCTAAAAGATATCCTTCTGAATCACTTAAAAATTCATAAGTCATACAAAGAGCTCCATTGCATTTAAAACTATTAACCAATTTATCATCAGAATAAAATTCTAACACATCATTGTTGTTCAAAGCATATATATTTTCAGCATTACTTTTTAATAAATACTTAGTACTACCATCTTCCTTTGTTGCATCAGATTTCTTATTGCTAATAAATAAAAATATTAGTATACTAACAATAATGCAAATAATTAATGTTATAAACAAGAAAAAATTAAGTCTATTTTTCTTTTCCATTTTCACTCCTCCTATGTTAATTATATATCAAAAAAAAAAAAAAAAAATCAAGTAATTTTTTTAAAAAATCAATACTGCTTGTAAACTAATGTAAACCAATTATTGATTACCATAACTATTATAAATTTTATAATAGGCTTTTTTATTTTCTTTAATCCAAGTTCTATAACTACGTGATGATGGTTGGTATGCAAAGAAATGATAATTGTTGTTTTCTTTAATACTTATATTAATTATTAAATCATAAACATTTTCATTTAAATCTTTATATACACATAACACTTTTATATTATCATCTATATTGTTATTACTAATACAAGCTTGTAGTTTTTTCTCGTTATTTGCGGCTATATCTAATGTTGTAAACAACTTTTGAATTTGATTATTATCCTTTTCTTGTAAACCTTTTATTTCTTCTCCATCTGACAAATTATAAAATTTAATATTAGATGCTACTCCATATCCTATATTCTTAATTATTAAAGATATAAAAAGTTTATTCTTAGTATTAACGTCTTTAGTAGGAGTAAAATTTAAATAATATTTATACTTATTAATATCATCTAATTTTACTATTTCATCTAATACTAAATAAGGTTTATGAGTTTCTCTATTTTCATTTCTAATTCTACTATATGCTGTATATATAGTGGCGAACACTGGTATTGTTATTGATAGTATAGTAAACGTTAAATTTAAAACATCTATGTTCATATGATTCCTCTATTCTATAATAAAAGTATATCAAAAAAATAGACCAAAGTCTATTCTAAAACATCAAACACTTTTTCATTTAGATTTCTTTCATATATTACTAGTTTTTCATTTATATCTAGTGTGGCTAAAATAATATTTTGTAAAGCATAACCTTTTACTTGTAATTCTTTTAATAACCACTCTTTATCTTTATGACAATGTTTTAAATTATTTAACATTATTTTACCATCTATAATTACATTAGCGGTTAATCCTTGCTTAGTTGGTTTTAAAGATAAATCCTTAATGGTAGGATTTTTATATTCTCCTTTAGGTAGTATACTTAATTTACCATTAACCTCCATTAAAGCATATTCTATTTCACTAATATCAAAATAATTGTTATTACGACATTCTTCTAATAAATCATTAATATCAAATTTTACTTTTCTTAAATTATTTTCTAGTATTTTACCTCTTTGAATTAAAGGGGTTGGTACACCTATAAAAAATCTTCTTAAAGTAATACTTTTCATAGTTGCAACAGAAACTAAATATGCCACTAAACCAAAGATTACTATAGATATTAAACCATATAGAAATGGTGTATCTAAACCTACTGCTATTTCAGCAGCAAAGTTGCCAATAGAAATACCTATTACATAGTCAAAAAGTGATAACTGTGATACTTGCTTTTTACCTAATAATTTAGTTACTAAAAATAAAACAATAAGCGATATTAAACATCTAATAGTTACTTCTAATAAATCTATAAAATCAACTTTATATAGCATTTCCATATTATTTCACCATTTTTAGTATAAACAAAAAAAAGCTATTTATGCTTTATTTCTGATAGCTTTTTCTTAATATCTTCATGGTCTACTACTACATTAGTTTTAACAACAAACGCTACTACTATTACAAGTAAAATTCCATAAATAATGTATCCTAACATAGCGTCTTTTAAGACATAGACAATAGATGCAAAAGCAAATAATAAATCAACTACGTATATAATTAATACTGTTGCTCTTTGTGAAAAGTTTCTATTTAATAATTGGTGATGAATATGAAATTTATCAGGTTTAGCAATGTTTTGACCCTTTAATGCTCTTCTTACAATAGCAAATAATGTATCTAGAATAGGAATAGCAAGTACCAATAATGGAATTATTAAAGAAGTCATTGTAACGTTTTTAAAACCTAATAATGCTACTACAGAGATAATAAATCCTAAGAACATAGAACCACTATCACCCATAAATATACTTGCAGGATAAAAATTATGTACTAGGAAACCTAGGGTTGCACCAAACATTACAAATGATAATACAAAGTCAAGTCCAGTTGAACCTCCAATAGCGGCAATTATGCCAATTGTTAAAAAGTATATAGCACTAATTCCACCAGCTAGACCATCTAAACCATCTATTAAGTTCATACAATTAATACATCCTAAAATAAAGAATACAGTAATAGGATAAGATAACCAACTAAAATTTATATATATACCAAAGGCACTAACATCTCTTAATAATAAATTACCATAACAAACTACAATTAATGCCGCTGCTAATTGTCCTATAAATTTCGTAGCAGCCATTAATGGTTTTATATCATCTATTACACCAGTTAAAACTATTATAAAACTTCCTATTAATATTGCATTCATAATTAAGCTATGTTCACCAAATAACATATATCCAAGTAAGAAACCAAAATATATAGCTAGCCCACCTAATCTAGGCATAGGTTTAGTATGGACCTTTCTTTCGTTAGGTATATCCATAGCACCAACATGTTCCGCTATCTTTTTTACAAACGGTACCATGAATGCTACAAATAAAAATATAGAAAACACCATAATTAGTATTTTTACCATTAATTCTTGTGTCACTTCAATCACCTAGAATATTATATCATTACTAAAAACAAAAAGTAAAGCATATAATACTAAGTATACACTTTACTTGTCAATTAAATATATCAGGTAAAACCCTATTTATAACTGTTTCTATTTTTATCACCACAATTTAAATTTTGATGAATTAAATTAGTGGTATTACCATAACTTAAATGACCTTTATAACTAGCTATTACCTGATTATAGTCATTATTACTTATCTTATTATTACTAAGTAAAGTGCTATACAACTTAGTCTTATATTTAAATCTTTTCTTAGTACTATTTTTAATTTTCATTATTACCTTATTATTCTTAATAATATATCTAAAGCCTAAAAATTCAAATCCTTCTTTAGAACTATATAGTTTAGTTTTTTTATTTAATTTCAATTTATATTTTTTTAATATTTTATCTATTTCATCTAAACAATTTTTTAAATATTCTTTATTTCTATGAATAAGTACACCATCATCCATATATCTAATATAATACTTTATTTTTAATTCATTCTTTATAGAATGATCTAATTCATTTAAATAAAGAATAGCTAAAAATTGTGATGACATATTCCCTATAGGTAATCCCTTACCGAGTTTATAATTTGGTAATTCATTTATTTCTTTGTTTACATAATTAGAATCCGTGCTATCAATAATACTAAATAAAATATTAAGTACATCTTTATCTTTTATTTTATTAACTAGTAATTTTTTTATTATTTCATGATCTAAATTAAAAAAATATTTAGATATATCAAATTTTAAAACATAAAAATTTTCGTTTTTAACCTCATTTAAATATTTTTTTAATAAAATAATACCTTGTTTAGTACCTTTACTTTTTCTTGTCGCTACGTTTTCTTCTATTAAACTACTTTCAAATATATTAATTAAGAAATACTGTGATACCACATGATTAATCAATTTATCGATAATATTTTGGGACATTATTATTCTTAACTTTGGTTCTTTAATTAAAAAACATTATATTTACCAGGCATATAAATTTTATTTTTTAATATTTCTTTAATATATATCATATTAGAAACATAGTTATTTTCAAATTTTTCTAGTTTTAATTTATTTTTAGTATTAACTTTTACTCTAGAATTATATATTTTTTGTATTACTCTAATATCTAGAATACTATCATATATATTATTTACTTTTTTCATATAAAATCCAACTATTTATCATCTTATTTATTTCTAATAAATAATTTCCTATATTCTCATATTTTTTAAAACTAATTATCTTTTTATCTAAACTAATTTTTAAATAATACTCAATCATTCTTATTTTAATAACACTTTCTTTCATATAAAAAATATCCTTATGGATATTTGCTCTATAAATAAGTTCTAATAAATTATAAAAAGAATCACTAATATTATTCTTTAAGATATATTCTGACTTAGGATAATTAATAAGTACATTGTTAACATAATTTATAGTCTTTTTTATCTTAGTTATTATTAATAATTTATCTTGCATACAATATCCTCTATTTTATTTAAAGTATCAACTATTTCTTTGCTACTTAAATTATTTTTTAATATTGAATTAATTTTATTAATTCGATTTAAAAAAATATCATAATTATTTTTAACTAAATACCTATTATATTTATTGTTATTATATTTTTCTTTATGAACAATATCACTATTAATAATTACATAATTTATTTCTAATTCTTCTAATTTCTTCTCTATTTTACATAAAGAAATTAACGGAAAACCACATTTTATAAAATTACTAGATTCTAATATTTTAAATTTAAAAATATTAGAAAGAACTATAGCATCATCATTTAAACCAAGACAAAAATTTCCACATTTAATTAGTAGTACATATTTTTTATATGTTTTTTATACTCTGTATATTTTTCTTTTAACATAAAGCCTCCTCATATACATCAACCAACATACAACATACTACAAATATATTTGTAGTAGCCGGTATCTAAAATACCGGCTTACTACTTATCATAGTGCTAAAATATACCTATATTCATTACTTACTAATAAATATAATTATCTATAATATATTTTTTCTATTAATTAAAATAGATGGAATAACACTTGTTTTCCTAAACCATTCTTTATATGTCTTAACATATAAAACTAGGCACCTTAGGAAATCTGGGCGAACGCCATTGTTGTTGTTGTTCAAGTTGCCGTCATAGTTAACATTCCAAGCGTTGTTAGAATTAGACGCATTAGGGGAACAAAACAAAGACTACATAAACTTTTGTAGCGTTATCCCAATTATAAAATATTTTAAAAATATTTATAACCAATATTATTGTTATTGTGGCAGCCGATTTGAATTCTCAAATCGGCACTACCCAACGGCAAAAACTAAAGTTTTTTGCCTTTTACAAGCCGAACAAGTTCGCCTTACTTATTCATCTATTGATGTTCTTTCTATATCTCTTATTATTTCTTCATCTATTATACTTCAATTTCCTTTATGAGATATTAGATTTTGAGATAGTTATAACTGGACGAACGCCAAAGTCGGAGTCAATGTCAACGTTGCTGAGGTTAAAGCGGCCGTCATAGCGAACATAACTCGCTTTGTGAGATAAAGACGCATTAGGGGTTGATGTCCAATAAGCAAATGGTTTACTGCTACTATTTAAATTTCCATATAGCCATGAAGGTAGCGAACTACCATTTCCACCATTTGCAGCTTTTATCTGGTCGTATGTTGGTAAACTTATTTGTGATGATGTTAACTTTGTCCAACTTGCTGTACTGCTTCTTAAATATTTTTGTGCTGTAATTGGACCTAGGTTATTATTTCCATAATTTCCATAATCACTTTCTGTTCCACCAGCAGCAATATAATCTTCTTTAGATACCCACGCTACGGTATTACCACTAGTTGTACCTTTACCATTTGAGTCGATGTTTCTATCCATTATTAATGATACATTATCACCATTTGTTTCTAGAACAAAGAATGTTTTTTCTTCATTATCTCCGAGATTACAGGTATATTCATCACCAAAAGTATACAATTCTCCAGTAGTTACAGGTGCTACTAGTTTACATAATGCATTGGTTGCACTACCTCCACCACCAGTAGAACCACTATCAGTAGTTTGTATATATGCTAAACTTGCCCCTAAGTTTAGTTTAATATCAGTACTAGATAATGTACTTACATCATTATATTTTACATATATTTTTATAGTTTTGGTTACACCTTTATTTAAGGTATCACCTTTTTTTATTGTTGTACCATCTTTATATGTTACTTTATAAGTAATATCATTATTACTTGCTGTATCTACTCCGGTTAAAGTAACACTATCTAATATAGCGTCTATGGTTCCACCATTTTTAATGTCTACTGTATAAGTTACAGAGTCATTTGGTTTATATAGTTCTACATTAAAACTTATTTGAGTACTAGCAAGTGTTATAGTACTTGCTTTAGCACTTCCTTCTATACTAGCACTACTTGGGTTAGTAAAGTATATATTCCAACTTCCTCCTTTCTTAGTAACTGTACCTGAAACATTAAGTGTTGTTGATAATGCAGCATATGCGATTGTTGTTGCGACAATCGCTAGTGCTAATGCAAATATCGCTAATGTTCTTTGATTTTTTTGTTTCATATACTCATCCCTTCTATTGTAAAGTAAAAAAACACAAAAACAAATTAGAGTTTATCTTTAATTTACCTTTGGGTCTTTATTTATTATTAAGGTATTACTATAAACTACCCCCTCCCCAGATTAACAGATTGTAAACATAGAATAGAGTTAGTCATATAGCACCTACTTTCTTTACTATATAAATTATAAAATAATTATTAGTTTTTGTAAATATATAATTTTTAAAATTAAATAAAAAGTAAAGCATATAATACTAAGTATAAACTTTACTTGTCAATTAAACTTAAGTTATTTAATAAAATACCGGTACCTTCTGCTACACAAGTAAGTGGACTATCAGCTAGTGAAACAGGTACCTTTAACTCTCCAGATAATAATTTATCCATACCTCTAACCATAGCACCACCACCAGTTAAAACTATTCCTTTATTAAATATATCAGCCGATAACTCTGGTGGGGTTTGTTCTAATACATTTTTAGCAGCATGAACTATTTCATATGCACTATCTCTAAGTGCTTCTTCTATTTCTTCAGAAGTTAATGTTATAGTATGTGGTAAACCTGTAACTAAATCTCTACCACGAACATTCATTTTATCTTTTTTATTATCATTAAAAACATTACCTATCTTAAATTTTATTTCTTCAGCGGTCCTATCTCCAATTAGTAATTTATATTTATTTTTTATATACCTAATTATATCTGTATCAAAAACATTACCCGCTATTTTAATTGATTCACTAGTAACCATTCCACCCAGTGATAAAACTGCTATATCAGTAGTACCACCACCAATATCAATAATCATACTACCACTTGGAATAGATATATCTATTCCGGCACCAATTGCAGCAACTTTAGGTTCTTCTTCAATAAATACTTTCTTAGCACCAGTTCTTTCGGCTGCTTCCTTTATAGCATTCTTTTCTACTGCAGTTATATTAGCAGGGCAACATATAATTACTCTCGGTCTTGATAAAATATTCTTACCATTTACTTTTTTTATAAAATAATTTAACATCATTTCTGTAATATCAAAATCCGCTATAACACCATCTTGCATTGGTCTAATAGCAATTACACTACCAGGAGTTCTTCCTAACATTTCATGGGCTTCTTTACCAAATGCTAAAGGTCTTTTACTTTCAGCATCTATAGCTACTACACTTGGTTCATTTAAAACTATTCCTTCGCCTTTAATGTATATAAGTACATTAGCAGTTCCCAAGTCTATTCCTATATCTTTTGCAAACACTATTTCATCTCATTTCTATATCTTTTTATATTTATTTTTAGTTGATTCTCCACCTCGAATATGTCTAACTTCAATATGATACTTAAGTATTTCTGAAACTTCATTATATTTGTTTTTATCTATCTTTAATAGTCTTTCATGTAAATCTTTATGAACAGTACTTTTAGATACTCTAAATATATTAGCAATTTCCCTTACAGTTTTTCCAGTATCAATAATGAAATTAGCTTCTTCTAATACTCTTGCATGAATTAAATTTTCCATACAACACCTCTAATAAATTATATAAATTAGAGGTTGTTTTATTCTAAAAAAGAGCTAATGCTCTATAATTCTTTAATTTTTTTATTATAATAATTTTCAGGATTTACTACTTTACCATTTAGTATTAATTCAAAGTGTAGATGGTTATTTAAATCTTTTTCAATATTACAAACGCCACTTTTACCAATTACATCTCCCTGATTAATAACTTGATTTTCTTGTACATTAACTTCACTTAAACTTTGATAAATACTAATCATATTATTAGAGTGTGTTACAGTAACTATTGTACCTAACAAATTATCTTGTTTAATTGATGTTACAGTTCCATTATAAACTGCAATAACATCAAAAATATCATTACCGCCATAACTTACTCCACTATTTGGTAAATAAGTATTCTCGTAATAAATTAAAGCGTTTTGTTGATTATTAGCTTCATCTTTTGAATCATAATAACCTTTTACTATTTTAATATTATCACTAGAATAAGGTCTAATTAGTATTTCTTCTGTTGGTTTTACTACTGGGACATCTTCTTCAAAGATAGTTTTATTTACGTAATCTATATCATTTTCATTATATCTATAAGTAAATATATAACTTTCAATAGCGTAAATTACTCCAAGTAAAAATACAAATCCAAAGGCATATAATCCATAAATAACTGATTTTTTTAACTTTCTATTTTTCATTTTTTCACCTCTATTAAGAGTGTGAACAATTAAGTTTTTTTTATACCTCAATTAAAAATTTTTTTAAATTTTTTTAATGTCTACATCTTTATAATAATGTTTTAATATTTTATCATAAGTATATCCTTTTTTAGCCATTGCTTCTGCCCCATATTGACTCATACCAACACCGTGTCCATAACCTTTTGTAGTAACTAAAACCGTATCATTATCTCTACTAATATTAAAATAGTCAGAACGAATACCTAGTTTTCCTGCAACTGTAGTACCGTTAAACGTGGTACCATTAATTTTAATTTTTTTAATTCTACCAGTACTGGTTGTCTGTAAAACGTCTATAGATAAATTATTAGAGTACGTTAAATTTAGTTTATTATAAAAATCTTTTAAGTTAAAAGTATTATTCTCACTAAAAACAGGTGAAACTTCAGCATCCCAACTAGAATCTACGCTACGTAAGTATGGTAAGGCGCTTACAAATACTTCTTCACTATTTTCTGTAGCACCAACACTTGTTGAAAAAAATAAAGCATCAATTATGTTATCTTTATATGTTATATATTCACCACTAGTCTCTAAAACAGCAGTTTTTAATTTGTTAATATAATTTACATAATTATTGCCCCACTTTTGTTTAAGTTCATCATTATCTAAATATACTTGATTTAAAGTGGTATCAATTATATCATAATCACTGTTTTTATTGTTTACTAATCTTTTCATAACATAGGTACGAGCCGCAACTGCTTGAGCTTTTAAAGCTTCTATTTCAAAACTTACTGGCATTTCTCCCGCTAAGACACCAACTATATAGTCTTCTAGTAATACATTATCTATTTTGCCAGTAGCGTTTCTTTTTATGCGCACCGTTGTGTTAGATGAAAAATAAAACTTCATTTCATCATCTTTTTTTATAAAACAAATTGTAATTAAATATGGAATACCTATTAACATTAATATTAATATTATAACTTTTTTCATAGTATCACCTACTTTATATTATTACCTTTATAAATATATATTATCTTTTTTTATAATAAAATTTTGTCAAAAAAAGACCTAATTTTAAATTAAGTCTTAATAATTCAATTCACTTTTAAAATAAACTTTATACCAAATTAAGAAACAATATATAGTATATACTTTTCTTGCATTATTCCATTTACCATTATAATGATCATCAAGTAATTTATTTATTTTATCTATATGAAAAAATTCTTGTACCCATTCTTCATTAAAAATTTTTTTTACTTTTTTATAATATTTATCTTGTTTTATCCATTCTTTAAAAGGAACCAAAAAACCTAGTTTCGGTCTATCAGACCATTCTTGTGGAACAGTTTTACGAGCCGCTTCTCTAAACGCATATTTTGTTGTATGATCGTGAACAATATAATTAATTGGTAACGTTTCACTCATCTTAAACACTTCTTTATCAAGAAATGGAACACGAAGTTCTAGAGAGTTTGCCATAGTCATTTTATCTGCTTTTAATAAAATATCATATGGTAACCAGAAGTTCATATCTAAATACATCTTCTTTAATACTTCATCTTTATCTTTTACATCATTATACTTATTAATTGTTAAATCTTGATAATTTATATCTGTTTTATATTCATCAGTAAGTAATTCATTAGCTTCATTATTATCCATAATAAATGCTTGTCCTATATAAGAGTCTATTAGACTACTACCACCTTTTATTAGAAAATGTTTTCCTCTAAAGTTTGGCATTTTCTCAACAATATATTTAATACCTTTTCTAATACCAAAAGGTATTTTATTATATTTTTCATATTCCCTTGGAACATCATATTCAAAATATCCGCCAAATAATTCGTCAGCACCTTCACCAGATAATACAACTTTAACATGTTTACTTGCTAGTTCTGATAAATAGTAAAGAGGAACCGCCGATAAATTTGCATGTGGTTCATCTGAATGATATTGTACTGTTGGTAATATTTTGAAAAACATATCTGGAGTTATTTCTTCACTAATGTTTTCTATACCTAAAATTTCAGATAAGTCTTTGGCATCTTTTGTTTCATCAAAACCTTTATTTTTAAAACCTACAGTAAAAGTTTTTGCAACGTTGGCATTACTAACTACGTAACTTGAATCTACACCACTAGATAGAAAAGAGCCAACTTCAACATCACTTATTTTATGATGCTCAATGCTATCCTTCATAACATCATTAATGGTATCAATTACTTTATCTAAAGATTCATTTTTATTATTATAATTAATACTAAAATACTTTTTGATAGTTAATTTATTATCTTCATACACTAAATAATGTCCTGGATCAAGTTTGAAAGTATTTTTAAAAAATGTTTCATTTAATGCTGAGTACTGAAATGTTAAATAAGTTTTTAAAGCTTCTTTATTTAATTCTTTTTTGAAGTCTGGATGCACTAAAAAACTTTTTATTTCTGAACCATATATAAATAGTTCATCAGTATTATAATAATAAAAAGGTTTTATTCCAAATGGATCTCTTGCGCCAAACAATTTATTATTTTTTGTATCCCAAATTACAAAGGCAAACATACCACGTAACTTATTTACAACTTTTTCTTTATATTCTTCATAAGCATGAACTATTACTTCTGTATCAGAATTAGTAGTAAATGTATGCCCCTTTTTAATTAAATCTTCTCTAAGTTCTTTGTAATTATATATTTCACCATTAAAGTTAATTACTAAGGTATTGTCTTCATTATAAAGGGGTTGATTACCACCTTTTAAATCAATTATTGATAAGCGTCTAAAGCCCATCGCTATATTATCATCGACAAAATAACCTTCGCCATCTGGACCCCTGTGAATAATAACATCAGCCATTTTCTTAATTATTTCTTTTTTTGTTTTTTTACTTTTCTTATCTATATATCCAACTAAACCACACATAATATCTTTCCTTTCTAAAAGGTTAAATTAAAATTTTATAAATTGAGAATTGAGAAAAAAGTCATAGAAGAAATTTACTACTAAATATGAAATCGCTAAAGCAAGCATTACATATAACAAGCGTGCTTGATAATAGCGATTCTTTTTAAATACGTTGGTTATATTTACGCTATCTAAAGCCCAAATTGCTAATGGAACCAAGATAACATATAATAATATCTTAATCATTATAATTATCTATCAAATTATTTCTTCTAATATGACGTTCTTCACTAGAAAAGTTTGTTTCTATGAATGCTTTTGTTATTTCTTTTAAATCTGATTCTGATAAGTGTGAACTTAAAGCAATAACATTAGCATTATTATGCTGTCTAGACAGTATTGATTCTTCTAGATTAGATACTTTAGCACACCTAACTCCTTTAACTTTGTTGCACGCTATAGACATGCCGATACCAGTTCCGCAGATTAATATACCTAAATCAGTTTCTTTACTTGCTACGCTTTTTCCAACTTTAAAAGCATAGTTAGGATAATCTACAGATTCAGAAGTATTAGAACCAAAATCTAAAACTTCGTAACCTAATTCTTCCAAATATTTTTTTAACATAGTTTTAATACTTATGCCATTATGATCGTTTGCTATCGCTATTTTCATATTCTTTCTCCTTAATTATATTTTGTCAATGGGTTTATCGAATAACCAACCCAAGGTTTTCCTACCCAAACACCAAAATGTAAATGTGGACCTGTAGTATCACCAGTCATTCCAACATAACCAATTAACTGACCTTTTTCAACTGCTTGTCCTACTACAATGTCAGCAAATTTACTCAAATGACAATACTCAGTATAATAACCATTATGGTGATTTATTTCTATGGTATTACCACAAGAACCAGTATCTCTTCTTATTTCGATTATACCGTTATCAGCAGCATAAATTGGTGTTCCGTAAGCAGCTCCTAAGTCAACTGCAGCATGTAATTCACGACGATAAGTAACTGGATTAATGCGCCAGCCATATGTATCGGTGATAATACGTGCTACCTTTAGTGGCCATGCCCAATCAGTAAGAGAACCAACACCGCTAACTTTTTTACCACCTTTGATAATAATTTTATCAACAGAAGGTTTTACAACCTCACTGGAAATTGGTGATAAATAAACACTAACGCCATTAATTACTTTCTCATCATTTGTTACTTTTAATATCCCATCTTCACCTTCTTGAACAACTACATTATTACCAATTACACGGTTTTCATCTACAGATTCTATAGTAGAATACTTTAAAGGTGCTTCTTGGATAACTTTTTGTTCAACAACAACCTGAATCTTAGGATCAGGGACACTAATTACTGTTTCTTGGCCAGGATATAACAAAACAGTACTACTACTAATTTGTGGATTAGCCATAATAAATTCTTTTTCACTAATTTGGTTTTTAAACGCTATCGATGTAACAGTATCACCTAATGACGTAATATACTTTTTGGAATATCCGTTTTCACCATATAACAAAAATTGGGCTAATTCTTCAGCTGTTGTATATATTTTTTCGTTAACTGAAACATTTTCCTTTTTTATAGATATATTATCAGAAACATAAACATTGTTTAAGTATGTTCCTAAATCTGTTAGATCTTTTTGAGTGCCATTTTTATAACTTTCGTATTCATCTTTACCAACATATAGTTCAATAAAATCTTCTATAGCGGCTTCAAGTATATCATAATCACTTATATAAACTTTGGTTTCAGAATTGTCATTAGTAATTGTAACCTTATATCCTTCAATAGTAAAATTAGCTTTTGAAGTTATTTTATCATATACAGTTTTAACTTCATCTGTCTTCGAAGAATAAGTCATTATTTTTTGAATTTGCAAATCATTAGGAATTTTAACATTATCTACAGAATATTTCTTCTTTACTGCATCCTGTTTTTCCTCAATATAACTTATTAACTCCCTATCAGAATCAATGATTCCTAATTGCTCACCGTTAAGGGAAACACTATAATAGGTGTTAATTTGCTTTGATTGTTTACTACCAAACAATAATGTTGCAAAAAAACATAATGCAAATAATAAAACTATATAAATTACCTTTTTCAAATTTTCACCTCTTTTATTCAAATCTATTTCTTTAATTTAAACTTTTTTAATACTTTGTCTAAATAGCCTACTCCAAAAACCTCATCAAACAATCTAAAAATATGTGACATAGTAAAGTAAACACTTGCTCCTATTAAAGTATGAATTACAATCGTAATAATTGCTGTTGTTATTGTTGTATTATTAAAATATATACTTTTTGTAATAATGAGTGCTAGAATCATAACAGCAGAACAAATTAACGATTTTAGAGCAAACATACATATCCTCTTATATTTAAAATCATATTTTTTCTTCAATATATATAACACAGACAAATATACAGAAAATTGTGATATTATATCCGTAAATGTAGGAGCATAATATGCTGGGATATTTAACGAATTAAATAAATGCATCATAGGAACATTTAGTACTAATTTTAATAATAAACTTACTATTAAAGAACCTATTGTAATTTTTGTTTGATTCATCGACTGTGATATTGTAATTATAGTTGAATATAATCCATAAAACAAGACTTGTATAATATATACTCTAAATATATTTGTACTTAAACTATCTATACCATAAAATACATGCCATATTGGTAATGATAGAAAACTAATACCTATGGTCATAGGAATTGTAGTATATAATAACATTTCCATTGATAAATCAATTTTTTCATTAATATCTTTAAAATCTTTTTTCGCGTAACTACCTACGATATTTGGTATTAAACTTGCCGTCATTCCAATCGACATAGAAATGACAATCATATTTAATTTAGAACCCCAAGTACTCATAACACCTATAGTAGTTTCTGCTATTTGTGTGGAATAATTTAATGATGTTAATGTTTTTACAACAGTAAAAGTATCAACCACATTATAAGCAGATTGTAGCATGGAAATAATTACAAATGGAATCGCATATACAACAATCTTTTTTATTATAAATTTAGTTGTAATACTTTTTTCTTCAGGCTTGGTTTGTTTGGCTTTATCCTTTTCAATATATGGCTTTGATTTTATTTTTAAATAAAAATATGAACTAAGAGCACCAAAAGCGGCACCAGAAATAGCAACATATACCGCATAATCTACTGGCATATGTAATATATTAACAACCACATAACTTCCAACAATTATTATTAGCACTCTAACAAGTTGTTCCAATATAGATGAGAAACTTGAAGGAGCAATGTATTTATTTCCTTGAAAATATCCTCTTAAAATACTAAGTTTTGGTACAACCAATAACGCAAGTGAAACAACTCTAATTGCAATTGTAACACTCGCAACGGAATTTCCACCTTCTACACCACCTATTATCGAATTTGCAATTACATTAGCAAATAGAAATAATATAATAAAACTTAGTATACCAGCATAATTTAACATTTTTGAGGCTATTCCATAAGCTCTAGTCTTCAAGCCTTGATAATCTAACGCATCATATTCACTAATTATTTTGGCTACCGCAGATGGAATACCAACTGTTGATAAATTTAAAAATACTGCATATATTGAGTAAGCGTAACTATATAAAGCTCCTCCTTGTGTACCTATTATTTTATAAAATGGTATTACATATATAAGTCCTAATATCTTACAAAACACTAGACTTATAGTTGCTACAATAGCCCCATCAATAAAGTTATTCTTTTTCAAATAATCACGTCCAAACTATTTTAATATTGTGTTGTTCTGTTATAAAAATATTGTCCACCTGCTGGAAAGTTTACTATTGATCTAGGATTCATCGTTTTAGAGACAAGTGTGGAATAACTATTGTAATCTTTCAAATATAATCCATTAGCAACCATAAAATGCAAGTGTGCACCTGTACTACATTTATCCCAATATTCCTTACTTGGATTACCACCCATAATAGCAATTTGAGTATCTTTGGTAACAACATCACCAACTTCAACTAACGTTTGTCTTAAATGCATATAAACCGTTGTATATGTTTTCCCATTAATGTTATGGTGCAAATAAATTTGATTACCACCACAACTTGATTTTTTAACTATATAAATTACAACTCCAGCTGCTGAAGCATACACAGGAACACTACCGTTATCATAAACAGAAATATCTATACCAGTGTGAAAATCTGATACCCAACGTCCATTTAATTTGTATGTTCTATATCCATATTCATCAGTTCGTACTCCTACTTTTAATGGTCTCCAGAAAGAAGTATCTGCTGGCAATTGTTTAGTTGTACATACTGAAATTTCTTCATCATCCTTACACTTATATTGTTCTTCATATAATTTTATTGCTTCTTTTTGAGCTTTGATTTCTTCCTCTATATCCATACCTAATTTAACAAACTCTGATAGTTTTTTTCCCAAGGAAGATAGTTTTGTTTCTAATTCTTGTTGTCTATCTTGTAATTTCTTTTCTTGGTTTCTTAATTCTTCTTGTTTCTTTTTGCTATCATCAACCATCTTGTTATATTGATCTACTAATTTATTGTTATAATCAACTAATTGTTCTGATATTGCCATTCTATAAATTAAATCTGTAAAATCTGAAGCGCCAAATATATACTCTAAATAGGTTGATGTGCCACTAGAAATTTGATAAAACTTAACTACATCTTTTATTTCTTGCTCTTTTTTTATAATCTCTTCATTAAGTTTTATAATTTCTTCATCCAATTTTGCAATTGTATTTCTATTATCTTCAATCTGAGCAGAAATACTACCAATTTCTGTTTTTACTTTTTCTATTTCTTTATCAGTTAATTCCCTTTGAGTTTTATTATTTTTATACTCTGACTCCTTTTTTGCTAATTTTTCTTTTAGACTTCCTAATGTTTCACCTTTTACTGGAGTGGGGAAAGATAGTGCTGTCACACCAAGTAACACCACGCATAAAAAAGAATAAAATGCTTTTGATAATCCTTTTTTCATATTTTCCTCCTAAGTATGTATTTATATTACTATCACACACTTATCATGATACTACAATTTCACAAATTAGTAAAGTTTATCAGTCAGTAATTGACAATTAATACCTTAATATACATAAAAAATGCAGAACAACAATTCAAATTAATAAGTTTACTATGAATAAAAAAAGCGTTGATTATTCAGACGCTTTTTCTTGATTTAAACCATATTTACGATTAAACTTTTCAACTCTACCAGTTTTAATAGCTTTTCCTTGAATACCCGTAAAAAATGGATGACATTTGTCACAAACTTCTAAATGAAGTTTTTCTTTGTTTGACATAACTTTGAATGTATTTCCACAAGCACAAGTTACTTCAGTTTCTTGATATTCTGGATGAATTCCTTTTTTCATATTTATCTCCTTCCGCCATGACACTTTTGCGTCATAGAAATTTAATTCTTCAATAGTATAACAGTATTATCAAAAAAATGCAACTATTTTATTATAAATATCTGTACTTACAGTTCTTATTTTACTTTCCTTGAAAAATAACTAATAAAGTTATATAATTATATTATTACAAGGAGGTTATTATGCATAGAAATACATATGTTGAAATAAATTTAGAAAATTTAAAATATAATATTCAAACAATACTAAACAAATATGATCAATTTAAATATTATATTGGCGTTGTTAAGGGAAATGCCTATGGACATGGTTTTGGCATTATTCCTACATTAATTGAAAACGGAATAAATTTTCTCGCGGTTTCTAATTTAGATGAAGCCTTAGAAATAAGAAAAATTAATAATACAGTCAAGATAATGTGTCTTGAACCCATTCCAATAAAGTATCTGGATATTTGTGAAAAAAACAACATTTCTATAAGTTTAACAGATTATAATTATTTTGAAAAATTTAAAGATACTAAACTCAGATTAAACATTCACTTAAAAATAGATTCTGGAATGAATAGGCTCGGTTTCAACAATAAAGATGAAATTAAGAACGTATATGATTTCATATCTAAGTCAAAAAATATTCATTTAGAAGGAATTTTTACACATTTTGCTACAACTGGAGTGTATGATAAAAACTATGATAACCAGCTTAAAACTTTTGAGCAATTAACCAATAACATTGATTTAAAAAAAATAGATGTTATACATATTGATAAAAGTGGGACAATGGAAGCACATGAAAAAGTTTCATATGTAAACGGTGTTAGATTAGGTATAATTATGTTTGGTTTTAATTCTGTTCCTAAATATAAAAATACATTTAAAGATAAACTTAGAAAACTTAAGTGGCAAGAATTACGAAAAAAAGAACACATTAGTGAACCAATTTTGGACGGAGGCCCTTCTTTAAAACAAACATTTTCCTTAGTTACCAGTATTTTAGAAATTAAAAAAGTTAAAGCTAATAGTTATATTGGTTATGGTACTAGCTTATTTACTAATAAAGATATTCTAATAGCAGTATTAGATATAGGCTACGCAGATGGAATTAGTCGTAAAAGAAGAGGATCTAATGTAGAAATAAATAATAAATTATATCCGATTATTGCGGATATATGCATGGGTATGACTATCATTCAAATTGATGAAGCTGTTAAATTAGATGATAAAGTTTTGTTAATTGGAAACAAAGTAGGTGTTATACCCGTAAGTAACCACTTGCAAACCACTGTGTATGAAACTATGTCTATGATTGACAGTGGTATAGAAAGGAGATATAAAAACTAATATGATTAAAATTTTATTGATTGGTACTGATATAAATGCTTACTCTATGGCCAGAAGTTATCATGAAATTTACAATAAAAAAGTAGATGTTATAGGATATGAAGCTATGCGGTTTACAGAAAATTCAAAAATAATGAATTTTACATATAACAGTAACTTAAAAAACAAAAAAGAATTTGCAAACATACTAATTGAGTACGCTAAAGAAAACTATAATGAAAAAGTTCTTTTAGTTCCTTGCCATGATATTTATGTTAGATTAGTTGTTGAAAACCGTGAAATGTTAGAACCATACTATAAATTCAATTGTCCTAGTTATGAAATAGTTGATAGTTTTTTAGTAAAAGAAACTTTTTATAAAAAATATAAGAACATTGGTGTTGATTTTCCTAAAACTCATTTTTACAGCATTAAAAATAAACTTAATATTCCTGATGACTTTCGTTATCCATTGATTTTAAAACCTAGCAATGGAATTGAATATTATAAACATCCATTCTCTGGACAGGCTAAAGTATATAAAACCCATGACTTACAGGAAACCACTGCAGTTATAAATTCCATTAAAAATGCCGGTTATAAAGATAATATTATTATTCAAGAATGTATTGAAGGTGATGATTCTACTCTTTTTGACTGTGTATTTTATTGTAATTCTAAAGGAAAGGCCGAACTTGCTACATTCGCACAAATTGGACTCCAAGAACACGGACCAACAGCAATAGGTAATTGTACCGTATTAATAAATGGTTATAACCAATTTGGAAATACTGATATGATTGTAAATAAACTTAAAAAATTTCTTGAAGGAATTAATTATACAGGTTTTGCGGAATTCGACTTAAAATATGATTTAAGAGATAAAGAATTTAAAGTATTAGAAATAAATCCTAGACAAGCAAGAAGTAGTTACTATTTAACTGCAACTGGTAATAACATGATAAAATTATTAATAGACGATTTATTCTACAACAAAGAAAAAGAGTTTAATATTGAAAAAAAAGAGTTACTACTTTCGATGGTACCAAAAAAAGTTATTTTAGAGCAAATTAAAAATAAAAATTATAAAAGCAAAGCACTAGAACTCTTGAAGAAAGGGAAATGTGTTGATTCATTAACATATAGCAAAGATAGGAGTATAAAACGTTTTATATACCTTATTTTAAGAAAATATAACTATATTAAAAAGTACAGAAAATTTAATTGGTAATATACCAGGAGGAATATAATGAAAGAAAATATTACAAGTAGAGAATCAGAGGTAAGATCATATTGTCGTAAGTATCCAACTACTTTCGTTAAAGCAAAAGGATGTTATCTATATGATGAAAATAATAATAAATATCTAGATTTTTTGGCTGGTGCAGGGGCACTAAATTATGGACATAATAATGATGAAATAAAAGAAGAAATTATTAAATATATGATGCGTGACGGTGTAACACATTCACTTGATATGTACACTGACGCCAAAGAAGAATTTATTGAAACATTTACTAAAAAGATTTTAGAACATAGAAGTTTAGACTATAAAATTCAATTTTGTGGTCCTACTGGCACTAATGCTATTGAGGCAGCCTTTAAACTTGCTAGAAAAAATAAACAACGAAACAATATTATTGCTTTTAGTGGCGCATTTCATGGAATGACCTTAGGAAGTGTTGCTGCTACTAGCGATGCATTTAGTAGAAATGGCGCTTATGTACCTCTTACAAACGTTACACACATGCCCTATCCAGTTGGTTGCAATGCCGATTTTGATACACTAAAATATTTAGAAAATGTTTTAAATGACGATCACTCTGGCATAGATAAACCTGCTGCTATAGTATTAGAAACGGTACAAGCGGAAGGTGGAATCAATGTAGCACCAATAGAATGGTTACAAGGCTTAGAAGAGTTATGTAAAAAACATGATATCCTATTAATAGTTGATGAAGTACAAGTTGGAAACTCTCGTACAGGTAATTTCTTCTCATTCGAAAGAGCAGGAATTAATCCTGATATGGTTGTATTATCTAAGTCTATCGGTGGATTTGGTTTACCTATGGCAATATTGTTAATGAAACCAGAATTAGATTTATGGAAGCCTGCAGAACATAATGGCACTTTTAGAGGATGCAATTTATCATTTGTTGGTGCTACCGCCGGCATAAATTACAATATAGAACATAATATAAATCAAAATGTATTAGAAAATGCAAAATATATTGAAAACTATATCAATGAAAAAATAATTTCTAAAATCCCAGAAATAGAATTACGAGGAATTGGTCTAATCTGGGGAATTGACTTTTCTAAAGTTGGTAACGATAATATAGTAAAATATATTATTAAAGAATGTTTTGATAACGGTTTAATTATTGAAGCTGCAGGTAGAAAAGATTTAGTTTTAAAAATACTACCACCTTTAATTATTAATAAAGATGAATTAAAGGAAGGACTTGATATAATAAACGAAGCTAGTCAAAAGGTTTATAAAAAGGTGAAATAATGAAAAAATTAAGTGATTTATTTGATATTAAATCTAATTTGCAAATAGATGTATTATATGATGATTCAAGACTTAAAGTTAAAAATGGACTATTTTTTGCTATTAAAGGCGTTACAGTTGATGGTCACGATTACATTGAATCTGCTATAAAAAATGGTGCAGTGGCGGTTGTTTCCGAAAAAAACGTTGATGTCAATGTCCCTGTTATAGTGGTAGAAAATACTAATGTAGCTTACAACATTGCCCTAAATAAATTTTATGATAATGTTTTAGATAAACTTAAAATTGTGTCTGTAACTGGAACAGATGGCAAAACAACTGTATCAGAAATATTATATCAATTATTAAATAACTATGATAAAACTGGATATATTGGTACTAGTGGCATTAGATATAAAAACTTTACCCTAGAAAATGATTATACTACTCCAATGCCAGATTTATTATTTAAAGCATATAATGAATTCAGTAAACTAGGTTGTAAATATGTTGCTATGGAATCTTCATCAGAACGTTTGTCAACCGGAAAGCTAGAAGAAATATATTTTGATGTGGCAATATTTACTAATCTAACTAGAGATCATCTTGATACCCACAAAACCATGGAAAACTATGCACGCGCTAAAGCAATTAGTTTTAATCACTTAAAAAAAGGTGGATTAGGAATTGTTAATTATGATGATAAATATAAAGATTTCTTTATAAATGCTACTAAAGAAAAAATACTAACATATTCTCTAAGTAACAATAAAGCAGACATTTATGCAAGCGATATCATGATTGGTTATAATAAACTAGACTTTAATATTAACGGAATATGTGGTAAACATCATATTACCACTAGTATTTCTGGTGAATATAATGTAAATAATCTTATGTGTGCTATTTTAACACTAACTCACTTCGGATATGATATTGATAGTATCATTAAATACATATCACAAATCAAACCAATTGAAGCTAGGCAAATGATGTTAAAAACTAACTTAGATTTTAATGTAATGGTTGATTATGGTCATACGGCTAATGCTGTGAGAAACTTGCTAAAATATGTTAAAGGTTTCACAAAAGGAAGAATTATCGCAGTTGTTGGGGCCGGTGGTTCACGAGATAAAAGAAGAGCTATTGATATGGCTAATTTTTGCACAGAAAACTTAGATTACTCTTTCTTTACAATAGAAGATGCTAGATATGATGACCCACAGGCATTATTGAAAATGATGATTAGTGAAGTTAAAAAGAAAAACTTCTCTCTAGAAGTTAACCGAGATTTAGCAATTAAAAAAGCCTTAGAATTTGCAAAGAAAGATGATATTGTTTTAATTCTTGGTAAAGGCTTGGAAAGTTATCAAATAACCAATGGAAAACTTGTTCCAAGAAAAAATGATGCCGAAACAGCATATTACTATATAGATGAACTATTTGGAAATAAAATAAATTAACATATAAAAAGAGAACCGGGTTTATTGGTTCTCTTTTAGTATGTATTACCGTTTATATCTGTAAATACCAAGCCGTCACTGTTTTTATCTAATCCAGCGTATTTTTTATATTCTGGATTATCAACACTTTGTCCATGTACATAATCTTTTATTGTAGTTATTTCCTTATAGTTTTCAAAAT
This sequence comes from uncultured Bacilli bacterium, assembly GCA_934154785.1. Lineage (GTDB taxonomy): Bacteria > Bacillota_I > Bacilli_A > RF39 > UBA660 > SIG204. The sequence goes on along the minus strand of CAKPGL010000001.1, from coordinate 117,942 downwards.
TATCTTCTTTCACTAATTCATTATTACTATTACCAGCAAATTCATTAATAGCGGTAACACTGCCATCTTCCTTTATAAGAAAATACATATAGAATCCACCATTACCAACAGACTCTACATCTAAAATTATATACTTTCCATCCAGTACTTGACCATTAGGGTATTTTTTCTTATAACTGCTAGAATCAAAATAATTTATTGTAGCAGTTCCATCTTTTGTTAAAGTAACACTTTTAATTTGTTTATTTGGCATTAAATTAAGTTCATCTTTATCTGTACTTGTTGCAGTAACATCTTTCATTGATTTTTTATACTCTAAAACAAATTTTTCATAAGCAGACATAGATGGTTCTGGTGTAACATTTTTGTCCTCACCATTAGGTTTTTCAGTTTGATTGTTATTATTATTGTTATTACCTAATTTATCAGAAATTAAATAACCACCTAGCGCACCAACTAATAAAGATAAGATTACTACTAAGACAACTAAAACAGTATTTTTCTTTTCCATTTTCACTCCTCCTATTTTAATTATACATCAAATAAACAAATAAATAAATAATTTTTCTAAACGATTGTAAAGTAAAAGAAGTACTAACAAATACTTCTAAGACTATTTTTCATTAAATAAATCAGGTAAATCATTCTCTAATAAAACGTAAGTATCATTATCTTTTAACTTATCGATTAAAGGGAATGCTTCTTTTACATCATTTATAATAAATATTTTTTCTTTTTGATAGTTATTTTCTGATAAACCATCTTGAATAGGTTTAGTTTGTTTCTTACCAACTAAAATTACATAGTCAGCACACTCACTAATATACTCACCAAATTTTTTATTTAATTCATATTCTTTATCTTTTAATTCAATCATACCAGGGGTAACTACTATTTTCATACCCGGCATTAGTGACAACACATCAAGAGCCATTTTTGAACCGACAGGATTAGAATTATAGGCATCATCAATAATAGTAACATTTTTATATTTTTTTAGTTCTAGTCTATGTTCAATTGGTTTGATACTTGCCACACCATTTTGCATTTGCTCATAAGTTAATCCTAAATCTTTAGCAATCATTAATCCCGCTAAAATATTATAAATATTAGGTTTACCAAATAACTTTGTTTTAAAATTAATTATTTTGCCATCATCTTTAAATTTACAATCAAAACTTGTTCCTTTATTAGTATATTTTATATTAAATGCGTAGCAGTCTCCTTCTTGTGAATCTATTCCTATCCATTTAATACGACAATTATTTTTTAGTTTGTAACTTCTTTGTTTAGGGTCATCAATATTTAATACTCCTAAACCATCATTTGGTAAAGATTCAATTAATTCAAACTTTGTCTTTTGTATGTTTTCTTCCGTTTTAAAAGTATCTAAATGTGCTAAACCAATGTTAGTTATAATTCCATATTTTGGTTTAATAAAATCACAAGATCTTTTTATGTCGTGAACACGACTGGCAGATATTTCTGGAATAAATATTTCATCAAATTTATCCAAGTACTGATTGATAGTACGCATTAAACCAAGTGGTGTATTAAAGTTACCTGGAGAAGCATAAACAATATATTTCTTACTAAGGATATCGTATAATATATTTTTACTACTTGTCTTTCCGTAACTACCAGTTACACCAATACTAATGGTATTAAAACTACTAATTTTTGTAGCGGCTTTATTTTTATAATAATTATAAGTTAATTGCTCTATTGGTAAGTTAATTAAATAAGATAAATAAACTTTGATATACGCTAAAACATTCATTAATACTAAAATAGTAAATAATGCTAAAGTGCTTTTATTTAATATAGTAAAATACAAGATCAAAACTAACACATAAAATAAAGCAACAGTAAACGCTAATCTTTTAATTCTAAAAGTGACAACTAATGGTTTTTTTACCTGTTCAGTCTTTTTATTTATTCTATCAATAATATAAATAATACCATATACAATTAAAAATATAGTATAACAAATATTAGTATCTTTTATAAAAAGCGGTATAAATATTAGGATTAACGCTAATAAATCAAACGTTATATAAGCTTTGTCAATATTTCTTAAAGTCCACTTTAAATAACGATTTGATTCATTATAAAAGTTTTGTTGAAGCATTTGTAAAGCTGTTTTAACTTTAGAAAAGTCATATAAAAAATAAATAATTAAACACATAATAAATAATATCATAAGTATCCTCCATTACTACATAATTATAACATTGTATAGAGTCTTTTTCAATTATATTATGTGTTATTTACAGTATATTATATTCTTTTATTAAATATTAAATTTTAATAATATTTGTTTACTTATTTGTTTCTGTCCTAACTCAGTAGGATAATACTTATCTAAAAAAGAGTTATTTTCTATAAACAATTCAGCAGTATTTATATATTCAACTTTATATAAAGATGATATTTCTTTAAACATATCATTTAAATAAGAAATAATACTTATTTTATTAGAACTATTTTCTGCTATATTAGGATAATAATAACCTATTACAAATATCTTTTCTTTACAATAACTTCTAATTGTCATTAGCATGGTTTCATAATCTTTAGCCAATTCATCTGCCCAAGTATATAGTTCCTTTACAGTGTAGTTATTATTTAACTTTGATAAAACATCTTCATTATTTATGGAAATAGTTACCAAATCAGCTTTAATTAACAAATTCTTAATATTATATGTTTTATTATTTGTACTTATCTTTTTATTATTATTGATATCATTTATAACATCATTTATTCTTAAATCTGTAGCTGTATACTCATTTACATATTTTTCTAAACGCTTATCTTTTTCTAAACTATTTTTTATATAATCATTATAATTGGTTACAACATTACTATCACTTTTGCCTAACGCGATTGAATCACCTATCGCAAAGAAAAATACCTTTCTATCCAAATTTAATACATAAATTATCACTATTAATAAAACTGTCATTATAATAAATAAAATCTTCTTCATAATACACCCCCAAATAAAAAGTAGAGTTACCTCTACTTAATTATATTTTTATTATACATTTTTATACATCTGAAAGGTGTATAATAGCACCAACATTTTCTAGTTTACTAATTATATTTTCATAGCCACGTAATACGTGTTCTACTTCATTTATAGTTGTTTTTCCGTCCGCTACTAAACCCGCTAATACTAGACATGCTCCAGCTCGCAAGTCAGTTGCTTTAACTTCTTCACCATGTAATTCAGTTGGACCATTCACATATATCTTTTTATCATGAATTTCGATATTAGCACCCATTTTATTTAGATACTCAACATTTTGAAATCTATTTTCATAAATTGTCTCTTCTAGAATAGAACGTCCTTTACAGTAAGTCAATAATGTTGTTAAAGGTTGTTGTAAATCAGTTGGGAATCCTGGATAACCAAGAGTTTTTACACTAACCTTTTTTAAATTAGCAGTTTTACTAATAATAACGTTGTCATCATTTATTTCAACATTTACACCCATTTCTTTTAATTTTAGAAGCAAGGGTTCAATGTGTTCTGGAATAATGTTATCTACTTTTAAATTATTTCCTACTAAAGCACCCGCTATAATATAAGTTCCAGCTTCTATACGGTCAGGAATTACTTCAGAAAAACCACCATGTAATTTATTTACACCAGTAATTCTTATTTCACTAGTACCAGCACCAGTAATTTTAGCACCCATATTATTTAAAAATGTTGCAACGTTAACTATCTCTGGTTCTTTAGCGGCATTTTCTATAATTGTTTTTCCTTTTGCACGTACCGCTGCTAGCATAATATTAATAGTTGCACCGACACTAGGACAATCTAAATAAATATGTCCACCCTTTAACTCTTCAGCATCTATAATATATTTGTTTCCTTCTTCAACAACAGTAGCGCCTAATTCTTCAAAACCTTTTAAATGTAAATTAATTGGTCTAGTTCCAATAGAACATCCACCAGGAAAATACATTTCAACGTGTTTATACTTTCCAAGTAAAGCTCCCATAAAATAATAAGACGCTCTTAATTTTTTAGATATATTTTCAGGAATAGCTTTATTTTCTATATTACTAGAGTCTATAGTCATTAATTCATTATCTCGTTTTATATTGGCACCTAAATACTCTAATATTTCACTTAAAGCATCTATATCAGATATATTAGGTATGTTATCTATTTTAACAATATCATCAGATAATAAAGACGCTGGTATTAATGCTACAGCACTATTTTTAGCGCCACTAATTCTAATGGTACCTTGCAATAAATGTCCACCTTCTATAGTTATTTGTTTCATACAAAACCTCCACTACTATCACTATATTTATATGTATTTTATAATTTTGTGTGTAACTGCTCAATACCATTATACATATTTTAAGTAATAAAAGCAAAGGGTTTTACAGTTTGTATACAAATATTAATTAAATAAATAGAATATTCCTAAGATAATAAGAACTATACCACCTACAATGGTAGATATACTTCCTACTTTAGAATTTATTTTTTTACCAAACATTAATCCTATATAAGTAAATACAAAACTTGATATAGAAAAAGTTAAAGCACAGAGGATAGTTCTTTTAGATATACTTTGTAAGCCAATACCAACGGAGAAACTATCTATACTAACTGCTAAACCAAATAATATCTTTTCTAAAAAAGATAATTTTTTTACTTCTTCAGCATTCTTTAATCCCTCTATTATCATTTGTATTCCAATAAAAACTAATACTACAAATACTATGGCACTCGGATTTAAAGGGAATAATTTTAAAATTATATTACCTACACCGTTACCTAAAAGCGGCATAAAAAAGTGATATATTCCTACTATAATAGCGGTACTTATAATATCTTTCTTTTCAAGATTTAAAGTACCATAAGCAAGTGCTAGAGAAAAAGCATCCATGCTAAGGCTGATTGCTATGGTTAATATTATTAATGCGTGCATAAAAAAACCTCCTATAAAATACTATTAAGGAGTTTCTTTTTTATACATATTTATCTATAATTTCTTTTATAAATGATTTATATTCTACTTCTGTACTCTCTTCTGCCTCTATTAAACATAATGGAGGAAATAATACACACCACCAGTTATTACCTTTACCCTCACCTAAAGTAATTAGTAAAGATTCATAGTAACCTTCATCATATTCTATTCCCTTATATATTTTTTTAGGAAAGTAATTTAATCCAAAATTAACATTATAAGGAAGGTTATAATCAAGGGAATGTAAAGTGGCACCTACCTTACTATCTATTTTATTTAAATTATTATTTATAATTGATTCTGCCTCACTAGTATTTTTGCTATCTTTTAGTAAGCCGTACATATATTTTTGGATATTTTCTTTTACCTCATTTTTTATCTCTTGGTCGTAGTCAGTATTACTATTAGCGAGTATTCTAATTCTAATGGCGGAATCAGGTATCTTAACGTTTTTTTCAATATAGTTACTAATTAAATAAAAAGATAATAATATAAATCCAAGTGTTACAATAATTTTTTTCATATAAAAATCGTCCCTTCTAATTAATAGTGGACGATTATTTTATTTTTTATTCATTATTTATGATAAGATTCATTATTTATTATTTTAAAACTACGATATATCTGTTCTAATAATATTATTCTAAATAATTGATGAGGAAAAGTTAGTTTAGAAAAAGATAAAGCATAATTACTTCTTAATTTTACTGATTTATCTAAGCCATTAGAACCACCAATTATAAAAGTTATATTAGAGTTATTTTGAAATATACTATCTATTTTATTAGCAAGTGCAACAGACGATAATTCTTTACCATCTATTTCCATCGTTATGACATAGTCTTTATCTGTAATATATTTAAATATGCTTTCAGATTCTTTTTTCATAGAAACTTCTAAAGATTTATCGGCTTCATCTGGAACTTCTATGATTTGGAATTTAGTATATTTACTAAGTCTTTTTTCATACTCTTTAATTGCGTCACTAAAGAACTTTTCTTTTATTTTTCCAACACAGATTACCTTAATCATACTTCTACTAACTCCGTTCTATTATTTTGTTCCGCAATGATAATATTATCACATTCTTTATCATTTTCTTTTAATGTTTTTAACAATGTATTAAGGGCTATTTCCTTAGTATTATTATGTTCACTTAAATGGGCTAAAATAATAGTTTTTGTATTTTCACCAATAAATTTACTAAGATAATACGAAGAATCTTCATTAGATAAATGGCCTTTATCACCTAGAATGCGTTGTTTTAAATGATAAGGATACTTAGGATTATCCATTAGCATGCTTACATCATGATTACTTTCCAAAACATATAAGTTTTTATTTAATAATTTTTTATGGTTTTTAACATTTATATAGCCAGTATCGGTAATGTATACAAAGCTATGACCATCTTCTTCAAATATATACCCTACAGAATCATCAGTATCATGGGATGTTTTTATAGAGGTAATTAATAAGTCATCTAAATTTAAAGTTTGAGAAATGAAATAATAATTGTTTATATCTATTAATGTCGATATTTCATTATACATTTTCTCAGTTAGATATATAACTGGATTATACTTTTTTATAAATACTTTTAAACCATTTATATGATCTGTATGGGCATGGGTAATAAATATTCCTTTTATTTGTTTAATATCCTCATTTAAATCTTTTAGTTGCTTTTCTACATAACCACAAGTTGTGCCTATATCAATTAAATAAGAACCATTATTAGTTTTTATAAAACAACTATTACCCTTACTACCGCTGGCTAAAACACTAATTTTCACTTGGTTTATCTTCTTTCAACATACTTACAAACGTACTAGTATTTCTTTTAAATACTAAGTCGATAGTAGTTGTTGGTCCATTACGGTGTTTTGCAATAATGAATTCACTCTTACTAGTATTTTCATCTATAGAAACTTGTTTTGTATAATAATCATCACGGTATAAGAACGCTACGATATCGGCATCTTGTTCAATAGAACCAGACTCTCTTAAATCACTTAATAATGGACGTTTGTCTTCACGACCTTCAACAGTACGTGATAACTGGGCTAATGCAACAATAGGAATATCTAATTCCATAGCTAAAGTCTTTAAGGAACGTGATATTTCTGATACTTCTTGTTGTCTATTACCAGCATATTTAGCTGAACCACTAATTAACTGTAAGTAGTCGATTATAACTATACCTAAACCAGATTCACTACTGGCAAGACGACGACATTTAGCACGAATTTCACTTATGGTCATACCTGGAGTATCATCAATATATATTTTTGTATCACTTAGACGACTAATTGCTTCATTAACACGTTTCCAGTCATTATTTTCTAAACGACCATTTCTTATTTTATATCCATCTATTTGACCTTGTGATGATAACATACGCATTGCTAGTTGTTCCGCACCCATTTCCATATTAAATAGGGCAACAGGTTTATTATTATACATTGCTATATTAGTAGCAAGATTTAAAGCAAACGCAGTTTTTCCCATGGCAGGACGGGCAGCAATAATTATAAGTTCATTGGGATGTAATCCAGAAGTAACCTTGTCTAAATCATAAAAACCTGTTTGTAATCCAGTAATTTCATTTTTTGTTTGAGCTAGTTTCTCTAAATCAGACTGTGTTTTACTAAGTACTTCTTGAATACTTCGAAACTCGCTACCTTTACGAGTTTTAACTACATTTAATATTTTCTTTTCAGCATTATCTAAAACATCATTAAAATCTTCTGTAGTATTATAACCATCACTAGCTATACTCGTTGCTTCTTCAATTAAACGTCTTAAAATAGCTTTTTCTTCAACAATTTTAATATATTCATCAATATTAGCAGCCGTCGGTACAGAATTTATTATCTCTGTAATATATTCAATATCACCTATTTGTTTTAATAATTTTCTATCTTCTAATTCTGTTGCAACTGTAGTTAAATCAACTGGCTTACCTTTTTCTGTTAAGGTAGAAATGGCATCAAAAATTTTAGCATTTCTATCAGAATAAAATAAGTCACTAGTCAATGATTCTACTGCTTTTTGTACAGCGTACTTGGATAAAAACATTGAACCTAGTACTGATTGCTCTGCTTCTAAATTGTGAGGCATTACTTTTTCTTGCATTTAATACACCTACTTTATTAATTGAACTTTTACTTTAGCAATAACTTCCTTATGTAATTCTATTTCTACTTCATGAAATCCTAAACTAGATAATGGATTATCTAATTTAATTTTACGTTTATCAACATTAAAACCATTTTTCTTTAATTCATCCGCTATGGATTTAGTACTGACACTACCAAATACACGGTCAGAAGCCCCGGCTTTAACTTGAAATTTTAAAGTTAATTTTTCTATTTCACTTTTAATCTTTTCACATTCCTTGATATTTAGTTGTTCTTGAAGTCTATTTTCTTCTTGTTCACTTCTTAATCTTTTTACACCAGTTTCTGTTGCCATAACAGCATAACCATTTTTAATTAAGTAATTCATACCGTAACCATCTTTTACATTTTTAATTTCGTCTTTTTTTCCTTGACCTTTAACATCTTTTAGAAATATTACTTTCACAATAAACACCGTCCTTTTCGTAAATTTATTATACTATAATAAAGAAAAAAAGAAAACAAAATTATTTATTTTCTTTTTTTCGAATACGTTCCGCTAAATCAGTAATCTTTTTCATACGATGGTTTACACCCGATTTAGTAATTTTAGTACCTGTTTCTAAAGATATAATCTCACTTAATTCTAATAGCGATGCATCTTTATACTTCATTCTATAATTAGCAACAACTTGTTCCTTTTCATCGAGTAAATCTAATCCACCAATACTCATTATAAGTTCTATATCCTTAACTTGGTTATTAGCGCTAGCAATAATTTTGTCTACATTAGCTTGTTCACAATTATTTAAGCGATTAGTCATATTTTTATGGTCCCTATATATACGAATATCTTCATAATAAAGTAAGGCTTTAGAAGCATTTATAATTCTTAAGAAATCGCCTATCTTCTCAGCTTCTTTTATGTAAATCATGTATTTGTTATCTCTTTTTAAGACCTTACTATTTAAATCATACTTATTAAGTAAGTTTTTTATAAAATTAGCGTATTCTTCAGTTTCTACTAATATTTCTAGATGATACCTAGACTTTTTAGGATCATTTATACTACCAGAAATCAAAAATACTCCTTTTATATAAGCTCTAGTTAATGAGTCATCATCATATATATAATCTTGTGGTGTAATTAATATTTGATTATTATTTAAAATACCTAAATCAGTCAAAATATTAAATACATTATTATTTATTTCTAGGAAATATATATATTTCTTATTATAATTATAGCCACGTCTAACTACTACTTTTGGAGTTATATTGTATAACTCCTTAATCAAGCTATATACGTGACGAATAATATTATTATTTTCAGAAGATACTTTAATACTTGTAAGTGTTATATCTGAATTATGAATAATTGCTGATAACTCCGATATTTTTTCAGTTTCTATAGTATTTAAACTGCATACTTCTGCTTTTACTTCACCAGTAAAGGACACATTATCACCTCATTAATAAATAAGAAAATATTTGTAAAGATAGTTTTATAACATCGTGTTTTAATGTTCCATCTTCGACAGTAACAAAATCACCACTAAGTATTTTTAAACCCGCATTTTTTAGATTTGTTTTATCAAATATTACAGGGTCTTTTTGTTCTGTAGTAGCGTATTTTTCGGCCATTTGTTTACTAATAGGGCCAGAGTTTGCTACTACTACACTTACTTTTTTATCCCCTAAATACTCATTTAATGTATTTACGTGATCACTAACTTTAAAACCATCTGTTTCACCAGGTTGCGTTACTATATTACATACATACATTACTTCTGCTTTACTAGCATCTATAGCGTGTTTTACTTCGTCACAAATTAAGTTAGGAATTATACTTGTATACAAACTTCCCATGCTAAGAACTATTAAATCAGCTTCTTTAATAGCGGTTAGTGTTTCTTTAGTAACTTCTGTTTTATCCTTAAAATATACTCTTTTTATTTTACGAGCATCTTCAGTAATATTATGTTCTCCATATACAAGGTTGCCATCTTCCATTTCCGCTACTAAGGTATTATTACTCTCTTCAGTAAGTGGTAATACTTTTCCCTTTAAATTTAATACTTTTCCTAAGGATTCTATACCATCTGAAACAGAACCTGTAATTTCTGACATAGCAACCAATAAAAGATTTCCTACAGTATGACCATTGAATTCTCCCTCAGTTACAAATCTATAATTAAGCATTTTTTCAAATAATGGTTCTGTTTCTGATAAAGCAGCCAGAACTCTTCTAATATCACCTAAGGCAGGTACATTAAATTCATTTCTTATTTTTCCAGTACTTTTGCCATCATCACATACAGATACAATGGCAGTTATATCTAATGGAAATTGTTTTAATCCTCTAAGTAGTGTAGACATACCAGTGCCACCACCAAGAATAACAACTTTCTTATTCATTTTTTTCATCTCCATAGATATTATACTATATTTTCTAATTTTGTTAAACTTTATTTTTATTATGCAAAAAACTGTGAATAAACAACATTTAATCACAGTTATATACTATTTACAGTTTAAATATTTGATAATGGCATTAGCAGCAATAGCGCCTTCACTACTAGCAGTAACTACTTGATATAAATCTTTTTTAATAGAATCACCAGAAGCATAAATGCCTTCAATAGATGTTTGCATTTTATCATCAACAATTATATAATCGTTATCTATATCAATGTCTAAAGATTTTAAATAATCTATATTAGGAATACTACCAATTGCCTCAAATAAACCATCTACTTTTAATACTAAATCGTTATCTAAAACAATAGAATCTAATTTATCTTCTTTTAAATTTAATTTTGTAATAATTCTATTTTCCAAAAATTCAATGTTGCTTTTATCTTTTGCCTTTTCTAAAGAAGTCTTTTCAGCACGAAAATTATTAGAACGATGAATTATATATACTTTATTACAAATATTACTTAAATAAAGTGCATCATCAATTGCGGTATTACCACCACCAACTACCGCAACTATTTTATTTTTATATAATAAACCATCACAACTAGCACACCAACTAATTCCTCTACCAACTAAGGCTTTTTCATTTTCTAAACATAATTCTCTTGGAATTCTGCCAGTAGCGAGTAATACAGCCTTAGCAGTATATTCTTTATTATTAGTTTTTACTATTTTATAATCTTTTTTATCTATTATATCGAGCACTTTTTCATAGGTAACATCTATTTTTAAATTATTTAATTGCTCTACCATATTCATGGACAAGGTTGGTCCATCTATTTCTATTATACCAGGATAATTCTCTATTTTATTAGCCCTATTTAATTGACCACCAGGATAATTCTGTTCTAACAAAAGAAAAGAAATTCCCGCTCTTTTTAAATATATAGCGGCACTCATTCCAGAAACACCAGCACCGACAATAATTGCATCAAAATCTAATTTCATTTATATTGCTCCTATCATTATATCTATTATCTAATTTAGAACCTTTATTCTTTACAACAAATATAATAATTCCAATAACTACCATAAATACAGAAATAATTTGTGCCTGCCTTAAACCAAAGAACATCAAACTATCTGTTCGCATTGATTCTATAATAAATCTTCCAATACCATACCACACTAAATAAAAACTAGTTATTTGTCCCACTTTAATATAACGTAATCTTCTAATTATTAAAATTAGAATAAATCCAAATAAGCACCACAATGATTCATATAAAAATGTTGGTTGATAATAAACACCATTTATCTGCATACCTTTAATTATAAATTCTGGAATATGTAAAGATTGCAAATGATTTAATGTAGTTACAGCTCCATGTGCTTCACCATTAAAGAAATTTCCCCATCGACCTATTGCTTGACCCAGTAATAAACCAACTACCATAATATCTAGAATACGAAATGTAGATACTCTATACTTTTTTGTATAAATAATTATCCAAATTAGGCCGAGAATAATTCCACCATGAATGGCAAGACCACCTTCCCATACTTTAAATATTTCAACTGGATGCGAAGTATAGTAAGATAAATTAAATAACACATAATAAAGTCTTGCACCTATTATAGAAAATAGTACTATATAAAAAATTAAATTAAACATAAATTCTTTATTAATTCCAAATCTTTTAGCTTCTGCCATAATAAATATATAGGCAAAGAAGACACCTAAAAGAATCATAACTGAGTACCAATATATTTTGATAAAACCCAAATCAAATAAAATAGGATTCATAAACTACCTCTTTTCTAATAGATTTTTAATTACTTCATCCATAACTTGGTTTAATATAGAAATTAAAATCGCTACAAAGAAAATTGTAAATATACCATTAACATTAAAATGATTACCTAATATAAATGATACAATTTTTAATATTATCACATTTATAAATGGATAGAAGATACCCAAAGTAAGAGCAGTTATGGGTATTGTTAACCATACTAATACTGGTTTTATTGTTCTATTTAATAATCTTATTAATAAGGCTGCTAAAAAAGCCCAAAGTCCAAAATAGCTATTATCTATTTGAACAGTTTTTTTAAATATTAAAGACATTAAAATCAATATTAATGCATAACCTATTGAATATATTATCCAATCTAGTATCGCGGACATTACACTATTTTTATTATCTTTCACATTATCACCACCATAATTATACCATGTTTTTTTATTTTTCGCTCTTTAATTCAAATAATATATCTCTTAATTCCATAGCACGTTCAAAATCAAGATTTTTAGCGGCTTCTTTCATTTCATTTTCAAGAGTTATCATTAAGTTCATTTTTTCTTTTTGACTCATTTTTTCTGGTTTCTTTTCTTCTATTTCATCATTATTACTTATTAATTCATGAATTTCTTTTATAATTGTCTTTGGTACTATACCATGTTCTTTATTATATTTGTCTTGAATAGTTCTTCTTCTTTCTGTTTCTTTAATTGCTAAAGCCATTGATTCACTTATCTCATCAGCATACATAACAACGTGTCCTTCAGCATTTCTAGCCGCACGACCTATAGTTTGAATTAAACTACGTTCACTTCTTAAGAAACCTTGTTTATCAGCATCCATTATTGCTACTAAACTAACTTCGGGAATATCTAGACCTTCTCTTAAAAGGTTAATACCAACTAATACATCATATTTTCCAAGTCTTAAATCATGAATTATTTTCATTCGTTCCAAAGTTTTAACCTCACTATGAAGATATGCTACTTTTATATCTATCTTTTTTAAATAATCAGTTAGTTCCTCAGCCATACGAATAGTAAGTGTTGTTACTAAAGTTCTAAAGCCTTTACTTGTTTCCTCAGTAATTCTAGAAAATAAATTATCTATTTGACCATTTGTAGGTATAACTTCTATTTTAGGGTCTAATAATCCTGTAGGACGAATTATTTGCTCAACATATTTGTAATTACATTTTTCTAACTCGTAATCACCTGGAGTTGCGGATACACAAATCATTTGATGTATCTTTTTTTCAAATTCATCAAATTTTAATGGACGATTATCTTTAGCACTAGGTAATCTAAAACCATAATCTACAAGAACTTGTTTTCTTGCTTGGTCGCCATTAAACATACCACGTACCTGAGGTAAAGTTACGTGGGACTCATCTACTATTAGTAAAAAATCATCACCAAAAAAATCTAATAATGTAGTTGGTGTTGCACCTGCTGGTTTTAGAGCAATATGTCTAGAGTAATTTTCTACTCCACGACAAAAACCAGTTTCTGATAGCATCTCTAAATCATAGTTAGTTCTTTCTTGTAAACGTTGATATTCTAATAATTTATTATTTTCTTTGAAATATGCTAATCGCTCATCAAGTTCTTTTCTTATATTTTCTATTGCTATTTTTAGTTTTTCTTCACTTGTAACAAAGTGACTAGCGGGAAATAATGTATATGATTTTTTATTAGTTTCTACTATACCTGTAAGAGTATCAAACTCTGATATCTTTTCTATTTCATCACCAAAAAAATCAATTCTAACACCTTTACCGTGTTGACTAATTGGAATTATTTCAAGGACATCTCCTCTAACTCTAAAACTACCACGTTTCAAGTCTAAGTTATTTCTTTCATATAACATTTCAACTAATTTTTCTAAAATATCATCTCTATTAACATCTTCACCTACTTTTAAAGTTAAGGTCTTATTACGATATTCTTCAATTTCTCCAATACCATATATACATGAAACAGATGCGACAACAATGACATCTTTATAATCAAGAAGAGCCGCTGTAGCAGAGTGTCTTAATTCATCTATTTCATCATTAATAGCAGCATCTTTTTCTATATAGGTATCTGTCTTTGCTACATAAGCTTCTGGTTGATAATAATCATAGTATGACACAAAGTATTCAACATGATTGTTTGGGAAATATTCTTTAAACTCAGCATATAATTGTCCTGCTAAGGTTTTATTATGAGCAAGTATTAGTGTTGGTTTATTAACCTCTTTAATAACATTAGCCATAGTAAATGTTTTACCTGTTCCTGTTGCTCCCATTAATACTTGAATTTTTTTATTATCTTTTATACCCTCAACTAACTCTTTTATAGCGTTGGGTTGATCTCCACTTGGTTTATATTTTGATACTAGGTTAAACATATTGACCTCCATAAGAAATTTTAAGTAATATTATTTTATCACTTATTATGCGATATGACAACGCAAGAAAAGTCAATATTTGTTTATCAAAAATAAAATAAACTTCCACCAAATGAAATATGTCCTTGCTTCTATTTTACAAAAACTCGGTTTCACAGAAATTATCTAAAAAGTTCATATACAAAAAAGACCATTATCTGGTCTTTAAATTATTTTTCTACTGTAAATGTAACCTTGTATTCATTAGGAAGTTCTAATTCTTCTACGTTAATTTTAAAACCATATTTTTCTATAGTCGCAGCACAATTTCTAATAGTATTAATTACTGTTTTAAAATCACTGGCTACATACATGTTATTACCATTAGATTGAGAACTAACTTCACTTTCTTTTTGTTCACTATCATATGTTGGAATTGATGGTTCTACAGAAGTTGTTTCTTCTAAATCATCTATATATTCTATAGTTTCTGGTTGCTCATCTTCTGGTTCTTCTGTTGTTTCTTCGTTAATTTCATTATTTATAAATAAATTATCAAAAACAAATGGAACAGGTTTTTCAATTAAATTTTCAGATGGTTCTTTTGTATCTGTTTCTTCTGTAGTAGAAATATTTAAATCATCTTTTTTATCTATATTACTTGAAGTTTCTTCTGATTGAATAAACATATCTTCGAATTTTGGAACCTCAAATGTAGGAGTCGTATCTATTGGCTCTTGTTTTTTCTCTGATTCACTACCTACTATAAAATTATCAAAACTAGGTACTTCAAATTTAGGTTCTTCTACTGCTGGAGAATTTTTTTCTTCTTCTGCTAATATATCTTCAAACTTTGGAACTTCAAATGTTGATTGTTCTTCTACATTTGGAGTAGAAGTTACTGTAGATTGTAAAAAATCTAACTTACTAAAATCAAATGGGGTCTCAGTTGAATTATCTTCTACTGGAGCTTCGTCTTTTACTATAGGTTCTACTGTAACTGGTTGTTTTGTTTCTTCAAATGTACCATTTAGCATATTATTTATCACCTCGTCAGTTTTTCTTACTGTTAATCTTTCATCAATAATTTTCTTTAATACTTTCTTTTGATCAGCAGGATTTTGTAATTTTAAAATTGAACGGGCATGTCTTTCAGATATTTTATCTTCAAGAATAGCCTCCTGTACATCTTCATCTAGATTCAATAATCTTAATTTATTAGCAACAGTAGATTGTTTTTTACCTAATTTTTCTGCTAGTTTTTCTTGAGTTAAATATCCCATATCAAGAATTTTTTTATAAGATATTGCTTCTTCAATAGGTGTTAAGTCTTTTCTTTGAACATTCTCTATTAATGCTACTTCTGCACTATCTTTATCATTTAAATCAGTAATAAGAGCGGGAATTTTTTCTAAACCAGCCATACATGATGCTTTGTATCTACGTTCACCGGCAATAATTTCATATTTATCACCAACTGGACGTACTACAATTGGTTGAATGACACCGTGCTCTTTAATTGATTCTGATAATTCAATAATTGAATCTTCATTAAACTTAATTCTTGGTTGAAATCTATTTGGTAAAATATCATCTAGTGGTAGTTCCACTACTTTTCTATTATGATCCATAAAAATACCTCTCTCTATTCTTTATGTTCCTATAATACTATACTTTGGGAAATATTGCAATAGTTTTTGGGAAATAAATAAAAAGAATTGCTATTTGTGTCAAGCAATTCTTATTTTATAAAGGATATTTTTTAATTTCATTATATTTACGGGGATACTTATTTATAGTATTTCCCAACTTAGATATTACTAAAATACTACGATTACTTTCTTCAAACGGCAAAGTAAAATTTTCATTTTTAATTAATACACCATTAATCTTCTTTAGAGCGTTAGGTAGTATTTCTAATTCCTGGAAAATATTTCCTTTCATTGCTACAAAGTATTTATTAGGCTTAATTAATGGTAAACAATATTCTATTAAAATATTTAAAGGTGCTACTGCACGAGCAGTTACCACATCATAAACTTCTCTAGTAGTTCTAGCATAATCCTCCGCTCTAGCGTGAACTGTCTCAATATTGTCTAATTCCAATTTATCAATTACAGCATTTAAAAATTTCAATCTTTTTTCTAGAGCATCAACTAAAACAACTTTTAAATTAGGAAAACAAATTTTTAAAACTAATCCTGGAAAACCAGCGCCGGTGCCAACATCACAAAGACTTGTTTCTTTTGTTAAATCAATTGCTTTACAGATTGTTAAACTATCATAAAAATGTTTTAAATATACTTGTTCTTCCTCGGTAATCCCTGTTAAATTCATTACTTTGTTCCATTCAACTAACATTTCATAATATATATGAAGTTGATTTAACTGAATATCTGTAAGTTTAATTCCTAACTTATCTAGTTCTACTATAAATGTTTTTTTATTCATGATGATATTCCTTCTTTAAATATACCATTAGAATAGATATATCAGCGGGATTTACACCACTTATTCGTAAAGCTTGTCCTATAGAAGTCGGTCTTACTTCATTTAACTTTTGTTTTGCTTCACTAGCAATATTATGAATTTTATAGTAATCAATATCTTCAGGAATTAGTTTGTTATCAAGATTATTCATCTTTTCAGCATCTTTCATAGCTTTAACAATATATCCTTCATACTTAATATATATTTCTACTTGATTTATAACTTCTTTAGTAAATTTATTTAAATCTACATACTTACTTATAATATTCATGTTTATTTCTGGACGTTTTAGTAAATTATATAAAGTTATACCATCTTTCAATGTAGCGGAATTTATACTTTCTAAAAATTTATTTACTTCCTCAGTCGGTGTAATTTTATTTGCTAAAAGTAATTGTTTTAATTCTTCAATACTTTTCTTTTTATCTAAGAATTTTTGGTATCTATCCTCATCAATTAATCCAACATTATGTCCATATTCACGTAATCTTAAATCGGCATTATCATGACGTAATAATAAACGATATTCAGCTCTTGAAGTTAATAATCTATAAGGATCTCTAACACCTTTAGTAACTAAATCATCTATTAATACACCAATATAGGCATCACTTCTTTTTAAGATTAGTGGGTCTTTTCCTTCAATTTTTAAAGCAGCATTTATTCCCGCTATTAAGCCTTGACCAGCGGCCTCTTCATAACCACTAGTACCATTTATTTGACCTGCAGTAAATAAGTTCTCTACTAATTTAGTTTCCAAACTTTGTTTTAATTGTGTTGGATATATAGCATCATATTCAATAGCGTAAGCATATTTTAATATTTTAGCGTGTTCCAAGCCAGGTAAACTATGAACCATTAATTCTTGAACATCATGTGGCATACTGGTAGAAAAACCTTGTAAATATATGTCATCATAATATTTACTTTCTGGCTCTAAAAATAACTGATGTTTTTCTTTATCCGCAAATCTAACTACCTTATCTTCTATAGATGGGCAATATCTTGGACCTACTCCAGTAATATCGTTTAAACCCCCATACATACTTGCTTTATGTAAGTTATCACGAATTATTTTATGTGTTTCGGGAGTAGTATAAATTAAATGACAAGATATTTGGTCTTCAATTTTATAATTTGGTTCATGGTCAAAACTAAATGTTCTTAGTTCATCATCGCCTTTTTCTTCTTTAGTTTTAGAAAAATCGATAGAATTCTTATCTATTCTTTGAGGAGTACCGGTTTTTAATCTAATAATTTTGAAACCTAGTTTTTTTAAATTATCGCTTAAAAACATACTTGGTCTTTCACCGTGAGGCCCCTGTCTAGTACGAGTACTTCCAACCATTATATCAGCTTTTAAATAAGTACCAGTTGTTAACACTACAGCATCAGCGTAAATCTTATCGCCATTTTCTAAAATAACACCCTTAACTTTATTATCCTCTACAATTAAATCTTCTACTAATGATTCTAGAATACTTAGATTATCTGTAGATTGTAGAGTTTTTAACATTTCCCTAGGATATATTATTTTATCTCCTTGAGCACGTAATGCTTGAACAGCAGGACCTTTTCCAACATTTAACATCTTCATTTGAATTTGTCCTTTGTCAGCGTTATTTCCCATTTCTCCGCCTAAGGCATCTATTTCTCTAACTACGATTCCTTTTGCACTTCCACCTATTGATGGATTACAAGGCATATCAGCAATATTTTTAATATTTCCCGTAACCAATAATGTTTTATGACCTTTACGAGCACTTGCTAAACAAGCTTCACAACCAGCATGTCCACCACCTACTACAATTATTTCATATTTCATATAGCACCTTCTTCACAATTCATCATATTATATTACAATTTATAATATTTAACAAGAAAAAAACTCCAATGAGTTATTTTCCTAAACAAAATTGACTAAATAACTGATTAATTAACTCTTCTTGATATGTTTTACCAATTATTTCTCCAAGTAAATTCCAAGCACGTTTTATATCTATTTCTATAACATCTATAGGAACCAAGTTTTTAATTCCTTGTTTAGATTCTTCAATAGCATTCTTAGCTTCCTTTAATAACGCAATTGACCTAGCATTTGTTAAATAAGTTAAATCATCTGTTTCTATATTATCAACATTGTATATTTCTTTAATTTTTTCTTTTAATTTATCAATATTTTTATCTTCTAAAGCACTGATATATACTATATTACTTTCATCTTGTAAATCTAGCTTTTTACTTAAATCCATTTTATTTATAACAATAATATGATTCTTACTTTTTAGTTCATTTAAAATTTCTTTATCATCATTTGATAATTCCTCATTATTATTAAGAACGTATAATACTAAATCTGATTTATTAATTAAATCTAAACTTTTTTTTACACCAATACTTTCAACAACATCATCAGTTTTACGAATACCTGCCGTATCAATAAAATTAACTATTAAACCACCTAAATTAATAGTACCTTCAACTATATCACGAGTAGTTCCTTCTATATCAGTAACAATAGCTTTATCTTCTTCTAATAATCTATTTAAGATACTACTTTTACCTACATTTGGGCGACCAATTATAGAAACATCTATACCTTCTTTTATAATTTTACCATTTTCACTATCTTTTAATATTTTACAAATTTCATTATATATATTATTTATTCTTGGCTCTAATTCTGAATATCCTAATTGTTCAATATCTTCATATTCTGGATAATCAATATTTACTTCAATATTCGCTAAAACGTTTACTATTTCTTGGCGTAGATCTTCTATAAGTTTTGATGTTTTACCACTTAATTGATTAATTGCTAAATTT
Organism: uncultured Bacilli bacterium; assembly: GCA_934154785.1. Taxonomy (GTDB): domain Bacteria; phylum Bacillota_I; class Bacilli_A; order RF39; family UBA660; genus SIG204. The sequence continues at coordinate 97,899 of CAKPGL010000001.1, read as the reverse complement.
CGGGATTTTTCTGTCTTAGCATTTAAAACATCCATTACTCCTTCAGCTTCTAATAAGTCAATACGACCATTTAAAAAAGCTCTCTTTGTAAATTCACCTGGTTCTGCCAGACGACATCCATTTAATAGTAATAGTTCTAATACTTTTTTGGTAGTTGCAATACCACCATGACAATTAATTTCAACTATATCTTCAGTAGTAAAACTCTTTGGACCTTTCATAACACTTACTAGTACTTCATCTACAATTTTATCCCCATCAATTATATGTCCATAATGAATAGTATGAGTAGGTATTTGGGATAAATCTTTACCTTTAAATATCTTATTAACATTTGATATTGCCTCTGTACCACTAACTCTAATTATTGAAATTGCACCTATTCCTAAAGCAGTTGAAATGGCCGCTATTGTATCTTCCATATATTCACCTCTATCTAATTCTTTTTTTAATACCTATATACATTAATAACTTTTTAGGTTCCTTAAATACTTCTAACGAAACATACTTATCAGCCATAGTTACAACCCAACTTTCTTTATACTTTGGAGGAACTATGTTTAATGGAAACATATGTCTCTTAACAATATTTTCAATTTTTTTATTCATTAATTCTGGGAAATACTTTTTAGAATTTTCTAACGCTTCCTTAGCATGAACAAATCCATGTTTTTTAAACAAAGGTTTTTTCTCAGTATTTTCTTGCCAAGGCTTATAATAAAAATCATGTAACAAACCACCTATTGCCGCACTTTTCTTATCCAATCCAAAAAATCTACAAATACGATAAGATGTATAAGAAACAGCCAAACTATGATCATATACACTAGTTTCACCGTGATGTTTATAATTTTTTCTTTTAAGAAATTCCGGATGTTCTAATATACATTTAACAGTTTCATAGTAATCAGTTTCACAAATTTTTATATAATCTATTGTTTTCATTTTTCGTCTCCCAATTAATTTTATTATTTTTTATAAAAAGAGTCAACAAATTAAAAAGAAGATTATTCATTATCTTCTTTATAACTAATTACAACATATCTTTCTGGCACTTCACCATAACTTGTTGATTGTAAATTTTCAAATGTCGCTACTACATTATGTACACATCGTCTATCATATGAATTCATTGGGTCAAGTTTTACTTCAATTTTTGTATTTAAAACATCTTTTGCAATTTTTTTTATTTCATATTCTAAGTTTTTTTGTTTTTTTGCTTTATAATTTGAAGCATCAATATGTACTTTAAAATGTCTATTAGTAGCACTTAAAATTGATTGTCTTAATAATATCTGTAACGCTTCTAATGTTCTACCATCTTTTCCAATTAGAATTGGATTATTATCAGATACTAGAATGATAGAAATAATATTATCTTCTATTCTAACTTCACTATTTATATTAATAGCAAATTTAGTAGCAAATTCTTTAATATAGTCCTTTACATAATGGATAACATCTTCTTTTTTTAATGCTTCAACTATATATTTTTTAGGTTTAAATAATTTAGCAGCTTCCTCAGTAGTTGAAAAATATAAATTTTCTTTTGCTACATTTAAATCTTCTAAACAATTATTAATTGCTTCTTCTTCAGTTTTTCCTTCATATTTATATAACGTTAGCATTTTTTTTACCTCTCTTTACAAGTAAATTTTGAGCAATAGTAAATGCACTATTAAATATCCAATATAATTCAACTCCAGTTGAAATTGTAAATGACGCTATTGAAATGAATATAACTGACATATTAGTCATCATCTTCATTTGTTGTTCTTGTTCTTTACTCATTGAAGCAGTTTTGTTTAATTTGAAAGAGAAATAAGTAGCAACTATAACTAATACAACAAATATTATATATAGATAATTTCCTTTGCTAAACGCTGTTAATGGACTAGTTCCAAGGTGAAATCCAAGAAAAGTTTCTTCAAACAAAGCTGGAATTCTATTCATTGCTTCGTAAAATGCAAAGAATAATGGAATTTGAATAAGTGAAAATAGACAACCAGACATTAAATTAATATTATGCCTCTTGTATATCATCATCATTTCTTGAGATTTCTGCATCATACTTTCATTATCATTTTTATTAGCATATTTTTTTTCAAGTTTTTGAAGTTCTGGTTGAGCAGCCTTCATATTTTCAGACTGCATAGCGCTTTTTTGAGTTAATGGGAACATAACAAGTCTAATTAAGATTGTTATTAAGATTACTGCTAAACCGTAGTTCTTAACTAAACCACCTATTTTTAATATTACCCAGGCTAATGGTTTAACAAAAATTGTTGTCCAAATTCCTTCGTAACCACCAGATGTAATTTTAAAATCTTTACACTTTGGTAAATTATCAAGTTCAACACCATTCTCTTGGTACAATTTAATAGTTGTCTCATCTTCTGGTTGACATAAAATATTTTCAACTAATGTTTGTCCTGTTTCTGTATTTTGAACTACTTTTTTATCGGAGTTCTTTAATGTTTTTGTACAGCCAGTTAAAGTAAACAAGGCTACTATAGTTAATAAGATTGTTATTTTCTTTTTCTTCATTCTAATTCTCCTTTAATATGTTTAATTTCTCAAAAGCAATAAATAGATTGTTTTTCATAGAGTCAAAACTTTCTTCTAATATTCCTTTCTTAACTATTATAATACAATTAAAGTTATTTTGGTAGCATTTTTCATCTATTATAGAACGTAATTGCCTTTTTACACGATTTCTAGTTACAGCATTACCAACTTTTTTTCCTACAGATAACCCAAAATGATAGTTTTCATTAGTGTTTCTCTCTACATAAATAATATAGTTTCTGTAACAAAAAGATTTATTATTGTGGATTATTCTATCAAAATCAGTACTTTTTTTTAAAACGTTACTCTTTTTCAAATTAATCACCTCGATAATTAAAAGCCACTGATTAGTAACCAGTGGCACAGAATTAATGAGCTAAAACTTTACGCCCTTTTCTTCTTCTTGAATTAACCATTTTAGTTTTAACACGAGTTAAAAAACCTAGTTTTTTACTTTTTTTACGATTATTTGGTTGATAAGTTCTTTTCATTATTAACACCTCCCGGCCGAAAATTTCTCATTGCTTTATCAATTATATATATAAAATGTGATTTTGTCAAATATTTTCCACAATATTTTTTTAATCCACAGTAATTCACATGTGGGAAATTATTTTCCACATAGTTTTCCACAGATATACTTTCAGTATTTTCAATATCTAACAATAGTTTTCCACATGGGTGTGGAAAACTTATACACATAGTGTGGAAAAGGTGGAAAAAGTTTCCACAGGTGGTGTGGAAAATAAAGTTTGACCTTATATATAAATAAATTCGCTGTGGATAATTATGTGGATTTCTTATTTTTTTATTTTTTTTATGCTTTATCCTTGGTTTTTTGTGGAAAATATTGTAGAATATTGGTGTCTAGTTAAAATGGAGGTGAATTATGGATATTAGCACAATCTGGAATATGTTCTTAGAAAAAATTAAAAATGAACTCGACCCCATTTTATACGAAACTTGGTTTTCAGAAACGCGATTAGAAAGTTTAGAAAACGGAATAGCTAAAGTTATTGTACCAATGCCAGTTCATAAAAAACATTTAAAAGAAAATTATAATGACATTGTTGAAGAAATATTTACTGACATTACTGGTACTAACTTTAAATTTGAATACTTATTAGAAGAAGAAATAGACAAAAATATTAAAATAGATGCTGAAAGTGTTGGAGTTCCATCACTAAGTAACTTTGAATCCAACCTAGACCCTAGATATACATTTGAAAATTTTATCGTGGGAAATAGTAATAAATTTGCTAAAGCTACAGCTCTTGCAGTTGCGGAACAACCTGGCTTTATGTATAATCCACTGTTTATTTATGGAAGTAGTGGTTTAGGAAAAACGCACCTGATGCATGCAATTGGAAATTATATTGTTAAAAACAGTAAAAAAAGAGTTTTATACGTTACAAGTGAAAAATTTGTTGATGATTTCTTAAATATATATCGTCAAAATAAAGAAGAAAATAACTTAGACGCTATAAACGAATTTAAGAAAAAATATCGTGACATCGATGTACTAATGATTGATGATATTCAATATCTTGAAATTGCAAGTAAAACGCAACAAGAATTTTTTAATACTTTTAATGAATTACATTGCAACAATAAACAAATAATTATTTCTTCTGACCGTTCTCCTGATGATTTAAAAAAACTAGAGGAACGTTTAAGAACAAGATTTAACTGGGGACTAACAATTGATATATTACCGCCAGACTTTCAACTTAGAATGGATATTATAGATAAAAAGATTGAAGCAAACGATATTGCTAATAATTTCCCAACTGATGTAAAAGAGTACATTGCTAGTAACTGTACTTCTGATATTAGAAAGCTAGAAGGAGCAATAACTAGAATATTTGCGTACGCAACTATAATGAATGGCTCTGATATTACACTAGATTTGGCTATTGAAGCATTAAAAGACTATTTTGTAAAAAGTATTATATCTAAAAATAAAATAGAACAGGTTCAACAAATTATTGCTAGTAATTATAATATCACTGTTGAAGATTTAAAAAGTAAAAAAAGAGCAGCAAGTATAGCAATTCCAAGACAAGTAGGAATGTATATATGTAGAGTTTATCTCGAAGAGTCTCTACCAAAAATAGGATTAGAATTTGGTGGAAAAGACCATACTACAGTTATGCATTCTGTGGATAAAATTAAACGGGAAATAAAAAGTAACGAAAATCTTGAAAAAGAGATACAAAAAATAGTTGGAAAAATCAAGTAATGTGGAAAACTCATTATTTTCCACAAAGTTTTCCACAGGTTTCCACAACTTTTTTTGTTGTAAAATAAGGGTAAACTAAAGTTTTCCACCTTTTCCACACCAATAATAATAATATAATAATAAATAATAATATAAATAGGAGGGTTTTATGAAAATTAAAATTAAACAAAACATATTAATGGAACATTTAAATTACGCAATTAAAGGAATATCAAATAAAAATTTAATTCCTATATTAAATTGTATAAAATTTGAATTAACTAGTGAAGGCTTATACTTATTAAGTACTGATAATGATATATCTATAAAAACATTTATAGATAAAAAAGATATTGAAGAAATAGAAGAATTAGGAAATATAGTAGTATCTGGTAGATACATATATGATATAGTAAAGAAATTACCTAATGATATAATTAATATTGAAGAAGTTATGGATTCTAAAATATATATATATACTAAAAATTCTTCATTTAATTTAAACTGTAACTCTGTAGGAGATTTCCCAGATTTGGAACTTGAAGAATCTAAGTATCCTATTACTTTAGACAAAAAAGTATTAAAAAATATTATTAATCAAACTATATTTGCTACTTCTACACAGGAGTCAAGACCAGTATTAACAGGAATTAACTTTAAAATAGAGAATGATATTTTAAATTGTACCGCAACTGACTCTTATAGATTGGCTAATAAAAAAATTAAAATAGACGCTAATATTGAAGAATTAATTAATATTATAATTCCAACAAGAAATTTAAATGAAATTATTAGATTAATTAATGAAGATGAAGGAAAAGTTGAAATTCATATTTTTAGTAATAAAGTTATATTTAAATTTGATAGTATTATAGTTATGTCTAAACTTATTAATGGTACGTACCCAGATACATCAAAATTAATTCCAGAATCTTTTAGTACAATTATTAAAGTAAAATTAAATGAATTATATGATGCAATCGATAGAGCATCTTTATTAACTAGTGAATCTGATAAAAATACTATTAAATTGCAAATTAAAGATAATAACATCTTGTTATCTTCTAATATTCCTGAAATAGGAAATGTTGAAGAAAAAGTCGAAATTTTAGAAAGTAATAATTTTGATATTAAAATAGCGTTCAGTTCTAAATATATGATGGATGCTTTAAAATCATTAGATTGTGATTTTATCAATTTACAATTTAATGGTGAAGTAAAACCAATTATTATTAAAAATCCAGATAGTGATGATTTAATCCAATTGATTTTACCTATTAGAACTTATTAGAAAGATTAAATTCTTTCTTTTTTTTATCTTTTCCGACAAAAAATGACAAATTTAGACAAAAAATTAGCGTATAAGAAAGGAAATTTCCGATTTTTGTGGAAATTTATATATAGGAGGTGAAAATTATGTTATTAGATGAGTATGAAATTAACAGTAGTACTTTAGCAATTATTCCCATAGATGAAAATAATTCGAAGGTAATGGAAGAAGAAGCGGAATATTTTGTTACTAAATCATCAACTAATATTATTGAAAATAGTTGTATGTATTTTGGAAGTACACTAGCAGGAAGAAATGAGGGAACGAAGAATTTAATTGGTGGTACTTATAAATTACCAATAGTAATTGAAGAAAGCCGAGATATAATCTTTTTTCCAACATCATCACCACGTCTTAATGAGTGTTGTTGGATATCACTTAATAATCTAGTCGATTATGAAAAAGCTGATAAATATTCTTTGGTAAAATTTAAAAATGGTACAGTTTTAAATACCGATATTTCTATATTTTCTTTAGAAAATCAAGTTTTAAGAGCATCCCGCTTAGAAAATGTCTTGCGTAAACGAAAAAATAGTTAAAAAAATAGGTAAAATACCTAGTTTTTTGCTTTTTTAAGCCTATTTTATGGTATAATTATATTGTATATAGAGGAGTACATTTATTTAGTTTTTTGTAAAATAAGCCGTAAAAAATTAAAAAAGAGGGTGTTATATGTATTTAGAGCAGCTAGAGTTAAGTAATTTTCGTAATTATAAAAAAATTACATTGAAATTATCTCCTTATATAAATATTTTTTATGGCGATAATGCACAAGGAAAAACAAATCTATTAGAAGCAATTTATTTTTTAGGACTATCTAAATCACAGCGAACATCTGATAATAGTAGTTTAATTCGTAGTGAAAATAATACTGCTAATGTAAAAGGAATACTAAATATTAATAATGAAACTATTAATATGTTTATTGGTTTTGATAATGAGAAAAAGGTATTAAAAATCAATGAACAACTAATTTCAAAAGTGAAAGATTATAATTCTTATATGAATATTATATATTTTGGTCCTGATGATTTAGATTTAATTAAAGGAAATCCAGAGGTAAGAAGAAAATACTTAAATACACAGATTTCTCAAATGTCTATATCTTATTCTAAATTATTAGATGAATATAATCGTTTATTAAAGATGCGCAATGATTATTTAAGTAATTCAAATTATAATTTTGATGATTCTTATTTTAAAATATTAACTAGTTACTTAATAGAAAGATCAATTAGTATTTATAAGTATCGAAAAAATTATATTGATAAACTTAATAAATTAGTTCCTAGTATATTTAATAGTATTACTAATTTCTCTGATTTTAGTATTAAATATGTTCCAAATATTGATATTGATTATAACTCTAATACTATAAAACAAAATTTAATGGATTTGTATGAAAGTAAACTAGATGAAGAAAAAGCTGTTGGTAAAACTTTGATTGGACCACATCGTGATGATTTTGAATATTATTTAGAAAATAATAATTTAAAATTATATGGTTCCCAAGGGCAACAGAGGTTATCTGTTATTACTCTAAAATTGGCAGAAATATCAGTATTTCAAGATATTAAAGGTAGTACTCCTATAATTTTATTAGATGATGTGTTTAGTGAACTAGATGATAAAAAAAAGAATAGTTTGCTTAAATTTATTAATAAGACAGCGCAGGTAATTATAACAACAACTGAATTAACTAATATTGATAAAAAAATTTTAAAAAACGCTCACATAATGAAAATATGCAATGGAAATTTAGAAGAGGTGAAAGAGCATGGAACAAAATAATACACATTATGATGCTTCCGATATACAAGTATTGGAAGGCTTGGAAGCAGTACGTAAAAGACCTGGTATGTATATTGGTACAACAGATGTTAAAGGTTTGCACCATTTAGTATGGGAAATAGTTGATAACTCTATAGATGAAGCTTTAGCAGGATATTGTAATAATATTGAGGTAATTGTAAATAAAGATAATTCAATTACTGTAAAAGATGATGGCCGTGGTATACCAGTTGATATTCATCCTAAAACTAAAATATCTACAGTAGAAACTGTTTACACTGTTTTACATGCTGGTGGTAAATTTGGTGGCGGAGGCTACAAAGTTTCTGGTGGATTACATGGTGTCGGTGCCAGTGTAGTAAATGCTTTATCTAGTTGGGTAGAGGTAACAGTTTACAAAAATAGTAAAATTTATTCTGTAAGATTTGAAAATGGAGGACATATAGTATCCCCACTTACTGTAATAGGTGAATGTGAAGAAAATCGTACAGGTACTACAGTTACATTTAAACCAGACCCTAGTATTTTTGATACTACTATTTACGATTATGAAACATTAAAAGTAAGAATTCGTGAATTAGCATTTTTAAATAAAGGTTTAAGAATTACATTACGTGATGATAGAGATAATGTTGATACAACTGGAGATTCATTTATGTATGAAGGTGGTATTTCTGAGTATGTTAAGTTTTTAAACAAAAATAAAGAAGTTATTCACAATGATATTATTCATTTACAAGGAACTGAAGATAATGTTTTCTTTGAAGTAGCAATGCAGTATAACACTAGTTATAATGATAATATATATTCATTTGTTAATAACATTAACACTCATGATGGTGGTACTCATGAAGAGGGTGTTAGACGAGCTTTAACCAGAGTAATTAATAGTTATGCTAGAAAAACAGGTATGTTAAAGGAGAAAGACGATTCTTTAACTGGTGATGATGTTAAAGAAGGATTAACAATGATTATTTCTTGTAAACATCCTAATCCACAATTCGAAGGGCAAACTAAAGGAAGACTTGGTAATTCAGAAGTACGTAAACTTGCTGATAATGTATTTTCAGAAGGATTTGAACGTTTCTTACTAGAAAATCCTGATGATGCTAAAGTAATTGTTGAGAAAGCTTTAACGGCTTCTAGAGCTAGAGTTGCTGCGAAAAGGGCTAGAGAATTAACTCGTCGAAAAGGTGGGCTAGAGCTTACAAATCAATGGGGAAAATTAGCTGACTGTTCTTGTAAAAATCCTGAAATATCTGAGATATTTATAGTCGAGGGAGATTCAGCGGGTGGACAAGCAAAGCAAGGAAGAGATGCTAAAACTCAAGCAATATTACCTTTACGAGGAAAAATATTAAATGTTGAAAAAGCGAGACTTGATAGAATTCTTGGAAATGAAGAAATCCGTAGCATGATTACAGCATTTGGTACTGGAATAGGTGATGAATTTGATATTAATAAATTAAGATATCATAAGATTATTATTATGACCGATGCCGATGTTGATGGTTCTCATATTAGAACGTTATTACTTACTTTATTTTATAGATTTTTTAGACCAATTATTGAACAAGGTCACGTATATGTAGCGCAACCTCCACTTTATAAAATAACTCATGGTAAGAATTTTAAATTTGTCTTGACTGATGAAGAAAAAGATGCTTATATTGCTTCTCTTCCTCCAACTACGAAATATACTGTTAATCGTAACAAAGGTTTAGGAGAAATGGATAAAGAGGAACTTTGTGATACAACAATGAATATTGAACATAGAACTTTAAGAAAGATTACTATTGAAGATGCTATTTTAGCAGACCAAGTTTTTGAAACTTTAATGGGTGAAGAAGTAGAATCAAGACGTAAGTTTATTGAAGAAAATGCTCAATATGTAGAAAATTTGGATATTTAGAGGTGATACAAATGGATAGATTAGAAGAAAAAAACATAGTAGAAGAAATGAATAAATCATTTCTAGAATATTCAATGAGTGTAATTATTTCCCGTGCAATACCAGATTTAAGAGATGGGTTAAAGCCTGTACATAGAAGAATTTTATATACGATGTTAGAATCAGGATTTACTCCTGATAAAGGTTATGTAAAATGTGCTAAAACTGTAGGTGCTGTTATTGGTAATTATCACCCACATGGAGATACTGCAGTATATGATGCAATGGTTCGTATGGCTCAAGACTTTAGTTATCGTCATCCACTTATTGATGGACATGGTAACTTTGGTGCTATAGATGGTAGTACAGCAGCTGCTTATCGTTATACAGAATCAAGAATCTCTAAAATTGCTATGGAACTATTAAGAGATTTAAATAAAAATACAGTTGATTTTGTTGATAACTTTGATGCCAGTTTGAAAGAACCTTCAGTTTTACCTAGTAGATTTCCTAATATTTTAGTTAATGGTACAATGGGTATCGCTGTAGGTATGGCTACTAATATTCCACCACATAATTTAGGAGAAGTAATAGATGGATGTGTAGCGTATATTGATAATCCTGAAATTGATACTTTAGGATTAATGAATTATATTAAAGGTCCAGATTTTCCAACTGGTGGTTCTATTTTAGGAAATAGCGGTATAAAAAGAGCATATGATACTGGAAAAGGAACTATAACAATACGTGGTAAAGTTAATATTGTCGAAAAGAAGGAACACGCAGAATTAGTTATTACAGAAGTTCCTTATCAAGTAAATACTTCCGCATTAATTACAAGAATAGCGGAGTTAGTTCGTGACAAAATTATTGATGGAATAGCGGATTTACGAGAAGAAACATCTTTCCAAGATGGTATGAAAATTGTAATTGAATTAAAAAGAGATGCTAATCCTAATGTTGTTCTTAATAATTTATATAAGCATACACAGTTACAATCTAGTTATGGCATTAATATGTTGATGTTATTACATGGAAAACCACAAATTCTTGGATTAAAAGATATTATTTCTAATTACATTGACTTTCAAAAAGAAGTAATTGTTAGAAGAACTAATTTTGATTTAAATAAGGCTTTAGAGAGAGAACATATAGTAGAAGGATTAAAGATAGCTCTTGATAATATTGATGAAGTTATTAAAATTATTAAAGGTTCTAAAACTGATGTTATTGCTAAAGAAAAATTAAATGCTCAATTTAATTTAGATGATGTTCAATGTAATGCTATACTAGAAATGAAGTTAAGAAGATTAACTGGCCTAGAAATTGATAAAATTCTAGAAGAGTTAGAGCAATTATTGAAATTAATTGAACATTTAAGGGATATTTTAAGCAGTGATGAGAAGATATTGAATGTAGTAAAAGAAGAATTACTTGAAATTAAAGATAAATACGCTGATGAGAGAAAAACTGATATAGATATGACTTCAATAGAGTACATTGAAGATGAGTCTTTGATACCTGTAGAAGATGTTGTAATTACATTGACAAATAAGGGTTATATTAAAAGAATGACTAGTGAAACATACAGAACTCAAAACCGTGGTGGTGTTGGAGTTAAAGGTATGAATACTAACGAAGAAGACTTTGTTGATAGTTTAATATCTATGACTACTCATGATTATATATTATTCTTTACAAATAAAGGACGTGTATATAGAAATAAGGGTTATGAAATACCTTTATATAGTAGACAATCTAAAGGATTACCTATTATTAACTTGTTACCTTTAGATAAGGGTGAAACAATTAGTGCTATGCTAAAAGTTAGTCCTAATGATGAATCTAATTATATTGTATTTTGTACACAAAGTGGTTTGATTAAGAGAACTAAAATTGAAGAATTTGAAAGTATTCGAAATGGCGGAAAGATTGCTATCACTTTAAAAGATGATGATGAATTAATTTCTGTTAAGAAAACTTCGGGAAATAATCAAATTCTTATTGCATCATCAAATGGTCGTATGATTAGATTTGATGAAAATGAAATTCGTGTAATGGGTCGTACTGCTTCTGGTGTTCGTGGTATCGATGTTGGTACTGGCAAAGTTGTTGGTTGTGAAATAGCACAAGATAATCAAGAAGTATTAATTGTTACTGAAAATGGTTATGGAAAACGTACTGATGTTGATGAATATCGTATGACACACCGTGGTAGTAAGGGCGTCAAAGCATTAAATATTACTGAAAAGAATGGTAATATCGTAGCATTCAAAATGGTAGATGGTAATGAAGATATAATGATTATTACTAATAGCGGAATTATAATTAGACTTGATAGTAATCAAGTTTCATCAACTGGACGCGTTGCCCAAGGCGTTAGATTAATTAATCTTAAGGATGAACAAAAAGTAAGCTCAATAGCATTAATCGATAAAAACAGCGAAGAAGAAGTTCAAACAGAAAATGCAGAATAATATGTTCCACGTGAAACATATGTAAAAAGAAGCAAATTTGCTTCTTTTTCTTTATAATTTCCCGGGCAATAGTGATGTTTCACGTGGAACATTGCGCTAATTCACACTTATAATAATCAATATTGAAAAATTTGATTGCAATATTTATTAAAATATAGTATATTGAATATGCACAACATTTATATTTGAACCAGGTCAGAATCGGAAGGTAGCAGCCTTAAGAGTCCCTAAATGTGTGTGCTTTTTTTGTATGTTTCACGTGGAACATAGATAGTGAGAAGTGATTATATGATAGAAAAATATATGGATATTGCTATTAAAGAGGCTGAAAAAGCATATAAACGTGGGGATGTTCCGGTAGGAGCAGTTATTATTAAACATAATAAGATAATTACTAAATCTTATAATAAAAAGCAAAAAAAACATATTTCAACCCGTCATGCTGAAATAGAAGTGATAGAAAAAGCATGTAAAAAACTAAACAGTTGGTATTTAGATGATTGTGAAATGTATGTAACTATGGAGCCATGTTTAATGTGTGCCGGTGCAATAATTCAATCTAGAATAAAAACTATATACTATGGTGTAAAAAATGAAAAATTCGGTTGTGATGAGTCAATTGAAAAAATTCTTAATAACGATAAGATGAATCATCATGTTACTGTTTACAGCGGTTATAAACAGGAAAAAATAGAAAAATTACTCAAAGATTTCTTTAAACAAATGAGAAATAATAAATAAAATGATATAATTATATCAGAGGTGATTACATGGCAAATACTTACTGTGCATTATATAGAAAATATCGCCCAGAAAATCTCGATGATGTAGTTGGTCAGAACGTTATAGTTCAAACTCTAAAAAACGCTATTAAAAATAATTATGTTAGTCATGCATATTTATTTACAGGCCCTAGGGGTACGGGTAAAACATCTATAGCCAAGATACTAGCCAAAACAATTAATTGTAGTGATTTACAAAACACATCGCCTTGTAATAAATGTGTATCTTGTACGCAAATAAATCAAAAACAAAATGTTGATATAATAGAGATAGATGCTGCATCTAATAATGGTGTAGATGAGATTAGGGAAATAAGAAACAAAGTTAGTTTGGTTCCGTCAATTAGTAAATACAAAGTATATATCATTGATGAGGTACATATGTTGACTACAGGTGCTTTTAACGCTTTATTAAAAACCTTAGAAGAACCACCTAGTCATATAGTTTTTATTTTAGCAACAACTGAACCACATAAAGTTCCGAATACGATTTTATCAAGATGTCAAAGATTTGATTTTAAGAGAATAAGTATAGACGATATCTTTAGTAGACTAAAATTTATTTGTAGTAATGAAAATATAACTATTACTGAAGATGCTTTAAAAGAAATTGCTATTTCTTCAGATGGTGGTATGCGTGATGCAATTGGAACGCTAGACCAAGTTATATCTTATGCGGAAAATAATATTACTGTTGAAGATGTTCACGAGATTAATGGTACATTATCGCATGATGAATTAAGTAATTTTATTGATTTACTACTTGACAGTAAATTGGATAGTCTGCTTGAAAAGATAGATAGTTATTATAATAGTGGTAAGAATATTGTAAAAATGTCAGAAGAAATGGTTCTGTTTTTGAAAAATATTCTACTTTATAAAACAGCACCTAATTATTTTGAACATAATTATTATGACCATGAATCATTTAAAAAGTACGATGGTGTTGATGTAAATAAAGTAATAGATTACATAACAAAATTTAACGCTGAAATTAATGAAATAAAAAAATCTAATATTCCTAAATTTCTATTAGAGTTATTGCTAATAAAAATTATTAGTTCTAACAATCAAAATAGTTTTACTCCTGTTAATACTAACTTTGAAGAAAAGAAAACTGTAGTAACTAAAAAAGAAGTTATAACATCTGAAAATAAGGAACAAGAAAAAACAAAAGATAAAATTGTTGCTTCCCCTGAAAAGGTGGTTACTAAACAGAAAGATTATAGCGAAATTCAATCTATTAGAATTGGGAATACCCTTTCTAGATTTAGTAAACCAGATACTATTAGATTGAGAAAAGAGTTTGAAAATTTAAATGCCTTATTGATGAACCCTGATGTTAGTCAAATAGTTTCAATAATACTAGATGCTGAGTTAAAAGCAGCAAGCGAAGAGTATATTGTTTTTGTTTTAGAAACTCAAAATAGTACGGATTTATTTAATGACAATATACAAAACATTGAACAAGTATTAAATGATTTTTTTGAAAGAAAATACAAGGTAATTGGTGTTGAACATACAGAGTGGGAAAAAATTAAAACCGCATTTAATAGCAAAACCAAAACTTTTGAATACAAAGAGGAACCAGAAATAACGATATCCTCTAAAGAAGAAAGTATACCCAAAAATGAGATAGAGGAAATTTTTGGTGAAACAATTGAATATGAAAAATGATAGGAGAGATAGATATGAATATTCAAGCAATGATGAAACAAGCACAAAAATTACAGGCAGATATGATGAACGAAAAGGAAAAGATAGACGCAATGAAATTTGAAGGTAAATCTTCATCTGTAACTGTAGTAATGAGTGGTAAAAAAGAATTATTAGAAGTAAATATTGATGATGAAGCTATTGATGTTTCTGAAAAAGAAATGTTAGAAGATATGATTGTTATAGCAGTAAATGATGCTTTAAAAAAGATTGATAAAGAAACTGAAACTAAATTAGGAAAATTCACTCAAGGAATGCCAGGACTTTTCTAATATGAACTATCCTAATTCATTAAAAAATTTAATTGAAAGTTTTAAACTATTGCCAGGTATTGGTGAAAAAACAGCCGAAAGATTATCTTTGGCCGTTTTGGCATTGGATGAAGAAAAAACTCAAAAATTTTCTAATTCTATTAATGATGTTAAAACTAAAATAAAAAGATGCCCTGTTTGCCATACTCTTACAGAAGATGAAATATGTAATATTTGTAAAGATGATTGTCGCAACACCTCTATTTTATGTGTTGTAGAGCAACCTAAGGACGTTATTTTATTTGAGAATATTGGAACATTCACCGGAAGGTATCACGTCTTAGATGGCTTAATTTCCCCTTTAGATGGTGTTAATCCAGAAGATTTACATATTACAGATTTAGTTGAACGTGTTCAAAGGGATAACATAAAAGAAATAGTTATTGCTGTTACACCTAGTATTGAAGGAGAAACTACAGCTCTATATATTTCCAAATTATTTGAAGGTACTGATGTTGTGGTTTCTAAAATAGCACATGGCGTACCACTAGGTACAAATATGGAATATATTGATGCTTTAACTCTTGAATTAGCTTTAGAAGATCGTAAAAAAATTTCTAATTAGTTTAATGTATTTATAGTAGTTTTGTTCATAAAATAAATTGAGGTGGACAAATGCTAAAAAAGATATTTCAAATTTTAAAGAAGATTATTACTAGTTTTTTAATATTATATGGTTATAATATGATTGCTTCTCCGTTAGGCTGTATTATACCACTTAATATTATTACTATTTTATCTGTTGCTATATTAGGAATGCCAGCACTATTGGCATTAATATTTTTACTTGTTATAGTTTTTTGATTGGAGGTGTGATTATGCTTGATGAATATATTAAAGAACAACCTGTGGCGCACAAAATATTGTTTAATTCAGTAAATAGAAATAAAGTTTCCCATGCTTATTTATTTGAAACTAATAACTATGAAAATGGTTTTGACTTGGCTTTAGCATTTGCTAAATATTTGCTTTGTCCTAATAATTTCTCTAATACTCAAAATTGCAATAATTGTCTACAATGTTCTATTATAGATAAAAATGATTATCTAGATTTAAAAATTATAGATAGTGATGGTATATGGATAAAAAAAGAGCAATTAGACAATCTCCAAGTTGACTTTAGTAAAAAATCAATTACTGGTGGCAATCAAGTATATATAATTAATCATGCTGAAAAATTAAATACCCAAGCCGCCAATTCTATTTTAAAATTTTTAGAAGAACCAGTTCCTAATATAATTGCAATCTTAGTCACAAATAATAAATATTCTCTTTTGGATACTATAATTTCTCGTTGTCAAGTTATTAGTTTAAAAGATGGACAAGTTGATTTAAGTAATATGTCACTTATTGAAAATATTGCACATCATTTATTTAATAGCCAAAATGCTATAAAAGAATTTGTTGAAAATCCAAAAAATGGTGATATTATAAATAAAGTAATTGAATTTGTTTGTTATTATGAAAAAAATGGTATTGATACTTTATTATTTTCTAATAAATTATGGCACTCATTAATAAAAGAAAAAGAAGACATAACTAATGCACTTGAGATTATGTTACTTTTTTATAAAGATATTCTAACTTATAAATTAAAAAATAAACTAGAAATATTTGATATTGATAGTGATATTGAATATATAAATAAGAATAATACAAGCGCTAAACTTTGTGATAAAATAAATTTAATTTTAAAGTGCAAAGAAAAAGTAAAGTATAATATAAATAGTTTACTACTTATTGATAGTTTAATTATAGAAATGGAGAAAATAAAATGATTGAAGTTGTTGGTGTAACGTTTAACAATAGAGGAAGAGTATATTATTTTTTACCAGATGGTAAGAAATTCAAAAAAAATATAACAGTTGTTGTAGAAACCGAAAAGGGTATTGAATTTGGTAAAATAGTTACTGAGAATTTTGAAATTTCTGAAGATAAACTTCATTCCCCATTAAAACGTGTATTAAGAATCGCTACAAAAGAAGATTTTAATAGTTATAAAAAGAACCAGAAAGATGAAAAGTTAGCCTTAGATTATTGTCGTAAATTAATAGAAAAATTAAATTTAAATATGATGATTTTAGAGTGTCATTATTCACTTACGAGAGACCAATTGACTTTTAAGTTCTTAGCGGACAATCGTGTAGACTTTCGTGAATTAGCTAAGTCTTTAGCAACAAAATATAAAACAAGAATTGAGTTACGTCAGATTGGTGCTCGTGATAAGGCCAGAGAAGTCGGTGGTTGCGGTCAATGTGGTCGACAATTATGTTGTGCTAGTTTTTTAAATGAATTAGACTCTGTTTCTATTAATATGGCAAAAAATCAAAATATAGCACTAAATCCAAGTAAAATAAATGGTTTATGTGGTCGCTTATTATGTTGCTTAAAATACGAGGATGAAAACTACAAGGAATGTAGAAAATGTTTACCTAAAGTTGGACAAACTGTCACTTGTGAAAAAGGTGAAGGAAAAGTTACTGAGGTTGATATATTAAATAAAAAATATTATGTTGAAGTAAAAGATAAAGGTATAATTGAGGTACAAAAATAAATGGAAGTAAAGAATTATTTATTAGGTTATAAGGATATGTATATTTACCAAGATACAGATATGTTTAGTTTTTCTTTAGATTCTGTATTATTACCTAATTTTATAACAATTAATAAAGGTATAAACAATATTTTGGATATAGGTACTGGTAACGCTCCTATACCCCTAATTTTATCTACTAAAACAGATGCTTCTATTACCGCTGTTGAAGTGCAACCAGAAGTTTTTAATCTGGCAAAAAAGTCCGTGGAAGAAAATAATCTTGAAAAAAGAATAAATGTTATTTGTGATGATATCAATAATTTGTATAATGATTTAGAATCTGATTCTTTTGACATAATAACTTGTAATCCTCCATTTTTTAAAGTTAATAAGAATTCTAATTTAAATAATAGTGATTATAAGACTATAGCGCGTCATGAAGTTAAGTTAAATTTGTCTCAGTTATTGAAAATAAGTAGAAAATTATTAAAAAATAATGGAATCTTGGGAATTGTTCATCGCCCAGATAGATTAACAGATATCTTAGTTGAAATGCGTTCAAATAATATAGAACCTAAAAAAATAAGATTAGTTTATCCTAGAATTGGTGAGGAAGCTAACATCCTTTTAATCGAAGGAACAAAAAATGGTAATGTAGGTTTAAAAATATTACCACCATTATTTGTTCATGATAAAGATGGTAATTATACTGAAGAAGTTTTAAAGTATTTTGAAAAGAGGTAAAACTATGTCACAGAAAAGTTATAATGGAACTCCAACTGTCTATTTGATACCAACACCGATTGGTAACTTAGAAGATATTACTTTACGTGCAATAAATATATTAAAAGAAGTTGAAGTAGTATTTTCGGAGGATACGCGAGTTACAGGTTTGTTATTGCAAAACTTAAATATCAAAAAAAAGTTAATAGCGAACCATGAATATAATGAAAACGAAAATAAAGATAAAATTATTAAATATTTAAAAGATGGTTATTCTGTTGGTATAGTTACTGACAGAGGTACCCCAATAATAAGTGACCCGGGCTATCCTTTAGCGCACCATGTTATTTCCCAAGGGTATAATGTAGTCGGTTTGCCTGGGCCTACCGCGCTAATTCCAGCTTTAATTATGTCTGGCTTAAATCCTGCACCATTTTTGTTTTATGGCTTTTTAAATAGCAAAGAACAACGTCGTGAAAAAGAGTTGGAGGAACTAAAAAACATTAAAGCTACAATGATCTTTTACGAGTCTCCTCATCGTATAAAAAAGACTTTGAATGATATGTTAAATATTTTGGGAAATAGAAATATTTCAATTTCCCGGGAAATAAGTAAAAAATTTGAAGAAGTTTATCGTGGGACAATTACGGATGTTTTAGTAGAGTTAGAAGAACCAAAAGGTGAATTTGTTATAGTTGTAGAAGGAACAACTGAAACTGTTGATTATACTAATGTTAGTGTTATAGAACATGTTAATGCTTATATAAAAGAAGGTAATTCTGTAAATACCGCAATTGGCTTAGTGGCTAAGCAACGTAATGTTTCAAAAAAAGAAATATATAATGAATATCATGGTATAAATAAGTAGGTGAAAAAATGAAATTAATTGTTGGATTAGGTAATCCTGGCAAAGAGTATGAAAAAACAAGACATAATGTTGGGTTTATAGTAATGTCCGCTTTAGAAAAAAAATATAATTTATCTTTTTCAAAATCTAAGTTTCAAGGTCTTTATGCAGAAACAAACATTGATAATGAAAAAGTAATATTTTTAAAACCTCAAAAATATATGAACTTATCTGGCGAGGTTATTAGTGAATTTGTTAAATTTTTCAAAATCCCTTTATCAAATTTATTAATCTTTGTTGATGATTTAGATTTACCTTGTGGTAAGATTAGAATCAGACAAAAAGGTTCCCCTGGGGGACACAATGGATTAAAAGATATTGAAAAGTGTCTTGGTACTAATGAATATTATAGAGTAAAAATAGGTATATCTAATAATAAAGAAATCGATACTAAGGATTATGTTCTTGGTAAGTTTAATAATGAAGATATGTCTATCATAGAAGGTTGTGCTCAAACAGCGTGCAATATATGTGACGATTTCTTAAAAAAGGATATAAATTATTTAATGTCTAAATATAATAATAACTAATTAGGAGGTGATATAATTTGCAATGCATAGAAAATAAATTTAGTATATTTGATAATAATAGCGATATAGTAGGATTTAATAATGAATTAAAAGCCCAATATTTAAATTATTATCATAATAAATATCAAAAGAACTTACTATATGTATCTAGTTCTTTGTTTGAAGCTAACAAATTATATCAGGCTTTACAAAATTATAATGCTAATGTGTTATTATTTCCCATGGATGACTTTCTTACTAGTGAAGCCCTAGCTATATCTCCAGAATTAAAAATAACACGTTTAGAAACTTTAAATGAATTAATTAATAATAATAAACCTACGATAGTTGTAACAAACCTCTTGGGTTTTTTAAGGTTTTTACCAAATAAAAGCTTGTACAGAGATTCTAATATTTCTTTAAAAAAGAATGTCGACTTTGAAATATCACAACTTATTGCAACATTATGTACTTTAGGTTATCAAAAAGAATCAACAGTTAGTAAAACAGGTGAATTTGCTGTTAGAGGCTTTGTAATTGATGTATTTCCTATTTCTTGTACTAACCCAGTACGTATTGAATTCTGGGGTGATACAGTTGACTCTATACGTGAATTTGATGTAAATAATCAATTAACAATTAATAATAAATTAGATAGTGTCACTATTAATCCTAATACGGAATTTCTTACAACAAAACAAGTAGACACTTTTGATTTAAAACAAAGAGATTTAATAAATTATGAAAAACCAGTTAGTATTTATAATTATTTGGAAGACTCTTTATTATTTTATGATAACTACGATCAAATCCAAGTAAATTATGAACAATTAACTAAAGAAATGTTTGATTATACTGTTTCAAATGATTTGCCAAAAGATACTAAGTATATGTTTTCGTTAGATGAGTTTGTTAATGTAAAACATATTAATTTTAGTAATTTTGATGTTACCGCTAATAAAAATTCTTATAAAATTCAAGAGTTAGAATCAATAAAAGGAAATATTAATAAACTTGAAGATACATTAAAATCTTATATTTTAAAAGGTAATACAGTAATTTTATGTGTGAGCAATCGTTATAAAGTTAATAAATTAATTGATGAATTACATATTGAAACTATAGTTACTAATGAAGATAATATATTTCCAGGTAAAATAAATATTATAATAAAGAATATAAGTAGCGGTTATATATTTGATAATTATGTAGTATTTAGTGAAGTTGAATTATTTAATAAAACCGAAGCACCAAGTTATTATAAAACTAATTTTAAATTAGGTACAAAAATTAGAGACATTAATAAACTTTCTATTGGTGATTATGTAGTTCATGTTTCTTATGGTATTGGAAGATACTTAGGTATTAAAACATTAGAAAAGAATGGTTTAAAAAAAGATTACTTACAAGTTGAATATAAAGATGGTGACAAATTGTATGTCCCAGTAGAAAGAATTGAACTTTTATCAAAATATTCCCAAGCAGATGGTATGGTACCTAAATTAAATAAAATTGGTGGTACTGAATGGGCAAAAACTAAATTGCGTGTTAAATCTAGAATTAAAGATATGACAGCGGAATTATTACACTTATATGCTGAAAGAGAAAAAGCCAAAGGTTTTGCTTTTATTAAAGATGATGATAATCAAATAAATTTTGAAAAAGAGTTTATGTATACTCCTACTGCTGATCAAATTAGAGTTACTGATGAAATTAAAAAAGATATGGAAACACCAAAACCTATGGATAGATTATTATGTGGTGATGTTGGTTATGGTAAAACAGAAGTAGCATTTAGGGCAATTTTTAAAGCTATTCTTTCTGGTAAACAGGTAGCTCTTTTATGCCCCACAACAATTCTTTCTAATCAACATTATAAAAACGCAATTGAGAGATTTAAAAATTATCCTATTAACATAGCCCTTTTAAATAGATTTGTAACTGCTAAAGAAGTGAAGAGTACAATTGAAAAAGTTAAGTCTGGTAAAATAGATTTATTAATAGGAACACATCGTATATTAAGTGATGATATAGAATTTAAAGATTTAGGATTACTAGTAATAGATGAGGAACAAAGATTTGGTGTTCGTCATAAGGAAAAAATTAAAAACTATAAAAAAAATATTGATGTGCTTACTTTATCCGCAACACCTATACCAAGAACCTTGCAAATGGCTATGTCTGGCATAAGAAGTCTTTCTTTAATTGAAACTCCACCAGTTGATCGTTATCCAATTCAAACCTATGTAATTGCGGAAAATAAACAAATAATAAAAGACGCTATATATAAAGAACTATCACGTCAGGGTCAACTATTTATTTTATTTAATAATATAGAACAAATGGAAGAAAAAAAACATGAAATAGATCTTCTTGCTCCAGATGCAAGGATTGTTACTGCTCATGGACGTATGGAAAAAAATGAATTAGAAAATATTATGCTAGATTTTATAAATCATAAATTTGATATTTTGCTTTGTACAACAATTATTGAAACTGGTATAGATATTCCTAATGTTAATACTCTAATTATATATGACGCTGATCACTTTGGTTTAGCTCAGTTATATCAAATTAGAGGAAGAGTTGGTAGAAGTAATAAAATAGCGTATTGTTATTTACTTTATGATAAATATAAAATATTATCAGAAGTGGCTATAAAAAGGCTAAAAGTAATTAAAGATTTTACTGAATTAGGTAGTGGTTTTTCTATAGCCATGAGAGATTTATCTATAAGAGGTGCTGGTAATGTTTTAGGAAGTGAACAAGCTGGATTTGTAGATTCTGTCGGTATAGAATTATTTATGAAAATGTTAGATGAGGAGATTAAAAAAGCTAAAGGTATAGAAGTTCCAGAAGATGAAAATAATGATAATGTTAATCCTTTAGTTGAAGTTTCTACAAGTATTTCAGATGATTATGTAAGTGATGAAGATTTAAAAATATTTATTCATCAAAAAATTAATTCAATTGATTCTAAGAGTAGTTTAGAAGCAATAAAGAATGAGATAAGTGATCGTTTTGGAAAAATAAGTGAATCAATTGATATATATATGCATGAAGAATTATTTGAAAATTATGCTAAAAAATTAGGTATAGTTAATGTAAAGCAAACAAAGAATTTTATTGAGATTTTATTACCTAAAGAACTAACTTCTAGCTTAAAAATGGATGAACTATTTATTAAAATATCAAAATTGTCAATGATGTTTAGATTTAGTATAAAACAAGATAATCTATGTATTACATTAGATACTATAAAATTAGATAAGCACTTTATATACTATTTAGTTGATTTATTAGAAATAATATTAGAACAAAAAAAGTAGACCCTCAGGTCTATTTTTTCTCTAACGTATTCATAATAGCGGGGATAATTTGTTTCTTACGTGATAGTATTCCATCCATTTTAATTCCTTGGTAGAAATCTTTATCAAAACTATTTTCTAAAACAAGTTTTCCTTTATCATTAAAGAAACAATAAGAACAATTATTTATAATATCCGTTACAAATAATGCTATTAACTTATAATCATTTTCTTTACCAATTCTATTTAATAAATCAATATAGTCTTGTTTACGATTGATTACATCATCTGGACTAACTGTTGAAAGTTGTCCGATACCAATTCTTGCTCCATCGATATTGAAATTTTTAAAGTCAGCATATAATATTTCTTCAGGACTTTTATTTTTAATCATAGAACCTGCTTTAAACATGTCCATAGCAAATTTTTTGTAATCTAATTGAGCTATTTCACTTAATCTTCTAACAATATCTTTGTCTATTTCAGTAGTAGTAGGAGATTTAAATAATAGAGTATCTGAAATAATTGCGGACATCATGATACCAGCAATATCACTAGGTATTTCTACATTATTTTCTTTAAATAAATTATAAATTATAGTATTTGTACTACCTACAGGCATATTTCTAAAATTAATAGGCATAGTAGTACCTAGAGTTCCAATTTTATGATGGTCAATAATTTCAACTATATTAGCGTCATGTAAACCATCAACACTTTGTTCAGCTTCATTATGGTCAACTAGAATAACTTGTTTTTTATTTCTTTCGGCTGTATCCGCTAAACGAATTATTCCTAAACATTTACCATCTTTGTTAATTACAGGGAAGTTACTATATTTAGTGCGATTAGCTAAGTCAATAAAATCATTTAAATCAGTTGTTTCATTTACATAAGTAACATTTTTATCAATGTCTATCTTAGTTATATAGTTACATAAACCTATTTTTCTAGCTACATTAAAAGTATTATAATTAGTAGAAATAATATTAATATGTTTTTCTTTAGCAATTTTTAAGTGTTCTTCTTTGATTTGACTACCACCAGTTAAAATAATCATTTTAACATTTTTTTCAATAGCGTATTCAATAATACTATGACGGTCACCAACTATTAAAATTGTATCTGGTGTTAAGTCTACATTTTCTATGAATGTAGTACTACGATAAGACGCTATTAATATATTACCAGTAATTTTTTCATCATATTTAGCGATTTCTTTACCATTTAGGGTATCTATAATATTTTTATATGATGTATTAAGTATTTCCCAATTACCATTTACTGAGTCTTTAGCAATATCTTTCATGCTTACAGCACCACAGTATTTTCCATTATTGTCTATAATAGGTAGAGTACTAATTTTTTTGTCTGTCATATAGTTAAAACATTTATATACAGATTCATACTCTGAAACAAAATTATTTTTTAAATAGTTTACGTCTTTAACCTCTAGTTTAACATCATTTAAGTATTTAGGATGTTTAATATTAAAGTAATCCAAAATAAATTTTGTTTCGCTATTTATTTCTCCAAGTACTCTAGGTTCACAACTCATTCCTAGTTTATTTTTTAAATAAGATAGAGATATTGCCGCAACAACACTATCTGTATCAGGTTTCTTGTGACCAAATATTAAAACTTTATTCATGTCATCCCTCCGTAATTAAATAATTATACCATTTATATTCATACTTGTGAAGTATAAAATGTTAACCTTTACACACAATAATCTCAGAACGGAGGTAAATATGTATACCACAGGTATTGTAAGAAGAATAGATGACTTAGGTAGAATAGTTATACCAAAAGAAATAAGAAAAAAATTAAGAATTAGAGATGGAGAAAATTTAGAGATACTAGTTAGAGATGATGAAATAGTTTTAAAAAAATATTCTGTTATGAAGAATATTGAAGACTTTGCTAGTAATTTTACTGACGCTATATATGGTTTTATTAAACATAATATTCTTATTACTAATGATAATAAAATTATAGCGTGTTCTGGTTCAATGAAGAAAAAATTACTTAATGAGAATATTAGTGATAGTTTAATAACTTGTATTCACAGAAAAGAAAATATATGTGAAAAATATAAGAAAGAATTACCTTTAACAGAAAAAGTAAAAGTTGACGCTACTTATGCAATATCAACTATTACAAATGAAGGGAACCCAGTAGGATTAGTTATATTCTTTTCAGAAAATGATTTAATTACCGAAAGTGAAATGCGTATTTGTGAGATAGCCGCAAAAATTTTATCAAAATATCTTGATGAATAAAAAAAAGTATGTTACAATAACACCAGTTTAAAGATTTTAATAAGAAGAAGGGCAATAATATTTTATAGAGAGCTTATGTTTGGTGGAAATAAGTAAATTAGTTACCTCGAATGGTCTTATTTTTTGATTTATCGATATGTAGATAAATACGTATATATGCGTTAAATATTTAAGGTGTAGCAATACATAAATTAAGGTGGTACCACGTAACTTACGTCCTTATAGGATGTAAGTTTTTTGATATTTGGAGGTAAAATATGATTAGAGGATTTGAAAAAATAAGTTTTCCACAGTATAAAAGTGATAATCTTGATATAGAATATTATGATAAGTATTCTTTACCAGTAAGAGCAACTACGAATAGTGCTGGTTATGATTTTTTTGCTTTGAATGATTATATTATAAAACCAGGTGATATAATTAAAATACCTACAGGAATAAAGGTGTATATGCAAAATGATGAGGTATTATTAATATTTATTAGATCAAGTTTAAGTTTCAAATATAACATGCGAATGTGTAATCAAGTTGGTGTAATTGATTCTGATTATTATAATAATGAATCTAACGAAGGACATATTTGGATATGTTTAAAAAATGAAGGCGACAAAGAAGTAAAAATTAAACGTGGTGAACATTTTGCCCAAGGTGTTTTTACAAAATTTTTAAAAGTAGATAATGATACTACCGTAACTAGTAGAACTGGTGGATTTGGTAGTACTAATAAAGGAGGAAATTAAAATGGAAAAAGAAAAATATTATATTTCTACGGCTATAGCGTATACTTCTGCTAAACCACATATTGGTAATACTTATGAAGTAGTACTTGCTGATGCTATAGCGCGTTATAAAAGGTTAACTGGTTACGATGTTTATTTTCAAACTGGTACTGATGAACATGGTATAAAAATTGAAGAAAAAGCTAATGCTGCAGGAAAAAATCCTCAAGAATTTGTTGATGATGTTGCTTTAGAAATAAGGCGTATTTGGGATATTATGAATACAAGTTATGACCGTTTTGTTAGAACAACTAATCCAGTACATGAAGAAAAGGTAGCGCAAATTTTTGAGAAATTATATAATCAGGGAGATATTTATAAGGGTGAGTACGTTGGTTTATACTGTACACCTTGTGAATCATTTTGGACAGAATCACAACTAGTAGATGGTAAATGTCCAGACTGTGGTCGTGAAGTAAAACCCGCAACGGAAGAAGCTTATTTCTTAAAGACTAGTAAATACGCTAAAAGATTAGAAGATTATATAGAATCTCATCCTGAGTTTATTCAACCAGAAAGTAGAAAGAATGAAATTGTTAATAATTTCTTAAAACCAGGTTTACAAGATTTATGTGTATCACGTACTTCTTTTACTTGGGGAATTCCAGTTTCATTTGATAAAAAACATGTTATTTATGTTTGGATTGATGCTTTAAGCAATTATATTACTTTCTTAGGGTATGATATTGATGGTAATCATAGTGAAGAATTTAAAAAATATTGGCCAGCCGATGTACATTTAATTGGTAAAGATATATTAAGATTTCATACTATTTATTGGCCTATCATATTAATGGCTTTAGATTTACCATTACCTAAACAAATATTTGGTCATCCTTGGTTACTATCAGGTAATGATAAAATGAGTAAGTCAAAAGGAAATATTATATACGCTGATGATTTAGTTAATGAATTTGGTGTAGACGCTGTAAGATATTATTTAATTCACGAAATGCCTTTTGCAAGTGATGGAATTTTTACTTATGATTTATTAATTGAAAGAATTAACTCTGATTTAGCAAACGTCTTAGGCAACTTAGTTAATAGAACTATTAGCATGGCACATAAGTATTTTGATGGTAATGTTTTAGCACCTACTGATTTAGATGAATTAGACTTAAGTTTTAGAAATGACATATTAAGTGTAAATGCTAAAATAGAAGAAAAAATGAAAGATTTACGTGTAGCAGACGCTATTGATGAATTGTTAGAATTATTTAGAAGAAGTAATAAATATATTGACGAAACTACACCTTGGACTTTAGCAAAAGACCCAGATAAAAAAGAAAAACTTGCTACAGTATTATATAATTTACTTGAAGCAATTAGACATGGTGCTGTACTATTACAACCATACTTACCAGAAACTGCTGATAAAATATTTAAACAATTAAATACAGAAAATAGATATTATGATTCATTAAATGACTTTAATGGGCTAGATATTGGAATTGTTTTAAATCAACCGGAAGTACTATTTGCACGTATTGATAAGGCTAAAAAATTAGAAGAATTAAGTAACAAAGAGAATTAATGATTTAGAGAGTTAATTCTCTTTTACTTTGATTTTATGGAATTTGTTAATTTTTGAAAAAAGTACCATTTTTTATAAATTTATCTATTATATAAAGATGTCATTAAATACATACGACTATACTTAAAGGACGAAAATAAAGAAAATTAAGAGAGTGCTAAAATTAGCATTTTCTTTTCTTTACACTAAAAGTGTAAAATGTCGAAATTTATATACGATTTATCTTTATATTAATATATTAAATATGATATAGTAAAAGTGTTGGAAAGAATAAGAGGGATAAAATGTCGCTAGATGGCAATAAGGATGTACGCTTTATTGTATTAGCAGTATGCTTTCTTATGAGTATTATAGTAATTGCTATGATAATCGACTTTAAAGTAACAGATGTATTTTATGTTGCGGGTTGTATCATATTTTTAGTTAGATATTTGTATTTAAGATTTACTTTATAAAATTATATCGATATGGTATAATTTTTTTGGTGATTTAATATGTTAATAGATACACATTGTCATTTAAGTAAAAAAGATTATGATAATCTAGATGAAGTTATTATGCAAATGAAAGATAATATAATTATTACTAGTGGTACTAACTTAGGAACTAATAAAGAGGTACTAGAAATGTGCCATACTTATTCCAATGTGTATGGTACTATAGGTATTCATCCAGAAGAGGTAAATAACATTAAAGAAGACGACTTTAAGTTTATAGAAGAACATATTAACGATACTAAAATAGTTGGTATAGGAGAAATAGGTTTGGATTATTATTGGACTAAAGATAATAAAGATAAACAAAAAGAGGTTTTTATTAGACAATTAAAACTTGCTCAAAAATATAATAAACCAGTAGTAATTCACTCTAGAGATGCTATTCAAGATACTTATGATATTTTAAAAGGTTTAAATTTAACTATTCCTATTGATATACATTGCTATAGTTCTAGTTTAGAAATGGCTAGAGAATTTATAAAATTAGGTGCTTATTTTGGTATAGGTGGCGTATTAACTTTTAAAAATTCTCATCAATTAAAAGATATTGTATCTAAACTAGATTTAAAATATTTATTACTAGAAACAGATAGTCCGTTTTTAGCACCAGAACCAGTTAGAGGTACTAAAAATGTTCCATTTAATACTTATTACATAGCACAGAAAATAGCGGAAATAAAAGGAATATCTGTAGATGAAGTGTTAAAAATTACCAGTTCTAATGCTTCCCAAGTGTTTGACTTAAATGTAAAATTATGATACCATTGACTTGTATATACGAGAGGTGAAAAAATGAGTATATATTTTATAAATATTATAAAAGATATATTTGCAACACTTCTTTTAACTACTTATTCTATGTTTGGTGGTAGTATTGAAGAAAAACAAGTTAGTGTTGTAAATGAAGAAAATAGAAATTATTTTACTATAGTTACAACGATTGATACTCATGAAGATACAATTAAGTATAATAGTAAATTACCTTCAAATAAAAGAAATGTAATAGTTGAAGGTGTAGATGGTGTTTCTTATGTAGATGTAGATGGCACTACTAAGGTATTAAAGGAAAGAGTAGATGGTATTATAGAGCAAGGTACTGGTCCTTATGGAGAATATTCAGGTATAACTACTGGTTACGGTGCAGACTGTATAGGTTGTTCTGGTACTGTAGCATGTCGTACTCGTGAAGGAAAAAATCATAATTTAATAAATGATGGTATTTATTATAAAGACCAACAATATGGTGATGTACGTATTGTCGCGGCTGATAATAGTTTGTTTAGTTGTGGGACAATTATTGAAGTTAACAATGGTAGACAAAAGCCATTTCTGGCTATTGTATTAGATACTGGTATTGATATGCGTCGTGCATGGCGTAATCAGGGTGTAGTTCATTTAGATGTTGCTTTTAAATATGAAAGTGACCCTGGTACTTATGATGTAACAGTAAAGAATAATGGTGCTAAGTTTAGCGTACAAAGATGGGGCTGGTAAGCCTTTATAGTAGGGTAAGGAGTTTTTATGAAGAGTAAGAATTATATAGCTTTATTAGGAGCTGTTTTAGGTGGTTTAGTTGCGTCTATTCCTTGGATATTAATGTATCTATTTGGTAATATGATTTTATCGCCTCTAGCAACTTTGATTGCGGCTGGTGCTATATTTGGATATAAATTATTTAAAGGTGAATACTTTAAACAATTACCAATATTTATTTCTGTTATATCAGTTGTAATAGTAACACTAGATAATTTGGTAGTTATTCCATTAATTGAGTTAAAACAAGGTGGTTATATAGTAAGCTTTAGTAATCTTGCTATATTATATACTATTGAGAGTTTTAAAACAGCAATTATAAAAGATTATGTTATTTCATTGATTTTTACTATCTTAGGTATTAGTGGAGTAATAAAAAACTTAAAAAATCAAGTTACTACAGAAGAAAATTAGTAATTAATTGGGCACTTAATTTGAGTGTCCTTTTTAATATTTTTGACGGGTATTAAGATAAATGATATAATTATTGCTAGTAAAGGGGAAATAATATGGAGTACTCACCTAAAAAAATGAAAGAATTGTTAGAAAAACATGGTTTTTCATTAAAAAAGAAGTTTGGTCAAAATTTTATTGTTGATGAAAATATAATAGACGCAATCATAAATAAAAGTGGTGTTGATAAGAATACTTTAGTAATTGAGATAGGTCCTGGTGCGGGCTCACTTACTTATAAATTAGCACTATCTTCTGGTAATGTATTGTGCTATGAAATAGATACTAATTTAAAAGAACTATTACAAGAAAATATTAGTGAATGTAATAACGTAGAAATTATTTATAAAGATTTCTTACAAGCTAATATAAAAGAAGATTTAAAAAAGTATGATTATGATAAAATTTTTGTAGTAGCTAATCTTCCTTATTATATAACAACTCCAATTATTGTTAAAATAATAGAAGATGATATACCTGTGGATAAATTAGTTGTAATGGTTCAAAAAGAAGTTGGAGACCGCTTTAAGGCCGTTCCAGGTTCTAAAGATTACGGTTCCTTATCAGTGTTCTTAAATTATTATTTTGATGTAAAAAAATTAATGGATGTTAGTTGTAATGTATTTTTACCTAAACCTAATGTTGATAGTATAGTAGTTGAATTTAAGAAAAAAGAAAATTTATTAGAATTAAAAGATAGAGAGTTATTCTTTAAATTAATTCGTGATAGTTTTTCACAAAAAAGAAAAACAATACGAAATAATTTAAAGGGATATAATTTGGAAGTAGTAGAAACAGTATTAAATAAGTATGGATATAATTTAACTGTTAGAGCAGAACAGTTACCACTAGAAATATTTGTTAATTTAGCAAATTCACTTTATAATAAGTAAAAATGACATTTTAAGACAGTTAATTGTTTTAAAATGTTTTTTGGTGATACTTGTGTTAGAATATTTTAATAAAATTATCTGGGCTATAGCGACATCATTAATAATTTTTTCTGGTATATATTTTTCTTTTAATCTTCATTTTGTGCAATTTAGATTTAAGGATATGTTTAAAAACTTATTTAGTAAAAATAATTGTGATAAAGGAATAACACCTATGCAAAGTTTTTTAATGACACTTGGTTCTAGAATAGGTGTTGGTAGTATTGCTGGTGTATCTTTAGCAATATATTTAGGAGGTGTTGGCACTATCTTTTGGATGTGGATAAGTGCCTTATTAGCGTCATCTAATACTTTTTGTGAAACAGTTTTAGGTATAGTTTATCGTAAGAAAGATGGAACAGCATATAAGGGTGGTCCATCGTATTACATTAAATATGGATTAGGTAACAAACTATTAGGTGGCATTTATGCTTTATTTATTATTGCTAGTTATGTGTTTGGTTTTGTTGGTATTCAGGGTAATACTATTACTAAATCATTACAGAGTATGATTAGTATACCTTCTTATATAGTTGGAATAATACTATTTATAATTACAGCTTTAATAATATTTGGTGGTTTAAAAAAGATAGCGGCTTTTTCTGAAAAATTAGTTCCATTTATGACAATTTTATATTTATCAATAGCTATTTATATTAGTATTAAGAATATTACTTTGTTACCAAAGATATTTTTTATGATTGTGAAGTCTGCTTTTAATATAAAATCTGTCAGTGTGGGATTTTTTAGCACCATGATTATAGGTGTTCAAAGAGGTATTTTTTCTAATGAAGCGGGTATTGGTACGGGTAGTATTACATCTTCTACTTCCGCAACAGATAGTGCTGTTTCACAAGGATATATTCAGATGTTAGGTATATATGTTACAACCTTATTAATTTGTACAGCAACCGCTATAATAGTTTTAACATCTAATTATAATACTTTAGTAGTTGCGGATATAAATGGTATTGAACTTACACAACATGCTTTTGTTTATCATCTGGGTAATTTTGGGAATATGTTACTTTTTATATCTATCTTATTATTTTCTTTTACTACAATATTAACAGGATATTACGATGGTGAATCTAGTCTAAAGTATTTTTCTGATAATATAAGTGTAAAATATTTGACAATGTTAAAGTTAATTTCTTTAATAGTCTTATTTTTAGGGTGTGTATTATCTTCTACGGCAATATGGACTTTTGTAGATATATTTACAGCTCTTTTAGCAATTATTAATATTTATACACTATTTAAATTGAAAAACGATGTGTTATATGAATTAAGACATTACAATAAGAAGAAACTATGATACAATACTTATTGTGGTGATTGTATGATAAATAAAACTTGGGATAAAGTTCTTGAAAAAGAAATGAAAAAAGATTATTTTAAAGAACTAGGTTTTTTTGTTAAAAGCGAATATAGAAAACATATATGTTATCCTGATTATATAAATATATTTAATGCATTAAGATATACTGATTATGATGATGTAAAGGTAGTTATTTTAGGTCAAGACCCCTATCACGGTGAAGGTGAAGCACATGGACTTTCTTTTTCAGTATTGCCTGGTGTTAGAAGACCTCCATCTTTAGATAATATATTTAAAGAGTTATATGATGATTTAGGCATTGTTCGTAAAGATAATTGTTTAAGTGATTGGGCTCACGAAGGTGTGTTATTACTTAACGCTATTATGACAGTAGAGAAAGACAAACCTTTATCACATAAAGAAAAAGGTTGGGAACAGTTTACAGATTTTATAATTAAATCTTTAAACGAACGTAATAAACCTGTAATTTTTGTTCTCTGGGGTAGTTTTGCTCGTAGTAAGAAAGTTCTTATTACGAATCCTATTCATCATATAATAGAGTCTGCCCATCCATCCCCTTTATCTGCATATCGTGGTTTTTTTGGTAGTAGACCCTTTTCTAAAATAAATAACTATTTAAAACAAGATGGATTAGAACCAATTAACTGGCAAGGAAATACTGTTGCAAAAAAGGACTAATTAGTATAAAATATCGTTTATTGAGGTGAATTTATGGATAAGGCAATTAACTTTTTAAAAGACAATTTTAGTAATAACAGTAAAAATACTATTGTTGTTGCATGTTCTGGTGGACCAGATTCTATGGCTTTACTTAATTTGTGCATTACCTTAAGAAATGAATGTTACCTAGATATAATTTGTGCACATGTGAATCATAATGTTCGTGAAGAAAGTGCTGAAGAACAAGTATTTGTAGAAAATTTTTGTTTAAAAAATAATGTTATTTTTGAGTGTATGAAGATTACTAATTATACTGATGATAATTTTGAAAATGAAGCTAGAATAAAAAGATATTCTTATTTTGATGAATTAATTAAAAAGTATAATGCTAAGTTTTTATTGACAGCGCATCATGGTGATGATTTAATTGAAACAATTCTAATGCGAATTACTAGAGGTTCAACGCTTAAAGGATATAGTGGTTTTTCTCAAATCATAGATAAAAATAATTATAAAATATTAAGACCGTTAATTTATTATACTAAAGAGCAATTAATAGAGTATAATAAGGAACAGGGTGTACAATTTGTTGTTGATAGAACTAATGAGATGGATATTCATACGCGAAATCGTTATCGTAAATATGTTTTACCAATGTTAAAAAAGGAAAACAGTAATGTCCATGAAAAATTTTTAAAGTTTAGTAAGACTTTACTTGAATATAACACGTATGTTAATAATTTAATTATTGATAGTAAGAATAATGTTTATGTTAATAGTCGTCTTGATATTGAGAAATTTTTAAGGTTAGATAAGTTTATTGGTATGCGTGTAATTGGTTTAATATTGGAAGATATATACCAAGATGATTTGATGTTGTTAACGGATAAACATATAGATTTAGTTTATGAATTAATTACTTCCACAAAAACAAATTCCTATATATGTTTACCCAATGGAATAAATGCCATGAAAGAATATAATTCTCTAGTATTTGAAAAGGAAAATTTAGATGTAAGTGATTATGAATATGAACTAGTAGAAACTGTTACATTACCAAATGAAAAAGTTATTAAGTTTACTAATGATATTAATGATAATAGTAATTTTATATGTAGACTAGATAGTGCTGATATAAAGTTACCCCTAATTGTTAGAAATCGTCGTAATGGTGATAAAATGACAATTAAAGGTTTATCTGGTAGTAAAAAACTTAAAGATATATTTATTAATGAAAAAGTATCAATACGTGATAGACAAGTGTGGCCAGTAGTAACTGATTCTACTGATACTATAGTTTGGTTACCAGGGTTAAAAAAATCTCAATTTGATAAGAAAAAAAATGAAAAGTATGATATAATAATTAAATACAACTGAGAAAGGAAGTTATGTAATGATTAAAAAAGATGTTAAAAAAGGATTATTACCATATTTGTTATTGGTAATCATCATGATTAGTATAATGTATTTAGTAAATATTTCTAATAATAAAGTAAATACAATTACTTATGATGAGTTTATAAAATACGCTAATGAAGGAAAAATTACTGAGATAACAGTAGTCCCTAGAAGTGGGGCAATGCTATATCAAGTTGAAGGTAAAATGAAAGATTACGCTAAGGGTGAAAGTTTTTCTGCAAAGTTACCTTTATCTGATGAAGTAATGACTCAGATTATAAATTTACAAAACACTTATGGCTTTAAAATAGTTGCTAAAGCCGATCCAGATTCTAGTACATTCTTATTATTTGTAGTTAATGTACTTCCTATGGTAATTTTAGTAGGAGCTGCTTTCTTGTTTGTTTCTAAACAAATGGGAAGTGCTAATAAATCTATGGATTTTGGTCGTAGTAGAGCTAGATTAAGTGAAAATACTAAAAAAGTAACATTTAAAAATGTTGCAGGCTTAGATGAAGAAAAAGAGGAAGTAGCGGAACTTATTGATTTCTTAAAAAATCCTAAAAAGTTCCAAAGACTTGGCGCACGTATTCCTAAGGGAGTATTATTAGTTGGTCCTCCAGGTACAGGTAAGACATTACTTGCTCGTGCCGTAGCAGGTGAAGCTAATGTACCATTTTACTATATAAGTGGTTCTGAATTTGTTGAACTATTTGTAGGTGTAGGTGCTAGCCGTGTACGTGATATGTTTAAACAAGCTAAACAGTCTGCTCCTTGCTTAATATTTATTGATGAAATTGATGCTGTTGGTCGTCAACGTGGTGCAGGTTTAGGTGGTGGTCACGATGAACGTGAACAAACTTTAAATCAATTACTTACTGAGATGGATGGTTTTGGCGCTAATGAAGGAATTATCATTATTGCTGCTACTAATAGACCAGATGTACTAGATCCAGCTTTATTAAGACCTGGTAGATTTGATAGACAAGTAACAGTAAATTTACCCGATATAAAGGGCCGTGAAGAAATATTAAATGTACACGCTAAAGGTAAGATTTTCGCTAAAAACGTTAAATTATCTAACATTGCAAAGAGAACTGTTGGTTTTAGTGGTGCTGACTTAGAGAACTTATTAAATGAAGCAGCTTTACTTGCAGTTCGTCGTAATAAAGAAGCAATAACTATGGCTGAAATTGATGAGGCTCATGATAGAGTTTTAATGGGTCCTGCTAAAAAAAGTCATAAATATACAGAAAAAGAAAAGAAAGTAGTAGCGTATCATGAAGCTGGTCACGCTGTTATTGGTTTAAAATTAGATGGTGCTAATGACGTACAAAAAATTACTATTGTACCTAGAGGTGCTGCTGGTGGATATAATTTAATGCTTCCTAAAGAAGAAACATATTTATCTACTAAAAAAGAATTACTTGAAACAATTAGTGGTTTATTAGGCGGTCGTGTTTCAGAAGAATTAGTATTTAATGAAATGACTACTGGTGCTCATAATGACTTTGAAAAAGCTACTAAAATAGCACGTTCTATGGTAACTGAATATGGTATGAGTGATTTAGGACCTGTTCAATTTGAACATCAAGAATCTAGTGTATTCTTAGGTAGAGATTATAATAAGAGTCAAAATTTCTCTATTCAAGTTGCTAATGAAATAGATGAACAAGTAAGAAAAATTATTTTGGAACAATATAAAGTTACTAAAGATATATTAAGTAAGAATATGGATTTACTTGATTTAATTGCCAAGACTTTATTAGAATATGAAACAATTACTAAAGAACAAATTGATTATTTAGTGGAACATGGTCATATGCCAGATGAAGAAACTAAAAAAGAAGAGGTAGAGGAATTATCTCTAAATGATTTATCTTTAACTGAATTAAAGGAAATGGCTAAAGAACAAGGCATTAAGGGTTATTCTAAAATGAATAAAGAAGAACTTTTAAAAGAATTAGATGATAATAAAGAATAAAAAAATCTATTTACATACCTTTTACAAAACAAGTGATTTTTCAAAATAATTACTTGTTTTTTTCTTTTTTGATATATAATTAATATAGGAGGAGTGTATATGGAAAAGAAAAATACTGGATTAATTGTAATTATAGTTGTTATGGCTCTTATAATTGGTGCATTAGGAGGATATATTGTTTCTAATAGGTTAATTAATAAAGAACCTAATCAATCAGAGAATAATGATAAAACTACAGAAATATCAATTACGGAAGCCGAGACGATAATGAGTAAATACAAATTTAGCCATGAGTATGCTCATACTTCTAGTCAAGGTGATTATTACATAAGTAGTTTGGATAATGAAAATGAAATGAATTTATTAGCAATCCAATGGACGAATAAAATTCTTATAACAAATTGTGACGATGTAAAAGAAGATGAGTTTGCATATTTTACTTGTGATTATAAAGAATATCCAAGAGATGTCTACTTATATAAATATGATGATGTTTTGAGCAAAAAGAAAGAGTTGTTCGGTGATAGTGTCATTTTAAATAGAGATACTATTCATCATGTAGGGTTATCATATAACTATCCCTATATTTCTAAGCTTGATGGGTATGTGAATGCTTCGTGTATGTGTGGAGAAACACCAGCTACATATAATAGTACAATCGTGAAGGCGTTTAAGGATGATTTAAGATTAATTATAGAATTAAATTTAGATGTTAATTATTATGACAATGAAACTGATAATCATTATTACCAATATGTATTTAAGAATGCTAACAACCGATATTACTTAACGGAAATCAATGAAATAAAATAATTTCTAAAAAACAAGTGATTTTTCAAAATAATTACTTGTTTTTTTCTTTTTTGATATATAATTAATATAGGAGGAGTGTATATGGAAAAGAAAAATACTGGATTAATTGTAATTATAGTTGTTATGGCTCTTATAATTGGTGCATTAGGAGGATATATTGTTTCTAATAAGTTAATTAATAAAGAACCTAATCAATCAGAGAATAATGATAATAATAACAATAATGATTCAAAAACAGAAGATAAACAATTTAAATTAAGCGATACTTATGAATTACCATTTCCAGGTTATGATACATTAGGTATACTTTATGGAACTGTAAAAATACTTGATTCAAAAAATATGATTTTTATAACTAGAGATGTTGGTAGTGAAGTGGAAACAACTAAGGGTATATATGAAATCGTAGGTAATACTTTAAAATATACTAGAAAGTATGTTGGGTGTACTGGATGTTCTGAGAGCAAGCCATCTAATAATTACTTTGATAGAACTAGTTGGATTTGGGTAGGAAATGAAAATTGGGATTCTTTTAATTGGAAAGAAAAAGAGCATAAAAGTTGGATTTATGAATTGTATGATGCACAACAAGATACACTGGAATTTACAATTGATAAAATTAATAACACCTTGACATTAGCAAATTATGATAAAACTGGTGATTTAGTGTTAAAAGGTGTACCTACAGATGCACAATATAAGTTAAAAAATAAGTACTCTGTTACATCTAATAAACTTGGCGAATTAAGAATGACTATAGAGTTAAAAGATATTAACGAGGTAGAAATTACTTCTGGCGATGGTGCAGCAGTAATTGAACAAACTAAAGGTACTTATCAAGTGAAAAATGGTAAATTAATTGTTACCAGAGAGTATTATCCTGAAAGTACAGAATCTGGTGATGTATGGCAGAAATTTACTGCTGAAACATTAAAATCTTTTGGTTTGACAGCTACCGAAGAATTTACAATTGATAAAATAAATAATCAATTAAAATTGTCAAGGTACGGTCGTTTTGGTAATATAGCCTTAAAAATAGTTGAGTGAATGAAATGGTGCTAGAAATAGCACTTTTTATTAAAATTTTTCTTGTCTATTATTTATTTATGATATACAATTATATTAGTAAAGGTAGTGTAGTATGGAAAAGAGAAAAACAAAAAAAGAAATAGTTAAGATGTTATTAAATCAAAATCTTGAAGTAGAGAATGAAGAAGAATTAAT
The DNA here is from genome assembly GCA_934154785.1 of uncultured Bacilli bacterium. GTDB lineage: Bacteria > Bacillota_I > Bacilli_A > RF39 > UBA660 > SIG204. The sequence continues at coordinate 59,398 of CAKPGL010000001.1, read as the reverse complement.
AAATCTTTTGGTGGAAGAACAAGTTACTGTTGATGTAGATAAAGAAGATAGTAATACTGCTAAATTTGGTGATAAACTAGCTGATAAAATAACAGAAATAGCAGGTAGTTGGTCTTTTATCTTAGGATTTACTTTATTTCTAATATTATGGATAGTTTTAAATATTTATGTTATTAAAAATTTAGATCCTTATCCATTTATATTATTAAACTTAGTATTATCTTGTGTTGCAGCTTTACAAGCACCTATTATTATGATGAGTCAAAATAGAGCTGCTAAAAGAGATAGCATGCGAAGTAAGAATGATTATAAAACTGATTTAAAAAGTGAGTTAATTTTGGAAGAGTTACATGATAAAATGGAAAAAATTCTTAGTAACCAAAATAAGATATTAAAAATGCTGGATGAAAAAGAAGAGTCTATCACCAAATAGTAAGTGTAATATATATTTTTATGAATAGATTTGTTTCTATTCTTTTTATATCTTTTTCGATATTCATAGCATATTCTAAAAAAATGTGATAAAATGTTATAGAACGAGATATAGAAATATGGTGGTAAAATGGGAAAAATAATTGCCTTAGTAAATCAAAAAGGTGGAGTAGGTAAAACTACTTCTAGTATAAATTTATCAGCGTCCCTTGGTGTATTAAAAAAGAAAGTATTGTTAGTAGATTTAGACCCACAAGGTAATAGTACTACTGGTATTGGAATAGATAAAGGTGAAGTTCAAAAAAGTGTATATGATCTTCTAATAGATAACGCTACTATTGGTGAAGTAATGATTAAAACAAAATTTACTAATCTTTATGCTTTGCCCGCCGTTATTAATTTAGCAGGTGCAGATATTGAACTTATGGAAAAAAGTAGACTTAATCCTAATTTTTCTAAAGGAGCACAATTAAAAAAACATTTAGATCAGGTTAAAGAACAATTTGATTATATAATTATTGATTGTCCACCAAGTTTAGGAATACTTACTACAAATGCTTTAACTGCAGCTGATTCTGTAATTATACCTGTTCAATGTGAGTTCTTTGCTCTAGAAGGAATTATGCAATTATTAAATACTATTATGCTAGCTCAGAAGAATTTGAATCCAAACTTGGATATAGAGGGTGTTCTTCTTACTATGCTTGATAATAGAACTAATTTAGGTTTAGAGGTAGTTGAAGATATTAAGAGTTACTTTAAGGAAAGAGTATATGATACTATAATTCCAAGATTAGTAAGGTTATCTGAGGCACCAAGTCACGGTAAACCAATTATTGCTTATGATCCACACAGTAGAGGTACAGAAGCATATTTAAATTTAGCTAAGGAAGTGATTGAGAGAAATGGAAACTAAGAAAAGAGCATTAGGTCGAGGATTAGAAGAATTATTTAATAGTGATAATTTAGATTTAGAACGTATGGAAAGTCAAATATATGAATCCGCAACAAAGGAAGAAATTGTTGAAATTCCAATTAGTGAATTACGTGTAAATCCTTATCAACCAAGAAAGTATTTTAATGATGAGGCTTTAGCGGAATTAGCAGCATCTATAAAAGAACATGGCGTTTTTCAACCTATTATAGTTAAACAAAGTATAAAAGGTTATGAAATTGTCGCAGGTGAACGTCGTTTTCGTGCTTCTAAAATGGCAGGATTAGAAAAAATACCCGCTATTATTCGTGCTTTTACAGATGAACAAATGATGGAAATTGCGTTACTTGAAAACTTACAAAGGGAAAACTTAAGCGCTATTGAAGAGGCTATTGCTTATAAAAATATGATTGAACAACTTTCTTTAACACAAGATGAATTAGCAAGAAAAGTTGGTAAAAGTCGTAGCCATATCACAAATATTTTAGGTTTATTAAGGTTACCTAAGGAAGTTCAACAAATGGTAGCGGAAGATAAAATTAGTATGGGGCATGCTCGTGTACTTAGTAAACTTGAATCTGACGAAAAAATAATAGAGATGGCTCATCAAATTATTGATAGTAAATTACCTGTAAGAGAACTAGAGGAAATGACTTCTACTCCTAGCGTAGAAAAGAAAGTTAAGATAGTTAGAAAAAGTTCTTCAAGTAGTGAGTATAAGTATGTAGAAGATATGCTAAGAGATAAGCTTGATACAAAGGTAAAAATAAAAGAACGTAAGATAGAAATATCTTTTAGTAATGTAGCTGATTTAAACAGAATATTAGAGATTCTTGATGTAAAGGAAAAATAATATGGAAAAAGAATATAAATTGGGAAGCGTTGTTGTAATGAAAAAGCAACATCCATGTGGAACTAATTCTTGGGAAATAACTAGAGTTGGTGCTGATATTAGAATTAAATGTTTAAATTGTGGACGAAGTATTATGCTTCCTAGAATAGAATTTAATAAAAAATTAAAAACTATTACTAAATTTTAGGAGGAATTATGGCTTTTAAAAAGAAAAAAAACAAAATATGTTTAGGCGTCGCAACAACTATGCTATTAACAACCGTATTTATTATTATATTAAGTGCAATACTTTCAAAACTTGGTTTAGAAGCAGAAAAAAATGTTTTATCAAATGGTTCACTAATGGTATCCTTTACATCAATTAAAAACTTTTTATCTGTAGAAGGTATTAAGTATTTATTCAGTAATGTAATTTTAAATTTTAGAATGATAGAACCTTTGGCGTTTACCATTGTTTCAATAATAGCTTTTGGTATTTTAGAAGCAAGTGGTTTAATGCAAATGTGTTTTTCACCATTAAAAAAAGTTACTAATAAAACGCTTACAATGATTGTATTATTAATTAGTTTTATATCAACTTTTTTTGGAGAATACTCTTTTGCGGTTATAGTACCATTTATTGGCGCATTATATAGTAGCCTTGGTAAAAATGCTGCTTTAGGAATATTAACCTCTTTTTTAGGTATTTCACTTGGTTATGGTAGTGGATTGATTTTCAATTATGATCAGGTTTTACTTGGTACATTAACACAAAGCGCCGCAACTTCAAGTGTAGATAAAAATTATGTATTTAATAATTTTTCAACTTCAATAATTATGACAGTGTCATTAATTATATTTGTACCAATTGTGGCGGCTTTAATAGAAAGTTATATAGCTCCTTACTTTGGTAAAAATACAAATCTTAATACAGAAAAGAATATGTCTAAAAAAGCTTTCTTTTATTCAACATTAGCATTTGTAGTATTATTGCTTTTTAGTATATATTTAATTGTTCCAGGTTTCCCAGGTTCAGGTATTTTACTTGATTTGGAACAGAACACTTATTTTGAAAAATTATTTAGTACCAATTCACCTTTTAGAGAGGGTATTTGTTTAATATTACTTGCTTTAACTATTATTCCAAGTTATATTTATGGTAAAATTTCTAAAAATTTGGAAACTAGTACCGGGGTATCTGATAGTTTAGCATTAGGTCTTAATGATTGTGGTTTTCTACTTTTAATAGTATTCTTAGGTTCTATTATGATTTCTGTATTAGAGTGGACTGGTATTGGAGACTTCATTTTGTGTAAAGTAGTTGAAATTTTAAGTAAGTTTCAATTGTCAGGTATTTTACTTTTAGTGATATTCTTTATATCAATGATAATTGTAACTATATTTGTCCCATCTACTTTAACTAAATGGTCACTTATTTCACCAGTAATAGTACCTTTATTTATGCGTGCTAATATTACACCAGATTTTACACAATTTATATTTCAAGTGGCAGATGGTGTAGGTAAAAGTATAAGTATATTCTTCCCTTATTTCTTAATTATGATTGGGTTGATGCAAAAATATAATTATGATGATGCAAAAATAACTGTTGGTGGAACTATTAAGAGAATATTACCAGTAGTTGCAATAACTGCGGCTTTATGGATTTTGTTCTTAGTTATTTGGTATCTAGCAGGTTTCCCAGTAGGATTAAATGAATATACAACAATATAGTTGAAATAGTTTGAAATTATGTTATAATATCTATGTTTGATTTTGGATATTTAACATAATTTTTTTATGAAGAGGTGTAATTTATGAGTTTAACTGCGGGAATTGTAGGACTACCTAATGTAGGTAAGTCTACTTTATTTAACGCTATTACAAAGAAACATATTTTAGCGGCTAACTATCCTTTTGCGACGATTGATCCAAATGTTGGAATAGTTACTGTACCAGATGAAAGATTAGATTTTTTAAATAACTTATATGAACCTAAAAGTTTAGTGCCAACAGCATATGAATTTACTGATATAGCAGGATTAGTAAAAGGTGCTTCTACCGGTGAAGGTTTAGGAAATAAGTTTTTATCACATATTAGAGAAGTAGACGCTATTGTCGAAGTGGTAAGATGCTTTGAAGATAAAAACATAATTCATGTTGAAAATACTGTAGACCCAATTAGAGATATAGAAATTATAGATGTTGAATTAGCTTTATCGGATTTAGAAATGATAGATACACGTTTAGGTAAAATAGAAAAGAAAGCTATTGCTACTAAAGATAAAGATTTATTAAAAGAAGTAGAACTTTTAACAAAATTAAAACATGCTTTGGAGGAAAATATTCCAGTTCGTAGATTAAAATTAAATGAAGATGAACAAAAGTTAATTAGTTCATTTAGGTTAATCACGGCAAAACCAATTATATATATGGCTAATATTAGTGAAGAGGATTTACTAAATGATGGTAATGTTTATGTAGATAGAATTCGTGAATATGCTTCGAAAGAAAATTCTAAAGTAATTACTGTGTGTGCTAAGATTGAAGAGGAACTTAGTGAATTATCAGATGAAGAAAGAGTAGAATTTTTAAATGAAATGGGTATTAAAGAAGCAGGATTAGATAAGTTGATTACCGCGACTTATTCTCTACTAGGTTTAGCTACTTATTTTACAGCTGGTTCAGATGAGGTACGTGCTTGGACATTTAAAAAAGGTATGAAAGCTCCTGAATGTGCGGGTATTATACATACAGATTTTGAAAGAGGATTTATTCGTGCTGAAGTAATGAGTTATAGTGACTTAAAAGAATGTGGTAATGAAAAACTAGTTCGTGAAGCAGGTAAAATGCGTCTTGAAGGCAAAGAATACGAAATGCAAGATGGAGATATATGTTACTTTAGATTTAACGTGTAAAATTTATGTAAAAATTCAAATGGCAAGTGATTTTATGAAAAAATTACTTGTTTTTTTTCTTTTTTTGATATAAAATATATATAAGGAGGATATGCTTTAATGAAAATAAAAGATAGTATTATATTGATTGTAGTGTTTGTAGTAGCAATATTTTTAGGCGTATTTATAGGAGTGAAAGTTACTGATAATAAATCAGACACTAATAAGCCTAATCAAACAGAAAATAATGGTGATAAAACTACAGAGTTGTCAACTGCAGAAGCAGAAGAGATAATGAGTAAATACAAATTTGGTGCTTGTAGAGAATATATTGATGAGTTATCTGAAATTAACAAATTAAGAGTAGCAATAGAAAATACAGCATCTACAGAAACAAGAAATTGCAGTGATAAAGATTTAGGAAATGCTGCTAATTACGATTCTAAACTAAATTATTGTTATATTAATCATTTATCTGTTGCATATGATAGTGATATTAAATTGAATTTGTATAAATATTCTGAATTACTAAATACTAAAAGATCATTATTTGGTAGTAATGAAACATTGGAAAAGAAAGATTTAGAAATGTCAATGGGTGTTGTTAACTATGTTAGTAGTTTAGATTCTTATATATCTGGTAATCACGGTGTCTGTAGTGGTGTTAAAAGCACTAGTTCATCAATCGAGTCTGCTAAAATTGCTGATAGTATTTTAAAAATAAGAGTAATTAGTACTTCAATCGATTATGAAGATGTTTCAACTAAAGATGAATATGAATACGTATTTAAAAAAGCTAGCAACAATTATTATTTAACCGAAATAACTGAAATAAAATAAATGATAAGCAATATGTTTTTTTGACATATTGCTTTAATATTTTGCAAAAGTTGTGAATAAAATTAAAATAAGGTTTACAAATTCAAAAATGTTTGTTATAATCTATGGCGAGTATTAATTTACTCCTTGCTCATTTTAGAGATGAGCCAATAGACCATAAGGAGGTGTGGAAAATGAAAAACTATGAAATTATGTTTATCGTTCGTCCAACTTTATCAGAAGAAGAAATTAAGAAAGTTGTTACTTCTTTTGAAAAAGTATTAAAAGATAATGGGGCAAAAGATATTAACGTAAAAGAAATGGGTCAAAGAGAATTAGCTTATGAAATCAAAGATTTTAAGACTGGTTATTATTATGTAATTAATCTTACTGCTAGTGATGATAAAGCTACTAAAGAATTTGATCGTTTAGCTTTAATTAGTAATGATATTGTACGTCATTTAATTACTACAATTGAAGCTTAAGAAAGAGGTAAACATGAATAGAGTAATGTTAGTAGGTAGACTTACTACCAAACCAGAATTAAGATATACAGGTTCAAATTTACCTTATTCAAGATTCTCTGTTGCGGTAAATAGAACTTTTAGTAATGCCCAAGGTCAAAGAGAAACAGACTTTATTAATATAGTAGTTTGGAGAAAGCAAGCTGAAAACGTTTGCAATTTCTTAAACAAAGGAAGTCTTGTTTCTATTGAAGGAAGATTACAAACAGGAAGTTATGACGATAAAGATGGAAACAAACGTTATACTATGGAAGTTGTTGCGGATTCTGTACAATTCTTAGAATCTAAATCACAAGGACAATCACGTGCTAATTCTGAAGGACCTAGCCCTTATGATTATCAAGATAATACGACTTCAGACAATGGAAATACTGCAGGTATGAATATTCCTGATGATCCATTTGCGGATTTTGGCGATAGTGTTTCTATAGATGATAACTTCTTAGATTAATAGGAGGAATATAAACATGGCTGAATTTTTTAGAAAAAAGAAAAAAATTTGTCAAATGTGTGCTGGCAAACCTGTTGATTATAAAGATGTTGATATTATGAAAAAATATATTAGTGGTGATAAGGGCAAAATTTTGCCTAGAAGAATCACTGGTGCTTGTGCTAAACATCAAAGACATATAGCAGGTGAAGTAAAAAAAGCTAGATTTATGGCTTTAATACCATTTGTTAAATAATAAAAAATTAACTACTAGAATGTTCTAGTAGTTTTTGTTTGCCTTTATACGGCTTAATTCTTCGTTTATACTATCAACAACTCTTTGTAGCATATTTATTTGTTCTTGCTCAGAACTATTTTGATAATCTCTACCTAAAGTATCATTAATAATATGTTGATTGGTTTGGTTAGAAGTTTTATTTCTATTATTTAATACTTGTTGTTGTGCAGAATTTGTACATAAGACTTGCCCTACTAACATAAACCAGTTCCCTAATGAATTTTGCTCAGCAGGTGTTGATTTATTAAGTAAAATATAACCGACAATAATTGCACTTAGTGTAAATTCTCCTGCAGGTGTACTGGGAACTAATTTCATGTTATCACCGGTACTATTGTATGCAAAAAAGTCTTTAATCTTTAGTGATTAAAAACTTTTTTAATTCTTCACAGTCCTCATTTTTATATATGATTGAATATATCATATTAATAATTGGTAATTTTATGGATTCTTTTTCAAGAAGAGAACGCATTGACTTTAAAGTATATAATCCTTCTATAGTCGTATTTTCTATATATTTATTTATAACTTCTTTATCAATCTTTTCACCAATCATTTTACCTAGTGTATAATTTCTACTTTTATCACTTGTACAAGTTAAGAATAAATCACCAACACCCGCAAATGTTAATATAGTTTTTTTTGTTCCACCAATTTCATGAATTAGATATTTTATATCGTGGATAGATTCTGTAATTAGGAATGCTTGAGTTGATTCTGGCAATCCCATTCCTTCAATCATTCCAGAAGCGATTGCAATAATGTTTTTTATAGCTCCACAAATTTCTATTCCTATCATGTCTTTTGATGTTCTTAATTTAACTGTGTTGCTTGCTAATCCTTTTTTTATAACATTAATAGTGTTTCTTGATTTTCCCGCTATTGCTAGACCAATTGGTACATCAGTAGCAACGTCGATAGCGAATGATGGTCCTGAAATAACAGATATGTTTTTACTATTGATATATTGTGCGACTATTTGATGTGCAAAATGGCAAGAATTTTGTTCTATACCCTTGGAAGCAATACATATGTGTTGTTCTTTTGATATATATTTTTTTAATTCTTTTACTGTAGTATCGACTGCAATGATTGGTACTGCTATGACAATTATTTTTGAATTCTTAACGCATTCTTCCATATTGGTAGAAAAAACAAAGTCTTCGGGAATTGTAATTCCTGGTAGTTTATTTGTTTTGTGTTTTGTTTTTAGTTCATTAATTTCTTCGTCAAATTTACTCCAGACATAAACGCAATTATTATTTTTTTTGAAAGCAAAACCTAGTGCTAATCCATAAGCGCCAGCGCCTAATATTGTAATTTTCATTCTATCACCACTCTTATGTTAACATATTTTAAAAAATTATTGAACAAAAATAAAGAAATTATAAAAAAATGCAAAAAAAGGTTGATTTTTTTACGGAAATCTAATATAATTTTGTATGTGTGGCATGCATTGATGTGTGAGGTTGCCGATACACGAGGTTAAGTTGTCAAACAATTTAAAATCTATATCGGGTTTTTACACGGAGCTAGTCTATACGAAGATATAGGCGAAGGGAGGATACAATATGTCTAAAACTAAAGTTCGTATCAAGTTGAAATCATTTGAACACAAGAATTTAGATACTGCTTGTGCTAAAATAGTTGAAACTGTAAAGAGAACAGGGGGAGAAGTTAGCGGACCAGTTCCACTACCTACTGAAATTGAAAAAGTAACAATTTTAAGAGCTGTTCACAAATACAAAGATTCACGTGAACAATTTGAGAGAAGAACACACAAAAGACTAATTGATATCAACAATCCATCTAAGGAAACTATTGAAGCGTTAGCTCATTTAGATATTCCAAGTGGCGTTGATGTTAAAATTAATTAATTTATATTAAATAGGAGGAAAAAGTTATGAAAGGAATCTTAGGTCGTAAAATTGGAATGACTCAAGTATTTACAAAATCAGGTGAATTGATTCCAGTAACTGTTGTTTCTGTTGAACCAAATGTGGTAACACAAATTAAAACAAAAGAAAATGATGGTTATGAGGCTATTCAATTAGGTTTTGATACAAAGAGAGAAAAGTTAGCGACAAAAGCTTCAGTTGGACATACCAACAAAGCAAAGACTACACCTAAGCGCTTCTTTAGAGAAATTAGAGGTGTAGAAATCAGCGATTATTCATTAGGACAAGAAATCAAAGCAGATATCTTTACTCCAGGTGAAGTTGTTGATGTTACAGGTACTACAAAAGGTAAAGGTTTTCAAGGTGTTATTAAAAGACACGGACAAAACAGAGGACCTATGGGACATGGTTCACATTATCATAGAAGACCAGGTTCAATGGGTACAATGAGACCAATGCGTGTTTTCAAAGGTAAGAAATTACCAGGTCATATGGGAGTATTAACAGTAACTATTCAAAATTTAGAGATTGTTTCTGTTGATTTAGAAAATAATGTAATTTTAGTAAAAGGTAATATTCCAGGAGCAAAACAATCATTGGTTGTTATTAAAACAGCGGTTAAAAAACCAGGTAAAGTTAATGAAATGGAAGAATTAGTTAACTATACAGCTGTAGAAGAAACACCAGTTGCTGGTGGAGAAGAAACAGAAGTTTCTTCAGAAAACTAGTAAGGAGGAATATAGATGGCAAAATTATCTGTATTAAACACTAAAGGTGAAAAAATTGGTGATATTACTTTAGAAAAAGCAGTATTTGGTATTACTCCAAATGATGCTGTATTATATGACGCAATTACATTAGCAAGAAATTCTCAAAGACAAGGTACTGCAAGTACTAAAACACGTTCAGAAGTAAGTGGTGGCGGAAGAAAGCCATGGAAACAAAAAGGAACAGGTCGTGCTCGTCAAGGTTCTATTAGAGCTGCTCAATGGTATCACGGTGGTATCGTATTTGGACCACAACCAAGAGATTTTGACAACAAACGCATGAACCGTAAGGAAAGAAAATTAGCTTTAAGATCAGCTTTAGCATATAAAGAAATCGACAAAGCTATCGTTGTTGTTGATAGCTTAGCTATTGAAACAAATAAAACTAAAGATATGAAAGCTATTTTAAATTCATTAAAGATAGCAGACAAAAAAGTATTAATGGTAGTTGAAGAATTAAATGATAATTTAATTATGGCAACTCGTAACTTAGCTAATATTGTTTTATTAGAAACAAGTGAAATTAATACATTAGATGTTATCAGTGCAGATGTAATATTAATTACAAAGGCTGCTGTTGAAAAAATAGGGGAGGTGCTTGTATAATGATGAATAATTATAGAGATATTATAAAAGCCCCAATTATTACTGAAAAGAGTTCAGATTTAGCACAAAACAAAAATACATTTGTATTTAGCGTTGATGTAAATGCTAATAAAACTCAAATTAAACAAGCTATTGAAAAAATATTTAACGTTAAAGTTGAAAGCGTTAATACTATCAATGTAAAGCCAAAGAAAAAAAGAGTTGGTCGTTATGTTGGTAAAACAAATAGAATGAAAAAAGCAATTGTTAAATTAAGTGAAGGTAGTTCAATCGAACTAAACTAATTTAAAGGAGGATATATATGGCAATTAAATCATTTAAGCCAATGACTAACGGTACTCGTGGTATGTCTAAGTTAATCAATGCTGAAGTTACTACTGATGTCCCAGAAAAGTCATTATTGGTTACATTAAAAAAGAATGGTGGACGTAATAATCAAGGTAGAATTACGTTAAGACATCGTGGTGGCGGAGCTAAGAGAAAATACCGTATTATCGATTTTAAAAGAGATAAAGATGGTGTAGTTGGAACTGTTGCTACTATTGAATATGATCCGAACCGTACTGCTAACATTGCTTTAATTAATTATGCTGATGGAGAAAAAAGATATATTATTGCTCCAAAAGGTTTAAAAGTTGGTGACAAAGTTGAAAGTGGCGTTACAACTGATATTAAAGTTGGTAACTCACTAGAACTTGGAAATATACCAGAAGGAACTATGGTTCACAATGTTGAATTAAAAGCTGGAAAAGGTGGACAAATCGCTCGTACAGCTGGAAGTTCAGTTCAAATTTTAGGACGTGAAGGGAAATACACATTACTTCGTTTAACTAGTGGAGAAGTTCGCAAAGTTTTAAGTAATTGTAGAGCAACAATTGGTGAAGTAGGAAATGCTGACCATGAATTAGTAAACATTGGTAAAGCTGGTCGTAAAAGACATATGGGTATTAAACCAACAGTACGTGGTTCTGTTATGAACCCTAATGATCACCCACATGGTGGTGGTGAAGGACGTACACCAGTTGGTCGTAAAGGTCCAGTTACTCCTTGGGGTAAACCAGCATTAGGTTACAAAACTCGTAAAAATAAAAAAGCAAGCGATAAGTTAATAGTTCGTCGTCGTAAAAAATAGTGAAAGGATGATTATAAATGGCTAGAAGTTCAAAAAAATTACCATTTATCGATGCACATTTAGCAAAGAAAGTGGAAAAAGTAAATGAATCTGGAAAAAAAGAAGTTATAAAAACATGGTCTCGCCGTTCTACAATTTATCCTGAATTTATTGGACACACATTTGCTGTTCATAATGGTAAAGAATTTATTCCTGTTTATGTAACAGAAGATATGGTAGGACATAAATTAGGAGAATTCGCATTAACACGTAAATTCGGTGGACATGGCGAAAACAAAGAAAAATAATAGTTACCAGGAAGGAGGACTAAAATGGAAGCGTATGCGATTGCAAAAGGTGTTAGAATTGCACCTCGTAAAGCCCGTTTAGTTATAGATTTAATACGTGGAAAAAACGTAGAAGAAGCCGACAGAATATTAAGTAACATTAATAAAGAAGGCGCTAGATTATCTAGAAAAGTTCTTGTTTCTGCTGTAGCAAATGCTGTAAATAACAATGGTTTAGATAAGTCTAAATTATATGTTAAAGAAGCAATTGTTAATGAAGGACAAGTAATGAAAAGAATGAAATTTGGATCACGTGGTCATGTAGATCCAATTAAGAAAAGAACAAGTCATATTAAAATAGTTGTAAGTGAGAAAAATTAAGTAAAGGAGGAAAACTCGTGGGTCAAAAAGTTAGTCCAGTAGGACTTAGAATGGGAATTAACAAAACTTGGGAATCTAAATGGTATGCTGATAAAAAAGATTTCGCTAGATTCTTAAACAATGACGTTAAAATTCGTGAATATTTAGAAAAGAATTTAAAAGATGCAGCAATTTCAAGTATTGTTATTGAAAGAAATGATAAAAAGACAGATGTTATTATTAACACAGCAAAACCAGGAGTTGTAATTGGACATGGTGGAGATGAAATTGAAAAATTAACTAAAAAATTATCTAAATTAGTTAATGAAAATGTTAACATCTCTATTATGGAAGTAAAAAATCCAGATGTTGTAGCTGCTTTAGTAGCAGAAAACATCGCACATCAAATTGAAAATCGTGTTTCATTCAGAGTTGCTCAAAAGAGAGCTATGAGAAATGCTATGAAGGCAGGAGCAAAAGGAATTAAGACTTCTGTATCAGGACGTTTAGGTGGTGCTGATATGGCAAGAACTGAAGGTTATACAGAAGGTAATATTCCACTTCATACTTTAAGAGCTGACATCGATTATGCACATAAGGAAGCTAATACTACTTATGGTAAAATTGGTGTAAAAGTATGGATATATAAAGGTGAAATCCTTCCTGGTGCTGATAAAAAGGGAGGTAATGAAAATGGCAGTCATTCCAAAAAGAACTAAATATCGTCGTCCACATCGTTTAGTGTACGATGGTGAAGCAAGAGGAAATAGAGAACTTCATTTTGGAGAATATGGTTTACAAGCATGCGAAGGTGCTTGGATAACTCAACAACAAATTGAAGCAGCTCGTGTTGCAATGACTCGTTATATGAAACGTGGCGGAAAAGTATTTATTAATATATTCCCTCATTTATCATTAACAAAGATACCTTTGGAAACTCGTATGGGAAAAGGTAAAGGTCAACCAGAAGTATGGGTAGCAGTAGTAAAACGTGGAAAGATTATGTTCGAAGTAACAGGTGTTGATGAAGCAACAGCGCGTGAAGCATTACGTTTAGCAATGCATAAACTTCCAATCAAGTGTAAATTTGTAAAAAAAGAAAGTGGTGAGGCTAATGACTAATAAAGAAATTAGAGATTTAACAAACGAACAAATCGTTAAAAAAATCGAAGAATATAAAGAAGAATTATTTAATTTACGTTTTAGCCAAGCTACTGGAAATCTTGAAAAACCTTCAAGAATTCGTGAATTAAGAAAATTAGTTGCACGTATGAAAACAGTTTTACGTGAACGTGAACTAAAAGAAGAAAACTAGGAGGATCGAATTATGGAAAAGAGAAGTCAAGAATTAGTTGGTAAAGTTGTAAGTGCTGGAAATAATAAGACTATTACAGTACTTGTTGAAACTTACCGTAAAGATAGCTTGTATGGAAAACGTGTTAAATATTCTAAAAAATATGCTGCTCATGATGAAAAGAATTTAGCTCAACAAGGTGATACTGTTCGTATTGTTGAGACAAGACCAATATCTAAAACAAAACATTTCCGTTTAGTAGAAATAATAGAAAAAGCAGTTATTTTATAATTGTAACGGACAAGGAGGATTAATATGGTTCAACAACAAACAGTGTTAAAAGTTGCTGATAACTCTGGTGCACGTGAACTTATGGTTATTCGTGTATTAGGTGGATCTAAAGTTAAAACAGGAAACATCGGCGATATTGTCGTTGGTACTGTAAAAAAAGCTACTCCTAATGGAACAGTACCTCGTAGTAAGGTAGTAAAAGCTGTTATCGTTAGAAGTAAGTCTGGACTTAGAAGAGAAGATGGTTCTTATATTAAGTTTGATGATAACGCTTGTGTAATTATTAAAGATGATAAGAGCCCAGTTGGAACTCGTGTATTCGGTCCAGTTGCACGTGAATTACGTGATAAAGATTTTATGAAGATTGTATCACTTGCTAAAGAAGTGTTATAGTTTGGAGGGAATTTATGAACTTTAAAAAAGGAGATAAAGTCGTTGTTATTGCTGGTTCTTCTAAAGGTAAAGAAGGACAAATAACAAATGTACTAAGAGCTGAAAATAAAGTTGTTATCGAAGGTGTTAATATTGTCAAAAAACACATGAAAGGTAACGGCCAAACAGCTGGTTCAATCGTTGAAATGGAAGCTCCAATTAACGCTTCTAATGTAATGATGATTGATCCAAAAACTAAAAAAAGAACAAGAATTGGTCATACTGTAGATAAAAAAGGTAAAAAGATTAGAGTTGCTAAAAAGTCTAACGAAAATCTTGATTAATTGGAAGGAGGGTATATATGAACCGCCTAAAAGAAAAATATGTATCAGAAATCGTACCTAGTTTAAGAGAAAAATATAGTTATAAAAGTGTTATGGAAGTACCTAAATTAGATAAAATAGTAGTTAATATGGGTGTAGGAGATGCTACAACTAATGCTAAATTATTAGAAGCTGCTATGAATGATTTAGCTATCATAACAGGACAAAAACCAGTTGCTACTAAAGCTAAAAAAGCTATAGCAGGTTTTAAAGTAAGAGAAGGTCAAGCAATTGGCTGCAAAGTTACATTACGTGGAGAAAAAATGTATAACTTCTTAGATAAATTAATTAGTATTACATTACCTCGAGTACGTGACTTTAGAGGTGTTTCATCAAAAGCATTTGATGGACGTGGAAACTATACAATGGGTTTAACTGAACAACTAATTTTCTCAGAAATAGAATATGATAATGTTGTTAAAGTACGTGGTATGGATATTGTTTTTGTTACAACAGCAAAGACAAATGAAGAAGCTTACGATTTATTAAAAGGCTTCGGTATGCCATTTAAAAAGTAAGTAAATTAGGAGGATATTATGGCTAAGAAAAGCATGATTATTAAAGCTAGTCGTAAACCAAAATTCAAAGTACGTGAATATACTCGTTGTGAAAGATGCGGTAGACCTCATGCTGTACTTAGAAAATATGGAATTTGCCGTATTTGTTTTAGAGAACTAGCTTATAAAGGACAGATACCAGGGGTTAAAAAATCTAGCTGGTAAAATAGAAGGAGGGATTATATGGTAACAGATCCAATCGCAGATATGCTTACAAGAATTCGTAATGCTAATCAAATGCGATATAAAGAAGTTGAAGTACCCGCTTCAAAAATGAAATTAGAAATAGCAAGAATACTAAAAGATGAAGGATTTATTAGTGACTATACTAATAAAGATAGTATGATTGTTTTAAACCTAAAATATGGTGAGAAAAAAGAACGTGTAATTACTGGATTAAAGAGAATTTCTAAACCAGGTTTACGTGTTTATGTAAAAGCTGAAGAACTTCCAAGTGTATTAAATGGATTAGGAATCGCAATTGTTTCTACTTCTAAAGGTGTTATGACTGATAAGGAAGCTAGAAAATTATCACTTGGTGGAGAAGTGTTAGCATATATTTGGTAGAAAGTAAGGAGGATTTAATATGAGTCGTATTGGTAATAGAGTATTAACAATACCTGAAAATGTTAGCGTAGTAGTTAATGGTACTAATGTAACTGTTAAAGGTCCTAAAGGTGAACTTTCTACAGATGTTAATAAACATATTACTGTTAAAGTAGAAGGAAATGAAGTTATTATTACTAGAGATAATGATAACGCTAAAAACTTTCACGGAACTACTAATGCAAACATTAAGAATATGATAATCGGTGTTTCAGAAGGATTCGAAAAGAAATTAGAGTCTATTGGTGTTGGTTATCGTTTTGCATTAAAAGGAAATGAGTTAGTTGTTACAGCTGGTTATTCACATCCAGTAAATGTAGCAATTCCAAGCGGTATTACTTTGGAATCACCAAGTAATACAGAATTAACTGTAAAAGGAATCGATAAATGCCAAGTTGGTGAATTTGCTGCCAACGTAAGAAAAATTAGACAGCCAGAACCTTACAAAGGCAAAGGTATTCGTTATAAAGATGAACACATTCGTCGTAAGGAAGGTAAAAAGGCTTCTAAATAGGCAATAGTAAAGGAGAGTAATATTCATGATAAATAAAGTATCTCGTAATGAAGTACGTAAAGCTAGACATGCACGTATTAGAGAAAAAGTGGTTGGTACTGCTGTTGCTCCAAGACTAAATGTGTTTAGATCAAATCAGAATATTTTTGCACAAATTATTGATGATGAAAAAGGCGTAACTTTAGTAAGTGCTTCTTCTATTGATAAAGAATTAAAACTTGAAAATGGAGGAAACGTTGAAGCTGCTAAAGAAGTTGGTGCATTATTAGCAAAACGTGCAAAAGAAGCAAAAATAACAAAAGTAACTTTTGATAGAGGTGGATACCAATATCATGGACGTGTAAAAGCATTAGCAGATGCTGCACGTGAAAATGGATTAGAATTCTAAGAGGAGGGAAAATACATGGAAAATACAAGAAGAGAACCACGCCCAAAGCAATATGAAGAAGAAATCATCAATATTGGTCGTGTTACGAAAGTAACTAAAGGTGGTCGTCATTTCCGTTTCTCTGCTACTGTCGCTGTTGGTGATAGAAATGGTAAAGTTGGTATAGGTACTGGAAAAGCTAATGAAGTTCCAGATGCTATTAAGAAGGCTTCACAAGCAGCTCAAAAACATGTAGTTAGAGTTTCAATTGTTGATGGTAGAACAATCCCACATGAAGCAATCGGTGTAAGAGGAGCTAGTAAAGTTTTACTAAAACCTGCTGCTGAAGGTACAGGAGTTAAAGCTGGTGGTCCAGTTCGTGCTGTACTAGAACTTGCTGGTGTTAAAGACATTTTATCAAAATCACTTGGTTCAAATACAAAAATTAATATGGCATTTGCAACATTAGAAGCATTAAAATCTCAAAGAACTATTGAAGAAGTTGCTGCATTACGTGGTAAAAAAGTAGAGGAGATTCGTTAATATGAAGTTACATACTATACATCCTGCTGAAGGTGCTACTACAGTTCGTAAAAGAGTTGGACGTGGTATTGGTTCAGGTTTAGGAAAAACTAGTGGTAAAGGTCATAAAGGTCAAAATGCTAGATCTGGTGGTGGAGTTCGTCCGGGATTTGAAGGTGGACAATTACCATTATTCAGACGTTTACCAAAACGTGGATTTACAAATGCTAAATTCAAAACTGAATATGCTGTTATTAATTTAAGTGATTTAAATAAATTTGAAGATGGAGCAGTTGTTACTCCAGAATTATTAAAAGAAATGGGATTAGTTAAACAACAATTAGATGGAATTAAAGTTTTAGGAAATGGCAAATTAGAAAAGAAATTAGTGGTAAAAGCTCATAAATTTTCTAATGTAGCTAAAGAACAAATAGAAAAACTAGGTGGAAAAGCTGAGGTGTTATAATATGGTCTCAGTAGTTAAACAAATATTTAATCCAAAAAATAAAGATTTACAAAAGAAAATATTGTTTACATTATTTGCCTTATTAGTTTTTAAAATTGGTACTGCAATTATCGTACCAGGTATAAATAAAGACTCATTAGGTACAAATAGTCTAGGTTTTCTAGAATTATTAAACGTAATGGGTGGAGGTGCTTTGGAAAGATTTTCTATCTTTGCATTAGGTGTTACTCCATACATTACAGCATCAATCATTATTCAATTATTATCGATGGATATAATTCCTTATTTAGCGGAATTAAACAAACAAGGTGGTACAGGTAGAAATAAGTTAAATCAAATAACTCGTGTATTTGGTATTATCTTGGCTTTTATACAAGGATATATTTATTCCTTTGCCTTTATAGGTAATGGGACTCCAATGGATTATATGATGTTCTCTGTTGTTTTAACAGCAGGTACTTGTTTCTTATTATGGTTAGGTGATCAAATCACTGCCAAAGGTGTAGGAAATGGTATTTCACTTATAATCATGGCTGGAATTATATCTAGTATGCCTAACATGTTTGCTACTGCTTGGAATGGTTTTGTTAACACTTCAAGTGTTCAAGGAACTGTTTTAGGAATTGTATTATTTGCTTTATATATACTTGTATATTTAGCAATTATAATTGGTATCATATTCATCGAGAGTGCTGAAAGAAGAGTACCTATACAATACGCTAATATGAGTAATAGTAGTTATGGTGGAACAAAAAATTATATTCCATTAAAACTTAACTCTGCTGGCGTTGTACCAGTAATATTTGCTTCAGCATTAATTTCAATTCCTAGTATAATAGGTCAATTTATTAAAAAAGAAAGTTTTACATTGTTTATTAATAAATGGTTGACTACTAGTTCAGCAACTGGATTTATATTATATATTTTATTGATATTTGTATTCTCTTATGTTTATACATTTATTCAATTAAAACCAGATGAGATGTCTGATAATTTAAATAAAAACGGTGGATATATTCCAGGTATTCGTCCAGGTGATGAAACTGAGAAATATATATCAAAAGTTTTAAAGAAATTAACTGTTGTTGGAGCTTTAGGCTTAGCGTTTATAGCGGCATTACCAATATTATTTGGATTATTTAGTAACTTACCAACTAGTGTTACTATTGGTGGTACTGGATTACTTATCGTTGTTGGTGTTGCACTAGAAACTTATAAACAAATTGAAAGCCAACTTGTTAGTAGAAATTATACTAAAGGAAGAAGAAGAAAATAATGAAAAATATAATATTTATAGCCCCACCTGCTGCAGGAAAAGGAACTATCTCTAATATGCTTATGGATGCTTATCATATGACCCATATATCAACTGGGGATTTGCTAAGAGAAGAAACAAATAGTGATAGTAGTCTTGGTAAATATATCAAGGAACAAATGCAATCAGGTGCGTTAGTAAGTGATGAAATTATCTTAGATTTATTGAAAAAAAGAATTAGTAAAGATGATTGCAACGATGGTTATATATTAGATGGATTCCCACGAAATGTTGAACAAGCACAAGCTTATGAAAATATTTTAAAGGAATTAAATAAAGATTTAGGCTATGTATTCTTATTAGACGTTGATAAGGAACTAGCCAAGAAAAGAATAGTTGGTCGAATTTCATGTCCACAATGTGGAGCTGTATATAATGAATATATGGAAGAAACTAGACCTAAAAAAGATGGTATCTGTGATAAATGTAATATCTCTTTAGTAAAAAGAGATGATGACAATGAAGAAACTTTTGAAAAAAGATTTAATACTTATTTTGAAAAGACAGAACCTCTAATTAATTATTATAAAGAAAAAGGTGTTCTTTACAATATACCTGCTAATTGTGGTAAAGATACTACTTTTGATGCTATTAAAAAAGTTATGTTTGGAGAATAATTGATGATTTCTATTAAATCTGAACGTGAAATTGAACTTTTAAAAGTAGCAGGGCAAATAGTTGGTGACACTCATAAGTATCTTATCCCTTTTATTAAACCAGGTATTACGACTAAAGAACTTGATAATTTAGCTCACAAATATATCATTAGTCGAGGTGCTACTCCCTCTTTCCTAGGTTATGAAGGATATCCCGGTTCAATATGTACTTCAGTAAATGAAGAGGTTGTTCATGGGATTCCTAGTAATCGTAAGTTAAAGAATGGAGATATTATCTCAATTGATATTGGGGCTTGTTATAAAGGATATCACGGTGATTCTGCTTGGACTTATACAGTAGGACATGTAAATAAAGAAGTATTAGACTTAATGAAACATACTGAAGAATCTTTATTTGCAGGCCTATCAGTAGTAAAAGAAGGCGCACATATTGGCGATATCGGTTATGCAGTAAGTGAAGTAGCTAAAAAATATAATTTAGGTGTTGTAAAAGAATTAGTAGGACATGGTGTTGGTAGTCATTTGCACGAAGATCCAGATGTTCCTAACTATGGTAGACAAGGAACTGGTCCAGTTTTAAAGGCTGGAATGGTTATTGCTGTTGAACCTATGCTTAATTTAGGTACACCTAATATTTATATATTAGATGATGATTGGACTATTATTACTGCTGATGACAAACCATCCGCTCATTTTGAACACACTGTAGTTGTTACAAAAGACGGTTATGAAATATTGACAAAGAGGTGATTAAATTGGCAAAAGACGATATAATTGAAGTTACAGGTAAAGTACTTGAAGTATTACCAGGTGGCTCATTTCGAGTTGAATTAGAGAATAAACATACTGTAGTTGCTCACGTTTCTGGTAAAATCCGAATGAACTATATTCGCATCTTACCAGGGGATACAGTCACTGTAGAACTATCACCATATGATTTAACACGTGGGCGTATAACCTATAGAAAATAGTAGGGGAGGAATTATTATGAAGATTAGACCATCAGTAAAGAAAATTTGTGACAAATGTAAAATCATTAAACGTAAGGGTAAAGTATATGTTATATGTGAAAACCCTAAGCACAAACAAAGACAAGGTTAATAGGAGGTGTTTAAATGGCACGTATTAAAGGTGTAGATGTACCTAATAATAAGAGAATTGAAATTGCATTAACTTATATTTATGGTGTAGGTAGAAGTTTATCTAACAAAGTTTTAAATGATGCAAAAGTAGATATTAACAAAAAAGCTGGTGAGTTAGATAGCGATGAATTAAGTCGCATTCGTGAAGAATTGAATAAATATTTAACTGAAGGTGATTTACGTCGTGAAGTTAATATGAATATCAAAACTAAGATGGAAATTAATTCATATCAAGGAACTCGTCATAAAAAAGGTTTACCAGTAAGAGGACAAAGAACAAATCGCAATGCTCGTACTCGTAAAGGTAAAGGTAAAGTAGTTGCTAATAAGAAAACTAATTAATGCACACTAAAAAGGAGGTTATTTAAATGGCTTATAAATCAAGAAAACGTAAAGTTAAGAAGAATGTGCCAGAAGGTAGAGCATATATTCATTCAACATTTAATAATACTATCGTTACAATTACTGATAATGATGGTAATGCTATTAGTTGGGCTGCCCCTGGAACATTAGGATTTAAGGGAAGTAAAAAATCTACTCCATTTGCTGCTGGTATGTCTGCAGAAGCTGCTGGTAAGGCTGCATTTGATATGGGTATGAGAAAAGTTCAAGTTTTTGTAAAAGGATTAGGTTCAGGAAAAGAAACTGCAATTCGCTCATTACAAACTGCTGGACTAGAAATTACTTCAATTTCTGACGTAACACCTATTCCACATAATGGATGTCGTCCACCAAAACGCCCTCGTGGATAATAAGAAAGGAGTGCACCGGAATGTTAAATTTTGAAAAACCTATTTATAAAATAACAGATTATATAGAAAGTAATAATTTTGGTAAATTTGAATTAGAACCATTAGAAAGAGGATTTGGTACTACTTTAGGTAATGCTCTTCGTAGAGTAATGTTATCTAGTATGCCAGGTAGTGCTATAGTAGCTGTTAAAATTGAAGGTGCTATGCATGAATTTCAAACTTTAGATGGTATTGTAGAAGATGTAACTTCTATTATATTAAATTTAAAGAATGTTGTTGTAAAAAATCATTCTAATGATGAACAAATAATTCGTTTATCAGTTTCAGAAGAAGGAACTGTTACTGCTGGTAGTATTGATTGCCCAGCTGACGTAGAAATTATCAATAAAGATCAAGTAATTGCAACTTTAGCTAAAGGTGGAAAACTTGATATGGAAATGATTGTTTCTAATGGTAGAGGATATGTTCCATCTAGTGAAAATAAAAAGTATACTGAAAACAGTAAAGTCGGATATATTCCAATGGACGCATTATATTCACCAGTAGAAAGAGTAAGCTACGAAGTAGATAATGCACGTGTTGGACAAGATGCAAGTTATGATAAGTTAATAATGAATGTTGAAACAAATGGTTCAATTAAACCAGAAGAAGCTATGGCTTTAGCTGCTAAAATATTAATTGAACATTTAAACATTATAACTAATTTAAGTGAAATAGCAGATGCTACAGGTGTTATGAATGCTAAACAAGAAGATAGTAAGTTAAAGAAACTTGAAACTTCTATTGATGATTTAGATTTCTCTGTAAGAGCATATAACTGTTTAAAAAGAGCTGGTGTTAACACATTAGGTGATTTGACTGAAAAGTCAGAATTAGAAATGATGAAAATTCGTAATCTAGGAAAGAAATCTTTGAAAGAAGTTATGGATAAGATTAAAGATATGGGTCTTAGATTCCGTGATGAAGATTAATAGTTAGGAGGATTATTATGGCTTATAGAAAATTAGGACGTACTAATAAACATAGAAAAAGCATGTTAGCTAATTTAACTCGTGACCTAATTATCAATGAAAGAATTGAAACTACTGAAACTCGTGCTAAAGAAGTTCGTAAATTTGTTGATAAGATGATTACTTATGGTAAAGATGGTTCTTTAGTTTCAAGAAGAAAAGCATTAGCGTTCTTACATAACGATAATGAAGCTGTTAAGAAAGTATTTGATGATTTAACTAAACGTTACGCTACACGTAATGGTGGTTATACTAGAATATTAAAATTAGCAGAACGTCGTGGTGATGATGCTTTAATGGTAATTTTAGAATTAGTAGAAGGAGATGCTGCATAAGCATTTCTTTTTTTGTTTACATTATTTTACACTTATAAAGCTATTTAACAAAAAAATTACTTGTTTTTTTGTTTTTTTTGATATATAATTAGCATAGGTGAGTGGATATGGAAAAGAAAAATAATATGTCAATATTAATACTTTTATTTGTTGCTTGTGCTATGATAATTGCAATATTTGGTGGTTTTTATTTATATAAAATAATTACTAAAAAAGATATTAATCGAGTAAATAATAAAGATATAACATTAAATGAAGTTCAAATTTTAATGAATAAGTATAAATACTATGATAATTGCGGTATTAATCGTTATATTGAATCTCTTGAAGATGATTCCAATGGTAATGTTAATCAAAAATTTGCTGTTGTTTTAAATAATGTAAAAGAAGATAGAAAATTCCATTCTTGTCAGGAAGCGTTTGATAGTGGCTATCTTGATAGTCAAGGATTGACTACTTGTAAGCAGGTTGCTGAAATGGGATGGCCAGAACTTATAGGCGGAGAATCATATATTAAGTCTTATTCATATGATGAATTAATAGATGTCAAAAAAGAACTTTTTGGTTCTTCGGAAACTTTAACGAAAGATAAATATTATGCCCATGGGCCATCTAAAAGCACCGCTGGTGATTATATATATTCTACTTCAAAAAATGTATTCACTTTAATTGGAGCTAGTGCTTATGGTCAAACTTGCGGTGGCGAGTTGCTAAGTGGTGCAATTGAAAGATATGATTTAGATAACGATAAACTAAATGTCTATTTAAAAGAAATAGAAAAGGACGTAATTGCTCATGAGATAGATGTTAATACAAAACAATATACATTTAAATGGGATAATGATCATTATTATTTAGTTGTTGTTAAGTTATTAGGTACCGAAATATATGAAATAAAAGATGCTGCATAAGCATTTCTTTTTTTATAAAATTTAAAAATTATTTGTAAAATTTTAAATAATTTAGTATAATCAAGTTAGGGTGGGATAACATGAAAGCATTGATTACGGGAGCAAGTTCTGGTTTAGGTAGAGATATGGCTAGAATACTTGCTGATGAAGGTTACGATTTAATTTTAATTGCGCGTCGTAAAACTAAATTAGAAAAATTACAAAAGGAATTAAAAACTAATGTAGAAATTATTCCTTTAGATATATCTAGTACTTATAATTGTATGAGTTTATATAATCAAGTAAAAAAAGAAGATATTGATATACTTATTAATAATGCTGGCTTTGGATTATTTGGAGAGTTTGTTAATACTAACATAGATAAAGAATTAGACATGATAGACACTAATATTAAAGCTGTTCATGTATTAACCAAACTATTTTTAAAAGACTTTGTCGCAAAAGATAAAGGATATATATTAAATGTATCGAGTGGTGCTGCATTTTTACCAGGACCTTTGATGGCAACTTATTATGCGACTAAAACGTATATATATCAACTCACAGAAAGTATTAATGAAGAGTTACGTCATAATAAATCTAATGTATATATAGGGGCATTATGTCCAGGACCTGTGTCAACCGAGTTTAATAAAGTAGCAAAAGTAAATTTCAGTGTTAAAGAAATGAATAGTTACGATGTTAGTGAGTATGCTATTAAACAAATGCTTAAAAAGAAAAAGGTAATAATACCGGGAATTAAATATAAATTAGGTGTATTTGCGTGTCGTTTTTTAACATTGTCAACAAAGCAAAAAATATCTTATAAGATTCAAAATGGTAAGAGATAATAATTATTTATATATGGAACATTTTTAAAAATTGTGGATTAAAATTCTACAATTTTTTAATTTTTAGAGTAATTTATTTGAATTTAGTATTGTTTTATAATATAATAGTAATTATCCTGGGGTGGTAAGATGACTAACAATATCATAATAGCAAAAAAATTGAATTGTAAAATTCTAAATAAATTAATCCTCGATGATATAAATTTTGATATTAATAGAGGTGAATTTATTAGTATTGTTGGTCCAAGTGGTAGTGGTAAGAGTACACTTGCTAAAGCATTACTTGGCTTAATACCTATCGACGGTTATCTAAATATTTGTAATATGCACGTTTGTAAAAATAATATTGAAGAAATAAGAAAAAATATTGGTATAGTATTTGAAAATCCTGATAATTATTTTGTGATTGATACAGTTGAAGATGAGTTAGCATTTACTTTAGAAAATTTTAATAAATCTCCAGAAAATATAAAAAAGTTAATTGATGAAGTAGTTAATTATTTACATATAGAAAAAATTTTAAAAAAGAATATTAATAATTTAAGTGGTGGCGAAAAACAGTTAGTAGCGCTTGCCAGTGTTTTAATTAATGCTCCTAAAATAATAGTTTTAGATGAAGCTTTTAGTATGTTAGATGGTGAAAGTCATAAGTTATTGTTAGATTTAATAAAAAAAATTAATCAAGAGAAAAAAATAACCATTATAAACATTACTCATGATATGAATGATACTATTTATAGTGATAGAATTTTAGTATTAGATAAGGGAAAAATCGCTTTGATTGGTACCAAAGATGAAGTATACGCTGATGATAAAAAGTTAAAAAGTATTGGTTTAAATTTACCTTTTATGGTTGATTTATCTAAAAGATTAGGCTACTATGGCTTGGTTGATAAAAATATCTTAAACATGAATACGATGGTGAAGCATTTATGGAAATAAAGTTTAAAGATGTTAGTTTTGTTTATAATACTAATACTTCTATTGAAAATAAAGTTTTAAACAATATTAATATAACTTTTGAAACTGGCAAAGTATATGGTTTAATTGGTAAAAGTGGAAGTGGAAAGACTAGCCTCATTCAATTAATTAATGGTTTGTTGTTACCTACAACTGGTAAAATAATGTTGGGAAAACACAAAATTGACGCTAAAATTCGTACTGCTACTTTAAAACAAATAAGAAAAAATGTTGGCATAGTTTTTCAAAATTCTGAAGAACAGTTCTTTTGTCATACAGTAAAAGAAGAAATAGAATTTGGAATAATGAATTTCGCTATTAAGATAGATGATATTGATAAAAAAATTATTGATGCACTTAAAATAGTTGGTTTAGATAGCTCTTATTTAGAACGTGATCCACTATCATTAAG
This sequence comes from uncultured Bacilli bacterium, assembly GCA_934154785.1. GTDB lineage: Bacteria > Bacillota_I > Bacilli_A > RF39 > UBA660 > SIG204. The sequence continues at coordinate 33,547 of CAKPGL010000001.1, read as the reverse complement.
CCATGGTGAGATGCGTAAAATAGCACTTGCTTCCATATTAGTATATAATCCAAAAATTATTATATTGGATGAACCAACTATAGGTCTTGATGACTTAGGTAAAAAGAATTTAATTAAAATAATTAGAAAATTAAAATTAAGATATGATAAAACCTTTATTATTGTTAGTCACGATACTAATTTTTTACTACAAATAGTAGATTATGTATATTTATTAGAAAATGGTGAAATAAAGTTATCTGGTGATAAATATACGATTCTTAGTGATGAAAAAGAATTAAAGAAAAATAATATATTAGTACCAGACATATTAGCTTTTTCAAACTTAGTACAAAAAAAGAAAAATATTAAACTTGGTTTTAGAGATGATATAAATGACTTAATTAAGGATATATATCGTCATGTTAAATAGTTTTACTATTTGTTCTTATTATCCTGTTAATTCCAAAGTTCATAATATACATCCTTTAACTAAAATTATTTGTTCTCTACTTGCAATTATAACTACGGTAAATAGTAATTCAATTTTATTTATTTTATTTATAACTATATTACTTAGTGGAATTATTTATATTTCAAAAATACCCTTTAAAGTTTTTACTAATTTCTTTAATAGTTCTAAGTACTTTTTATTAAGCATTCTTCTTATTAATATAGTTTTTTCAAAAAGTATTTTGTTAGGATTAGTAATAGTTTTAAAAATGTTAATAATTATAGTTATATCGGAAATTTTATTATTTACAACTAACACAACCGCTATGATAAAGGGGTTAGAATTGTTTTTAAAGCCATTAAAAATTTTTAAGATATCATCAAAAAGAATAGCTTTATCTTTAGCGTTCGCTATTCATTTTATACCACTTTTATTTGAGCAATCTAATAGAATTATTAAAGCTCAGGCAAGTCGTGGCTTAATATTTAGCGAATTATCTTTTAAAGATAAAATAAAGGCTTCTAGAGTAGTTCTATTTCCATTATTTAGTTTAACTTTACGTAAAGCTGATTTAGTTGCGGATTCTTTACAGGTTAGAAATTTCAATTTAAATAATCCTCGTACTACCATACATTTTTACAATTTTAATTTTTATGATATAATAACTATACTATTTTTTGGAATATTATTACTAATTTCCTTTATTATTTAGGAGTGATGTTATGCGTTATTTAATTACTTTTTCATATGATGGCTCTAAGTATTTTGGATATCAAAAACAAAAAGGTGTAAACTCTGTTCAAGAAGACTTAGAAAAAGTATTATCATTAATTAACAATAAACCAGTCAGTGTTTGTGCATCTGGTAGAACTGACGCTGGAGTGCACGCAAATGGACAGTGTGCTCATTTTGATATTGATATTAACATTACTCCAGACAAATTAAAAAACGCCTTAAATGGCCTTTTAAACGGTAATATTTATGTAAAATCGGTAGTTGAAGTACCTGATACATTCCATGCAAGATTTGATGTAAAGCAAAAAGAGTATATTTATAAAATTAATACTGGTGAATATAGCCCAATTTATAAAGATTATATTTATCAGTATTGTAAGCCTTTAGACGTTGATAGTATGAAAACCGCTATTAAGTCATTTGAAGGAGAACATAATTTTAAGTCCTTTACTAAAGCTAATGTTGAAACAAATAATTTCGTAAGAACCATTTATTCCACCGCTATTACTAAAGATAATGATATTATAACAATTAAATTTGTAGGTAATGGTTTTATGCGTTATATGGTTAGAAATATGGTTGGCTTTTTAATCGAAATAGGTGAAGGAAAGAGAAATATTTCAGATGTTAATAGCGTATTATTAGAAGAAGATAGAACAAAAGCAGGTAAAACTGCTCCACCTGAGGGTTTATATTTAAATAAAGTTACATATTAATCAAAAAAAGGCATATTTTTATTGACTTTTTCTTGATTTTTTGGTACCATTTTAAATGGTACATTTTATATCCCACATAAGTGGAACTTGGGACATTCCACTAATGTAAAGGAGAAAGGAAATTATTATGAAAAATGCATATATGCAAAGAAAGGAAGATATAGTACGTAATTGGTATGTAATCGATGCTGAAGGTAAAAATTTAGGTCGTGTTGCTACTGAAGCTGCTCATATCTTACGTGGTAAGCATAAACCTACATTTACACCACATGTTGACTGTGGAGATTTCGTAATTATAGTTAATGCTTCAAAAGTTAATCTTACTGGAAAGAAACTAGATGATAAAATTTATTACAATCATAGTGGATACACTGGTGGATTAAGAGAAAGAACTGCACGTGAAATGTTAGAAAATTATCCAGTTGAAATGCTTGAAAGAGCTGTTAAAGGAATGCTTCCAAATGGAAGACTTGGACGTCAAATGTATAAAAAATTATTTGTATACGCAGAAAGTGAACACCCACATATGGCACAAAAGCCAGTTATGTGGAATAAATAATAGGAGGGTTTTAAATGGCAAATAAAAGAATTTTTATTGGTACAGGTAGAAGAAAATCTTCTATAGCACAAGTTAGAATGGTACCAGGAACTGGAAAAATCACAGTTAATGGTAGAGATGTAAGAGAATTCTTCCCTTATGAAACTAACGTAATGGATTTAAAACAACCTCTTGTTGCTACAAAAACAGAAAATACATTTGATATCGATGTTAAAGTATTAGGTGGTGGATTTACTGGTCAAGCAGGTGCTATCCGTTTAGGTATTACAAGAGCATTACTAGACTATGATAAAGATACTGACCCAACTAGTGATACAAGCTTTAGAAAGATTTTAAAAGCTGCTGGATTTATTACTAGAGATCCTCGTGTTAAAGAAAGAAAGAAACCAGGATTAAAGGCTGCACGTCGTGCTCCACAATTTTCAAAACGTTAATATTATACAGTTCATATACCTTGGATTTATTCCGAGGTTTTTTCTTATATAAAAATATTTTAAATCATATAATTAAGTATGATAGATAAAAATAAGATAATTGCACATAGAGGTTTACATAATAATTATATTGTGGAAAACACATTATTAGCGTTTCTTAAAGCTGTGGAAGAAGATTATGCTGTGGAATTGGATATAAGATTATTAAAAGATGGTACAGTTGTAGTTTATCATGATATCGATTTGAAACGCTTAACTGGAATAAATAAATTAATAGAAAGTTGTACGTTAAAGGATATATCAAACATAAAAATAAATGATAAGTATTGTATTCCAACGCTAGAACAAGTTTTAAAATTAATAAATGGTAAAATTCCTATTTATATTGATGTAAAGGGTAATATAGGTAATTATAAATTAGAAGAAAAATTATTGGATTTACTTAAAGAATATAGAGGTGAAATATTTATTCAGAGTTTTAATCCTAAAACTATTAGATGGCTTAGAAAAAAAGAACCTAAGTATAAATATGGTTTAATTACATTTAGTTATCCACAGTATAACATTTTAAAAAAGATATTTATTCACTTACAAGTAGATTTTATTGCCTGCTATTTAGAAAATGTAAGTAACAAAAGACTTCAAAAGTTAAGAAAAAATAAAACATTAATTGTATGGACAATAAAGAAACAGTCAGAATTTAAAAAATATGACCCTTTTGTTGACAAATTTATATGTGAAAATATATAAATATGGTATACTATTTACGAGTGTGATTTTATGTTAAGATTAAGTAATGAATGGAAAGATTATGTATGTTTAGATGCTGGTAATGGCGAAAAACTTGAAAGTTGGAATGGTATAGTTTTAAGAAGACCAGATCCACAGGCAATGTGGGATGTTAAAGATTACGCTACTTGGAAGAATGCTGATGGTTTTTACCATCGAAGTGATAAAGGTGGCGGTAACTGGGAATTTAAGAAAAAATTACCCGAATATTGGACTGTAAACTATAAGAATTTAGTATTTAAAGTTACGCCTACTAATTTTAAACATACAGGTTTATTTCCCGAACAGGCTACTAACTGGGATTTTATGATGAATAAGATAAAGGAATGTAAGCGACCAATTAAAGTATTAAATTTATTTTCTTATACTGGTGCTGCAACTATGGCTTGTTCTAGTGCAGGCGCAGAGGTTGTTCAGGTAGATGCTTCAAAAGGAATGACAGAGTGGGCCAAAGAAAATATGCATTTAAGTGGTTTAGACGATAATAAAATTAGATTTATTGTTGACGACTGCTTGAAGTTTGTAGAACGTGAATATCGTCGTGGAAATAAGTATGACGCTATAGTAATGGATCCACCAAGTTATGGTAGAGGTCCTAATGGTGAAGTATGGAAATTTGAAAAAAATTTATATGTCTTAATTGAGGCTTGTTTAAAAATATTATCAGATAAACCTATATTCTTTTTAATTAATTCGTATACTACTGGTATTTCTAGTATAGTTTTAGAAAATATTTTAAAGACTACTATATTACCTTTGTATCCAAATGGCAAAGTAGATGCTGGTGAAGTAGGATTACCTATTAAAAGAGATAATATGATATTACCTTGTGGCATATATGGAAGATGGCAAAGTAATGATTAATATAATTTACGAAGATAATCACTTATTGGTTGTTGAAAAGCCTTGTAATATATTGGTACAAGCAGATAATACCGGTGATTTAGATTTACTTACAATGCTGAAAAATGACATAAAAAAAAGATATAATAAGCCTGGAAATGTTTATTTAGGATTAGTACACCGTTTAGATAGACCTGTGGGTGGCGTGATGGTATTTGCTAAAACTAGTAAATGTGCTAGTAGATTAAGTGAACAAGTAAGGACACATAAATTTAAAAAAGTTTATCATGCAGTAATCTGTGGTAAAACGCCTGTGAATGGAACATTAAAAGATAAATTATTGAAGGATTCTAAAACTAATAAAGTTATTGTTGATTCTCGTGGAAAAGATTCTATTTTGCATTATGAATTATGTGATTATAAAGAAAATTTGTCACTAGTTAAAATAACTTTAGAAACAGGTAGATCTCATCAAATAAGAGTACAATTCTCAAGTCGCAATTTACCGCTTTGGGGTGATCAAAAATATAATAAGAATGCAAAAGTAGGGGAGCAAATCGCTTTATTTGCGTCTTCATTATCACTTATTCATCCTATTACTAAAGAAGTTATGACTTTTAAGGCGGATTTTCCAAAAACTTATCCTTGGAATATCTTTACAAATTGACATAGTACATTTTTTACTATATACTAAAAATGCATGCAGGAAAGTGCATGCTAAGAAGATATATTTATTTTCGAATGAGAGTTACATTAGTAACTCTTAATTTTTTTTATATGTAATGCTATTTATTAGTAGCATAATTATAATTATGTACATTAGTAAGGATGTTGCGGTTTCCATATTCCTCCTTTCTATATATCTTCTTATCTAAAACTACTTTATAATCTTAGATAAGAAGACATATAGTTATTTGTTAATAAGGTCAGCATAGGATTTTGCAGATAGAATTTTATTTATAGTTGTATACCTATGGCTTCTAGCATTAACCGCACTAATATCACCTAAAGGAATAGCGGGAATTATTTCATGTATGTCTTCTACAAGAATTTTATATTTTTTTTGATTGTCAACAATTTCAGGTATACATTCTTTAATCTTTGCCCAGTACATAATGGAAGAATAGGGTGCTCCAACATAAAGAGCTATATATTTTAAATATTTAATTTTATCATAATCGATTTTAACATATTCCCAACGTTTGTTAGTCTTTAGAAATTCTTGCCCACCATCTTGAGCTGGACATAGTAATGTATCATAACCTACTTCTTCAGTATTATTTTCTAATTCATATTCTTTTATTACCTGTGGAATTGATTCTATTAAATTATTAATAGCCATTTCAATTAGTATATTTCGATTAACTTTTCCATTAGAGTAATTTGATAATTCTTTTACAATTCTATCTAAGTCATCAATTTTAGATTGTGTTAAAAATAACGCAACTTGTTTTTTATTTAATTCTTCTTTTGGAGCTAATAACGATTTAATGTCATTTACTAAGTTATTATTATTCATATCTATCACCAAATAAAGTATATATTAATTTTATTAAAATGTCAATATGTATGTTAAAATATATGTTCAAACATATAGCAAATATATTTCTAGCATTTTGCTTTTCTTTTTTCATATAATTAAGTGGTGATTATATGCTAAAATATAAGTTTTCATTTTTATTTGTTTTTATTTTATTACTTTGCGGATTTTCTTTTGTTAGTGCTGACAATTATAATTTAGATTTACTTGGTAAAGTTATTTATATTGATCCTGGACACGGTGGTGTTGATCCGGGAGCTGTATATAAGGATATATATGAAGCAGATATTAATTTGGAGATTAGTAATACCCTTGCTAGTACCTTGGAAAAATATGGGGCTATTGTATATTTAACTCGTTACGATAATTATGATTTATCAGTTACTAATTCTATTAATCGTAAACGTAGTGATTTATCAAGACGTGCTAATATAATTAATAAGTCACTATGTGATATTTATGTATCTATTCATCTAAATGCAGAATCTTCTTCTACTTGGTATGGGGCACAAGTTTTTTATGATGATATAAATCCTAAAAATGAACAAATTGCTAAGATAATGCAAAACATATTTAAAAAAGACTTAAAATCTAAAAGAGAGTATAAAGAGATTACAGATAAATATATGCATAAAAGGATTGAAAGACCAGGTATACTTGCAGAAGTTGGCTTTATTTCCAATGAAAATGAAAGATATTTATTAAGACAAAAGACCTACCAACAAAAACTAGCTAACGCTATTACTAAAGGTGTAATAGAGTATTTTAATAGTAATTAAATTAAAATAATACTTTTGTTTTTATATTTAACTTCACAGAAATAACACAAAATAAGCATATTTTTTTCAAAATAACTGTGATATAATGTTTATGGTGAGAAGTGTATGAGAGAAAAAACATTTAAGAATTTAAATGAGCAGATTGAAATCTTACGTGACAAAGGTTTAATTATAAATTATGAAGAAGAAACCCGTAATGTTTTATTAAGAGAAAACTACTTCTTTATTAGTGGGTATCGTTATTTATTTTTAGATAAAAGTAAATCAGGTAAAAAATTTCTACCTGGTACTACATTTGAAGAATTGTACGCTATGTTTTTATTTGATAGACATTTACGTAATATTTTATTTAAGTATTTATTAATAATAGAAAACAATGTAAAGTCAATTATTAGTTATCAACTTTCTAAAAGATATGGTTTTAAGGAAAGTGATTATTTAAGTTCTAAAAATTTTACACAGGATAGTTTAAAATCTAGACAAGTTAAAGATGTTTTAAATAAGATGAAAAGACAAATTAGTATCAATTCTAAAAAACATTCGGCGACATTGCATTATTTAAATAATTATGGATATATACCAATGTGGATCATGGTAAAAGTTTTATCTTTTGGTATTATATCAGAACTATATAGCATACTAAAACCAGAAGATCAATTGCGTATAGCGGATATTTATGGTTTAAAGATTGAAACGTTAGAAATTTATTTAGGATTACTTGCTAACTTTCGTAACTTATGTGCACATGAGGATATATTATATGATCATAAAACACAGAGAGCTATACCCAATGACAAGGTTCACGCAATTTTAAACATTGAACAGGATGATTTTGGTTATATCTATGGTAAAGATGACTTATTTGCACTTGTTATAATAATGAAATATATGTTGACAGATGGCGAATTTAAAGATTTAATTAATGAAATTAGTTACGAGATTGATATTTTAGATGGAAAAGTAGATGTTATCCCTCTTAATAATATTTTAAATAGAATTGGTTTTCCCGATAATTGGAGAGATATAGCACTTATAGATTAGGAGAATTATATGAAAGATAAATTAAAATATATTGTAATAACAGTTATGTCTTGTTTTGTAGGTGTAGCTGGAACTATTATTGTATACCATTATTGCCCTCCAAAGTGGACAACAGAAACAATAGAAAAAACTGTATCACAAGTTAGTGTAACAGAATCAGACACTATTCAAAGTGGTGTATCAAAAATATATGATGCCGTAGTGGTTGTGGAGTCATATTCGAAGGGACAATTATCATCTAGTGGTACTGGCTTTGTTTATAAAAAAGATAATGATAAAGCTTATATTATTACTAATTGCCACGTAGTAAGTGGTGCTAGTAGTGTCAAAATTGTTAATATGAATAATGAATCTGTTGAAGCAAAAGTTCTTGGTAGTGACGAATACGAGGATGTAGCTGTATTACAGATAGATGCTAATTATGCTTTAGCAGTTTCGGAAATTGGTAAAAGCGATGACATGAAATTAGGTGACACTGTATTTACAGTTGGTACTCCAGTAGGTAGTGAATATATGGGTACTGTAACAAAAGGTATTCTTTCTGGCAAGGATAGAAAAGTAACAGTTTCCTTAGATAATGGTAGTTACGTTATGAATGTTATGCAAACGGATGCTGCTATCAACCCTGGTAATAGTGGTGGACCATTATGTAACATTAATGGTCAAGTAATAGGTGTAAATTCATTAAAATTAGTAAAAGATACTATCGAAGGAATGGGCTTTGCTTTACCTATAGAGTTAGTTATGACTTCTGTTGATAGACTAGAAAAGGGTGAAGAAATTGTAAGACCAGTACTTGGTGTAGAAACAGTTGAGTTATCTAATTCTTATACTTTGTATCGTTATCAAATATATGTTGATGAAGAAGTTGAACAAGGTGTAGTAGTAGTTAATGTTGTTAAGAATTCACCTGCTGCTAATGCTGGTCTTAAAAAAGGTGATGTTATATTAGAAATTGCTGGTACTAAGATAGAAGATGGAGCACATTTAAAATATGTACTTTATAAGTATACTGTTGGTGATACAATTACAATTAAATACTATCGTGATGGAAAGATACAGGATGCTACGGTTAAACTTAGTAAAGCGGTTGGCGAAATTTAATTAATAGTTATTTAAGGAATATACTTTAATTTGTAATATTCCTTTTTTTATTACATATATAGTACTGGTGAATAAATATGAAAATTAAAACTTTATTAGTAAGTATTGCAATTAGTTTAGGTGTTGGACTTCTTAGTGCTTTAATTACTATGAATAATCAAAATATATATGATTTTATAAACGTTCCATCTTTTGCACCATCTAGTATAGTGTTTCCTATAATATGGACAATTTTGTATATATTGCTTGGAATAAGTAGCTATATTATATATGACTCTGGTGATTATGATAAAAGTGCTGCTTTAAAAATCTATGGTATTCAATTGTTTTTAAACTTTTTTTGGTCGATCATATTTTTTAATTTTAGAAATTTTGCTTTTGCTTTTATTTGGTTATTATTTTTATTAGTTAGTATTATAATTATGATTTATAAATTTTATAAGATTAATAAGCTAGCTGGTTTATTAAATATACCGTATTTGTTGTGGGTAATTTTTGCAGGTATTTTAAATTTTTATATAATTATATTAAATTAAAAGGTATTTATAATTACAGGAAATATTTAGGTATTTCTTTTTTTGTTTGAAAAATATTAATGTGTGTTATACTATAAAAAAGGAATGATTATAATGTTAAAGGTAAATGGAAATGGCTTACTTATTGTAGTATCAGGTCCTAGCGGTGCTGGTAAAGATACCATCTGTAATAAACTTGTTAATGAAAGTGATAATATGTGGATGTCTATATCTATGACATCTAGAAATCCTAGAGGAAATGAAGTTGAAGGCAAAGATTATTTTTTTGTAACGGAAGAAGAATTTGAAAGAAAAATAGAAGAGAATGTTTTTTTAGAATATGCTTCATACAATAATCATTATTATGGTACACCAAAAGATAAAATTGAAAAATATTTAAGTAAAGGTATTGATGTTATTTTAGTTATTGATATACAAGGTGCTTTAAGTATTAAAAAAATCTTACCTTCAGCACTATTTATTTTTATAATGCCTCCAGATATGGAAACTTTAAAGAGAAGGTTAATTGATAGAAAAACGGAAACTAGAGACAAGGTTATAAATAGATTTAAGACTGCTTATAATGAGATAAATAATTATAAAAAGTATAACTATGTTGTTGTTAATGATGAAGTTGATAAGGCTGTTAATAAAGTAAAGTCTATTATTCAAGCAGAAAAATGTCGTGTTGATAGAATAGAAGAGATATATTTAGATAATCAAGAGGAAATGATTCATGAAATACTAATGGATAGGGAGTTTGTTAATGAAAACACATCTATAAATTAAGTTATATAGAGTTTATTCACGTAAATGGTTAATTGTCATACTATAATTTAGGAGTGATAATATGGCTAAAATAGTTATAGATGCTGGGCATGGAGGAGATGACCCAGGTTCTAGTGGTAATGGAATTATAGAAAAAGATTTAACTTTGAATATTTCTAATTATATGTATGATAGGTTTAAGAGTTTAGGAATACCAGTTAAAATGACTAGAACTACAGATGAGACTTTAAGCCCAAATGAAAGGGTAACTAGGGTATTAGATGCGTTTGGAAATAATTCGGATGTTATAGTGTTATCTAATCACATAAATGCAGGAGGTGGTGTTAACCCTAGTGGTAAATTAACTTTCTTCGAGAAAAATAAAACTAGATTCATATAATCTGAATCTAGTTTTTATCATTTAAGAAATCTATAATCTTTTTTGAATCTGGATTTTTGATAAGTAAATCTTCCAATAGGGCAATTGCAAGAGTTTTATCTTTCGTTATAACATTGTTTTTTATTGCTGTTGAAATATTTGAAATATTATAACTATCTTTTTTATTATCAATATAATATAGTTGATCATTATCTAGTAAAGAAGAAAGATATATTGAATGAGTTGTAAAAAATATTTGTGAATATGAATTTTTAATTGGATATCCTACTAATTGTAATAAAAAACATGCTAATGATGGATGCAAAGAGTTTTCCATTTCATCTATGAATAAATTCTTATTATTTTCTAAAGCAAATAAGATTCTATTACCATATAATATGATTTTTTTAGTACCAGTAGATAATTGTTCAAATCTTAATTTATTATTTTTGTTATTTATAAAAAACAAATTCTTTTTGTCATTTTTATTTTCAATAATAACATCAATAATTTTATCATCAGCTAGACTGCACAAATCTACAAATCTCTTTTTATTTTTTTCTAGAATATCAATTAAATATTTTTCATCGGCATCAAAATCTAAAAAATCACCATTAAACATAAATTCAAATTTATGCATTATTTCATTACCAAATGAATGGTAATATTTTATTTCTTTATTTTCTGAAATAATTGTATTGTTTTGATATAACAACTTTGTTCCGATTTCACTTTCTATAATATTATTTACACTGAAAATTTTTATTATTTTCTTTGAGTTTATTTTTTTTCTATAATATAAACTTTCCTCTTTAACTCCGTTGATATTGTAATTTGAATCATAGACTAATCTATATTTGTAAATTCCACTAATAATATTTTCATCTTTTTTATCATGAGGAATAAATAATTCTAATTCAATTATAGTATCATCTAATGGGTTATTAACATTTTGCGAAGGCAAATTTAAATTATTTATGCTTTGTAGTAATTGATTTAAAAGTTCATCGGGCAAGCTTTTTATTTGCTCTACAAATGCTTTAGATTTTTCAGATGATTTTCTATATGGAAAAGTAATGAATGTTTGTATAGTAGCAATAGCTTTTAATAAGCTAGTTTTACCACTTCCATTACTTCCAATTATTCCTATAGCTTTTAAAATACTTTCGTCATTTTCATTTTCTATAATAAAATTATTATTTCTTTTAATTTTATTATTTGATAAACAAGATATAGATACTTCTTTTTCTATTCCCATAAAATTTTTAATAGTAGCTTTTATTATCATAATACACCACCTGTATAAATAATACATTAAAAAGTACATAAAGTCAACAAGAAAATAATTAAAAAATACAAAAAAATGCAAAAAAAGTTAAATAAGTGCGATAAACACCCTCAAAAAGTATAAAAAGTACTTGACTTTAACTGCTGCATATGGTAAATTTAAGTTGTGCTAGAGTAATAGGCACAAAAAAACTATCTTAATATAAGATAGCACTCCTGTGTTATACTAAAACACAGTTTAGGAATTTGACACATCCCTAAATATAATTTAGCACAAAAAGTAGTATTTATCAAGTCATCATTAACTATTTTTGTAAAGTTTTAGTATAACATCAGGAAATATGAAGAAGGGAGAGTTATTGATGACTTTTAAAGAACTCTTTAAAATTAATGATGAAGTTAATTTTGAAGATATTGAGCTTGGAACTGATAATATGCTTTTTGTTGATCCATATTTGATTTATATTTCGGATGATGAGTTAAGTGTTCAATGTTCAAATAAAATAGTTGATTATTTCACTAAACTATTAAAGTATGCAAAATTGGGAGACAAAGGGAATGGATATAAGTTAGTAAAATATCTTCAAGAAAACAATGAAATTAGATTAGGATATTCAAAAGGTACTCCGATAGGACGTGGATTAGGAAGCAACAAAGGGAAGGAATTATTTGATATATTGTGTAAATCAAAGGCAGTTAAAACAGGTCTTGTTTCTGATATATTTGATGCTAGTATTATGATTGAAAAGGTTGGATATGACAAAATATCTGATTTAATTATTAACATAATATTATACGAATTAATAAAATATACTCAGGAGCAATGCAAGTTATATAATGTACATACGGAAACCGTTAAATTGAAAAGACCGGTATGGTGTACAGAAGAGGAAAAGTGGACAATGATGGAGAGTATTCAACTACCTGTATTTGATAATAAGCCAATAATTTTGGTACCTAAGAATTTTGTTAGACCATATTTAGTTTATACATATAGTAGATTCTACAATATAGAAATGCTTCCTCACTATGAACGTGAAGTTATGAAAGATCCTTCATGCGGATTAGTTAAAATATTAAAAAGAGGAATAGTTCCATCTAGAACCAAAATAAGAAAAGAATATCCTTGTTTAAAAGATAATGTAATTAGCTATATTGCTGAACATCCAACTGATTATGAAAAGTATAAGTATAATCAATTGAATTATGTAAAAGAAGAAAATCTATAAATCTGGTGGCTTGATATTAAAAAAGAAGATTAAACTTAAATTAATCTTCTTTTTCTATTATATTTTCTAATTCAATTCCTATTTTTTCTATAATTCCAACTACTAAGGCATTACCCATCATGAAGTTTCTTTTTTTATCTGTCATACCTGTATTAGTCCAGTTGTCTGGAAAACAATTTATTCTTTCACACTCAATTGGGGTTAATAATCTAATCTTTTTAGTTTTATAATCTTCAACTATATGAGTAGTTCTACTTATTCCACCCTCACTAGTTAACATTGTTCTAGCAGGAACTTCTAAATTATCTGGGCAAGGCATAGCACCCTCTGTATAAAAATATTCTTCTCCATTTGGTTTAACTCTTGGAATTCTTTTATTACCTTTTAAGTATTCAAACTTTTTATAAGCTTCATCACTTAAGAAGAATTTTTTATCAATTTCTTCATGTTGAATGATTTTCTTTAATGGAAATACTTCATCACAGTCAGCTGATACTTTTGAAGTATATACTTTACCATTCATCATAATACCAGCATTATAGAATTGTGCTCTAAACTTATCACTTACTTCAACTAAATCTTTAAATGAATCCTTTGATAAATTAGTTGTATTAAATTCTAATTCTATATCTTTAATAGGAAATTGTTTAACAAACATTCCATCTTTAAAAATTATATCTTTAGGATTACTCTTTGATAATGATTTATAATACTCAGTAGATTTATGATAAGCAAATATAAATACTCTTCTTCTTTTTTGTGGTAAACCATATTCACCGGCATTTATAACTCTCCATTGAACAGCATAACCATTATCTAAAAAACTTCTTAGTATAATACCAAAATCTCTACCTCTTTGTTTAGCAGGAGATAATAATAATCTATCAACATTTTCTAATAAAACAAAAGGTGGCTTTTTAGTTTTTAAAATGTCATTAATTGCCCACCATAAAACTCCTTTTTTGCCTTCAATACCTTTACTATTTGAAAGATTTTGAGCAACCGAATAATCTTGACAAGGGAATCCACCAACTAAAAGTGTATGATTAGGAATTTCTTTTTTATTAACTTGGAATATATCAACATTACTTGCATCTTTATTTCCAAATCTTTTAATGTAACAATCAAATGCTTCTTGAGTCTTTGTTGCAGGTTCCCATTGATTAGCCCATACAAATTTCCAATTTCCATTTTCTTTAACTTTATCGTTTATAAGTTCAACTTTATTTAAACCACATCTAAATCCACCAACACCAGCAAATAGCTCTACTACAGTTTTTTCCATGAATTTATACCTCCTGACATTGTTTATATTCACTAAATATATTATAATATATTTGATTGAAAAGATCAACCTCATACTTATATTTTAAACTAAATTTTTAATTAAAACAAGATCGAAAGGAGAATTTTATGAAAAAAGGTAGATTATATGATAGACAAGAAATTGAACTTATTGCTAAATCTGCAATTGGTAAATCATTAAATGATATTTTAAACGAAGAATTAGTAACAATAGAAGATAAAGAAGCTAATAAAGGTGGATTTGGACAACTAATAGAAAAATATCTTTTTGGTATGGATAATAATAGCGATTCTGAGCCTGATTTTATGCCTGTTGGTATTGAATTAAAAGTTACTCCATATAAAAGAATTAAAAACAACGAATTGTCTGCTAAGGAAAGACTTGTTTTAAATATAATTGATTATGAAACCGAATATAAAAATGAATTTAGAAGTAGTCATTTTTGGTATAAAAATAATAAGATTCAACTTTTATGGTATTTATGGGAAGCAGGAAAAGATAAGAAAGATTTAAAGATAACTCATGAAAAGTTATTAGAACTTTCAAAAAATGAAGATTTAAAACAAATAGAAGAAGATTGGAATTTAATTATTAAAAAAATTAGAGAAGGTAAAGCACATGAAATATCAGAAGCAGATACAATGTATCTTGGAGCTTGTTCAAAAGGTGCTAATGCTTTATCCACAAGAAAACAACCATTTAGTGATATTCCAGCTATGCAAAGAGCATTTTGTTTTAAAAATTCTTATATGACTCAGTTAGTAAGAAAATATATAGGTAATTATTCTGATGTTGAAAAAGTATTAAAGAATACTACTGATTCATTTAATGAATTTGTTAATGGAGTTATAACTAAATATAAAGGAAAAACTCAAAAAGAATTAATGAAAGAGTTTGGAATTGAATCAACTGCTAAAAGTATTAATAGTATGTTGATAAATAGAATGTTTAATGTTAAAAGTGAATTGGATAAAACAGATGAATTTCAAAAAGCTAATATAGTTCCAAAGACTATTAGAATAGAAGAAAATGGTAGAATAAAAGAATGTATTTCATTTCCAGCATTTGAATTTACTGATATAGTTGAACAAGACTGGGAAACATCTGATTTAAAAGAACAATTTGAAACAACTAAATATATGTTCTTTATCTTTAAATGTGAAAATGGAGAATATGTTTTTAAAGATATAAAAATATGGAATATGCCAGAAATGGATATTCAAACTTGGGTTATGGATATGTGGAAGAAAACATATAATACAATTAAAACAGGGAATATAGTAAGGTATATCAAAGATGGAAAAAGAAAAACTAATTTTGTTGGCTCAAGTGAAAATAGAGTATGCCATGTAAGACCTCATGGTAGAGATTCAAAAGATACATTTAAATTGCCAGTAGCTGATAAATTAACCGGCGCTACTGAATATACTAAACATTGTTTTTGGATAAATAATAGTTATATTAAAGATATATTTAAGGAATATTTATAAAAAAATTAAAATTATTTTTTTAGTATTTTTTCAAAAAAAGTGCATATTTTTGCACTTTTTTCTGTTTTTTTATTTCTTTGTAGTAAAAGGGCAAATTGATGATAAAGTGAAGTATAAATCACTTTTAAATTAAAGGTTAAAGTACCATTTAAAATGAATGGACAAATAAAATTTTTTATGATAAAGTTGCTATAATAAGTAAAAAATATGACAAAAAAAGAGAAAAAAACGAGAAAAAATGAAACTTGCACAATAAAAAAACTTCTGTTAAACTTGATACAATAGGTGATAAATATATACAAGATGGATAAGGTTTAAACATCCCAACAAAATCTCAATATTTTATGTATTGGGATTTTTTATTTGCCTATTTTTAAATATCTTATTAAAGATAATTCACCCATATGGGATAAATTTTGCAAGTGCAAATTAAGTTTGGTACCATAAGAAACATTGATTTTACCTAGAAAAATTGATGTTGCGGTACCATCGTCTTATCCTGATAAAAAAATACCAATTAAAAATTGGTGTTTTTGGGATTTTATAGAAAGGAGAGTATCATATTTGAAAAAAGATTTTATTATTATTCCAAGAGAATTAATGAAAGATAACAGTTTGACTAAATCAGACTGTTTTTTATTTGGTAATATTTATAATCTTAGTAGATTAAATGGTTATTGTTTTGCTACTAATAGAGTATTATCTAATTTATCTTTTGTTAAAATAAGGACAATTAATTATTCTTTAAAAAGATTAAAAGAAAAAGGATATATTAGTGTTGAAAGAGTAAGAAATGATGATTTAATACAACGAAGAATATATGTAAATGATATGCAAGATGATTCATGATAATATGCAATATTGTGCATTAATTATATGAATAAATATGCATGTATAATAAATAAATTAAAAGATAATTAATATATAAAAAATTATATGTATAATTAAACAGGAGGTTTTGTTTATGACTTATAATGAGATATTATTATCTGGTGAGATAAATAATATTATAATTAATAATAAATACATTACATTGGGACTTATTTGTAAGAAGTATTCACCTAATGAGAATAGTAATATAGTTTTTGCTAGTTTAAGAGTATATAAAGATCTTTATGATAATAATAAGGGTCTTTTTTTGTTGGGTAAGAATGTTTATATAAAAGGATATTTGAATTCTTATTCTGATAAGAATAAAACAATCCATAATTATGTAACAGTAACCAAAATAGAAGGCTATGATTTTGAAAGTGCTAATGGTCCAGTTATTGGTGTTGATTATGATGGAGTAGAAACTTGGAATGGCAAAAGATTAGAACCTACACTAGCAACTCCAGAAGAACAAGCAGAAACGGAAGAACTTATCAAATCAATTACAGGTGATACAGATGAATAATCAATTATTAAACAACATAAATTTAACTATGAAAGAAGATAAAAAAGAAATTTTTAAAGAATTAATAATTAGTTATCTATTAAAGCAAATTATGGAAGAAAAATAATTCTAATGATTTGCTTATTTTTATTTATCATGGTAAAATGCACTTGTCTCGAAGAAAGTTAAGTGCTATAAAATGAGGAGGTAGAAGATGAATTATAGTTACTTAACGAATATGAATTATAATGCAGGTATTTATATTAGACTTTCTCAAGAAGATAAAGATAAAAAATATGAGTCAGATAGTGAAAGTGTTACTAATCAAAAAGAAATATTAAGAGACTATTGTCTAAAAAATGGATTTAATTTAATAGAAGAGTATGTAGATGATGGTTATTCAGGAACTAATTTTGATAGACCAGGATTTATTAGAATGATTGAAGGTATTAAAAATAAAAAGATTAATCTTGTAGTAGTAAAAGATTTATCAAGACTAGGTAGAGATCATGTAATGACTGGTTATTATATTGAAACTTATTTTCCAGAAAATAAAGTAAGATTTATATCAATTGTTGAAAACTATGATAGTATGAAAAATCAAGCAAGTAATGATTCGTCAACATTTATTATTGCTTGTAATGATTATTATAGTAAACAAAACTCATTAAAAGTAAGAAATGTATTAGATGCTAAAAGAAAAGATGGTAAATTTATAGGAAGTAAACCATGTTATGGTTATATGAGAGACCCAGAAGATAAAGGACATCTAATTATAGACCCTAATACAGCACCTTATGTTAAGCAGATGTTTGAGTGGAGAGCAAATGATATAGGAATATCTGAAATAGCAACTCGTTTAACTAAATTAGGAGCACCAACACCTAGTGCTTATAAAAATTTACCAATATATTCTAGAGTAAAAGAAAAAAATGCATGGACAATACATTCAGTAAAAAAGATATTACAAAATAGAATGTACACAGGTGATATGGTACAACATACTCAAACTAATATTAGTTATAAATCTAAAAAGAAAGTAACACTAAATCAAAGCTTATGGGTAATAGTAGAAAGTACTCATGAACCATTAGTAGATAAAGAGACATTTAGAATAATTAATAAGAAAAGAGATAATCATAATCGAAAAGTTGATGTAAGAACTAAAAGACCAACTAGATTATTAGAGGGATTAATCTATTGCAAAGAGTGTGGAAATAGATTAGGTGTAATATATAGAAGGAATCATGACTATTGGACTATTAACTGCAATAGATATGCTAGAGACCCAATTAGAGGTAGATGCAAGACTCATTTTTTTCCATATGATTATTTTGAAGAAGAAGTATTAGAAGAATTAAACAAATTATTATCTGATTTATTTAAAGGATTGAGTATTAAAGAATTAAATGAAGAAATAGTTAATAGAACTAATTCAGGTACTAAATCACTTGATGAAATAAAAAAAGATATAGAAAAAGAAATTTTAAAATTAACTTCTAATATTCAAACAGTTTATCAAGATAGAATTGATGGTAATATTTCTTTAGATTCATACAAAATGATAGTATCTCCTTACGAACAAAAAATGAGAAATTTAAAAGAAAAATTAGAAGAAATAGAACTTGAAATTTTAAAAAGAAAAAATAGTGCTAATAAAATACCAAATTATACGAAGAAGATAAAAGAATTATTAAATATAGAAAAACCAAATAGAGATTTGTTATTTACCATAATAGATAGAATAGAAGCAGATGAAGATAGAAATATAACAATTAAATTTAAATATAAAATACTTGATGATTATACTTTTAAATATGTTGATAAGAATCCAATAAGAAATCCTTATGGAAGATGCGGAAAAAAGATTAATTGTAATAAAAATATGTTATAATATATAGCAAACACTTTAGATAGGGGGATTTTTATGAAAAAGACTAATAAAGATGAATTATTAATTGAAAAACCAATCGAAGTAATTAATAAATATTATAAATTATTTATTGCATGCGGCTCGGCTTTATGTATTGTAATATTATATATCTTAAGATTTTTTGAGTATATCACAGCTAGTTATTATTTTTCGTATTATGGCTTGAATATTGGATTATATAGATTTAATGATCAAGGGTTTATTTATTCATTATGTTTGTCAATTATATTTTTAGTTGCATTTTTATCTATTTTATTTAGTACAAATAGTTTAGCTAAAAAGTTTAAAGAAAAAGTGAATCGAAAAATAATCAGCGAATTACTAACAATAATCTTTTATAATATAATATTAAGTGTTGTCTATTTTAAATTTGTTGATTGGTTTAGCTTTACAATATTTAATATAGTCTTGCTCATAATAGAATTTATTTATTCATATTTCTTTTTTAAAAAAGATGAAATCACAGATAATGATGAGGCAAAAGCTAAAATTAAGAACTATTTTAAAGCATTACCATTTTTAATAATTTTGTTATTACTATTATATGGTGGTAGAACTTATTCACAATTAAAACTAATTAGGAATTATAATATTATAGGAAATGATAAAGTTGTAGTATATTCAAATAATGATTATTACATTACTTTAGATTGTAATATAAAAAGTAATAATTTGACAATATATAAAGGAAGACAGGAAAAAGTAGATAATAAAAATGTATATACTGTATCTAAAACTTTTGAAAAAGTTGAACTAAAATAATTACGAAAATATTACAAAAAAATGGCAGAAATTTGGCAATATTTAATAATTGAAATGTTTTATAATAATTAAATAAGGAAAGGAGAGATAGACATGACAGTAGAACAAGCAATAAATATTGATAATAACTGGAAAGAGTTAACAAAGAAAATGATTGATAATTGTAGGAACTTCAATGATTTTACAAAGGAATTATTAAAACTATCTGCAGAACTTCAACATGAACAAAATAAAAGTGCTATACTTGCTAAATATCAAATGATGCAAGCTATGGAGCAACAAAATAAGGTTAATAATAACAATTAATAACCACTAGAGCCGTCATGAGGTGCCGAAGGTGCTGAAGTAATCTATGCCTTAAGAAATACAGCAACTTTACCAAATTTAATTTTAGATTCATTGCAGGAAGCTGGTCAAACACCAAGAAAGGCTTACCAAAGACGTTTACCTAGTGATACTTCAAAAGATTATTACTTTATGAATAGAAATACTGGTAATACACAATCTTTGATTGTTGAGTATGGCTTTCTAGATAACGCTAAAGATGCTACAAAATTAAAAAACAATTGGCAAGCTTATACTGATGCTGTCGTAGATGCGGTATTAGAATACTTAGGTATAGAAAGTAGTGGTAAAAATTATACAGTACAAAAAGGTGATAGTTTATGGAGTATTGCAAAGAAATTTAATGTACCTGTTGAAGAATTAAAAAGCGCTAATAACTTAAGTAGTAATTTATTGAAAATAGGTCAAGTTTTAAAAATACCACAAGAAGAAATTGAAATTGAACCATCTACAGAATATAGTATTTATACTGTGCAAAGAGGCGATTCTTTATATAGCATTGCAAATAAATATAACACTACAGTTGATAAATTAATAAACTATAATAATTTGTCATCTACAAATTTATCTGTAGGTCAACAACTACTTATACCAATAGAAGAAAAACTGGAAGACACAACTACTTACATAGTAAAAAGTGGCGATACTTTATATAAGATAGCGGAACGTTATAATACTACAGTGTCTGAAATAATGGCTCTCAACAATTTAAAAACATCTATTTTATCAATAGGTCAAGTTTTAAAAATACCTCAAGGAAGTACTACAACATCTTCTACGAAGGATTATATAGAGTATGTAGTAAAAAGTGGTGATAATCTATATAGTATTGCTAATAGATATGGTACAACAGTATCTGCAATAAAATCATTAAACAATTTAACAACTAATAATCTTAGTGTAGGTCAGACATTAAGAATACCTAGTAATGGGCAAGTTACTTATGTAGTAAAAAGTGGTGATAACTTATATTCAATAGCATCCAAATATAATACTACTGTAAATTCTATAAAACAAAAAAATAATTTGACTAGTAATAATCTTAAGATAGGTCAAATCTTAGTGATATAGAAAAAAGCATTGAAAATTGATATATATCAAATTCAGTGCTTTTTTAATGTATTTGTTTACATTCACCTGAGTAAGGTTGATAGAAACAATGGTTTTTATATCTTCCAGTATTTTCTTGTTCCCACCATAATAATTTACAAGATTCTCCACTAGCGGGTGCATAAAACCATAAAGCATTAGTGGCGGGATAGTAATATTCCCCTTTAATAACTCTATCTGCTAAATTTTGTTCAGCCGTGGTTGGATTACTAAAAAACAGTGGACTATCTTTTCCAGAAAATCCTCCAGGATTTTGATAAATCATTTCAGATATAGATTTGATATCCTTAAAAGTCAAGCAATCTGCTAAAACACGGTTTACTCCTACATTACCAACCATTAGCATACCTAAATTCCCTTCACCAACAGCCTCAGCTCGCATTAATCGTGCTAGTAAATCACGTTCTTTAGTTGTATATTTTATTATTCCCATTTTCACACCTCTATACATATTATGAAAAAAAGTGAAAATATTGTTGAAACTAAGATATATTTATGATATAATCTATGACATAGGGGTGTAGTTAAATGGTATAATAACGGTCTCCAAAACCGCTGTTGGGAGTTCGATTCTCTCCACCCCTGCCATTGATACTTAAGTAAATAAATATTTACTGTAAAATATATTTGAACACTATCTAGTGTTTTTTTGTTTCTATTTAAAAAATATATAATTATGTTATTATTATAATGATGTGTTTGTATGTTATTAGCATTGTTTCTTTTTATTTTGACCTATATATTAATGCTTTGTTTACCAAAGTATAAGCATTATGTAACGCTTCTTTCTGCTACTTTATTTATTATACTTGGAATTTTACCACTAAATAAATTACTTGGTGAAATTGATTTTAATGTCCTTTTAATGATATTTGGTACTGCTGGCACAGTTTCTTTATTTATTGAATCAAAAATGCCTGAGTTATTATCTGACTTTATTATTAGAAAAACGTCTAATATCAAATGGATGACAGTTGTTTTAGCCGTGTTTGCAGGAGTTGTATCTGCTTTTATAGATAATGTAGCAACGGTTTTAATTATTGCTCCAATTGTTCTAGTTGTCGCTAAAAAATCTAAAATATCTCCAGTAATACCTATTATTTGCATATCTATATTTTCTAACTTAGAAGGAGACGCTACTCTTACTGGTGATACAACTTCCTTATTGCTCGCCAAAGAAATTGGTATAAATTTTTTTGATTTCTTTTATTACAATAGTAGGATAGGTCTATTTTTCATAATTCAAATTAGTTTATTAATGGCAACTTTAGTTTTACTGTTTTTACAAAGAAAAAATACTACCAAAATTGATGTCATTTAGATACAAAAATTACTGATTATGTATCAACTGTATTATTATGTTTAACCGTTTTAGCACTTATAATAACATCATTTATAAGCAATAAACCAGAACTTACTAATTGTTTAATTTGTACTTTTTATTTCATTATTGGTCTTGTTATTAAAATGTGTAAATGTAAAAGTATTAAATCTATTCTTGTTAACCTAAAGGATATAGATTATGAAATTTCATTATTGCTGGCTAGTTTGTTTGTTATAATTGGTGGTATTAAAGAAGCAGGAGTAATTGATGCTGTAAGCAAAACATTTATGAATGTAAGTGATAATCCATTATTAATTTATACTTTAATAGTTTTTGTATCGGTAATAATATCTGCATTTATAGATAATATCCCTTATGTATCAACAATGCTTCCTGTAATAACTGCTATTTGCGCAACTTCGACAATTGATTCTACTTTGTTATATTATGGTTTAATTATAGGTGCAACTCTCGGTGGAAATTTTACACCAATCGGTGCTTCTGCTAATATTACAGCTATAGGTTTATTAATAAAAAATGGTTATGTTGTCAATGATAAAGATTATTTTAAATACAGTATTCCAATTTCTTTATCGGCTATATTATCTAGTTATATTTTAGTTCTATTGTTATTCTTTTAAATGGATATAGCATGTTATAAAGCTTGCTGTATTTTTTTTTGTTTTAAAGTCCAGTTATTTGTGCTATTGCATATAATAGATAGAGGTGAATTATATGTATCAAATATATCAAGTTTTACCTAATGATGATATAAATGAAATTGCTAAAAAATTTAATACTACTGTTGATAACTTAATTGACATTAATGGTTTGAGTTATCCAGTTAGATTGGTGCCAGGTAATTATATTGTAGTTCCAAAAGTAGAGAGTGATTATTTTGAAACTTATGTTGTTAAAAAAGGTGATAATCTTTATTCCATAGCAAGTCGTTATGGGACAGATGTTGCGACATTAGAATTGCTAAATGGCCTAAAGAAAAATGAATTTATATACCCTAATCAAGAACTATTAATTCCTACATCAAATGTATCTATTTATATGACTACAGGTGATGAAACTTTAAATGATGTTGCTAATAATTTTAATGCTAGTATTGATGAAATCTTAAGTGATAATAAGCAACTTTACTTAGCTCCAGATCAAATTATTGTTTACAAAAGACCAAAAAATGAGTGAAAACTCTTTTTTTTTATTGTTATATAAGTTATAATTATTTAAGAAAGAAAGTGACGATGTAATGAAAAAATATTTATTAGTTGTAGTAGCAGTCTTAGCATTATTTTTAACTGGTTGTGGTAAAAAAACTTATACTAGTTTAAATTATGTAGAATATTTAGAAAAATTAGATAATAAAGAAACTTTTCCTTTAGTGATTGGGTCTGATACTTGTAGTGCATGCAAATTATTTAAGGGAACTATGGAATCATTTATTACGGAATATCAAGTAGAAGTATATTACATTGATATATCAAAACTTAGTGAAGATGAGTATAATGCCTTAAAATCACAAACTAGTTTTGATGGTACTCCTACTACAGTATTTATTAAAGATGGAGCTTTAACTTCATACTATAATAGAATAGATGGTGCTGAAAGTTATTCTAAAGTTGTTGAAACTTATAAAAATAATAATTATATTGATTAGTTGGGTGATAAAATGAATAATAATGAAATTGAAATTATTGATATTAACGATGCTGAACCAAAAATGGATTATTTAAATAGTTATGGTGAGAATTTAACAATTAAAACTTATATTACTAATCCTGCTATTGCTAGGGAAGATGAAATAAAGAAATTAATAGTCATTTTATTAACTCCTGATAAGTCAGCCTTGCTAATAGGTAAACCTGGTATAGGTAAAACCGCCATTGTTGAAGGGCTTGCCTATAAAATACAAAATAATGATGTACCAGATGTTTTAAGGGGTTATCAGATTTTTAAAATTGCTTCTTCTGTTTTATCAAACAAAATAAAAGTTGGTGATAAAGAAGAATTAGTTGTTAATTTAGTTGTTAATGAACTTAAAAATCACTCAAAATTAATTTTATTTATTGATGAAATTCATACCTTAATGGGAGCACGAGATGGTGATCCACTCGATTTAGCAAATATTCTAAAACCGGCTTTGGATCGTGGGGATATTAAAGTTATTGGTGCTACTACCGATTCTGAATATCAACACTATGTAGTTCGAGACCGTGCTTTTTTGAGACGATTTGATAGAGTTGATGTTTTAGAACCAACTCCAGAAGTAACTATGCAAATATTAATGGGCTCAATTCCAAGAATTGAAAAGAAAACAAATATAAAGTTTAAGTATACTAACTATATTCAAAACTGGTTAATTGAAGCAATAGTTTCTGCTACTTCTGAGTATAAAAGAATTTATGGCTTGTCTGCTATGTATCCCGATGTAGCATTTTCAGTTTTAAATCAAGCTTTTTCATTAGCGTTATTTGATAATAAAAAAGAGGTTGGTATATTAGATGTGTATAATGCTATAAAGACAAGTAAGCGCATTTATCCTGACAGTATTGTAAAATCTTTAGATGAATTTCGTGTTAAATTTAAAAAGATTTGTGAAGAAGAAAATATTGTATTACCTATAGTTACTATTGATGAAGTTAAAGAACAATAATCTTTAACTTTTAATATTTTAATTTTTATGTTAAAATGTAGTTGGTGATAACATGAAAGAGATACCTAGAAAAAATTACCTGATTTATTTAAGCGTTTGCCTTGCTACATTTTTGTTGTTATTTTTATTTATTAATCGTGTTAGAACTATGAATATTGAGAAAAAATCAGTTTTAACTGGTTTCTTGTATGAAATAACAGATGATAATATTTTAGATAACTTAGAAAGCTACGCTATTGATAATTCAAATTTCTTTTTATACATTTCTAATCACAATAATAGTAGTGACTTTGATATGGAATTTAAACAATTTATTATTGATTACTCTTTAAAAGATAATGTTATTTATTTAAATGGTTGGAATAAATTAAGCAGTAATTTCGTTAAAAGCTTTAAGAGTAGAATGTTTAGTTCAGATTTAAATGATGTATCTATAATCGCATTAAGACAATCCAATATATATGAATTTAAAAATGGTAAAGTTGCTAGAATTTTATATAACCAAAAAGAGAAGATAAATATGTCAGATGTTAGAATTTTTATGAATGAGGTGATAGCAAATGATTAATATAGTTTTGTATGAACCAGAGATACCTCAAAATACGGGTAATATTATGCGAACTTGTGCTGGTACTGGAGCTAAGTTGCATTTAATTGGACCACTTGGTTTTTCTTTAAGTGATAATATGATAAAAAGAAGTGGCGTCAATTATATAGAGCACTGTGATTATTCAGTTTATGACGATTATAATGATTTTTTATCGAAAAATAGTGGGGATTTCTATTATTTGACAAGATATGCCACTAAGGATTATACTAATTTTGATTATAGCGACACTAGTAGAAATATTTATTTAATTTTTGGTAAAGAGAGTACTGGTATACCTAAAGAAATTTTACATGATAATTTAGATAAGTGTGCTCGTATACCAACTAATGATAATATTAGAGCACTTAATGTTTCAAATTCCGTAGCAATAGTTTTATTTGAAGCATTAAGACAACAAAATTTTCCTGATTTATTGCATTTTGATACACAAAAGGGTAAAGATTATTTAATAAAAGAGTAAAAGTAAAAGGGTGGATAGTATGAATATTATAGTAGATAATTATATATGGTTTATTATAAGTGGAGCAGTAATATTGTTAACCACAATTGGCTATTATGCTGATAAAACTAATTTTGGTAAAAAGAAGTTGAGTGAAGCTACGGATAGTGATTCTTTATCTAATATGAATAATAATAATGATGAAATGCCTGTAATACCTGCTAATACTCCGATTGCAAGTGCACTTAACAGTCAAATGCAGCCAATTAGTGATGCCACATCACCAATTAATGAGCCAATACCTGATAATTTATCATCAAATGTTTTGATGAATGGTAATTCTGTTGGGACCCAAGTTCCAGGTAATTCTATTTCAAATGACATGCCTTTAATGCCTGGAGAAACAACGAATGCCGGTATAACTAACGCACCTTTGAATACTAATAATAGTATACAAGGAACAGACGATGACATTTGGAAATTTTAAAAAACTTACTATTGTGAGTTTTTTTTCTTAGAAAAGTATGATATAATTTAACTGTACAAAATTGGAGGTAAATATGACTTTTGATAGTATTGTGTCATTATTAAGAAAATTAGTAGATGTCTTAATAGTATGGCTTGCTTTTTATTATATTTTAAAAAATCTTAGAAAAAATGTTAAAATGGTATTGTTATTTAAGGGAATAATAATAATTGCCGTGTTAAAGATTATTAGTGATGTGTTTGAACTTTCAACTATAGGTTTTCTACTTAATTATGTAATTATGTGGGGACCATTAGCGTTAATTATAATATTTCAACCAGAGATTAGAAATGTTTTGGAACAACTTGGTCGTAGTCAATTACTTGGCCGTCATAAAGTTTTAACGGTTGACGAACGTGAAAAGGTTGTTTATGAAATATCACAAGCAATGGATACACTTAGAAAAAATCGTATAGGTGCATTAATTGTTATTGAAAGAGATAATAGTTTACATGACTATATTGAAAAAGCTAAAAAAATATATGCTGATATCTCTAGCGAGTTATTAGTTGCAATCTTTTTCCCTAATAATCCATTACATGATGGTGGTGTAATTATTCAGGGTGATAAAATAACTTGTGCTGGTGCAGTTTTTCCTACTAGTGATAGTATGAAAATTAGTAAAAGATTAGGTACACGTCATAGAGCGGCACTTGGTATATCTGAAGAAATGGATTGTATTTCTTTAATAGTATCAGAAGAAACAGGTAGAATTTCTATGGCTATTGGGGGCGAGCTTTTATATAATTTAACATTAGATGAATTAAAAATGAAGTTATTAGATGAATTAAGACCTAAAAAAGTTTTTGATGATGAAAGCGAGGATGAGTTTGATGAAAAATCTAATTAAATCATTGTCAAATTTCTTTAAAGGAATCTGGGGCTTTATAGATAAGAGAATTATATTGCCTATTACTAAAGTTATAACATTCTTTACTGGAAAATACGATGTTTCTGGTAAGAAATTTGAAAAATGGTTGAGTAAAACTAATACTTTACTATTTATTTCACTATTTTTAGCTGTTACTGTATTTATTTTAATTGACCGCAAGATTATTACTTATTCTGATAGTTCTGCAGAAATATTAACTGGTCAAAATGTAACTGCGGTTTATAACCAAGAGGCATATGTTGTTGAAGGATTACCTGAAACTGTGGATATTACCCTAATTGGTAGCAGAGCAAATTTATATATTGCAAAGCAATCTACAACTCACGAAGTAGTGGTTGATTTAACTGGCTTAAAAGAAGGACAACATAAGGTAGATATCAAATATAACCAAGCTGGTTCTGATATAACATATAAAGTTAATCCATCTTACGCAACAGTATTTATTTATCCAAAAGTATCTCAGGCTAAGAAGTTAACAATAGATGTTTTAAATCAGGATACTTTAGATTCTAAATTGTTTATTAATTCTGTAGATGTAGAAAATGATAATGTTGTTGTAAAGGGCGCAGATTATAAATTAAAAAAAGTAGCAACCGTAAAAGCACTTTTAGATATTAATAATTTACCTAAACAAGAAGTTGGTACAACAGTTTTAAAAGATGTTCCATTAAAAGCATACGATGAGAGTGGTAATGTTGTTGATGTTGAACTAGTTCCTGCTACTGTAAATGTTTCTATGGAAATAACTTCTCCAAGTAAAGAATTACCAATTCAAATTGTTCCAGTTGGCGAAGTCGCTTTTGGTAAAGCAATTAGTGCTTTGGAAACTAGTGAAAATAAAGTTACAGTTTATGGTTCTTCTGATATCCTTGATACTTTGAATTACATTCCTGTTGAAATTGATGTAACTGGTCTTAAAGAAAATAGAGATTACAAAGTTCAAATGCCTAGTATAGTTGGAGTAAAACATATGAGTATAACAAGCCTAAACGTAAGTGTTAAACTTGATTCATCATCAGATAGAGATATTGAAAATGTTAATATTGAATATCGAAATCTTGGTTCTAACTATAAGGTTAATGCTGTAAATCAAGAAAATAGTCATGTTACAGTTAATGTTAAAGGTGTTGCATCTGTAATTGATTCATTGACTGCTGCTGATATAATTGCTTATCTAGATTTGAGCGGTTATGGTGAAGGTACTCATGAAGTAACTGTTAATGTAAGTGGTAATGATTCAAAAGTTCAGTATGTATCTAAAACAAAAACAGTAAAGATTATTATTCAAAAAAAATAAATAAAAAATCATCAATTGACGCTTAAGAGAAAGCATCTTTTGATGATTTTTTTAGTCTTCAATATGATTAAATAGAATTCCAATGTTAATAAGACCAGTAATACCAACAATTGAATAGATTATTCTAGGTATAATTGTATTTCCAAACAAAGCTTCTACAATGTTATAATTAAAAATTCCGATTACACCCCAAACAACTGCTCCTATAATTGTTATTACTAAACAAATCTTTTGTAGTGTTTCCATATTTCCATCCTTTCTTTAACTATACTTAATTTACCCTAAAAATATTGAATTATACATTTTTTAAGAATATAGATAATTTTTTTGAAATATAATTAAGTGAAATTATTTGAGAGGTGTGAAAATGAAAAAAATATTTTTTTTAGTAATGACATTAATGTTTATGATAACATTGAGTGGTTGTGGTACATCAAAAGAGGATGACGTTGTAAAAAGTTTAACCAAAAAAATTAGTAGTGCTGAGTCTTATTCTATAACAGGAACATTTGAGCTAATTAATAATGAAGAAAATTATACATATGATATAAATGTTAATTATAAGTCTGCTGAAAAATTTAAAGTAAGTTTAGTAAATAAAGTTAATAATCATGAACAAATTATCTTAAGAAATGAAAGTGGAGTTTATGTTTTAACACCATCACTTAATAAGAGTTTTAAATTTCAAAGTGATTGGCCATACAATAATTCTCAAACTTATATATTACAGACATTAGTAAAAGATATTGAAAACGATAGTGAAAAAGATGTTAAAAAACTTGATGATGGATATGTAATTACAACCAGTGTCAATTATTCTAATAAGCAAGATTTAGTTAAACAAAATATTTTCCTAGATAAAGATATTAATATAACTAAAATTGAGGTATTAAATTCTGAAAATCAAGCTAAAATAGTTATGAATTTTAACAAAATTGAATTTAATAGCACGATTAATGACGATATCTTTAATATTGATAACAATGTTTTTTCAAGCGAAGATAATGAAAAAACAGTAAATACAATTGATGGTATAGTATTTCCAATGTATGTACCAACCGATACTTATCTAACTAGTCAAGATGTTATTTCTGTAGATGGTGGAGAAAGAGCAATATTAACATTCAGTGGTGAAAAACCTTTTACTATAATTCAAGAAACCATTTCAAACACAGACATTTTAAACATGAATGTTGATGGTGAGCCACAGATGATTATGGACACGATTGGAGTTTTATCAGATTCTTACGTATCTTGGATAAGTGGTGGCATGGAATACTATGTAATATCAGAAGATTTAACACAAGATGAATTACTTACAGTTGCCAATTCAATTAGTGTTATGCCAGTTTCTAAATAAAGCCTTGTGCTTTTTTTTGCTTTTTTAACAAATTTGTTCTAAAATTCCCCAAAAATCTGATTAATTAGTGATTTTATCTCAAATTTATTTCAAAATTTCAAAAAAAACTTTAATTTTTTTTCTTATATGATATAATGTACTTGGTGATAACAATGGGAAAGGCAAAAATGAAGAAAAACAATGATAACACTATAATGGAAGGAAATGAACTAAAATCACTTATTATAATAATTATAATAGTATCTGTTGTATTTTTAGCATTTTATGGAATTACTGCTTTGACTAGTAAAAAGAAAACAGCTGGTAGTGAGTACGAGGTTAAAAGTGAGACTATTCAATATGATGAAATTATGGTAGGACAGATATTGAATCAAAAAGAAAAAGAATATTATGTTCTATTAAAGAATGAAAATAATCATTATAATGATTTGTATACTTACTATTTAAAAAAATATTCAAGTAAGAAAAGTAAAAAGTATTATACAGTAGATTTAAGTAATGCACTTAATTCATCTTATGTTGGTGATAGTACAAATGTTAATACAAAATCATTCTTTAATTCAAAATTTGGTAATACAACCTTGATTTTAATTAAGAATAAAAAAGTAAATAAAGTTTACTCAACTGATGAACAAATAACTGAAGTACTTAAAAAAATTGCAGCGTAGATAACTAATTAAAAGCGTTGCTTTTTTGTTGGAGGATTATATAAAATGAAGAAAAAGATTGTAGAAAAATTTAAAAAATTAAATTCTGAAAACTTTAAATTTAGCGAAGTTATAATAATTATATTATTAACAACGGTTGTAGGTATATCTATTGGCGGAGTTATAACAAAGAAGAATTACGGTATTGACAAAACTGGAGCTCTATCTCCTAAATTGCAAGAGTTTGTTAATAATTATAATTATATTTTAGATAATTACTATGGTGAGCTTGATGAAACTAAGCTTTTAGATACTGCTCTAGCTAAGATATTAGAAGAAATTGATGATCCTTATGCTTTATATATGGATGAAAATGAATCAACTAATTTTAACATTCACTTAACTGGTAGTTATCGTGGTATAGGTGTTGAGGTGGCCCAATTAAATACCACAGGGGAATTAATAATCACTCAGATTTTTGATAACTCTCCTGCTGACAAAAGTGGATTAAAAGTAGGCGATATTATTTTAAAAATTGATAATGATTCTGTGGAAGGATTAAGTAGTACTGATTTTTCAAAAAAAATAAAAGGTTTGAAGGATAATTTTTCACTTACTGTTTCTAGAGATGGCAAAGAATTTGTAACTAATGTTGAAATAGATACAGTTATAATAAAATCTGTTGATTCCAAAATACTCGATAATAAGATAGGATATCTTTCTATTTCAATTTTCGCAGATAATACATACGAACAAGTTAAGACAGCTTTAGCGGATCTTGAAGAACAACAAATGTCATCTTTGATTGTTGATTTACGTAACAATACTGGTGGTTACCTTACCTCTGTTGAAAATATCCTTGGTTTATTTTTGGATTCATCACATGTTATATATCAAATTCAAGATAAGAAAACAACTGCTAAGTTTTATTCTAAAGGAAAAAACACTGTTGACTATAACATTGTTATATTAACCAATTCTACTACGGCTTCTGCTTCTGAAATAATGACAGCAGCATTAAAGGAAGAACTTGGTGCAATTTCTGTTGGTCAAAAAACCTACGGGAAAGGTTCTGCTCAAAAGTTACATACAATGAGTAATGGTGCTAAATATAAATTTACAACGCAAAAATGGTTAACTCCATCAGGAAATTCTATTGATAAAGAAGGAATTGCTGTAGATTATGAAGTTGTATTAGATGAAAAATATTACGGTAATCCTACTTTAGAAAATGATAATCAGTTGCAAACAGCAATAAGTTTGTTAAATAAAAATTAAATAAGTTGCCCCTACTACCTATATTTATATACTTTCTATATATATTACAGATATGAATATGTTTTGTGCAACTGTACAATTGCTAATTCAATTTTATCTTGCTGATAAAATTGTTTTTTTATGAACAATTTATAATATATGTATTTTTGAAAAGCTACATTGAAAATTGCAAAAATTTAATTATACGTGTTTGTATTCTTTTAAATGCTTTTTTATTCTATTTGTTTTTTTTATGTAAATGGTTTATAATTGAACTAGGTGGTTGTATGAACAAATTAAATATAGGAGATAAATTACAAATACAGTGCTATAAACATAATGGTAAAATTCATCGTGCTTGGGATGAAGCTGTAGTGTTAGAAATAAAAAAAGATTATATCGTATTTGGAAATAATAAAACAAAAGTCACAGAGTCCGAAGGAAATGTGTGGCGAACCAAAGAACCGGCTGTTATGTATTTTTTTAAGGATGCCTGGTTTAATGTAATAGCACAATTAAAGAAAGATGGCATATATTATTATTGTAATATTGCTACACCTTACATTATTGAGGACAACACAATTAAATATATTGATTATGATTTAGATTTGCGCATTTTTCCAACAGGTGAATATAAGGTGTTAGATGAGTTAGAATATAGATATCACAATAAAGTTATGAATTATTCTGAAGAATTGGATTATGTAATACGCTCATCATTAAACGAATTGATACAATTATACAAAAACAAGTCACATATTTTTAATTCAAAGTTGAATTATGATTATTATAATAAGTATCAAAATTTAAAGTTACATAATTAATCAAATTATATACGTAAAAAGTTAAAAATATAATAATCAATAAAAAGCAAAAAAATATGTAAATTTATCTTGACTGACTATAATAAATTTGATATAATTAATTAGTCGACTCAAGAAGACGACACTAATTTTACATTTTAAACAAAAAAGTGAAAAAAAAGTAAAAAAAGTATTGACTTCGAAAAGACGATTTGATATATTATTAGTGCTTTCACGAGAGAAGGCATGAAAGATCTT